>JBKECF010000079.1:0-87528 GCA_047974375.1 Lachnospirales bacterium
AGCTTTGTCAATAACTTCAGCTTCAGCTTCTAAACTAAAAGAATATTTTAGCATCATACTAGCAGATAATATAGTAGCAATTGGATTAGCTAAATCTTTGCCAGCAATATCTGGCGCAGAACCGTGAATAGGCTCGTACATTCCTAGTTTGCTTTTACCAATACTAGCTGATGGCAACATACCTATAGAACCTGTTATTTGGCTTGCCTCGTCTGAAAGTATATCTCCAAACATATTAGTAGTAAGAAGTACGTCGAAATGATTTGGGTCACGTATAAGCTGCATTGTTGCATTATCCACATACATATGGTCTAATTCAACTTCTGGATAATCTTTTGCTACTTCTAAAACTACTTCTCTCCATAATCTAGAAGATTCTAGAACATTTGCCTTATCTACATTGGTAACTTTTTTATTTCTTTGCATTGCTATATCAAAGGCATTTACGGCTATACGTCTTACTTCTTCAACGCTGTATTGCTCTGTATCATAAGCAGCTAGCCCCATGTCTGTTTCTTTTCTTCCTTTGTCACCAAAGTACATACCACCAGTAAGCTCACGTAAAACCATGATGTCTATGCCATTTTCCACTATGTCTGGGCGTAATGGGCACGCATCTTTAAGTGGTTTATGTAATACAGCTGGACGTAGATTTGTATAAAGGCCTAAAGCTCCACGTAAACCAAGAAGTGCACGCTCTGGTCTTTTATCTCCTGGTAAAGTATCCCATTGCCAACCACCTACGGCACCTAATAAAACGCTGTCGCTTTTTTTGCAAATATCAATTGTTTCTTGTGGTAGCGGTTCACCACATTTGTCTATAGCTATACCACCAGCTAAAACTTCTGTATAATTAAAAGTATGATTAAATTTGTCACCTATTTTATTTAGAATTTTTACTGTTTCGTCTATTACTTCCGGACCTATTCCATCACCTTTTATTAATGCTATATTAAATTCCATAAGTCCTCCTAATTATTTGCTAATTTTTTCTTTGCCATTTCTACTAGTCCGCCTGTTTCTACTATGTCTTGTATAAAAGCAGGAAATGGTTCGGCTTTGTATGTTTCGTTTTTTGTTTCGTTAAATATTTCTCCAGTTTTAAAATTAACAGCAACTACATCATTTGCGTCAATTTTTTCTACTGCTTCATCACATTCCATTATAGGAAGTCCTGTATTTATTGCATTTCTATAAAAAATACGTGCATATGTATTGGCAATTACACATGAAATACCTGAAGCCTTTATAGAAATAGGAGCGTGCTCTCTTGAAGAACCACATCCGAAATTTTTTTGTGCAACCATTATATCGCCGTTTTTTACTTTGCTAACAAAGTCTGTATCTATATCTTCCATACAATGTTTTGCTAATTCCTCTGGTCTTGCGTCATTTAAGTATCTAGCTGGAATTATTACATCGGTATCTACATTGTCGCCGTATTTAAAAACTTTACCTTTTGCGTCCATTTTGTGCTCCTTTCTATAAATCCTCTGGGCTTATTATTTTTCCTGCTATGGCAGAAGCTGCTGCTACTGCTGGGCTTGATAAATACACTTCAGACTTAACATGACCCATTCTACCTACAAAGTTTCTGTTAGTTGTAGATACAGCTCGCTCACCTTCGGCAAGTATACCCATATGACCACCCAAACATGGGCCACAAGTTGGTGTACTAAATACAGCACCTGCTTCTACAAATGTTTCTATAATTCCTTCTTTTAAACATTCTAAATAAATTTTTTGTGTTCCTGGAAAGGCTATTACTCTTACATTTTTTGCTACTTTTCTACCTTTTAGAATTTCAGCTGCTATTTTAAAGTCTGAAAGTCTTCCATTTGTACATGAACCAATAACAACTTGGTCAATTTTAACTTCTCCAACTTTGTCTATTGTTCTTGTGTTATCTGGTAGATGAGGGAAAGATACTGTTGGACTTAAAGTACTTAAGTCTATTTCATAAACCTTATCATATTCTGCGTCTTCATCTGCCTGGAAAACTTCGTAATCTTTTGATACATGATTTTTTACATATTCTAAAGTTATTTCATCTACTGGGAAAATACCATTTTTTCCACCGGCTTCTATTGCCATATTAGCAATTGTAAATCTGTCATCAATAGTAAGGTATTGTATGCCGTCGCCTGCGAATTCCATAGATTTATATAAAGCACCATCTACGCCTATTAAACCAATTATATGAAGAATTATATCCTTTCCACTTATCCATTTTGCTGGTTTGTTTTTTAAAACAAACTTTAAGGCACTTGGTACTTTAAACCATGTTTTACCTAGTGCCATACCACATGCCATATCTGTACTTCCAACACCTGTGGAAAATGCACCTAGTGCACCATAAGTACAAGTATGGGAGTCAGCGCCTATTATTACGTCCCCTGGTGCTGCTAATCCTTTTTCTGGTATTAAACAATGCTCAATTCCCATTGTACCTACATCAAAGAAGTTGCCTACACCTGTATTTTCTGCAAAACATCTACACATTTTAGAATGCTCTGCCGATTTTATATCTTTATTTGGTGTAAAATGATCTAATACAACGGCTACTTTTTCACCACTAAAAACCTCGTTTACGCCTATTTTTTCGAATTCTTTAATGGCGACTGGAGTTGTTACATCATTTCCAAGAACCAAGTCTAAGCTAGATTCTATTAGCTGTCCTTTTGAAACCCTTTCCAATCCAGCATGTTTTGCTAATATTTTTTGAGTCATTGTCATTCCCATTTTAATACTCCTTTCTTTTATAAAAAAGCTTTATAGTTTTCTTCAAAATCCTTTATTATTTTATATTCTATAGAGTCTACAAGGGCAATCCAACTTGCCTCTATTATATCTGTAGACACTCCAACTGTATTCCATGTGCTATTATTGTCCGTTGATTCTATAAGTACTCTTACTTTGGAAGCAGTTGCCCTTTGGCCATTTAAAACTCTTACTTTGTAGTCCTTTAAATGTATGTCTTTAACATTTGGATAGAAATTTTCTAAAACTTTTCTTAAAGCCATATCTAATGCATTTACAGGGCCATTTCCCTCGCCTACTGAAATTTCAACTTGCTCACCCACTAAAATTTTTACAACAGCTGTTGTAGACATATTTTCCTTATAAGGCTGTTGGTGAATTATTTTTAAGTCTATTAATTCAAACAAAGGCTTATATTTGCCTAAAAGCTTCCTTATTAGTAGTTCGAAAGAAGATTCAGCACCTTCAAATTGGTATCCCATAAATTCTAATTCTTTTAATTTATTTATTATTTCTGTAGTTTCTTTAGAATCTCTATCTACAGAGCTATCTATACTTTGTATTTTAGATAAAATTGTTGTTCTTCCTGCTACTTCAGAAGTAAGCACTCGGCGTTCATTTCCTACAAGAGTTGGGTCCATGTGCTCGAAGGTATCTGGTGACTTTAAAACAGCATCTACATGCATTCCACCTTTATGAGAAAAAGCAGAATTGCCAATAAAAGGCATTTGGTCATTTAGATTAATATTTGAAATTTCGCTTATTTTTATGGCTATAGATTTAAGGTCCTTTATGCTATTTCCTATTAAGTCATAACCCTGTTTTAATTGTAAGTTGGCAATGATTGATGACAGGTTGGCATTACCACATCTTTCGCCAAAGCCAACTAAAGTACCTTGAATGTGCCTTGCTCCATATTTTACGGCGAATATGCTATTTGCTACTGCCATAGCACAATCGTTGTGGCAATGAACACCGATTTTTACCTTTACTTTAGAAGAAACTTCTTTAACAATTTCCCCCATTTCTTCGGGAAAAGTCCCACCGTTGGTATCGCACAGTACTATTGTTGTAGCTCCTGCTTTTTCTGCTGTTAATATAGTTTTTATAGCATAGTCTTTATTTGCTTTGTAGCCGTCAAAAAAATGCTCGGCATCAAATATTACTTCCTTACCTTTTTTTGTAAAAAAATTTAAAGTAGAGTAAATCATTTCTAAATTTTCTTCCAAAGTTGTATTTAAAACTTTTTTAACATGATACTCTATACTTTTGCCAAAAATAACTATTACGTCAGTATTGGCTAGAAGTAGGGCTTGAACATTGGTATCTTCTTCTACTTTTATATTTTTTCGCCTAGTACTACCAAAGGCTGCAAGTTTTGTGTGCTTTAATGTTTTGCTTTGAGCTAAGCGAAAAAACTCTAAGTCTTTGCTATTGGAACCAGGGTTGCCTGCCTCCACATAGTCCACTTTTAGCTCATCTAGTAGCATTAGTATTTTAAGTTTATCGTCAACACTAAAGGAGATGCCCTCAGCTTGTGCACCGTCCCTTAATGTTGAGTCAAAGGTATACACTCTTTCCATAAGGCATCTCCTTTAAAATAAAAATTTATACATTAATAATTACTTTACCCACAACATTTTTTTTCTTAACTCAGCACCAACTTTTTCTATTTGATGTTCAGTTTCAATTCTACGTCTAGCAAGGAAACCAGGTCTACCTGCTTGGTTTTCTAAGATCCAGTTTCTAGCAAAAGTACCTTCTTGAATTTCCTTAAGAACTTTTTTCATTTCTTTTTTCGTGTCGTCTGTTATTATTCTTCTACCTATGGCATAGTCGCCGTATTCAGCTGTGTCGGATATAGAGTATCTCATGTATCCTAACCCGCCTTCTACTACTAAGTCGATAATTAATTTCATTTCATGTAAACACTCGAAATAAGCACTTTCTGGTTGGTATCCTGCCTCCACTAATGTTTCAAAGCCTGCCTTCATAAGTTCAGAAACTCCGCCACATAAAACAGCTTGTTCGCCAAATAGGTCTGTTTCTGTTTCTTCTTTAAAAGTAGTTTCTAATATACCTGCTCTAGCTCCGCCAATTCCAGCTGCATATGCAAGGGCTACATCTTTAGTGTTACCGCTTGGGTCTTGGTATACTGCTATTAAACATGGAACGCCTCTGCCCTCTTCGTATTGACTACGCACTGTATGGCCTGGTCCCTTTGGTGCTACCATAAATACATTTACGTCTGCTGGTGGCACTATTTGATTGTAGTGAATATTGAAGCCATGGGCAAATACTAGGGACTTGCCTGCTGTTAAATTAGGTGCTATTTCTGCATCGTAAAGTTTCTTTTGGGATTCGTCATTTATTAATACCATTACTATGTCTGCTTCTTTAGTTACTTCGGCAACAGTTTTTACTGTTAAGCCTTTTTCTTCTGCTTTAGGCCAAGATTTTGAACCGTTGTACAAACCAACCATAACATCAACACCAGACTCTTTTAAATTTAGTGCATGGGCATGACCTTGGCTACCATAACCTATTATACCTACTTTTTTACCTTTTAATAATTCTAATTTACAATCTTCTGCATAATATAATTTTGCCATTTTTTTTCCTCCTAAAATTTATTTCAACGCAAGATCTTTACTGCCACGGCTTAAAGCCGTAACGCCTGTTCTTGTCATTTCCACTATACCATATTCCATAAGTAAATTTACTAATACATCTACTTTTTTACTGTCCCCTGTCATTTCTATAATAACGGACTCCTTAGCTACATCTACAATATTTGCACGGAATATATCTACCATGCCAACTATTTCTGTTCTATTTGCATCTGTAGTTTTTACTTTAATTAGGGCTATTTCTCTGCAAACAGATTCTTCGTTGTCTAATTGGACAACTTCAATAACTTCTACAAGTTTTTCAACTTGTTTAATTATTTGGTCGATTAAATCGTCACTATCTATTACTGTAATAGTAATACGAGATACATTTGTATCCTCTGTGACTCCAACACTTAAGCTGTCTATACTAAATCCTCGTCTACTAAAAAGCCCAGTAACACGACTTAATACACCAAATTGGTTTTCCACTAAAATTGATAATACCGATCTTTTCATATCCCACATCCTTTACATATAAAAAATAACCTAGAGTAAACGACAAAAAAGCCCCTTGCTAAATAAAAGCAAGGGGCGAATTATCGCGTACCACCCTAATTCCCCATTTACTCACATAAATAGGCTCATTAAGTTTGTGTAAAACACTTACATATATAAAATATGTACTACTTAAGTTATAACGTTACAAACGGCTATTACTACTTTTAAATATTCACAATAGCTACATCGAGAGGGAGAAACAACAAAATCTTATGTCAGTTTACACCAGACACTGACTCTCTAGAATAAGTTAGATTGCTATTCATGGCTCTGTCTTAGTATTTTTATAAATCATTTTTGCAAGTTTAACACATAGAAATTGCAAAGTCAATAATTTTATTTTAAGTTTGTGAATTTTTGTGAAACACTTATGATATCGTTTTGTTAAAACACCAAAGAAATGTCCAAAAGATGAAAAAATATTAAAATAAATCTCATAAAGGAAATAAAATATGTGAGGTATAAACCTTTTTACATCTACATTATATTTTAGCAAGTTGTAAATGAAAATGCCACAACACAGTATAATTTAGCGGTTGTGATACGGATTCTTTAAAAAAATAAAAAAACTTGCAAAAAAAGCTAAAGTGTATTAGAATTAAGTCGATATAATAAATGAAAGCAAAAAACAAAGCAATACATAATCTAGCAAAGGATGCTAGTATATTCCAAGGAGGAGATTAACATGAGTAACATGGTAGTAAACACAAACGTATTAGCGTTAAATTCACACAGAAATTTAGGTTTAGTAGGTGCAAAGCAAGCTAAATCATCACAAAAATTATCTTCAGGTTTAAGAATTAATTCTGCTGCAGACGATGCAGCTGGTTTAGCTATATCTGAAAAGATGCGTGCCCAAATCGGTGGCTTAAACCAAGCTTCTAGAAACACTCAAGATGCTCAATCTTTAGTGCAAACAGCTGAAGGTGGTATGGAGCAAGTAACTGAAATGGTTAAGCGTATGCGTGACCTTAACGTACAAGCTGGTGCTGGTGTATATACTAAGGAAGACTTAGGTAATGTACAAGCAGAGATTGATAGTTTAACAAAAGAAATTGACTCTATGGTAGAAAGAGTTGAATTTAATGAGATGAAAGTACTAGATGGCGGTAGAACTACTCAAGGTATTACAAGTCAATTAGGTGCAAACTCAGGTCAAACTATTGATATCAAATTAGAAGATATGTCTACTACAGGTTTAGGTATTAACTTTGGCAGTATGACTGATGTTACTACAATAACTGCAAGTAGAGCAGCTATTGCAAAGACATCTGCTATAGCTTCTGCAGCATCAACACCAACTAAAGCAGCAGTAAAAGCTGAAGAATCAAAGGCTTCTGTATCTGCAATTACAGCCGTTACTGTTAGTGCAAACCTAGAGGCGTTAGATGGTGCTTTAAGTACAATTACAACAGCTAGGGCAAACCTTGGTGCTATTCAAAACAGACTTGATTACACTAAGAAGAGTCTAGATATTTCTAGTGAAAACTTATCAGCTTCTGAATCTCGTATAAGAGATACAGACATGGCTAAAGAAATGATGAACTTAACAAAATCTAACGTTCTTCAACAAGCTGCTACTAGTATGCTTGCACAAGCAAACCAAGCTCCACAAAACGTTTTACAATTATTAGGTTAATCATATGAAAAGACTACTTAGGTAGTCTTTTTTTTCTCAAAGGAATGTAAGAAAAAAGGGATTTAAATAAGAAGGTGAGATTTATGAAGTTAGAAATATTAGATACAATAAGTGGCGAAAAAACCCTTAAAATAGATGGAAGATACGTAAGCAGTAAGTATTACCCAAGTGGAGTGGCTGAAAATTTTATTAGGTGTAATATTAATAAAAATACAAAATTAGTTATTTTATTTGGTTTAGGTTTAGGTTATGAAGCGGTAAGACTGTGCAGGGAAAACAATGATATAGCGGTTATTATCTATGAACCAAGTAAAAAATTAGTTGATTATTATGAAGAAAAATATGAAAAAGCAAAATACAATATACATATAGTCAAAGAAATTAATGATTTTTTAGAAGAAGTAGAACTTAGTGTTAACTTAATAGATAGCACAGAGTTTACATTTATAGTAAGTCCAGCATATGTGAAAGTTTACCCTGAAGATGTAAAGTTATTTTACGAAACTAAAAAAAAGTGCTACGATAATGCCTATGGCAGTTTTTTGACGATGATGACAGAGGGTGTAAAATGGAGCGCAACTTATTTAAAAAATATAGATGAAATATTAGATTCACATTTATTTATAAATTATAAAAAAGAGATGGTGGGCAAACCAGTAATAATAGTAGGTGCAGGGCCATCCTTAAATAAAAATGTTCATTTATTAAAGGAAGCTAAAAAAAGTTGTTATATAATATGCTGTAATACAGCTTATAAAAAACTACGCGAAATTGGTATAGAACCAGATTTTGTTGCAGCTTTAGATCCTAATGACAGTTTAGCAACACCGTATTTAGAAACAGGTATTGATGCTCCTCTTATGTACTTTGAACAAGCCAATAATTCTCTTGTAAAGTTAGGCAAAAGGAAGTTTTTGTACACAAGTACAACAGATATGTTTAAGGATATACTTCCTATAGACAAAAGTGAACTTTTTGAAAGTAATGGTCCTTGTATTATATCTAATGCTGTAGGCATGTGTTCTAGTTACAGAATGAATCCTATTATATTAATTGGTCAGGATATGGCATATACAGGTGGAAAAAACCATGCAGATGGCACGGGAAAAGATTGCAAAGGTATATATGAAGCTTTAAAAAATAAAAAGGCATATGAAGTAGTTGGTCAAGATGGAAATATGATAGAAAGTAGCAAAATATTTTCAAGAACTATTAAAATTATCGAAAAATATGTAGAAAAATATAAAGAAACCACTTTTATAAATGCTACAGAAGGTGGAGCTAATGTTAAAGGTTTTAAAAACATGGCTTTAAAAGATGTTATAAATGAATATAATACACCTTTAGTGAAGAAAATAGACGAATTTTTTGAAAATAATAAAAAAATAGGTGAAACAGAACAAGGTGTAACTATATATAGATATTTACGTGAAAAAGTTTTAGAAGCTCGTAGAACTATGATGGTGTGTACTGAAATGATTGAATTGAATATAAGTCTAGATGTATACGACTTAAAAAATCCTAAATCTCAAGACGAAGCAGATGAAATAAATAATATTTTAGAAGAGATTGACTTGAAAAATAAGGAAAGATTAGCATTACTTAAGTCTTTTGAAGCATTTAAATTAATTCATTATAATGAAATTGCTTACTACCTTGTATCAAATCAAAAAAAGATAGTGGACCTAGATGGTTTAGAGAAAGACCTTGCTATAAATAGGATTATAGCAAATATGTTTACAATGTTTATGGGGAATTTAGTTGTAACAATGACTACAAGCATAGTAGAAATAGAAAAATCACACGGATATAGCTATAAGGATTTAGAAAAAGATTTTATTAAAAATATAAATGAACGACTAGAAAGTGTTATTGAAAGCGTTAAAAATGGTAACTTAGAAGAAGTTTAATAGTTAAATGGAGGGTAGAAAATGAGAACAGCATGTTTTATACCAATAAAATCAAATTCGGAAAGAGTAACGGGTAAAAATTTCCGAATTTTAAATGGTAAAAAGCTTTATGAATATATAATTGAAAATGTAAAAGAAGCAAATGTGTTTGATGATGTATATGTAGATACGAACAGCGACGAAATAGCAGAGTATACACGTAATATGGGATTGTATGCAATAGAAAGGAAGCCTATTTTGGCTGAAAATTCATCAAATGGTAATGATTTAATAGTTTATCATTATGAAAAGTTTCCTAATTATGATTATTATTTTCAACTTTTTGCTACTGCGCCTTATTTACAATCTAAAACCATAGAAGCGTGTTATAATAAATTAATGCTAAGTAATGAGTACGATTCATGTTTTACAGCGACGGAAAATTATAGTTTTTTTTGGCATGCAGGAACACCGGTCAATTATAGACCAGGTATCTTACCTCGTAGTCAAGATATGTTGCCTGTCATTGAGGAGTCTACTGGACTTTATGGAATTTCCAATGAAGCCTTAAATAAATATAGATGTAGAATTGGCAAAAATCCTTATATGCATATTATAGATAAGTTCGAAGCTGTAGATATAAATACGGAAGAAGACTTAAAAATAGCTGAATACATAGGAAAAGTAATATATGGTTTATAATAAAAAAAACGGCTTAGCCGTTTTTTTTTATACCTCAAATGTAAATTTATCTCTTAAATAATTATCCAGCTCATCAACTTTAACACGTTCTTGTTCCATGGTATCTCTATGACGAATAGTTACAGCTTGGTCTTCTAAAGAGTCGAAGTCGAAAGTAACGCAAAATGGTGTGCCTATTTCGTCTTGTCTTCTATAGCGTTTGCCAATGCTTCCAGCCTCGTCATATTCACATCTATAAAGTTTAGAGAGTTTGTTATACACCGCTAATGCATCTTCGCTCAACTTTTTAGAAAGTGGCAACACAGCTAATTTAATAGGAGCTAGTGCTGGATGGAATTTTAGTACAACTCTTGTATCTTTTTCGTCAATTACTTCTTCGTTATATGCCTCACACAGGAATGCTAAAGTAACACGATCAGCCCCAAGTGATGGCTCAATACAGTAGGGAATGTATTTTTCGTTTGTAGTAGGGTCGAAGTAATTCATATCTTGTCCTGAATGGTCTGCATGGGATTTTAAGTCAAAATCAGTTCTGTCTGCAATTCCCCAAAGTTCACCAAATCCAAAAGGAAAACGGTATTCAATATCTGTAGTGGCTTTGCTATAGTGAGATAATTCTTCTGCATCGTGGTCGCGTATTTTTAAATTGTCCTCATTAATTTCTAATGCCTTAAGCCAATTAATACAAAACTCTTTCCAGTATTCAAACCATTCTAAGTCTGTATCTGGCTTACAGAAAAATTCTAATTCCATTTGTTCGAATTCTCTTGTTCTGAAAGTAAAGTTCCCAGGAGTTATTTCATTTCTAAAAGACTTACCTATTTGCCCTATGCCAAATGGTACTTTTTTTCTAGATGTTCTTTGTACATTTTTAAAGTTTACAAATATGCCTTGGGCAGTTTCTGGACGCATATAAATAGTATTTTTTGCGTCTTCTGTAACTCCAGCAAAGGTTTTAAACATTAAATTAAATTGACGTATGTCTGTAAAATTATGTTTTCCACAAGATGGACAAGGCAAATTATTTTCTTCTATAAAGTTTTTCATTTTCTCGTTTTGCCAACCGTCAACAGTTTCTTCTTTACCTTGCTCCTTAAGGTAGCCTTCTATAATATGGTCGGCACGGAATCTTTCATTACATTCCTTACAATCCATTAATGGGTCGGCAAAGCCACCTACATGGCCAGAGGCAACCCAAGTTTCTGGGTTCATTAATATAGCACAGTCTACACCTACATTTAAATTATTTTCTTGTATGAATTTTTGCCACCATGCTTTTTTTACATTATTTTTTAGTTCTACACCTAAAGGGCCGTAGTCCCATGTGTTGGCTAAACCGCCATAAATTTCTGAACCAGGGTATATAAATCCCCTGTTTTTTGCTAATGCAACTATTGTTTCCATTGATTTCATAATACACCTCGTTTTCTATATTGTAAAAATGTACAAAAAAAAGCCCATCATCCCATAAATAGGGACGAAAAAGACTTTTTTCCGCGGTTCCACCCTAGTTGGAAGCTAAGCTTCCCACTTAAGTTTTAAATATTAAAATGTAAAGCCAAGTAAGGTGTGAGCTTTCACCGTCCTCACTTCGCTTTTACTTATTTTACTATTCAGCTTCTTCTTCACTAACTTCTTCAGCATCAGATTCTTCTTCATTTGCATCTAATGCACGAATAGAAAGACTGATTTTTTTGTTTTCGCTGTCGAAATCTGTAACTTTAGCTTGGATTATTTCGCCTTGAGATAATACTTCTTCTGGTTTAGCAATATGCTTTTCAGATATTTGAGAAATATGAACAAGACCATCAATGCCCGGCTCTAACTCAATAAATGCACCAAAAGTAACCATACGTACTACTTTACCTTCAACAATATTTCCAATAGCGTAAGTTTCTTCTGCTATTTTCCATGGGTTGCTTTCAGGATCTTTTAAAGATAAAGAGATTTTACCTTTTTCTAGGTCTAGGTTAAGAACGATTGCGTTAACAACATCTCCAACTTTTAAAACATCTTCTACTTTTTTAACTCTACCCCAAGAAATTTCTGAAATATGAATTAAGCCATCAATGCCACCTAAGTCAATAAAAGCACCAAAGTTAGCAATTCTACTAACAGTACCCTCAATTTTTTGGCCAACTTCAAGTTTCTTGAATACAGCTTCTCTTTTAGCATTTTCTTCAGCAATAGCTAATTCTTTTCTACTTGCTACAATTCTTCTTTTCGCTTTGTCGAATTCAATAATTTTGAAATCGTATTCTTTGCCTTTAAAAGGCGTTAAATCACTTACAAATCTATTTGAAATTTGCGAAGCTGGAACGAAAACTCTTGCGTCGTTAATAAGAGCAATAGCGCCACTTTTCACCAACTCAACAATTTTACCTTTTACTACAGTTTGATTTGTGTAATACTCTTCCAATGCATTTAAATGCTTTTGGCTGTCTACACGTTTTTTAGATAATTTAACATTACCTTCGCCGTCATTAAGCTGAACAATATAAACCTCGATTTTGTCGCCAATACTAACAACATCTTCAGGGCTTAAACTTGGGTCTTCAGCGATTTCGTTTCTAGGGATGATACCGTCTGCTTTGTAGCCAAAGCTTACAGTTACTTCGTTATTAGATATTTCTAATACTTCACCTTCTACAATTGATCCCGTATGCAATTGTACTAGTTCTTGCTCGTTTAGTAATTCTTCAAAAGACTTATCACTCATAACACTTATTGCCTCCTTTATAATTGCTAGAGGTGTTGACGCTCCAGCAGTTATACCTATTTTACCATCTTTAGGAAGAATATTCAACTCCAATTCATTAATACTTTCAATTAAAATTGTATTTAAACAATTTTTTTTGCAAATTTCGTAAAGTTTATTAGTATTTGAACTTTTTTTGTCACCTAAAACAAGCATAAAATCAACATTTTTAGATAGCTCTTCTGCTTTTTTTTGGCGTGATGTAGTTGCTCTACATATGGTATCAATTATTTCTATATTAGCTATGCGTTTTACTAATACCTCTTTTATTTGTTGAAAAGTATTTATATTAAAGGTAGTTTGGCTTACAATTAAATATTTTTCTTTTTCTATAGGTAAATTGTTTGCCTCCTCAACAGATGAAATAATTATACAACTATTTTCTGCCCAGCCATTTATGCCTATTACTTCGGGGTGGGTTGGGTTTCCAAGTATAATAATTTTTTTATTTTTATTGTAGGCATCTTCAACTATTTTATGAATTTTCTTTACATAAACACAAGTTACGTCTAGTAGATTAATTCCTTTATTTTCGGCATTTATATACACTTCTTTAGGAACGCCGTGGGAGCGAATTACTAATTTATCTTTATTAAAGTCATTTAAATTTTCTACAATGTCTACACCTTTTTTTTCTAAATCGCTAGTTACAAATTTATTGTGAATTATAGGACCATAGGTGGACAATTTGTACTTATTTACTTCTTCGTAGGTTTTTTTAAGTGCCATTTCCACACCAAAACAAAACCCTGCATTTTCTGCAACTATTATTTCCATTATTTTATCACCATTTTAATTTTTTCTTTTACTTCATTAATTGACATACTGCTAGTATCAATATATATTGCGTCCTCAACTTGAACTAGGGGAGAAATTTCTCTTGTTTTATCTCGGTGGTCCCGTTCTTCAATTTCTTTTTTTAGAAGATTTAAATCTATAGTTTCGCCTTTTTCTTTTAACTCATGGTTGCGTCTTTTGGCTCTAACATCTACAGAGGCATCTAAATAAAATTTGTATTGAGCATTTTTTAAAACATTGCTACCTATATCTCTTCCGTCCATTATTACATCGGTGTTAGCAGCCATATTTTTTTGCATGGAAACTAGTTCTTCCCTAACTTTTCTGTATACGGCAACTTTAGATGCGCCGTTTCCACAGTCTTGGTTTCTTATTCTGGAGCTTATATTTACATTATTTAAAAAAATATTTTGAGAGTTATCTATATATTGGATTTCAATATTAATATTTTTTAGGGACTCTGTAACTAACTCTTCGTTATTTAAGTCTATATTATTTTCCATACAGTATAGGGCAACTGCCCTGTACATAGCTCCGGTGTCTACGTATACAAAACCTAATTCCATTGCTAAAGCTTTAGCTATAGTGCTTTTACCAGAACCACCTGGGCCGTCTATTGCTATATTTATACTCATAATTTACTCCTTTATGGCAGTAGGCTTATATTTTGTGCGGCTAAAAAAGCCATAGAAAAAGCTGTTTGTAGGTTGTAACCACCTGTGTAACAATCTACGTCTAAAACTTCTCCTATAAAATATAAGTTTTTAACTAATTTAGATTCCATTGTGCTTGGGTCTATATCTTTTACGTCTATGCCGCCACAAGTTATTACAGCGTCTTTATAGCCTGTGTTGCCATTAATTGTTATTTTAAAAATTTTAATTATATTTACTAGTTTTTTTCTTTCAACTTTTGTTATTTCATTTACTAATTTATTCTCCTCTATATTACTTCTTTTTATTACTAGTGGGATTATTTTTTGTGGCAGTAATTTGTTCAAGGAGTTTTTAAAAGCTTTGTTTTTATTTTCGTCGAAGTCCCTAAGTATTCTTGCATCAAGTTTATTTATGTCTAGGGCTGGTTTTAAGTCTATAGATAAATAAATTTCACTATTATATTTATCTACAAGAGTTCTACTGGCTTTTAATGTAAGAGGGCCAGATATACCGTAATGGGTAAATATTATTTCCCCAAATTCCTTAAATGCAATTTTATTGTTTACTAATACACTAAGTTCAATGTTTCTAAGGCTTAGGCCTTGGAGGTCATAAATATCTTTTTCGGCTGTAGTAAGGGGTACTAAAGCTGGGTAAAGCTTAGTTATATTGTGGCCAAAATCTTTTGCAAATTTATAACCATCTCCAGTAGAGCCTGTAGTTTTATAAGATAGGCCCCCAGTTGCAATTATTATTATATCTGCATTTATAGTTTTATTTTTTAATATTACTTTATTGCTATCTATTTTTACTACTTCGCTATTTAGCATAATTTTTACATTGTTTTTACGCAAAGTTTTTTCTAAAGCCTTTATTATATCGCTGGATTTATCTGAGAGAGGAAAAACACGGTTTCCTCTTTCTACTTTTGTTTTAATTTCCTGTTGAAAAAAACTAATTGTATCTTGTGGAGTGCAAGTGTATAGGGCACTGTACATAAAGTAGGGGTTCGACATAGTATTTTCTATTATATTTTCAACATCACAATTATTGGTAATGTTGCAACGTCCCTTGCCTGTTATATAAAGCTTTTTGCCTAGTTTTTCGTTTTT
This sequence comes from Lachnospirales bacterium, assembly GCA_047974375.1. Taxonomy (GTDB): domain Bacteria; phylum Bacillota; class Clostridia; order Lachnospirales; family CAMZNU01; genus JBKECF01. Next base: position 15,485 of record JBKECF010000079.1, read on the forward strand.
TTCAACAATAGTAACTTTGTGATTTTTTATGTGTGCGGCGCAGTACATACCAGCTGCACCGCCGCCTATTATAACTACTTTCATAATTTTTTCCTTTTTCTTATAATTACTAATGGAGCTAAAACAATAGGAATTAATATGGCAAAAGGTAAAAATACACCTAAGTAATACAGTAGGGCTTTAAAAATATATGCAGTAAAGTTTAAAGATTTATTAAATATAGATGCTGTATTTTTACTAGAAACTCGTATATTGCTTTTATCAATTAAATGTATGTCTATAGAAGAAAGTCCTACATCCTTGTTTAGTAATTCATTTTTTGCGTTGTATAAACTTATACTTTTTTCTACTTCGCCTATTTGTTTTTGTAATTCTATTTTTTCGCTTATATTAATTTCTTTTTCTAAAAGTTTATTTAGCCTATCTAATTGTGCATTTTTAATAGTTAAATAGTTTGTATTTAAATTGTACGTTTTAGTTACATTTTCGTTTGTTATGGAAATTTGAATTGTATCCCCTAAGGTTTGTATGTATTCATTGCTTTTTTCAAAGGTAGCTTCTGGGACTCTTATTCTTATGTTGGCTGAGGAATTTCTCCAATACATTTCTTCTAAAGTACCATTTACACTATTTAAGTAAACATTTATTTCTTCAATCGAAGTTTTTAAATTATTAACTTCTAGTTCAATAGAACTGGATTTTATTATTTTTTCTATTTGTTCAAGTTCAATTATGGCGTCATCTTGTAGGACATCCGCAGTTTCTCTAACAGCTTCTCCTCCGTATGAGTTTGAATTGGCTTCTTCTGTACCCATGTTACAAGCTGAAAAAACCATTAAGCATAGCCACAAAGGGAGTAAAATATTTTTAAAAGTTTTTAAAATCATAATTTCCTCCTATTTTTTATTACAATAATACACAGAATAACTGCTAATACAATAAGTAGAGGAATTGATAAAAATACTAAAGTATAATAAAAAGTCCCTAATAAGTTGGTTACTAAATTAATAGAAGAGGTAAAGCCATTATAAAAATTTTGCTCGTTGGTATTTTGGTAAATACTTAATTGTATAGTAGGGTTTTCTAGCTGGCTTATTAGGTCGTTAAATTCCATAATGTCACTTTGCATAGTATTTTCAAGACTGTATACATAATTCTCTATGGTTAATATGTCCTTGTTAGTTTTTGCTTTATCTAGTAGAGCCATGTATTTTTGCAGGGTTTGCATATTTACGTCTATTCTTGTTTCTAAGTCCTGTACATCTTGGGAATAGTCGGTAACATTAAGATTATGGTGGTTTGTAGTATATGTTTCAATTATGGAGTCGTAAGTTTCTTGAAAAGCGTCGGCAGTTGTATTTATAGTTAAGCTAGCAAAGGAATTTTTATTATTTTGAAAATTCATATTACTAATTTTATACATGGATTGTAAATATTGTACAAAATCCTGAGTATTATTTATGTTCATTTCAATAGTGGCGCTACGCATTTGTGTAGAACCTGTGTATTTATACGGTGCTGGGCTAGCAAGCATAAGGCTTTGTCTTGGAGCTGCTTTACTTACCTTTGGTTGCATTTCGGGAGTATCGTTATTTATGGAGCTCACGGTATTATAGTTTTGTTGCTCAATATTTTTGCCTTTTTGTATCTGGGTATTTATTATATTGAAAACAGGGAATAATACAAGTAAACTTACAATAAAACTGGCTGCATAAGCTGGTATATTGAAATTGATTTTCCATTTTTTTTGTTTTCTACTATTCTTTATTTCTTCTTTTACTTTTAACATCATTGTTTCGTGGAAATTATCGGGGATTTCTACAGCGTCTAGAGTAGCGAAATCATCTTTTATTTCCAATAGCATATTGTAGTAATTGGTGCAACCTGAACAAGTTGCTAAATGTGCCAATAGGTCTTCTTTTTCTTTTTCATTTAGTTTCCCATCAATGTACATAGAAATAATGTCTAAATATTCTTCACACAAATTAATTCCTCCTTTCTGAATCCGTTTCTTTTTCTTTTAAATATATTTCTTGTAGTTTTTTACGTCCTCTAGAAAGCCTAGATTTTACGGTGCCAACATTAATATTTAAAATTTCGGCGATTTCATCGTAATTATAGTTTTCAATTTCTCTTAGAATTATTATACTTTTAAAGTCTGGGGAAAGCTTGGATATTGCCACTTCTAATATTTCCTTTTTTTCTTTTTCAATAATAAATTCCTCTGGGGTGAAGTCTTTGTCTACTATATCCCTTTGTAGGTTTTCATCATTGTGCTTTATTGGTGCGTCTAGGCTAAGTAGGTCTTTTCTTTTCCTAAGTTCGTCTATGCAAGTATTGGTCGTTACTGTACATACCCAGTTTTTAAAATTCCCGTGACCTATTACTTTTTCAAGATTCTTATAAATTTTTATGTAGACTTCTTGGCAGATATCCAGAGTATCCTCTTTATTCCTAAACATACGGTAGCAAATACTATAAATCAATCTTTCGTATTTTTTTATAATGGTTTCGAAGGCTTGAACATTGCCTTTAGAAGCCTTTATAATTAATTCGTTTTCGCTCACTCTTTGCCTCCTTTTTTTAATATATTAATTTCCGTTTATATTACCATATATTATGGGATATGTGGATTTTTTTATTTGCTAACTAATATTACTTCACATATAATTAGGTAGAGCTTGGTTAAATGATAAAGGGAGGGAGTAGGCTATGAAATTTTTTTTGGAAGATGAATTTGACCTTGAAGAGAGTCCTATTAAAAATACATCTTATTTAGAAGACGAGTTTGACTTAGAAAGGTTCCATGAAAAAAAAGATAGAGAGTTTAAAGACAATAGAAGTAAGATTAAAAAGCGTGAATTTAAAATAGATATTTTTCTTTATATATTAACTGGAATTATTACGGCTATAGTTTTGGTTATGTATCCTATTATAAAAAATGCTACGGATAAAAAGGAAACTTTGTTAAAGGAAAATGAAGTTGTAGAGAGTATTGATTATAAAATAAGCGAAGAACTAAATAATTATAGAGTTTATAATAAAGAGGTAGTAGGCATTATAAAAATATCTGGCACGAATATTAACTATCCTGTTTTGCAAGGTAAAAATAATAGCTTTTATTTAGACCATGGTATGTATAGGAAAAGTAACCTTAATGGTGCAATATTTATGGATACAACTAATGATTTAAGTATGAAAGATACAAATACTATTTTGTTTGGTGACATAAATAAAGAAAACACAATGTTTAGCGATTTGTTAAAATTTAAAGATGAAAAATTTGCCGAAACCAATAAATATATTGAGCTGGAAACTTTGGAAGGTATATATATCTGGGAGATATTCGCTTTTTACGAAGAAGGTCAAAATTTTTTCTTTCTAAATACAGATTTTGACAATACCAAGGAAATACGAGTTTTTATAAGGAATATTTTAAATAAAAGTTTGTATACAAAAGATGTGGAAGTTGGGGAAGATGAGAAGATTTTAACTTTAACTACTTTTATGAAAAATGGTATGAGGTATGTTTTGAATGGGCGTTTGGTTGAAGAATAATTTTAAATATGCAACTTACAGCGTAACGCAACAAAAGCACCATTAAGATTTTTGTATCCATTAGAAACACGATAAGTAGATTTAAAAGTACGATTTAAACGTTCAACTTTTTGTTTATATGGTCTGTATTCTGTCGAAATATGGTCATCATTAGTAAGGTCTATGATTTGTGCAACCTCAAAATGTTTTTTCTTGTTAAGTGCAAATTGCTGGTGAGCCAAAGTATAGGCAGAATATCTATCAGCAATAAATTTAAGTTTATCGGTAAGAATTAGACAGTCCCGCTACTTATTGTACATTGAGGTGGGGGTCTAATTCTTACCGATTAAAATTTAATATATTCTTTGGGAAATCATACAAGTACATATCTAAAAAATCCATAGTAAATTCACGATATAAATAGTGTAGCTTATATTTATATTTTTCGGATTTAGGCAGATCATTAGGTGATTTAGAAAGATTGTGTTTATAAAATTCACATTTTTTATTAGTACACTTATGTATTCTAAAATGCTTATGGTCTTTTTTATAGGAGGATATCTTTATGGAAAGTTTCGGTGAAATAATTAAATATGTTAGAACGTCAAAAAACATGTCTTATGTTAAGCTTTCTAAATTTTCTGGTATTTCTATTAGACAAATACAAAAAATTGAAAAATCTGATATTGTGGAAAGAAAGCTTTACACTTTGGAGTCTTTATCCAATGCTCTAGGTGTTAATTTAGTAGAATATGCACTAGTTTTTTCTTAATTACACGATTTTAGAGAATTTCAACAATATTCATATCTTAGGTATTTAATCGAAGATATGAATATTACGGAAATTAAAAATTTTATTTCAAATTACGAGCAAAGGAATTTGAAGAAAGAAAACTTAACTTCTTTTATATAATTACTTTTATATGCAAAGGCACTTCAATTTGTTGAGTCAACTAAAAATTACAAATTAGGGTTGAAATACTGTTTCAAAGCATTAAATATAAGCAAATCACAATTTAATGCTAATAAAATCTCTAAATATGCTAGAAATGATATGTGCTATGCAATTATATCTCAAATTGAAAGTTACTCGTTTTATTTGCAAAATTATGAACTTTCATTGTCGCTCTCAGCGGAATTAATTAACATAATAGAAAATAGATTTTATAATACTGAATTACCAGTAATTTCTATTCCATTATAGTTTTCAGAATATATATAATTTCTTTAAACAATAAAGCAGACAATTTATTTTGTAAGGAGAGATTTAAAGAGTCTATTAATACATGTCTTAAAGATACTGAGATTTTGCATAAAAGTAGAAGCTTATTTGGACTAAATTATTTATATTAGCTGATTTCTGGAATTATTTTTTTCTTATTGATATTTTCAATTAAATTTTCGATGAATATTCCTAAAATAATTCCTGTTTAGTAAAATATAACGCTAAGTTTGTAACAGCAACTGCACCACAGTGATTTTTAGCAATATTGCTAAAGTATTTAGTAGTTACCCAATTAACAGAATTTGCATATGCTATTGTATTTTGTGAATATGAACTTGAAGGCATATTTCATAAATCTACAAAACCATAGCCTCCAGAACCACCTTGTTTACTTTCATTCAATTTTTCTTTATAAATATTTTTTTGAAGTTCAAATTGATCAATTAATTCATCATTGGTATTATCTAAGTCTGAATATTGCTCTAATAATGGCACAACTTCAGTATTAGAACGTGCATAGCTTTTTTCAAAGATTTCAAAAGGACTACAATAAACAATAATTGCATCACTATTTTTATCTAAAATTGTGTCAATTTCTTCATTTACTCCTTTACCAAATTCTATTACCATTGGATTATTAACATTATTGTTTACAACGGCATAAGCATCTGACGTAAACAAGATGTTGTAAGCAACTATTTTATCATCTATTGAATATAATGGTATAATTTCTTTATAACTTGTACTACTTTTGAGAATATCATCTTCTTCATTTTCTGAATTAAGGAATAGTGTAGAAGCAATAACCGCACCCTCTAGTGTTAAATTTGTATTTGCTATAGATTCATTAGCAAATACATTTTGTTGTAGTAAAAATATTAAGGAATAAAAACAAACTTATTATAACTGCATTTATTTTTTTAAATTTTTTCATGTATTTACCTCCAATAAAAAATTTAGTCATGGGTTAGTTATTTTCTGTGCGTAAATTCAAATTGTAGTTTAATTTTATTCGTACACAATCTCAAATCTTTCTCTTTCAAATTCTTCTGCACTATCCATATTAACCAAATACTCTTGATATTCTTTATTGCTTGACAATCCACTTTTTGCATTTATATTTATTTGAGTATTGTTATTAGAACCTGACGCAAGCAAAGTTTCATCAGGTTGAACAGATATTTTAATTATATACGCGTTATTTTCTTCCATTAGTTCATCACCCTCATATATTTCAATATTTTGTTTATCTTCAGTTAATCCTCCAGCTTGAAAAAAAGTTAATTCATCATTCAAAGGTAAGTCTCCTTTTATATTTTCAATAATTTTCACTTTATATTCTGTATATGGTGAACCTGTACCTGTTATATCATTACCATTTTGCTCCTTTGCATAATGTCTGTATTCTGTACCAACTTTTTCAATTATTTCGCCAACAAATACATAATCAGAAAATCCTATTCTCGCGCTGGTATCATTTATGTCAATTCCATAGGTAGATTTAGATTCTGAAATTTGACTAATTTGGTTGCTATTTATTTGGATAACTCCTACTGTGGTAACAAAAACTGCAATAACTGCTGTAAGTATAACTAGTTTTTTCTTCATTTATTTCATCTCCAATTAATAATTAAGATATGCAGCATCATATGATGTTTTGTCATTTGAGTTTAAACTTGTCTTGGTCAAAACATATGCGTACATAACATCCGAGCTCGCATTATGAGCTAGACCTAATGCGTGACCTTGCAACATTTTCTTGTTTAGAGTCGCTAAATGTATCCATAAGTGTTTTATTGAACTTTAGAGTGACGCTTGAACTAGTAACCCCTGCAGTGGTAGATGTTTCACTATAGTCAGATATTGTCATATCCTTAACTTTAGTTGAAATATTTTTACGAATAACACCTGATTTATAGCTGGCTTGTCTATATTTTCTTAAAAACACCTTGGAGTACAAAGTTCAAAATTTCATTATAATTAAGTAGCTGACGACCTATTTTAACCATCAACCTCCATTTTTTTATGAAATAATTGTTTGTATCGTTTTTTTTTTACGAAAAACTCATGTCGTTTTTTTACATAAAAAGTAACGAATAATTCTATTACTTAAAAAAATAATTATATTAAAATATAGTTATAAAAACTAAAGGAGGATATATAATGAACAAATTCAAAAGAAATATTTTTGGTGCATTATTATGCAGTAGCATAATAGCCATAAGTGGTTGTAGTAATAAAGACACATCCGATGGAAATTCCAATGCAGAGGGAAAAAATTCTGTGGAAGTTAGTAGCGAAGTAAAAAGTGATGTCGAAAAAGATGTAATAAGATTTACTTGGTGGGGCTCTCAAGATAGACATGACTATACAAATGAAATGTTGAAAGCCTATGAAGAAAAAAATCCAAATATTACTTTTGAGGTAACGCCATCTTCCTGGGATGGATATTTCGAAAAATTAAGTACACAGGCGGCAGGTGGTACAATGCCAGACTTATTGCAAATGGATTATTTATATATTTCTACATATGCAAAAAATGGCACTTTAACTAACTTGCAACCCTATGTAGATAGTAAGGATATTGACTTAACATATATTGATGAAGATTTAGCCAATTCAGGTAGAATAGATGATACCCTTGCTGGAATGGCATTTTCTACAAGTATGCTGGCTGTAGCCTATAATCCAGATGTTTTGGTAGAGGCGGGGTTGGAAGAACCGTCGCCAGACTGGACGTGGACGGATTTTTTAGAAATGGGAAAAGTGGTAAAAGAGAAGACTGGAAAATATGGATTTGATTGGAACATGGGAGATATAAATGCAATTAGATATTGGGTAAGACAGTATGGCTATGAGTTATTTAATAAAGATTCTACAGCTTTAGGTTTTGATGATGTAAATATGCTAGCTGAATTGTTTCAATATCAATTAGATTTGCAGGAGGCAGGTGTAGTGCCTAGCCCTGATGAAAGGATTCAACTTAGTTCACTAGATATTTTAGCTCAGCCTATTGCTGTAAAAGAACAGGCTGGTGGTGTTGACATAATGAATATTCCTGTTGTAATAGAAAGTGTTAATGATACAACGAAGCTACAGGTGCTACCAAATGTAGAAGGTGGCCAACCAGCTCTATATTCTAAACCGGGTATATTTTTATCTATAGCTGAAACAAGCGAAATTAAAGGTGAGGCGGCAAAATTTATTGACTGGTTTATGAATTCGGAAGAATCTTACGATATTATGGGAGTAGAAAGAGGAACACCGGCAAATAGTGAAATACGTGAGTACCTAAGACCGTCATTATCTAAACAACAAAATTTAATGATGGACTATGTAGATTTTTCTGAGCCTTATCGTGGTAGTTTGCCGGCACCAGACCCAGAGGGTACAAGTGAAATGAACGATAAAATAGTAAATTATAGAGATCAAATGTTTTATGGCGTAATAACACCGACAGAAGCAGCTGAAGCATTTATGAAAGATGCAAACGAAATTTTAGCGAAGAATAATTAGGAGGGTCTTATGAGGAAAAAGTACAATAATACCTTAGGTTACTTTTTATTATTCCCTTGGCTTTTTGGTTTTATGCTAATGTTTATAATTCCAATGGTAATATCATTTTATTTTTCCTTTACTGATTACAATCTACTAAAAGCGCCAAATTTTGTAGGTTTTTATAATTATAAGAATCTATTTTTAAATGATGATTTATTTATAACATCTTTAATTGCTACATTTAAATATGTACTTATTTTAGTTCCTTGTAGGCTTGCCTTTGCTTTATTTGTTGCGCTTTTTGTAAATGGCAAATATAAAGGCAGTGGAGCTTATAGAACAATATACTATATTCCTTCCATAATAGGAGGGAGTATAGCTGTTGCTATAGTGTGGAAGCAAATATTTGGTAATGGTGGCGCAATAATGACAATTTTAGATATAGTTGGAATTGAACAAAAGGATAGTTTATTGGGTAATCCTAAAACAGCTTTTTATGTAATTATTTTATTGGGAATATGGCAATTTGGTTCTTCCATGCTTATTTTTTTAGCAGCGTTAAAACAAGTTCCCGTATCCCTTTATGAATCTGCTGAGTTAGACGGGGCTAAAGGTTTTGGTAAATTTTTCAATATAACATTACCTATGATAAGTTCTTCCATATTTTTTAATTTAGTATTGCAAATGGTAGGTGGTTTTAAAGTATTTACAGAAAGTTATATAATTACTGAGGGAGGACCTTTAAATACCACGACTTTTTATGTGTACTACCTATATAAAAATGCATTTCAATATTTTCAAATGGGTTATGCTAGTGCTATGGCGTGGATTCTTGTTGGTATTATAGCAGTTTTTACAATTATAATATTTAAAACGCAAAAATCATGGGTTTATTATGAAAGCTAGGTGAAAAATGGTAAGTGAATATAATAAAATTAAATCTATAATTCATCACGCAATAGGGATGGTACTTGCATTTATTATGCTATACCCATTAATTTGGATGCTAATGAGTAGCTTTAAAGCCAATGAAGAAATATTTATCACTTCATATTCTTTATGGCCAGAAACATGGGATATAGTTGAGAATTATAAAAATGGCTGGTCTGGACTTAGTGGTATAAATTTTGGAACATTTATAGTCAATTCTTTAATAGTGACATTTTTTGCTACATTGGGAAATCTAGTATCCTCCCTAATGGCGGCATTTTCTTTAGCTAGAGTAAAGTTTATAGGTGCAAAATTTTGGTTTACTTGTGTAATGATAACCATGTTAGTGCCTAGTCAAGTGATGGTGGTGCCACAATATATCATTTTTAAAAAATTAGGCTTAATTAATACTAGACTTTCTATAATATCTCCTTGGTTTTTTGGTGGAGCATTTTTTATATTTATGATGATACAATTTATCCGTGGTTTGCCGAGGGAATTAGATGAAGCGGCGGCAATTGATGGTTGCAGTCAATTAAATATAATAACTAAAATATTATTGCCAAACATTACACCAGCAATTGTTACTTCTGCAATTTTTTCAATATATTGGTGCTGGCAAGACTTTTTTCAGCCATTAATTTTTATTGATGACCCTAAAAAATATACAATACCTTTGGCCTTAAAGTCATATTTAGACCCAACTAGTTATAGCGATTACGGAGCAATGCTTGCTATGTCAGTAGTTTCAATTTTACCAGTGATAATTTTCTTCTTAGTTTTTCAAAAGCACTTGGTAGAAGGTGTAGCAACATCAGGTTTAAAGGGATAACATGAGATTAATAAATAGATCTAAGGACATAAATTTAAATAAAAAAATATCAATTTTCTATTGTATATGCATAGCTTTGTGTGGGGTGTTAACTAGCATGGCTATGCATTTTACTTTGTTAATATATGATAATAAATTATATGAAAACGCAGTGAAGGAGTTGGATTTTTTTATTCAAAAAGTAAATAAAGATTTGGAACGTATAGAGATAATTTCAGGAGAAATAGCATTTAATACAACTATTCAAGAACAGCTCTATTTACTAAATACACTTTCACCGAAATCCATTGAATACAATTATGAATTGTTGTTATATAAGCATATGCTTTTGGACGAAATAACAGCATATGAATATGTGGATAATATAACATATATAAAAGGTGACGATGTAAAATTTACTTTAGGTACAGTTGCAGGAATAAGCGAGGAAAAATATAGAATTATAGAAAGTGATTTTAATAGAGCAAAAGGTGGGTACATAAAATATATGCCAAATACCATAAATAGTTCTATAATATCAGGACGAAATGTGCTATACAAAATTGACGCAAGCTTAGACTATTTAGGTAGTATAATTTTATTTAGCGATATAAATATAATATTAGATAGTTTAATAAAAGATTTAGATAACAATAGTGTAGCTCTTTGGGTATTAAATAATGATGAAATAATTTATATAAGCGACTTTGCTGAGAAAATGCCTTTGCTAAATATAAATAAGGACAAAGGCTATGATATTTTTGAATACAAAGGTGAAAAATATTTTACTTGTTTTTTAACATCTAAAGAAAATAACTTGAAGTTTATAAATATGTCGAAGTATAGCGAACTGTATGGGCAGATGACCAATATAAAGAAGTATGTTTTTTTTGGCTATGGCATAATTTTTTTAGTATCTATAATTATTTTAAGTAAAATAGTTTCCAAAACCCTTGTACCTTTGGAATGTTTAGTTGAGTCAATGGAAATTGTTGAAGATGGAAATTTTGCAAAAGCTATAGATAGATTAGATAAAGTTGACAGAAAAGATGAAATAGGCGTTTTAAATGAAAAATTTAGAAAAATGTTGGAAAGAATTGAAAACTTAATCGACGAAAATTACAAGAAAGAGTTAATAGTTATAAATACAAAATATAAAATGCTGCAAGCTCAAATAAATCCGCATTTTTTATACAATACATTAAATGCCATACAATGGGCTATACGAAGAGGCGAAGGAGAAAAAGCTGAGGGCATGATTATTTCTTTAAGCCAAGTGCTACGTGCATCTCTTACAAAAAAAGATTTTGTAACTATTGAGGATGAACTTGAATTAGTAAAAAGTTATATAGATATACAAAAACATAGGTATAAAGATAGAATTGAGTTTATATTTAAGGTAAATGGAAACTTAGGCTATTATATTCCTAATATGACAATACAGCCTCTTGTGGAAAATTGCATTCAACATGTGGTGGATAAAACTATTAAGAAGTGTAAAGTAATTATTATGGTTAAGGAACTTGAAAATTCAGTAGAAATTAAGGTGATTGATAATGGTTCTGGTCTTATGGAGAAGGAAGTTCAAAATATTTTAAACTTTACAGCAAAGCCTAAAGGACATGGAATAGGTTTAAAAAATATTAGGGAAAGGTTAAATGTACTGGATAAAAATTCAACTTTTAATATAAAAAGTTCCATTGGCGTTGGTACGGAAGTTTGTATTTGTATTTCAAGAATAGATAACGTGGAATAGGGGAAGATATGTACAAATTAATTATAGTTGATGATGAGGAAACAGAAAGAGAAGGCCTTAGAAGTTTTATAGATTGGAAAACTTTGGGCATAGAAGTTTGCGATACAGCGTGGAATGGTATTGATGCCTTTGAAAAAATACAAAAATACAGACCAGATATTGTTATGACAGATATAAATATGCCTGTAATGGATGGCATAGAGTTGATTAAAAAAATAACGGCAATATTACCAAATATTATTTTTATTGTTTTATCGGGTTATGGTGAATATTCCTTTACAAGCCAAGTAATGGAAGAGGGAGTAAAATATTATATATTAAAGCCCTATACAAAAAATAAAATTCAAGAAATTCTTAAAAAAGTAAAAGATGATATAGAAGAAAATAGAAAAAAAACTAAAATTTATGATTTTCAACATAAAATGTTGCCCTACGCAAAGAGTCAAATATTTAGGAATATTTTACTAGATGAGGTTCAATCTAAATTAGATAATCAGATTTTTTTAAAAGAGCTTAATTATAAAGGTGAAGACTTACGTTTAATAGCCTTTTATATTAAAAGAAAGGCGCAATATAGCGATTTATTCATTTTAGTAAATATAATGGAAGACTTAATCGGCCAGAAAAATGTAGTTATTTCAACTTATATAAAGGAATGTATTTATTTGTTAATTCATGAAATGGAGAAAAAAGAAATAATATTTACATTAGAAAGAACCATAGAGCTATATGGCAAAATATTTGCAGATAAAGTGCTCGTAGGTGTTAGTGGGGTGTATGGATTTAATAATATTGGGCAGATGTATAATCAAGTCAATTTAACAATAAATTTACAGGTACATAAGACGGAGATATCTTTTTTTAGTGGGAATAAAGGGCTAGAAAAAATTAGTACAATTCAGTTATGGAAATTTACGGACATAAAGGATATTGAAAAATTAATGTATGATACTAAGTTATTACTAGTAAAAATGGAATTAAAAAAATCAACTGTATCCAATAAAAGAGAAACTCTCAATACTATTTTAAGTTTAAATAATAAAAGTAGAATAGATAATATAGAGGATGTTAATTTGTTTTCAGAATTTATTAGGCGATTTTTGGAAGGTGGGGGTGGAGATTTCCACAATAAAAATGAAATTCTGCAGATGATTTATAGCGAATTGGGGAATTTAGAATTTTCTGTTAAATATATGGCGAGAAATGTAGTATTTGTAAATGAGGATTATTTCGGAAGACTTTTTTATAAACTATTTAATGAAAAATTTACATCTTATGTAATTAAAGTTAAAGTGAATATAGCTAAGGACTTATTTAAGGATAATCCTAATTTAAAAGTAGGAGAAGTGGCGGAGGTTCTTGGTTTTTCAGCAGATGGTCAGTATTTTTCTAAGGTTTTTAAAAAATACACAAAAAAATCCCCATCGGATTTTAAAAATGGGGTAAGACTAAATTAGTTATAGAATAGTTAGCATTCTAACTATTCTATATCATAATCCATCTCAAAACTTAAATATTTTTTTATTAAGCCAATAGACCTTTCCGTCAGTGGGGGCTTGTACCCACTGACGGAAAGGTCTATTGACTATCACCTAATTTTAAAGTTGCTTTAGCGTTTAAGTCAAAATCACTAAATTCATTATTAATAAATTTATAATAACCACAAGAGGCTATCATTGCACCATTATCAGTGCAGTAAACATTACTTGGATAGTTAAGTTCAATATTTTTTTCTTTACATTTATTTTCCATTTCAAAGCGAAGGGCAGAATTTGCAGCTACACCACCAGCCAGAACGATTTTATTTATATTTTCCATTTCAGCGGCTTTTAATGTTTTGTTAACAGCGACTTCAATGGCTGCTTTTTGAAAAGAAGCAGCTATGTTTGCCTTGTTTAAATCAATATTTTTCATTTTTTGGCTGTTTATATAGTTAAGTACAGAAGACTTTAAACCACTAAAGCTAAAGTCTAGGGAGTCTTTGTCTAAATATATTTTTGGAAAGTTTATGGAATCGGGATCGCCTTTTTTAGCCAGGGCATCTATTTTTGGTCCACCTGGGTACTCTAAGCCTAAAACTCTTGCCACTTTATCGTATGCCTCACCGATGGCATCATCTCTGGTTTTTCCTAAAACTTGGTATTTGCCATAGTCTAAAACCTTGGCAATATGGGTATGACCACCAGATACAATAAGAGCTATAAAGGGTGGCTCTAGGTTTTCGTTTTCCAAGAAGTTTGCGAAAATATGCCCCTCTATGTGGTTTATGCCTATTAGTTTTTTATTTGCACTAAAAGCTAAGGCTTTTCCATAGGAAAGGCCAACTAGAAGAGCACCCTCTAAGCCAGGGGCGTATGTTACAGCAATTGCATCTATATCCTCCATTGTTGTACTGCTTTCTAAAAGGGCTGCATCAACAACTTGACTAATAACGTTTATATGGTTGCGTGATGCTATTTCTGGAACAACTCCACCATATTTTTTATGTATGTCTATTTGAGAGGTAATAATATTTGATAGAACACGCCTACCATTTACCACAACACTTGCAGATGTTTCGTCGCAAGATGTTTCTATACCTAGTATTTTATAATCCTTCATTTTTTACCTCTTCTTTAGTAATGGGATCCCATGTGGCTATTTTCCATTTATTTTTTTCATTTACTAAAGTATAACGAACATAGCCGTTGTTGCCGTTTTTCATGTATTGAGTAACGTCACAATAGGAATAAAGTGGATTTTCGCCGTCATTTTGTGGTATTTTTTGTTCAATAGCCAGTACAAAGTCTTCAGTCTCTTGTTTGGTCAATATTTCAGCCGTTAGATTTTCTACTTGGTCTGTGTATGGGTTTACATTTAATAATTCTGTGCTAAATAAATGCCTTTGTTGTTCAACTATGTGAGGTATTTCGTCTATGGCAACTTCGCCGCCGTATAAATATTGTACAGTATAGTTATATGCGTTTATAACTTCGTAAGGACCATTTGGATATTTTACATCAAAGTCATAGTTTGTTATTACTTCGAAAGGGTCTTCCTCTGTAAAAACTTCGGTGTTGGTATTTCTTGTTAAAATAGCGAGTGCTACAGCTGCAAAACAAATAATCATAACAATTACAGAAACTACTTTGCTACTTTTGGAATTTTTTCTTACTTCTTTTTTGATAGTATCCCCCCTTGTATAAGTTTAATGGAAAAGATTTTTAATATTTGTCTTTTAAATATTTCTTCTTAAACAAACAGACAGCTCCGGCGTACAACAAAAAAATAAGACAGAAAATTCTTAGTATATACATGTTATCCATTAGCGTTTGAATTAGGTTTAAAAAAATATATTTAATGTGGAAAAAGATTGTGTCTATATTATACAACAAATAATAGCCGTCCATAATACCATTTTCAACAAAATAATATTTTAAATTTTCCTTGATTGCAATAAAAATAAAAATAGTTCCTAAAAAAGATGTAATAGATAAAAACAATAAATATGCTTTTATACTAAAATCTTTAGGAACTATTTTTGAATAAGAGCAATCTCGTATGGGATCCATAACATTAATTGAACTTAACTCTTCCGTACTAGTTTTACTCATTTCTTCTAGCATATTCATATTTTCGTAAAAAGAAAATTCTTTATTACAGCTTTCGCAATTGTTTAGGTGTATTTTTAAAAAGTATAAATCCTTAGAGGATAGTCTATTTTCTAGGTATTTCATCATGAAATGTTGAGATTTTTTACAGTCCAAAGAGCCATCTCCTTTCGGCGTAATTTTTAAGGTGGGAATAAATCCCACCTTAAATAAGTTTACCTTGCTGGTTCAAATTTTTCGCGTAATAGTTTTCTGCCTCTAAAAATTCTATTTTTTACTTTAGATAGCGGTTCGTTTAATTCTTCGGCTATTTCCTTATAGGACATATCTTTTTCGTGATATAAAATAATTGGTTGTTTGTATATTTCAGGTAGTTCATTTACTACATTTTTTATATTGCTATTATGTTCTTTTTCTAGACATAAAGTTTCAGGTGAAATGTCGGTTTTCATTTCGTAGTCAATTTCATCATAGGAAACTTGGACAACACGCTTTTTACGCCTAAAGTCGATTATATGGTTTGTAGCAATTCTCATTATCCAAGTACTAAATTTAAATTCAGGCGAATACTTATCTAAGTTTCTATATATTTTTATAAATATTTCCTGAGTAAGGTCTTTTACGTCCTCAGCATTGTTTACCATTCTATTGGATATTGAATAAACTAAATTTTTGTATCTATTTATCATTTCTTCAAAGTATTCGCCGTCTTCATTTAAGCACAGGTTAATAACTTCCATATCTGTTAGGTTTTTTACATCTTTTCTCATAATTAACACCTCCAAATTCTTTAGTAATAATATATATTTAAAAGGTTAAATTAAACTTAAATTATTATTGTAGTTATACATTATTACGTAAAAGGGTGAAAAAAGTTTCAAAAATTTAAAATTATTCGAAAAAAATTGTCGTTGTTTTTCTATCTTCCCCTAAAAAGGTATTTTTGAATACATCTCTAGCATTTTGTATATAATCTTCTGGAACTGTAAGGGCTGGACTATAGTGAGTAAGCCACAGCTCTTTAACGTCAGCTTTTTTTGCTATTTCGGCTGCTTCTATAAATGTCATGTGTTTATGCTCTATTGCCTTGTCTAATTTTTCGTTGTCGCCGTAAAGTCCCTCGCAAATAAATAGATCGGAACCTTTTACAAACTCGTAGGCGGCGTCTATGGGTCTTGTATCTGTCATATAGGAAAGTACTATACTTTTTCTGTCTTCACCTAAAACCATTTCTGGTAGATATATATTGTTTTGGTGTTCAACAACTTCTTTTCTTTGTAGGTTGCTCCATATTTCACGTGGGATATGGTTTTCTATTGCTTTTTCTGTAGAAAATTTACCAACTCTTTTAATTTCGATTTTATAACTATAGCATAAAATCCTGTGGTCAACTTTTAAGGCGCTAATATTAAAATCACCTAGAGTTATTTTTTCTGTGTCTTCTGTTAGTTCATAATAATTTAATTGGAAGGCTAAATCTTTTGCAATAATAAGAAGTGCTTCCACCACTTCTTTAACACCTTGGGGACCTACTATGTTTACAGCTTCTTCTCTATGGCTATTTGCCATAGTGAACAACATACCTGTTAGACCAGTAATATGGTCACCATGGATATGGGTTATGCATATAGTATCAATGTTTTTAAAACCCCAGCCTAGCATTTTGTTGGTTACTTGTGTACCTTCACCGCAGTCTACAAGTAGTAACTTACCTTTATATCTACATAACATAGAGGTTAAAAATCTATTGGGCAAGGGCATCATGCCACCTGTTCCCAAAAGTGCAACTTCTAACATATAAACTCCTATTCAATAAAAAAACTTCCTAAGTTAGGAAGTTTTTAAAATATATAAGTAAGGCTATTTCTCGCCTTTTCCTTTGTTTTCTAATTCTTCAAAACCTTTCATTACGGCATCATATGTATCTTGTGAAATTTGAGGAAGTTCATCGCCCCAAGCTTCTGTAGCTGCGTCAAATCCATCTTGAAAAGCTTTTTTCATTTCTGATAATTTTTTTGGGTCATCCCCTGCGATGGCAGTTGCAAAATCCAACAGACGTTGAGAAGTTTTTTCAACTCCAAAGTAGCCGTCTTTTCCTACCATTTCCTTAGCTTCGGCTTTAGTAGCAGCGTCTATTTCAACATAAACATCTTTACCAGCACCAATGGCATTGTAAATATTATCTAGTTCATCGCTGTAGGCTGTTCCACTAGCCGCTGCATTTTTTTGTGCTTGTTGCTTAAGTAATTTTGTTACCATTGACTTAAAAGCGTTAGTTTGTTGCTTGCTTTGTTCCAATAGTCTGCTTACTTCAGCGTGATCTACACCATTTTGTTTGCTTTCTTCTGTATTCTTTGTGGATAGTTCTAGCACATAAGAATCGTCTTCTGTTTCTGTTGTGGATAATACTTTATCCATTTCATTATTATTTAGTGTACGTGTTTTTTCATTTGCTCTATTTGAGTTTAAAGTTGAAAGTTCTGCATTAAAAGTTGTACCACTGCTTAACGTATTTAATTCCATATAAAACATCTCCTTTTTTATTGCTTCTTAGTTAACAGTTGTTAGTTAAATTATAACAAATTCGATTAAGCTATGCAACTATTTATCTTTGGAATTTATAATAAAATGCGTTTAAATAATGGAGATGATTAGGTGGGCGATATGTTGACGCATTTTAAAATAGACTATAAGATTAAAATACTAGGACGAAAAAATAAAGCATCTAGCAGATTCTCAAATAGTAATCGATTTAGATGACGGTGTAGTTAAAAACTATGGTTTATTTACAGAAATTTAAGCTAAACTAAAATAAATCTTTAAGAAAACTCTTTAAAAATATGGCGGGATTTTATACATTGGAGGTATTTATATGGTGGAGAATATCATTACAGAAGTGGTAGTACTAAACAGCAACTTACGGGACAAGTATTTACACAATTTTTACTAAAAAAACAGGCTCAACATGGGATAGCATACCAGTAGAAAATGTTAAAGTTGAAGATTTGCGAAATGATAGCTTTAATATTTTTAGAGAACAAGCTATAAAAAGCGGAAGAATGGATATAAAGGGTGTAGAATCTAGTAACACAGAACTTTTAGATAATTTAAATTTACTGCAAGATAGTATATTAAAAAGAGCAGGAATTATGCTTTTTCATCATAATATAGAAAATGGGTTCCTGGTTCATATATAAAAATTGGATACTTTAGAACTAATTCTGAACTACTTTATCAAGATGAAATACATGGTTCTTTATTATCACAAATGGAACGTATAATAGATTTACTTTATACAAAATACTTGAAGGCGTACATATCCTACGAAGGAGTAACTAGGATTGAAAAATACTTGTTTCCAAAGGAAGCCGTAAGAGAATCTGTATACAAAGCCATTGCTCATAAAAATTATGATACACTTATTACAATCCAGATTAGTGTGTACGAAGATAAACTATACATTATAAATTATTGTATTTTCCCTGAGGACTGGACCGTAAAGGAGTTATTATCAAAACATAGATCAAGACCTTTTAATCCTGTTATTGCTAATACATTCTTTAGGGTAGGTTTTATAGAAGCTTGGGTAAGAGGCATAGAAAATATTAATGACAGTTGTATAAAAGCTAAAATACCTACTTCAGAATATGTAATAAAAAAAGAAGATTTTACAATCAAGTTTAGTGCCTTAACTAACCAGGCTAACCAAGATGGAAATATATACAATAGAATTATTATAGTTATAAAAGATACACCTGAAATTTCTCAACTTAAAATAGCAAATAGCTTAGGGGAAACTCTAACAACAGTAAAGTATCATATGAAAAGAATGCGTGAAAAAGGAATAATAACTCGAGAGGGGACAAGTCAAAAAGGTAGGTGGGTTATAAATGAATAAATTAGCAATTCAAAAATTTGCTGTGGAAGCAAGACGAGATTTACTTAGGCAAGTTAAGCAACAAGCATATAATTATGAAATAGATGAAGATGGTTATGGCGATGAAAATGCAAAATCTGTTAGAGGCATAGTTTTAACAGATGAAAAAGTTTCTCAAAGAAAAGCTTTAATAAATAAAATTAAGAAAATAGGATATGAAAAAGTAATGGATACTGTGGCTTATACATGGTTCAACAGATTTATCGCTCTTAGATATATGGAAGTAAATGATTTTTTGCCTAGCCGTATAAGGGTTTTATCCAATGATAATGGTGAATTTAAGCCGGATATTTTAACTAGAGCTTTAGAAGTAGATTTTGCTGGAATAAATAAAGATTTGGTAATTGAACTAAAAAGTGACCCAACGAAGGAGGAGGATTTATACAGATATTTATTTTTAGCCCAATGCAACGCTTTAAATAATGAACTGCCTTATATGTTTGAAAAAATTGGTAGCTATACAGAGCTTTTATTGCCCCTAAAAATATTAAATGATGAAAGTGTAATTGCCCGTTTAGTAAATGATATTGATGAAATGGATTTTACAGAGGCTGTGGAGATTGTTGGCTGGTTGTTTCAGTATTATAATACTGAGCGAAAAAATGAGGTAATAAATATTTATAAAGGAACAATAAAAAAAGATGACATACCATCAGCAACTCAACTTTTTACAACGAATTGGGTTGTAAAATACATGGTGGATAATTCCTTAGGAAGATACTGGATAGAGCGAAATCCACAAAGTAATTTAAA
Organism: Lachnospirales bacterium; assembly: GCA_047974375.1. GTDB lineage: Bacteria > Bacillota > Clostridia > Lachnospirales > CAMZNU01 > JBKECF01. The sequence goes on from JBKECF010000079.1 coordinate 35,522, forward strand.
AAATAAGTTGGATTTTTTTGTTATGCCTAAAAATGATGAAATACAATATATAGATGAGGAAATAAAACCAGAGGATTTAACATTTTTTGACCCTTGTATGGGCAGTGGACATATATTAGTTTATGCATTTGAAGTTTTAATAGAGATATACAAGGAGTGTGGATATTCTGAAAGGGAATCAGCTAAATTAATTGTAGAAAAAAATTTATATGGTATTGATATTGATGATAGAGCTTATGAATTAGCTTACTTTGCTGTGATGATGAAGGCTAGAAGCTACGATAGAAGGTTTCTTACTAGAAATATTGAACCAAATGTTGTGGCAATCCAGGAAACAAATAATTTAGATGAAACGGGCTATTTAGACCTAGACATAAATATAGATGAATACACTAAAAATTGTGTATTGGATATGCTTACTTTATTTAAATATGCAAAAGAAGTAGGCTCATTAGTTACAGTGGAAAATATAGATTTTAAATGTATTGAAAATTTTATAAACTCCATAGAAAGCATGAGCTCAAATAATTTGTTTTTAATGGGATGGTACAAAAAATATCAACTTATTATAAAATCTTTAATAAAACAAAGTGAAATTTTATGCAATAAATATAATATAGTTTGTACCAATCCACCATATTTAAATAAGATGGAAGGGGAACTAAAAAGTTTTGTTACAAAAAATTACAAAGACTATAGCAATGACCTATTTTCTGTTTTTATTTATAAAAATTTCCAGTATTGTAAAGAAAATGGTTATTCTGCCTTTATGACTCCATTTGTATGGATGTTTATAAAAAGCTATGAAAAATTAAGAGATTACATATTAGAAAATAAGTCCATAACTACACTAGTACAAATGGAGTATTCAGCTTTTGAAGAAGCAACAGTGCCTATATGTTCATTTGTATTAAAAAAAAGCAGGGAAACAACCAAGGGATTGTACTTTAGGCTGGAAGAATTTAAAGGTGGAATGGAAGTTCAAAAGGTAAAAGTTTTAGAAGGAATTAAAAATAAGGATTGTGGGTATTTCTATGAAAGTTCGCAAGGGAATTTTTCCAAAATCCCAGGGTCGCCTATTGCTTATTGGGTTAGTGAGAAGATGTTTTATGTTTTTGACAATAGCAAAAAACTTGGAGAAATAGCATTGCCTAAACAAGGCCTTGCTACTGCAGATAATAACAGATTTTTAAGAATGTGGAATGAAGTAAATAATAATAATATTTGTTATAATGCGAAAAATGTTGAAAACTCAGTAGAAAGTAAAAAAAAGTGGTTTCCGTACAATAAGGGAGGTAAGTTTAGAAAATGGTATGGTAATAATGATTTCATTATAAATTGGGAAAATGATGGTGAGGCTATACGGGATTTTAAAAACTCTGTTACAAGAAATACTAGATTTTATTTTGACCAGTGCATTTCTTGGTCCTTAATTTCATCTAGTAGTACAGCCTTTAGATATAAACCTCATGGATTTATTTTTGATGTTGCAGGCATGAGTTGCTTTACAGAGCCTAAAATGATTAAATATTTATTAGGTTTAAATAATACGAAGTTAGTAAATGAAATTTTGAAAATATTAGCACCTACTATAAATTATCAAGTTGGAGATATTGCTAATATTCCTGTTATTTATTCGAAAGAAAATGAGGCTGACATTAATAATATAGTTGATGAAAATATGTCTATTTCAAAAACCGATTGGGATTCCTTCGAAACCTCATGGGATTTCAAGTCCCACCCACTACTAAAAGGCGAAACCATAGCCCAAGGCTACAAAAACTGGGAAAAAGAATGCACCAATCGTTTCAACCAACTAAAGGCCAATGAAGAAGAATTAAATAAAATCTTTATAGAAATTTATGGTCTGCAAGATGAACTAACCCCAGAAGTAGCTGACAAAGATGTAACGGTAAGTCTTGCAGACCTACAACGGGATATAAAATCTTTTATATCCTACGGTGTAGGCTGTATCTTTGGTCGTTATTCCCTAGACGTAGAGGGCTTAGCATTTGCCGGTGGCGACTTTGACTTAAATATGTACTATAGATTTAAGCCAGACAAAGACAATGTAGTTCCTATATGCGATGATGAATATTTTAATGACGACATTGTAAATCGTTTTGTAGATTTTGTAAAAATAATTTACAGCGAAGATACCTTAGAGGAAAATTTAGATTTTATAGCCGATGCCCTTAATAAAAAAGGCGATAACCCAAGACAAGTAATAAGAAACTACTTCTTAAATGATTTCTATAAAGACCACCTTAAAACCTACCAAAAAAGACCTATTTACTGGCTTTTTGACAGTGGAAAGAAAAATGGTTTTAAAGGACTTATTTATATTCACAGGTATAAAAAAGATTTAATGGCTAGAGTGCGTATAGATTATGTTCATGAACAACAAGAACGTTATATTTCTCAGCTAAAGATTATAGAAGATGAACTGTTAAGTGCCAGCCAAAGAGAGAAATCCAGACTAAATAAATTAGAAAAAAAGTTTAAAGACCAAGTGATAGAGGTAAAGGCGTATGAAGAAAACATAAAACACTTGGCAGACTTGCAAATAATAATTGATCTAGATGATGGTGTAGTTAATAACTACAATTTATTTAGCGATATTCTAGCTAAGTAAATAGACCTATCCGTCAGTGGGGGCTTGTACCCCAGCTGAGCGGTGAATTCGGCCGCATAATCGAGTTGGTTGCATAGTCGAGCAGAAAGCACAGCTTTCGACCAGGTTAGACAGTCCCACCACCTTATACATTGAGGTAGTGGTCTAATTCTTACCGATAAAAAATATTACCAATTTTCAGGACAGCCCCCTTTTGTTTGCTGGCATAGCTTGAGGTTATCGCTCAAAAATTGATTTTTTTATAAATCCCTAATTGAACTCCCAAAACGGCGGACTGCTTTTTTTATCTTACCTAGTTTATATATAAATCTTTAACTAAATTACTAAGCATACTTGCTGTTTTACCAATGCCCAGTTTACTACTGTCTACAAGTAAATCATAGCCATCAAGAGGGGAGGACACACCTTGGGAATATCTTCTTCGATATATCTCTCTTGCCTTATCAACTTTTACAATCATGTTTTTCGCTTGTTGTTTATTCATTTTTAAATAATTTATACAGTTTTCTACCCTAGTTTCGTAGGGTGCGAAAACAAAAATATGTATTGCGTTTTTTGCGTCTTTTAAAATTGAGTTGCCACATCTTCCAACTATTATACAGGATTCTTTTTTAGAAATATCTTCAATTATATTTTTTTGCACTTCAAAAATTTCATCTTGCATATTAAGCCCAAGGGGGAATGCTCGCCTAAAGTATTTAGATGTGGATTTTTCCTCCTCCTCGCTTATTAGGGGGATGGGTTGCCCCATTCTTTTGGCTGTTGCTTCAACTAAATCTCTATCATAGAATTCAATATCTAGATTTGTAGCCATTTGTTGAGCGATAGACCTACCCATGCTGGCAAATTGGCGTGAAATGGTTACTATATAATTTTCCATTATTTTCTCCTAACTAAGTTTAGTTCTTTGTATATTTCTAACTATCATGGATATTGTAAAGTTAATTATAAAATAAATCAATGCAGCAAAGCCGAACAATACAAAGACATCAGATACATTTACTGTTCCTGTGCCATTGTATAAATAGGCTGATCCAAGCAAAGTTTTTACTCTAGACATAAGCTCTATAATGGCTACATTGGCTAAATAAGATGAGTCCTTTATAGTAGTGATAACCTGACTAAGTAAAGTGGGTATTATGTTTCTAAAGGCTTGAGGTAGTACAATGTACACCATTATACCAATTGTGCCAAAGCCTTGGGAGTGGCCTGCTTCAAATTGCCCAAGATCAACTGAGTTAAGTCCGCCACGTACAATTTCCGCTATTACAGAAGATGTAAATAGGGTAAGGGCTATAGATGCCTTTATTAAAATTCCGAACTCTACAGCCGACAGACCGAACATAGGTTTTTGAAAAAATTTTGGTATAGGGAACATAACGAGAGAAACAAAAATCCAAAGTAAAAGTGGAGTGTTTCTAAAAATCTCAATATATGCAATTGTAATAAATCTTACTAACTTCATAAAATATTTTTTTATACCTGTTTTTTTGTCACCAATGCAATAATTACGGATTAAAGCCAAAATTGAACCAATTACAATTCCTATTAAAACTGCAATTATAGAAATAATAATTGTAAAAATAACACCTTTAAAAATATAAAAAAGTAAATCTGTATTTTTTAGCATGGAAAAACTTCCAGTCCATGTATCCATTTTTATGCCACCATCCCTTCTGTTGCTTTAATTTTTCTTTGGTAACGCTTTTTAAGGGAGTTTTCCCATATACTTGCAAGAGTAGAAAGTGGGAAGCAAATAATAAAGAATAATATTCCACACACTAAATAGGCAGGTCCATATGCTCCTCCGGTGTTAACTCCAGTAACAAAACTATATGTGGAAGATATTAAATCAGCGCCACCAATTATGTAAAGGCAGGAAGTGTTTTTCACTAAGTTAACAACTTGGTTTACCATTGGAGGTAAAATTATTTTTATACTTTGTGGCAATATAATTAATTGCATTTTTTGAAAATAACTAAAACCTTGGGAGTCGGCGGCCTCGAACTGTCCTATAGGTATTGATTCTATACCTGTTCTTACAACTTCTGCCATGTATGCACCATGGTATATACCTATGGATATAATGCCTGTAGTTATAATTCCTAGAGATTTATTAGTAAATGCCAAAAAATAATATAAAAAACATAGTTGTAATATTAATGGTGTGTTTTGAATAAATTCCACATAAATTCTTGTTAAAATCTTTAAAGATTTTTTATTGCTAGTTGCCATTAGTCCAAAAATTATTCCTAAAAATAGGGATAGAAATAGAGCGAAAATAGCTGTTAAAAGAGTATTTTCTAAACCAAGAAAAAAAGTACTATTGTACCTCCAAAGGGTCTTCCATGCTTCTATTGAAAAAATAGTTTTCATAAATCCTCCTTGTATAATATGCCTAAAAAAAGACTTCCCTTAAGATGTATTTGCCTAAGGTGAAGTCTTTTGGATTTTTATTTTAAGCCATTTGCTTCAATAAGCGAGTCAATTGTACCGTCTTCAAGCCATGTTGTAATTAAATCTTCTACAAAAGTAGATAGCTGAGAGTCTTTTTTAGTAGCAACACCATAATTTTGTGGTGAAAATTGACTATCTAAATATGAACGGCTGTCTGTGTTGTAAACGGCTAAAATTGATTTATCTACACTAAAGGCATCAACTTCACCAGCTGTAAGAGCTGTAGAGATTGTAGGGTAATCATCATATTGTTGAAATGATACTCCTTCTGTCCATGTGTTTGGGTCGAAAGTTTCTGGGTCGAAAGCTTCGCCACTTATTAAGCCTTGGTCAATCATTTCTTTAGTAAGAGATCTTGCGGAAGTAGAACCAGAAGATACACCAACTTTTTTATCTACTAGGCCTGCTAAATCGGTTATACCAGAAGAGTTTTCAACTAAAATGCTAACATAGTCTGTAAAATAAGGTGTTGTAAAGTCCCAACTTTCTTTTCTTTCGTCTGTTATTGTAAAAGTAGCAATAACACAATCTAAATCACCAGAGTCTAAAAGTTGTGTACGAGTGGCAGCTGTAACATTTGTAAATTCCACAGGTATGCCAAGGGTTTCACCTATGTTTTTTGCTATTTCAACTTCCATACCTGAGTATTCGCCAGATAGTGGATCTTCAAAACCGAAGCCTAAAACGTTGTTTTTAACACCAACACGCAAAACTCCTCTGTCTACAATCCCTTGAACTTCCTCAGGTAAATCCCCTGCAGGTTTTGCCATTGATGTTTCATTGCTTGAATCAGGTGTTTCGCTTGGACTAGAACACCCTGCAAATGCTGTAGATAATACCATCATTGATAATAATAAACTTAAAAATTTTTTCATGCTTTAATTCCTCCTAAATATTCTATATAAATTTAAAATATAAATTTTAAAAATTTATCTTATTATTTTACCTAAAAATTGTCTTACTCTTTCATTTTCTTGGTTTGCGAAAAATTCTTCGGGAGTTCCTTCTTCAATTATTTGTCCGTCAGCCATAAAAACAATTCTATCTGCCACTTCTCTAGCGAATCCCATTTCGTGGGTTACAACTACCATAGTAATATTTTCCTTAGCTAGCTTTGTCATTACATCTAAAACTTCTTGGATTGTTTCAGGGTCTAAAGCTGAAGTTGGCTCGTCAAATAAAATTATTTTTGTGTCAGTACAAAGGGCTCTGGCTATGGCTATACGCTGTTGTTGACCACCGGAAAGAGCTGTAGGGTATACATTTGCCTTTTCCCTTAGACCTACAATGTCTAAATAATGATAGGCGGTTTTTTCGGCTTCATCTTTAGATTTGCCATGTAATTTTATTGGGGCAAGAGTTAGATTTTTTAGAACAGTCATATGTGGGTACAAGTTAAATTGTTGAAAAACCATTGCTGAATTTTCTCGTACTATTTTAGTTTTATTTTTTGCTGTTAACTGGACACCATTTATATGAACTTTGCCACTGGTTGGTGTTTCTAAAAAGTTCATACATCTAACAGTTGTGGATTTACCAGAACCAGAAGGGCCGATTATAACAACTTTTTCCCCTTCTTTTACTTCTAAATTTACATTTTTTAGTACATGTAAATCACCAAAATATTTATTTATATTTTCTAACTTAATCATAATTAAACCTCTTTCGTTATATAAGTGTTTGTTAAATTGAAATTTTAATAATGATATATTTCATTTTGTTGCAGAAAAATAATATTTAAAACTTTCCTGTAAACGATATAAGCTCTATTTTATTATACTTAAAAGAAATGAAATGTCAAGAATTATGTAGTTGAAAAATGCACATAATGAATTTTTAAAAATAAGGGCTTGCAATTTTTGAGCATTTGGTATTTAATTTGAGTTATGAAAATTTGAGGTATATATTTTTTTAAAATTTATAGTGAAATTATTTAATATATATAGTATTCTATTATTTATAAATATTTTTAAAGAATAAACGTAAGATATATATAATTATTTTGGAGGGTAAAATGAAAAAATATAATAAAGTTGTTTTAGCTTATTCAGGTGGATTAGATACTTCTATAATGATTCCATGGTTAAAAGAAAATTATGGCTGTGAAGTAATAGCTGTGTGTGGAAATGTAGGTCAAGGCGAGGAAACAATAGGCCTTGAAGAAAGAGCTCTTAAAACAGGTGCTTCTAAATTATATATTGAAGACATGGTTGAGGAGTTTGTAGATGATTTTATTGTACCTTCTGTAAAAGCAGGGGCTGTATACGAAAATAGATATTTATTAGGTACTTCTTTTGCAAGACCTGTAATAGGTAAAAGGTTAGTAGAAATTGCAATTCAAGAAGGAGCTGACGCTATTGCTCATGGTTGTACTGGTAAAGGTAACGACCAAGTTAGATTTGAATTAACAGTAAAGGCACTTGCACCAGAAATAGATATAATTGCTCCTTGGCGTACATGGGAATTAAAAAGCCGTGAAGATGAAATAGCATACGCAGAGGCAAGAGATATTCCAATAACTATTACAAGAGAAACTAATTATTCTAAAGACAAAAATCTATGGCATTTATCTCATGAAGGCTTAGATTTAGAAGACCCAGCCAATGAACCAAATTATGAAAAAATATTAGAGCTAGGTGTTTCACCAGAAAAAGCACCAGACAAAGCGACTTATGTTGAGTTGGGTTTTGAAAAAGGAGTACCAGTTGCTTTAAATGGTAAAAAATTAAAGGCAACGGCTATTTTAGAAGAGTTAAATAAAATAGGTGGGGCGAATGGAGTTGGTATAGTAGACATGGTAGAAAATCGTCTTGTAGGTATGAAAAGCCGTGGTGTTTACGAAACTCCAGGAGGAACAATACTTTACTATGCCCACGAAGTACTAGAACAAATTTGCTTAGATAAAGAAACTCAACATTACAAACAAGGGGTGGCTCTTAAATTTGCCGACCTTGTGTATAATGGTCAATGGTTTACACCTTTACGTGAAGCGTTATCTGCTTTTGTAGATAGTACACAAGAAACAGTAACAGGAAAAGTTAAATTAAAGCTTTATAAAGGCAATATGGTAAATGCTGGTGTAACTAGCCCATATTCATTGTATTCCGAGGAAATAGCAACTTTTGGCGAAGATGATTGTTACAATCAACAAGATGCTGAAGGCTTTATAAACCTTTTTGGATTACCACTTACTGTAAGAGCTGAAATGTTAAAAAAACATAAATAAAATAACAATTCCAAATTTTGAAAAGATAGGGCTGAAGTTAGTTGGCAGTCCTTGATTATATTACTATAGCGAAGGCTATCTAATTCAAGACTTGGTGTAACCAAGTCTTTTTTTGTATAGAAAGGAGAAAGTATGAAGTTATGGGAGGGGCGTTTTTCCAAAGGTCCAGATAAAAAGTTAAATGATTTTAATTCATCTATATTATTCGACAGTAGAATGTACAAAGAGGATATAGAGGGAAGCATTGTACATAGCCAAATGCTTAGGCAACAAGGGATTATTACTAAAGTAGATGGAGATAAAATAAAAGTAACTCTAGAAGAAATTTTAAAGGATTTAGAAGAGGGGATTTTAGAAATAGACCCAGAGTCTGAAGACATACATACTTTTGTAGAAGGCGAACTAACTAAAAGAATAGATGTTGTAGGCAAAAGATTACATACAGCCAGAAGCAGAAATGACCAAGTAGCTGTTGATATTAGATTGTATTTGAAAAAAGAGATTAAAGAAATAGTTGAGTATATAAAGGAATTAATAAATGTACTTTGTAACAAGTCTATAGAGGAAAAAAACACTGTAATGCCTGGCTATACCCATTTACAAAGATCACAACCTATTACTTTTGGACATCATTTAATGGCATATAGTAATATGCTCTTTCGTGACATTAAAAGACTAATAAATACTTTGGAAAATATGGACGAATGTCCTTTGGGTGCAGGAGCTTTGGCGGGAACAACTTACAATATAGATAGGTTTTTCACAGCAGAGAATTTAGGGTTTAGTAAACCGACGGAAAATAGTTTAGATAGTGTTTCTGACAGGGATTTTATTATGGAATTGTTGTCCGATTTATCTATTATTATGGTTCATTTATCAAGATTTTCTGAAGAAGTTATTTTATGGTGTTCTTGGGAATTTAAATTTGTTGAGTTAGACGATGGTTATTCAACAGGTTCGTCTATTATGCCACAAAAGAAAAATCCAGATATACCCGAGTTAATTAGAGGAAAGGCAGGTAGAGTCTTTGGGGACTTGCAAGCCAGTCTTACTTTTATGAAAGGTTTATCACTGGCCTACAATAAGGATATGCAAGAAGATAAAGAATGCGTTTTTGATGGTGTAGACACTGTTAAACTTTGTTTATCCATTTTTATTGACATGATTAAAACTATGAAAACAATACCGGAAAATATGAGAAATGCAGCTGCGAAAGGCTTTATAAATGCAACGGACTGTGCAGATTTTTTAGTTAAAAATGGTATGGCTTTTAGAGATGCCTATAAAATAACTGGTCAGTTAGTAGCCAAGTGTATTAGTGAAAATACTACTTTAGAAAATTTACCTATGGAAGCTTTTAAAGAATACAGCCATTTATTTAACCATAAGATATATGAGGCGATTTCTTTAGAAAAATGCGTTGAAGATAGAAAGTCATACGGAGGTCCATCGCCAGAAAGTATAGTTTTGCAGGTGGAGAATATGAGGGGTAAGTTAAATAGTCTTTAAAAGAGGTGTGGTATGATAAATGTTTTTATAGATGGAAATAGTGGAACAACAGGCTTGAGAATAGAAGAAAGATTGTCTAGACGAAAAGATATTAATATATTAAAAATAGATTATGATAGGCGTCATAGTATAGAAGAACGAAAAAAATTAATAAATGAAAGTAATGTAACTTTTTTATGTTTAGAGAATGAACTGGCAGTCCAATCGGCTTCTGTTGTGGAAAATCCTAATACTGTAGTAATAGACACTTCAACAGCGCACAGAGTTAATGAAAAATGGAGCTATGGGTTTCCAGAGCTGTCTAAGGAACAAAGAAATTTAATAGAGAGTTCAAAAAAAATAGCAAATGTAGGTTGCCATGCAGTGGGGTTTATATCAATTGTGGCTCCTCTTATAAAAAATGGAATCTTAAAAAAAGATAAGGGCATTTTTGTCCATAGCATAACAGGCTATAGTGGTGGCGGCAAAAAAATGATTAAAGAGTATGAGGAAAACCCGCCTGAATATTTTAAAGCTCCATTGCAATATGGTTTAAATTTAAATCACAAGCATTTGCCAGAAATGAAAAAATATACAGGATTGGAACAGGAGCTTGTATTCAATCCTATATTAGGTAATTTTTATTCTGGAATGGCAGTATCCGTTCCATTATTAAATAAATTGGGAAGTAAAGAATATATTCTAGAAGTACTAAAAGAACATTATAGTCAGTCGAAAATAATTACTGTAGAGGATGAAAAGGCTTTTGAAAATGGAAAGGTAAATCCTTTATTAATGTCTAATAAAGACAGCATGAAAATAGTTGTATATGGCGATGAAAATATAGAAGTTGTGTCTGTCTTTGATAATTTGGGAAAAGGGGCATCGGGCTCGGCAATACAAAACATGAATATAGCATTAGGGCTAGAGGAAACACTAGGCCTTAGTTTGTAGTAACTAGAAAGGAGAAATATGAAGATAATTAATGGAGGTTTAGTTGCCCCAAAAGGTTTTAAAGCTGGGGGTATACATTGTGGCATAAGAAAGAATGCTACTAAAAAAGACTTGGCTGTAATTTTATCAGAAAAAGTTGGTGTGGCGGCAGCTGTGTATACAAAAAATCTTGTAAAAGGTGCTCCTATTTTAGTAACTAAAAGCAATTTGAAAGACGGCTATGCGCAAGGGGTCATTGTAAATAGTGGTAATGCAAACACTTGCAACGATAATGGAGTGGAAATTGCTGAAGAAATGTGTAAACTTTTCGGCGAAAAGTACAATATTCTTAAGGAGAATGTAATTATTGCATCTACTGGTGTAATAGGGGAAAAATTAAATATTGAGCCTATTAAAAAAGGTTTACAGGAAATAGAAATAAGAAATGATTTTTCGGGAAGTAATGATGCAAGCTGTGCCATAATGACTACGGACTTAGTAAATAAGGAGTTTGCCATAGAGTTTTATATAAATGAGGTGCTATGTAAAATTGGAGTTATAGCAAAAGGTTCTGGTATGATACATCCCAATATGGCAACAATGTTAGGTTTTATAACAACAGATGTAAATATTTCTTGTAAAATGCTAGAAGAAGCCCTTACTCTGTCTGTAGAAGATACTTACAACATGTTAAGTGTAGATGGAGATACTTCTACAAATGATATGGTGTCAATAATAGCTAATGGATTAAGTGGAAATAAAATAATTGATGAAAAAGACGAAAACTTTTATGAGTTTTTAAAGGCGCTTAAATTTGTAAATGAAAAAATAGTTTTAAGAATGGCAAAAGATGGTGAAGGGGCTACAAAATTATTATTAGTAAATGTAGACGGTGCAATAGATACTCATACAGCGAAAGTAATAGCGAAATCTGTATGTTGTTCATCATTAGTTAAAACGGCAATTTTTGGGACAGACGCAAACTGGGGACGTATACTATGTGCCATGGGCTATAGTGGAGTTGACTTTAATGTTGATAATGTGAAAGTTGAATTAGTTTCGGCAGTAGGTAAAGTTTTAGTTTGCGAAAAAGGTAGAGGTGTAACTTTTTCTGAGGAGAAAGCTTTAAAAGTTCTGCAAGAAGATGAAATTACTATAGATATTACCCTTTACGAAGGCGACGGTAAAGCAAGGGCATATGGTTGTGATTTAACCTATGAATATGTAAAAATAAATGGTGAGTATAGATCCTAAGGAGTAGTTATGGTATCAAATCAAGTTAAAAGTGAAATATTAGTAAACGCCATACCTTACATACAAAAATATTTCGGAAAAATTGTTGTAATAAAATATGGTGGTAGTGCAATGTTAAAAGAGAGTTTAAAAAACTCTGTTATGGAAGATATTGTGTTGCTGAATTTAATAGGTGTTAAAGTAGTTCTTGTACATGGCGGCGGACCGGAAATAAATGGGGTTCTGGAAAAGATGGGTAAGGAATCAAAGTTTATAGATGGTTTGCGCTACACAGATGAAGAAACTATAGATATAGTGCAAATGGTTTTAAGTGGAAAAGTAAATAAAGACCTAGTGGCGCTTATAGAACAACTAAAAGGTAAGGCTATAGGGCTATGTGGCATCGATAATTCAATGATAAAAGCGAAAAAGATTTCTGGTGTAGACTTAGGTTATGTAGGTGAAGTAACAGAGGTAAATACAAAGCCGATTTTAGAAATCCTAGAAAATGGTCATATTCCAGTTATAGCAACTTTAGGCATTGGGGAAAATAATAAAAAGTACAATATTAATGCAGATACCGCAGCTAGCAAAATAGCAAGTAGCCTAGGTGCAGAAAATTTAATTTTATTAACAGATACTCTAGGGATATTAAGAGATAAAGAAGATGACGAAACCCTTATAGAAGAAATATATTTAAAAGATATTGATGGGTTAATTGAGGAAGGTGTTGTGCAAGGTGGCATGATTCCGAAAATTAAATGTTGTGAAGATGCAGTAAAGTGCGGTGTTAAAAAAGCGGTTATATTAGATGGTAGAATTGAACATTCTATATTAGTTGAAATGCTTACAAATGAGGGTGTAGGAACAATGGTAAAGAAGGTGAAGTTATGAGCTTAAAAGATAAAGATAAAAGGTATATTTCTAACACCTATAAAAGATTTGATGTTGAAATAGAAAAAGGGAAAAACGCAACCTGCTTTGATTTCAGTGGAAAAGAGTACATAGATTTTACAAGTGGAATAGGTGTTAACTCCTTGGGGTTTGCTAATGAAAAAATAAACAATGCAATAGTTCAGCAGATTAATAAAATATCCCATATATCAAATTTATATTATACAGAACCATGTATAAAATTAAGTGAAAAATTATGTGAAATAAGTAAAATGGATAAAGTTTTTTTTGCTAATAGTGGTGCGGAGGCTAACGAAGGAGCAATAAAGGCTGCAAGGAAGTATTCTTTTGATAAATATGGAGCGGATAGAAATGAAATAATAACATTAAATAAATCTTTTCATGGTAGAACTATGGCGACCTTATCGGCAACGGGGCAAGATTATTTTCATAATTATTTTCATCCTTTTCTAGAGGGCTTTTTATACGCAGATGCAGATATTAAAAGTATAAGTAAAAAAATTTCTTCTAAAACTTGTGCCGTTATGATTGAGATGATACAAGGTGAGGGTGGAGTTTTGCCTGTAGATAATACCTTTGTAAAAGAGCTTGAAAGTTTATGTAATGAATTGGATATACTATTAATTATTGACGAGGTACAAACTGGAATTGGTAGAACAGGGAAGTTTTTTGCCCACGAATATGCACAGATAAAACCGGACATAGTTACAGTAGCGAAAGGCCTTGGGGGAGGACTTCCTATAGGAGCAATATTATTTAATGAAAAAGTAGGCGGTGTATTCACCTATGGAAATCACGGTTCAACTTTTGGTGGAAATCCTGTAGTTTGCGCTAGTGCTTTAGTGGTTGTTGATGAAATAGCTGATGAGGGTTTTTTAAATGAAGTAATAAAAAAAGGTGAGCATATTGAAAAAAAGTTGCTTGATTTACCCCATATAAAAAATGTATTTTATAAAGGCTTAATGTTTGGCATAGAAATTGATATAGAGGCAATAGATGTTGTAAATAAAGCTATAGAAAATGGATTGCTTTTATTAACGGCGAAAAGCAAATTAAGATTTTTACCACCTCTTACAATTTCCTATGAAGAACTTAATAAGGGTTTGGAAATACTTAGTAAGGTAATGTTGGATTTAAAATAAGGAGTTTATTATGAAGCATTTATTAAAATTATTGGATTATAGTAAAGAAGAAATAATTGAGATTTTAGATTTGGCAGACAAACTAAAAAAAGAAACTAAAGAGGGAGTGCCTCATGAAATATTAAAAGGAAAAACTTTAGGAATGATTTTTACGAAATCTTCTACAAGAACAAGGGTATCCTTTGAAGTGGGCATTAAACAACTAGGTGGAACAGGACTATTTTTGTCTTCCAATGACATACAACTAGGCCGAGGGGAATCCATAAAAGATACAGCACGTGTATTGTCAAGGTATTTAGATGGAATAATGATTCGTACTTTTAAGCAAAGTGATGTAGAAGACTTGGCTGAGTATGGGAATATACCAATTATAAATGGACTAACAGATGATTATCATCCATGCCAAATATTAGCAGATTTACAGACCATACGAGAGCATAAAGGAACTTTAGAGGGATTAAAAATGGCATATATTGGTGATGGAAATAATATGGCAAACTCTTTAATTGTTGGTTGTTTAAAAGTTGGTATGAAAGTTTCTATAGCAACGCCAACAAATTATATCCCAATGGAAGAAGTGCTGAACTTTGCCAATGGATACAGTGATTTCGAGCTTGTAGAAAATCCAAATGATGCTGTAAAAAATGCAGATGTTGTTATTACAGATGTATGGGCATCCATGGGACAAGAGGGGGAAGCTAAAGAGCGTATGGCAGCCTTTAAAAATTATCAAATAAATAGAGAGCTTATGGCTAAGGCTAATAAAGATGCCATTGTGTTACATTGTTTACCAGCACATAAGGGCGAGGAAATTACAGAGGAAATTTTTGAAAAATACGCAAATATTATTTTTGATGAAGCTGAAAATAGATTACACGCACAAAAGGCTGTCATGGTTAAATTAATGAAGTAAGTAAAGGAATCACAGTTTATAACTGTGATTTTTTTGTATAACAACTTGTAATATCATGAATGTATTGTTATACTTGTTTTAAAATGAAGAGGAGTTGATGTAATGTTAGTTGGAATTGTGGGGACTGGGCTTATTAGCAATATGCATGCCAAAGCAATAAAAGCGACGGGATGTGATATTATATTTTCTGTTAATGATAATATAGATGAGGCAAAAATATTTAATGCAAAATACAATATACCCTATAGTTTTAGGGATATAGATAATGCTATTTCGAAGTTTGAAGTATCTGTTTTACATATTTGTACGCCACCTTATATACATTATGAATATGCGAAAAAAGCCTTGGAGAATAATATTCATGTAATTGTAGAAAAACCACTATGCCTAGATACAAATGAAGCAAAAGAGTTAATGGAATTAGCTCAGAAAAAAAATTTAATATGTGCAGTTAATTATAATGTTAGGTTTTACGATCAAATATTAGAAATGAGAAAGTTAATAAACTACAAAAATTTTGGAGAGCCTGTTTTATTACGTTGTCATTATTTACAGGAGTTTCATGTTTTACCTGCTTATTTTTCTTGGCGTTACAATGAAAAAAAGGGAGGAAAAATGCGAGCTGTAACAGAAATAGGCTCTCATATACTAGATTTAATAAGATTTGTAACAAATGTTGAAATATCTCAAGTAAGTGCAAACTTTGGCAAGCTTAACCAAAGAAGATATTTGGAAGGCAACCTAATGCATGAAAATAAAGTGGATAATTCTACAGAAATTGCAATAAATAGCGAAGATGTATGTTTTATAAATTTTAAATTAGCCAATGGGGCAATAGGAAATATTTTTTTATCTGAAATTTCCATAGGTCATACAAATGAAATAGAAATAGAGGTTACTAGTCGAAAAAATTCAGTTTTATGGAATACTGACAAACCATACGCCCTTAGTTACTGTAGCAAAGACAATGGAAATAGGGTTTTAAATTCCGACTTTGGAGTTGGTTTTGAAGAGACTTTCAATAGATTTGTTGCAGATATTTATAACAAAATAGAATTTAGACATAATGAATATGATTTTGCGACGTTTACAGATGGTTATATAAATGTAAAAATCTGTGAAAGGCTTTATGAAAGCAATAATGCGAATGGGAAATGGCTAGAGGTGTAGGGATATGGAAATAAAACTAGTTGAAGAAATTATTAAAAATTATAACTTGAAAAAATTAGAGGAAGAAGGTGTATATGTAGATAAAATATATTGTAGTCCATTTTCTTATAAAGAGGATGTAGGAGTTGGCTCATCAATGATTGGGCTTTATTCGCCCTATGTAAATAGTAAGTCTTGTTTTCATAAATTAACTAACGATGAGCTTTGGCATTTTTATGGCGGTGATCCGTTAGAGTTATACTTATTGTATGAAGATGGAAAAACAGAAAACATAATTTTAGGCTCGGACTTTAGAAAAGGTCATAGAACTACTTATGTTGTAAAAGCCAATACTTGGCAAGGTGGATGTACATATTCAGGCGGGGTTTATTCCCTTTTTGGCTGTACAGTATTTCCAGAATTTACTATAGATTGTTTTACTGCTGGCGAAGTTGATTATTTGGTTAACAAGTATCCAGAAATGAAGGATGTTATTTTAAAGTTGACAATATAAAATTTTAAGGAGGATATATGTATAAAAAAGTATTAGAAAGTGTGGAGTATATTAAATCTAAAACGGATTTAAATCCAACAGTCGCATTGGTTTTAGGCTCGGGCCTTGGAGATTTTGCAGATGAACTTGACGAAAAGGTAATAATTCCCTACGGGGACATACCGCACTTCCCTGTTTCAACAGCACCAAGTCATAAGGGAAACCTTGTAATAGGAAAAATGTGGGGTAAGGTTGTACTGTGTATGCAAGGTAGATTACATTACTATGAAGGTTACGATATGCAAACCATTACATACCCTATACGTGTAATGAAAATGCTAGGTATTGAGAAATTACTTCTTACAAATGCAGCTGGTGGACTAAATGAAAAGTATAAAGAAGGAACTCTTATGATAATTACGGATCATATTAACTTTATGGGGCAAAATCCTCTAATTGGTAAAAATGAAGATGAATTTGGCCCGCGTTTTAACGATATGACTTATGCCTACAATTTAGATATGAGAAATATAATAAAAAATGCAGCTAAGGAAATAGATTTTCCTATAGAAGAAGGTATATTTGTAGGTTATAGCGGGCCTAGCTTTGAAACTCCGGCGGAAATAAGGCTTTTTAGGGGTTTTGGCGGTGATGCTGTAGGTATGAGTACGGTGCCAGAGGTAATTGTGGCTAACCATTGTGGTATAAAGGTAGCGGCTATTACTTGTATAACTAATATGGCCGCAGGTATTTTAGATGTTCCCATTAGTGGGGAAGAAGTTATAGTTGTGGCAGATAAAATGAAACCTATTTTTAAAAGAGTTGTTAGTGATACTTTGAAGGGTTTGTAGGATAAGGTAAGATGGGAGATTTTATGAGTAAATTTAAAAATTTAATAGGTATTTTAGTATTAATGACATTCTTAGTTAGCTGTGGTGGGAATAATGAAAATATGGAAGAAGTTACAAATGCAGACAGTAGTGAGGGTATGAAAATTGCGATAATTTCAAGTCCTTCAGGTGTTGATGATGGATCTTTTAATGAAAATAATTATGATGGCATACTAATGTATGTAAATGAAAATCCAGATGCTACTGTAAGCCCTATTCAAGAACCGACAGGCTCACCGGATGCTGCTATAGAGGAACTAAATAATATTGTTGGGGATTATGACGCCTTTGTCTTAGCTGGATTTCAATTTGCAGCTGCTTCCCAGACTGCCTTAGATAATCCAGATAAAAATTTTATACTAGTTGATTCTGAGCCAACCCCAATTGACGAACAAACTGTTTTTGATAATCTTGTAAGCCTTACTTTTAAGGAACATGAAAGTGCTTTTTTAGCAGGGATTGCAGCGGCATCTGAGTCTAAAACTGGAAAGGTAGCAGTAGTGAATGGAATTGCATATCCATCCAATGTGAATTATCAATTTGGTTTCACAGCCGGAGTAAATTATTCAAATAAAAATTTCGGAACAACTGTGGAAGTTGTTGAACTGCCTGCTTACGGAGGAACGGATGTTACGGGAGCACAAGTAGGCGGTAATTATGTTGGCAGTTTTAACGATGAGGCTACGGGCAAAATAGTTGGCCAGAAATTACTAGAGGCAGGTGTCGATATTTGTCTTGTAGCAGCTGGTAATTCGGGAAATGGTATATTTACTGCCTTTAAAGAGTCGGAAGAAGATGTTTTTGTTATTGGCTGTGACGTAGACCAATATGATGATGGAGTGGCAGGAGATAAGAATATTATTTTAACAAGTGCTCTTAAAAAAATGGATATAAATGTAAAAAGACAATTAGATGCTATTAAAAATGAAACTTTTGAAGGTAGCAATTTATTACTTGACGCAACAACAGATTCTATAGGGATTGTTTTAGAAGATGGTAGACAACAATTATCTAGCGACACAATTACTAAGGTGAATGATCTATTTGAGCTAATAAAAGATGGAACTATTGTACCACCTTCAAATTTTTCAGGAACTACAGCAGAAGAATTTACGGGCCTATAGAAATACTAATGGGAGGAAATAATTTTGAGCGAATACATAATAGAAATGAAAAATATAACAAAAAAATTTCCTAAAATTATAGCAAATAATAATATTACCCTAAGGATTAAAAAAGGTGAAATTTTTGCCTTGCTTGGTGAAAATGGTGCAGGTAAGTCAACATTAATGAGTATTTTATTTGGAATGTATGAGCCGGAAGCAGGAGAAATATATATAAGAGGTAAAAAAGAAGTTATATCATCTCCAAACCATGCAGTAAAGCTAAATATTGGTATGGTTCATCAACATTTTAAGTTGATTCCTAATTATACAATTACTAAAAACATTATATTAGGTGTTGAGCCTGTTGCTAAAAAATTTGGAATTTTACCAACAATAGATATTAAGAATACCGATAAAAAAATTTCAGAATTATCTGAAAAATATGGGTTGAAAGTTAATCCTACTATGAAAGTGGAAGATGTAAGTGTATCTACAGCACAGAGGGTGGAAATTTTAAAAATGCTTTATAAAGAGGCGGAAATTTTAATTTTTGATGAGCCGACGGCGGTGCTTACCCCTCAAGAAATAAAATATTTTTTGGATATACTTAAATCTTTACAAAAAAATGGAAAAACAATAATTCTTATAAGCCACAAGCTGGAGGAAATAAAAAAAGTTGCTGATAGATGCGGTATTATGAATAGAGGTAAATTAGTTGATGTTCGGAATGTTGCCGAAACTTCCACAAAAGAAATGGCGCATCTAATGGTGGGTAAAGATATTTCTTTTAATGTGAGCAAATCATTACCGAGTTTTGGAGAAAATATTTTAGAGGTTAATAATCTAACTTATAAAAATAAAGATGGAATAGAACTTATTAAGAATATTTCATTTAAAGTAAGGAGAGGGGAAGTCTTTGCGGTAGCAGGCGTTTCTGACAATGGACAAATGGAACTTGTGGAAGCTATTACAGGTTTTATTAAACCTAGTAGTGGGGAAATTATTTTCAAGAAAAAGAATATTCAAAATTTAACTATTAGAGAGAGAACTGAAGAGGGAATGGCATATATACCTGAGGATAGACAGGTTTATGGTCTTGTTTTGGACTTTGTGTTATCAGATAACTTAGTGCTAAAAACTTATTATAAAGATAAATATTGCAAAAATGGCATTTTACAAAGGAAGGAAATTTTAGCTACAGCAAAAAGATTAATAAAAGATTTTGATATACGTTCATCAGAAGATGGCAATACTATTGTTAGATCTATGAGTGGGGGAAATCAACAAAAAGCCATTATAGCTAGGGAGGTAGACCTTGATTCCGATTTAGTGATTTTTGTTCAGCCTACAAGAGGTTTAGATATAGGTGCGATTAACAATATTCACAAAAGTATACTTGCTCAAAGAGATAAGGGGAAAGCTGTGCTTCTTGTTTCTTTAGAATTGGATGAAGTATTATCTCTTGCTGATACAATTGGAGTAATATATAATGGTGAAATTTTAAGGGTGGAAGATAGAAATAAACTTACTACAAATGAGATAGGCGAGTACATGATGGGAGTGAAGACTTTATGATAATAGACAAATTTTTGGAACTTTATACAAATAAAAAAACACAAAGTTTTATGATTTCTTTGTCATCGGTGATCGTAAGTTTATTTTTTGGATGTATTATATTTTGGATTTTAGGAAAAAATCCTTTTACTGCATATGGGGCTTTTTTACGAGGTTCAGGAATTTTGCCTAAATTTAAATATGGGTCCTACCAAGGACAGTTAACAGATATATTAAGATTATTAGATGCTATAACTCCTATGATATTTGCAGCTTTAGCAGTGGCTGTTGCCTATGTTGGAGGAATGTTTAATATTGCTGTATCAGGTATTATGTTATTGTCTGGTTTTATTGCGACCATAACTATAGGTTACATTCCTGATTTGAATCCCTTCATTGCTAAACCTCTTGTTGTTTTAGTGGGTGTGCTTATGGGGGTGCTTTATGGAACGGCTATTGGTTATTTAAAATACAAATTTAATATAAATGAAGTTGTAACTGCAATAATGTTTAATTATATCACTATGTATATTGTTGGTTTTTTTATACAGTCTTATTATATTGATACCGTATCTAGGCAGTCTAAAAATATAACAGACAATAGTAGATTAACGTTACAGGGGGTTGAAGCTTTTGGTTTAAAATTTGTTATGCCCTTGGGAATTGTACTGGCGTTGATATTTGTTTTTGTCATTTGGTTCATAATGAATAGAACTAAACTAGGATTTGAAATTAAAGCTTTAGGTAGTAATAAAAATGCGGCAAAGTATAGTGGTATAAATATAAATAAAATGACACTTTTAATAATGGCAATTTCGGGAGGAATTGCTGGAATTGCTGGAGTTACTTATTATTTAGGATATTACGATTCTATGGCATTTAATCAACTAAATACCCTAGGGTTTTCAGCAATTTCTGTATCACTACTGGGAAATAACAATCCTGTAGGTATTATATTTTCATCTTTGTTAATTACTATTATTGACACAGGAAGTACATATATGAGTTCCTATATAAAAGTTGAACGTGAAATAGCAGGTGTATTAACTAGTATTATTTTGATTTTTACTGCCTGTGCTACTTTTTTTAAATACAAAATAAATCGAATAGTAGAAGAAAGGGAGTTGGAAAAGCCAAAAGCGGAAGGGGTGAATTTAGATGAATAGTATAGTTGTGGAAGGGTTGGCATTTTCTCTGCCTTTATTTATTATGGCTATTTCTGGAATTTATTCTGAGCGTGCAGGGGTTATAAATCTAGCAATTGAGGGATTTCAAGGGTTTGGAGCTTTTTTTGGAGCTTTAGTTGTTACATTGCTGGCAGTAAAGGTAAATGGTGCCATGGAAAATCCTATGTTGCCATACATAGCGATTTTAATGGCATTTATTGGCGGGATGGTGTTCTCTGTTTTACATGCGTTGCTTTGCATTAACTTTAAAGCTAATCAAGTTATATCTGGAGTATTAATTAATATTTTATCTGTATCATTAACGGGTTTTTTAACTAGCCAAATAAATGCTCTTGTTTTTCAAAAACCATCAAATAAATTTGTGTTGAACATATTCCCAAAAACCTCTATCCTTCTGCTAAGTGAAGTGCCAATAGTAGGCGGTATATTCAAAGAATTTTATACTTTTGAGATAATAATTATAATAGTAGCTTTAATTTTGGCCTATGTATTATACAATACAAAGTATGGCTTAAGGCTTTGTGCTAGTGGAGAAAATCCACACGCTTTAGATGCAGCGGGAGTAAATGTTGCAAAAATAAGATATTCTGCCATAATGCTCTCTGGTGGTTTAGCTGGCATTGGAGGAATGTGCTTTGCCTATTCAATTTCGGCCAATTTTTCAGGAAGTATATATTTTGGAGCTGGTTTTTTATCTATTGCTGCTCTTATATTTGGTAACTGGAGGATTATACCTACATTTTTTGCTTGTATACTTTTTGGTTTTGCTAGAAGCTTTGGATATTTTATAAGTGATTTTTTAGAGCTTCCAGCTGTTTATTCTAATTTAATACTCACGCTGCCCTATGTTTTAACTATGGTATTATTAGTATTTTTTTCTAAGAATAATAAACCGCCAATTGCTCTTGGCGAAATATATTATAAAGGTAAAAGATAAATAAGGAGAAATAAATGATAAATAAAATAATAGAAACAGTAGATTTAAAAAATGATAATCTAGTAATAATAGACCAAACCAAATTGCCTACAATAGAAGAAGTTTTAACCCTAGATGATGAAAAAAGTATTTGGGAAGCTATTAATAGATTATCTGTAAGAGGTGCTCCAGCTATAGGAATTGCTGCAGCAATCGGTATTTATGTATGTATAAACAAGTATGAAACTAATGATTATGACGATTTTTATAATGAATTTAAAAGGATTAAGGAGTATTTAGATTCTTCCAGACCAACAGCAGTAAATTTATCTTGGGCACTTAATATAATGGAAGAAGTTGTACTTACTAATAGGGATAAAACAGTAAAAGATATAAAAAATGACTTAATGAAAAAGGCAATAGAACTTAAAGAAGAAGATGGCAATATTTGTAGAAAAATTGGAGAGCATGGCTTAGAGTTATTGGGAAAAGATTTTGGTTTGTTGACTCATTGTAATGCTGGCAGATTAGCTACTTCTAAATATGGAACAGCTACAGCTCCTATGTATGTTGGACATGAGCAAGGGTATAACTTTAAAGTTTTTTGCGATGAAACTAGGCCTCTTTTACAAGGAGCAAGGCTTACAGCTTATGAATTACACACAAGTGGAATAGATACAACTCTTATATGTGATAATATGGCGTCTATAGTTATGGCTAAAGGTAAAATTGATGCAGTTCTAGTAGGGTGCGACAGGGTGGCGGCTAATGGAGATACTGCGAATAAAATTGGAACATCTTCTGTTGCGATTTTGGCCAAACATTATGGAATACCATTTTATGTTTGTTGCCCTGTTTCTACTATTGATATGACTTGTGCTACAGGTGGCGATATTGAAATAGAAGAAAGAAAGGGTGAGGAAATTACAGAAATGTTTTATTCTAAAAGATTAGCGCCAGAGGGTGTTAAAACTTTCAATCCAGCTTTTGACGTGACGGATAATTCTCTTATTACGGCTATTATAACGGAGCATGGGGTCTTAAAGCCTCCTTTTAATGAAGCTTTTGGGAAGTTGTTAAAATAAAGATTTTTATTTGATACGAAATATAATGTTTAAATGAAATAAAAATGCCAAGAGATTGCATAAATTTGCGATTTCTTGGCATTTTTATAATTTTCATTAGCATTAAGGTGGTGTCGGGGAAAGAAAAAACCTTGGTGCTTTGCCACAAGCCATTGGTCGTAAAGCCTTGCTTTACTATTCCGGCAGGCAACCAGCCCCCACTGGTGGATAGGTCTATTGACTTGGTAATGTTTTTTATTTTAAGACACCCTCCCTTTTATAATGGAATAGAAACAAAGTGTTATGTAGGATGTTAATAATAATTAAGTAATAAATACTAAAACTATACTTAATATATACTAGGAATTAAGTGGGGGGTATAATTGTCAAATATAAACTATAAATCTAAATTGGGTTTAAAATTTATATTAAGAAGTGTTAATTGGTAAGAATTAGACCCCAAACTCAATGTATACATAGGTGGTGGGACTGTCTAATTCGTCGTTCAGTGGGGGTACAAGCCCCCGCTGACGGAAAGGTTTATTGACTAGATTATGGAGGGTAATTATGAAACTAAAAATGTTTAAAAGAATTACAGTGGCAATGTTACTAACAATGACTACTTTAATGGGTTGTGTTGGTAACGAAAAATCATCTGTTGATGATGTAACTGAGTCAGAGGTTAGTGCAGGAGATAAAAGCGAGAATGATGAAGAAAGTAGCAACGAGGATATTAATGTTACCTTTTGGTCGTTAAGCACAAGGCAGGATGCTTTAGAACCAATAATTGAAGAGTTTAACAAAACTAACGAAGAGGGCATTAAGGTTACTGGGGCATACTATAGTACTGATGGTATAAAAGATGCCTGTAAAGTTGGAGCAACTTCAAATACGCTTCCAAATATGTGGTTTAACTGGGGTGGGGCGTTAGGTTCTTTTTATGTTGATAATGACTTAACCTACGATTTGACTCAATATGCTATAGACAATGATTGGAAAAGTAAATTCGCAGAAAATACGTTGGCTTTATCTACTTTTAACGAAAAATTATCGGGATATCCTACTAGTTATAATGTGCTAGGGATATATTACAGAAAGGATATTTTTGACAAATATAATTTAGAAGAGCCTGAAACTTTAGAAGAGTTTGAAGAAATATGTGCAATTCTAAAAGAAAATGGTGTTACACCAATGTTTACTGGAGGCTTAAATGGATGGCATACAATGCGTTTTATTGAGCAACTTATTGAACACTATGCAGGACCAGAACTACATGATAGTATGAATACTTTTGTTGAAAGCTATAATAACGATGCTTCAATTAAAGCCTTTGAAAAATATAAAGAGTTTTGCGAAAAAGGATATTTCCCAGATGGTTTTGTAACACAGGATCCAGATGATTATATGATAGCCTTAGCGAGTTCTCAATGTGCAATGGACTTACAAGGACAGTGGTATGACGGTAAAATTTTAGAGGAAGGTTTAAATATGGATGACTATGGAGTTTTTCCTTTCCCTAGTAACGATTCACACAGGTTATCTTCTTTTGGCGAAATGACGCAGTTTAATGTCAAAAATACGCCTGAAGAACTAGAAGCTTGCATAAAATTCATGGATTATTATTATAGTGCTGAGAATGTAGAAAAGTATCCAGAATTTTTTAAATTACCTTTAACTTATGTAGGTTCTACAATGGCAGATGACCAACCATTATCGGCAGAATTGCTTGTACATGGCGATAATAATGGTACCTTTACAATTACTGATCAAGCTTTTCCACCAGAAATAGCAGACGTATTATTTTATGCCCAAGATGCAATTGCCAATGGACAGATGGAACCAAAAGCGGCAGCAACTAGTATATCGGATGCAATAGATGCTTACGATAAATAATAAAATATTAAGTGCAACACAGGAGGTGCTATGGAAAAAAATAAAAAGAAATATAATGGAATAGATAAAACAGCATTATTGTTTTTACTACCAGCAATGGTGATATATATATCGGTAATTATTTTTCCTGTGTTTTATTCTTTGTATATTGGTTTCTTTCAGTGGAACGGGATTGGGGAGATGAATTTTGTTGGGATATCAAATTATGTAGAATTAATACTAAATGATGCAGTTTTTCATAAGGCTATTAAAAATAATGCAATTTGGATAGTACTTACTCTAACGGTAACAATGATAACATCATTTATTTTGGCTATGATACTTTGCAATAATTTTAAGGGGAAGACATTTTTTAGAGGATTGTTTTATTTGCCTTGTGTTATAGCTCCTATAGCTGTAGCTATAATTTGGCGTTGGATTTATAATCCAAATATAGGATTTGTTAATGAATTTTTTCGCCTTATAGGATTTGAATATTCACAAAATTGGATATCTAGCCCAACAGCAAGTTTATATGCTGTTTTTGCTGCATCAGTTTGGCAAGGCGTTGGGCAACCTATGTTATTATTTATTGCTGGAATAAGTGCGATTTCTACAGATGTGTTAGAAGCGTCGGTTATTGACGGCGCAAAAGGTATAAAAAAATTATTTTATATAATTATACCGATGCTGAGAGAAACATTTGTTATTGTAATAGCAACATTACTAGTTGCATCTATGAAAGTATATGACATTATACAGGGATTAACTGGAGGTGGTCCAGGGGATGCAACGGAAATGTTATCGACATACATGTATTCACAAGTGTTTAAATATAACAATGTTGGATACGGCACGGCAGTAGCCTGTATTATGGTTTTAATAATGCTTATTGTTATTATTCCTTACGTGCTATTTATGGCTAAAGAAGATTAAGGAGGAGAAAAATGAATGAAGGTAAAGTGAAAAAGATTACTAAAAAAACACTATTATACATACTCCTTACTATTTTGGCTATTGTCTGGATAGTGCCGATTTTTACATTAGTTGCCACGGCTGTAAAAAGCAAATCGGATTTTTATAGTGGAATAAGTTTGTTTGCAATGCCTAAGGAATTCGCTTGGAGCAACTTTGTAAAAGCGATTACTAGGGGTCGATTATTTCAATATATGAGAAATGGAATGATTATAACGTCTTTGAAAGTTCCATTGGGAATATTTATAGAGGCAATGGCTGCTTTTTCTTTGACAAGATTGGGTATAAAACATGCTAATGGTTTATTTGTTTTTTTTCTAATAGGCATGATGCTCCCTTTTCAAACTGCCTTAGTACCAATTAATATTATTTATACGAAATTAAATCTTATTAATACATATGGAGGATTGTTTTATGTTTACGTAGGTTTTGGTATTTCATTTGGTATTTTAATATTTAGAGGTTTTTTTAAAGGAATCCCAAAAGAAATAGATGAAGCTGCGGATATAGACGGTTGCAATAAGTGGCAGATATTCAGTAAAATCATTTTGCCAATATCAAAACCAGCTATTGCTACATTAATTATTACGGATTGTTTATCAACATGGAACGAGTACTTATTGGCGAGTGTTATTATAAATGATAATGCTAAAAAGACAGTTCCGGTGGGGCTTATGACCTTTGTAGGAGAACACGGAACGGACTATGGTCTGCTATGTGCAGGTGTTCTAATTTCTATAATACCAGTAATAATAGTTTACTTATTCTTCCAACGTTATTTCGTTGAAGGGTTATCAGGGGAAGTTAAATCTTAATTAATAGGAGGAGTTTTAAATGGCGATTGAATATAATAAAAAAGTGGAAAAATGGGATGTATTTGAAGTTGTTATAAATGGACCAAGTGAAAATAATCCATTTATTGATCAGTGGGTTAAGGGTACATTCATTCATAAAAAGCACACTGTAGAAGTAGATGGATTTTACGATGACAAAGGTATCTATAAAATTAGGTTTATGCCTTCTTTTGTTGGTGACTATATGTTTAATGTAGAAAGTAGTTTTGGCATGAATGAAGAAGGTTGCTTTGAATCGATTAATCCTACAGCTGGTAATAAGGGACCTGTTAGGGTAGCTAATACATTTCACTTTGCCTATGAAGATGGAACACCCTATTATTCCATAGGAACAACATGTTATGTTTGGAACTTACAAAGCGATGAATTAATTAAAGAAACCTTAAATACCTTAAGGGATAGTGCTTTTAATAAAATACGTTTTTGTATATTTCCAAAGCACTACAATTACAACTTCAAAGAACCAAGGTCATACCCTTATGAAGGAACGCCAATGGACTCTAGAGTTCTTACAAAAGAAAATTTTAAGGACTATACACCATTATCTAAGGGTAACGATTGGAACTTTAATAGATTTAATACAGAGCATTTTGCCCATATTGAAAATTGCATTTTAGAGTTGCAAAAGATAGGGATAGAGGCAGACATAATAGTTATGCATCCATATGATAGATGGGGATTTTCAAATATGTCGTCTGAAAATGATGTGATATATTGGAAGTACGTGATGGCGAGGCTTTCGGCTTTTAGAAACGTATGGTGGTCTCTAGCTAACGAGTATGATTTATTAGAGTATAAATCTCATGAAGATTGGGAGAGCTACGCAAGGATAATAAGCGAGAAAGATCCCTATAATCATTTAACTTCTATCCATAATTGCAGACCTTTTTATGATTATAAATTACCTTGGATTACACATTGTAGCATACAGAGGCAGGAGTTATATAGGACGGCTGAACTTACTGATAAATGGAGATTAGAGTATAGAAAACCCATTGTATTAGATGAAATATGCTATGAGGGAAATATAGAACATGGATGGGGTAATATTTCGGGGGAAGAAATGCTAAGAAGGTTTTGGGAGGCTGCTTGCCGAGGTGGGTATCCTGGACACGGAGAAACATATTTAAATGACGAAGATATACTGTGGTGGTCCCATGGTGGTAAGTTGCATGGAGAAAGTCATAAAAGATTTAAATTATTATTGGAGGTTTACAATGAAACGCCAGGACTTGGTTTAGCTCCCTACGATTTAGGTTGGGATGGAATATGTGCTGTCCCTGAAATGACTGTATCACAGCATAAAAAAGTTAAAGATTATTATTTAATTTACTATAGTTTTATGCAACCGTTATTTAAAGAATATTATTTTGATGATGAAACCTCATACTCTGTGCAAGTTATTGATACATGGAATATGACAAGAGAGGACAAGGGAGTATTTAAAGGGAAATTCAAAGTAGAGTTACTAGGTAAGCCATATATTGCAGTGCAAATTAAAAAGGTGTGTCAAGAATAATATCAGTGCAAAAAAATAAAACTATCGTTAGGCGAGATACGATAGTTTTATTTTTTTTATTGGGATAAAATATTAACCTCAAATAAATGTATATTTTTTAGACCGTGAGTATTTTTAAATTCTAATCTTATTTTATCACAAAGTAAATTATGTGTATTTATATTATTGTATCTTAAGTAATTGTCAGCTATTTTAATTTCTTTAACGAGATTGTTTTTGTAATATATTAAAACTAAATAATCTTTAACAAGCTCTTCTGGCATTGATAAAGGGATTTTTCCACGTTCACCATATAAAGTTAGCATAAGTTCTTTCGATAAGTTGGAGTCGAATTTAATTTTTATACAGCCTACCTTTTTTTGATTAAAATTAAATTCTATCCATTCATTTTTATTTGTCATTTCTTCAGAAGACCACATATTTATTCTGTTTGTATTTCTGCTTAATCCATTAACTACATTTATACAGGGGCAAGTTTTTAATTCACTACTCGCCTTTATAGTGGCTTCTTTGGCTATATCTTTACTATTATTATTTATAAATCCAGGAATAAATATGTCGTCATCAACTAGTTCTTGCTGTAACTCTTTTATAATAGGTAAAACATCTTTTGGTGAAATAGATTTGCTATGGCAAAAGTAGGCGGATTTACCAATTGCCTCGCCGATGACAGCACAGGTCGCTATTACTCTAGTAGACCCAAATGCCATATGACTCGCACTTATATTTCTTCCGCCAATGAATAAATTTGAAATATCTTTAGAATATATGGCTCTATATGGAATAGTGTATAAATTATCCATATTTATATATTCGGTAGGCTCTAAACTGTTGGTTAATCCACCGATTATATGCATATCCATTGGCCAACCACCATAGGCTATGGCATCGTCAAATATTTTTCCTGAAGATAGATCATTTTCATTTAAAATGTAGTCCCCTATAACTCGGCGGCTTTCTCTTTTTCCTGGGAGAAAGCCTATCCAATCTAATGCGTGATTTTTTGCATCATGGTCACCGGAATTTTTTATATGATCCCAAACACCGTATATCGATTTTAGTAATTCATCTCGTAAATATTCACCGTCGGTAATTACATTTTCATCTTTGCCACCAAGTTCTATCCACCAATAATTAAAATATTCATTACCATGGAGTCTGCCATATAAATCTTCTTCTGTATAGTGCTTAGCGAATTTAGGCTTTTTAAATTCTATTGGATACCCAACATCTTTAGTTGTAAAAAGTAGAGTATTGCCCATAGTGTGTGTATCGGCTTTAGCAGGTGCATGGGGTTCGTTAAAGGTTAATTTATCTTCACGTCCGTACATTATTTCACAACCAGCTTTATAAGCTATAAATCCATCGCCAGTACAATCAGCAAAGGTATTTGCATAAAAACTTATTTCCTTTTCAGTTGTTGACTGGTATCCTGTTACGTAAATTATTTTGTCATGTGATTTTTCCACAAATTGTACTCTTGTATTTAAAAAAAGTGACAGATTTTCTTGAAATCTAGCTTTTTCCCAAAGTACAGTATCAAAAATGGAATAAGATTTTTGTCTATTACAGTTAATGTTCTCTAATTGTATTTCCTCAATTATACCGGTTTCACGGGCATTTTTCCTATTTCCATGATTGTCTGCTCCGCATATATGCATCCTTATTTCAGAACTTGCATTGCCGCCTAGTACAGGCCTGTCTTGTATTAAAGCTGTTTTTATACCTTTACGGCTAGCTGCAATGGCTGCGCATAAACCGGAAAGGCCACCACCTATTACTATAAAATCGAAATTTACTTTCATAAATACCTCCGTAATAATTTAGATTCATTTACCTCATGATAGAATAAATATATATATATTTCCAAATATATTGTTTTTATGTAAAAAAAATTTATAAACAAGTTGAATAAGTTAAAAAATATTCGTGTAAAAAATTTTATACTATATATTACAAGGAGGCTGTTTTGAAAAAGAGAAAAATAAGTTTACAAAAAAAATTCATGCTATACATTTTTTTAGTGTCTGCTATACCACTTATTATTTTGCCTTTTATAGGATATACATATACTGAAAAAATACTTACTAAAAAGATTGAAGAAAATAGTAAGCAAACATTAGAACAAATGGTTAATGAATTTGATGAGATACTTAACAAAATAATTATTGTGTCAAATTTTATTAACTTAAATAAAGAAATAGAAAATGAAATTCAAGAGATAGGAGAAAATAAATCACTTTTTAGCGGTAAAAGTATTAATGAGGCATTGCTAACTGCCCAGACTAGTAATTTATATTTATATGATGTTGAAACTTGTTTTTTTGACTTTTATGGAGATTATTATAGCGCAAGCAACAAAAGGTACAACTATGATAGGGTTAAAGAGTCAAGGTGGTTTAAGGAAGCCTTAGAAAATAATGGCTTTTTTATATGGAATGGTCCAGCAAACAGTGTTTTAGACTTCGAAGATGGTATAGCTTTAACAAGGTTAATAAAAACTTCAAGTGGGCAGAAACTAGGGGTGCTTGCAATTTATTTAAGTCAACATGATATAAACAATATATTGGCAAACGGCGGTGAATATAAAAATTCATATAGTTTTTTAATTAATGAAAAGCAAGAAATAATAGGTGGTACAGTAAAAGACAATTATATACTTAGTAGCATGAAACTATTAGATAGGGAAGGTAAGTACACTATAAAAGGTGAAGACGTATTTGTAATATGCAGTGCCATAGATAAAACAAATTGGAGTCTAGTACAAATAACGCCATACAAGTCATTAACCTACGAGGTTAAACAATATAGAGATTTTATATTTACTATTAATATAGTGTTTATATTTATAATAATATTTACAGCCTATTTAACATCTAGGCATACTACAAGAGAAATTAATATTTTAAATGTATCTGTAGAAAAAATAATAAGAGGAAACTTAAATGCCTATGTTACACCTAGAGGAAGTTTGGAGGTAGTACAGTTATCAACAAATTTTAATTATATGATAGATGAAATAAATAGATTAATAGAGAATGTAAGAAGCGAAGAAAAAGAAAAAGTAGAAAATAGATTATACGCTTTAAAATCTCAAATAAGTCCTCACTTTATTTTAAATACATTAAATGGAATTAAGTGGCTGTGTATTATAGAAGATGCGAAGACCTCGGAGGAAATGATTGTAGCTTTAGGTGTAATTTTAGAAAAAACTTTAGGACATGACAAAATATCCATTGAAGAGGAAATAAAATGTATAGAATATTATATTAAGATACAAAAAATGAGATATGGCAAAAAAATAAAGGTAAATATAAACTTCGATGATGATATACTACATTGTTTTATACCTGTTTTACTCATTCAACCTATTGTGGAGAATTCTATTATTCATGGTTTTGAAGACGAAATGTATGGGGGCATAATAGATATAAGTATAAAGAATAGGAAAAAGTATATTTCAATTATAATAACAGATAATGGTAAGGGTATTGAAAAAGAAAAAATTAATAAGTTACTAACAACTGAATATAAAAGAAGTGAATCTCAATCTATAGGGGTGAATAATGTATATTCTAGAATAAAGTTTAATTATAAGAAGCCGTGTGGGATGTGGATGACTTCGACTACGGTAGGAACAAGTACGATTATTTTGTTAAGGAAGGATGAAGAAAATTAAAATTTTAATTGTAGATGATGAAATATTAGTAAGAAAAGGTATATTGATGTCAATAGATTGGGAAAAATTGGGAATAACAGATGTTTTTGAAGCGAGCAATGGTGTTGAAGCATTTGATATTGTCGTGAAAGAAAGGCCGAATTTAGTATTAACAGACATAAAAATGCCAAAAATGAATGGAATTACTCTAATTAAAAAAATAAATGAAAAATATCCCAGCATAATAATAATTGTATTAAGTTGTATAAACGATAGTGACTATATACGAGAGGCGTTAAAGTATAATAGAGCAATCGATTATATACCTAAATTATCTATCTCAACAAATGAAATTTACGAAACCATAGAAAAAGTGCTAAAAGCTATTGAAATAAACAAATTGAGAAAAGAGTATTTGCCAATACTTGCAAATGAGGATATTAGGGCTTTAAAGATGAAGATTATACAGCGTAATGAAGATGAAATAAAAAAGAGCATAGTATGTATATTTACCAAGGCAAAGGCTTATTATAAAGACACTAAAGATTTTAAGGAGATACAATATATTCAAGGTATATTTATGGATTTGATACGTGAAGCAGGTGGTGACATTAATAAAATAAATATTGATGGTGAAAATTTTTATAACTATTTTGAAACGGAATTTGTTGAAGAAATGGAATATAAAATATTAAGATTTGTGCCAATATATTTAGAATTAATATTTAATTTAGAGCGTGAGGGTTTAAGTAAAGAAATAAAAAAAGCAATAATTTTTATTAGAAATAATTATAATAAAGACATTAGATTACAAGTAGTAGCTAAAGAAATTGGATTAAATGAAA
The DNA here is from genome assembly GCA_047974375.1 of Lachnospirales bacterium. GTDB lineage: Bacteria > Bacillota > Clostridia > Lachnospirales > CAMZNU01 > JBKECF01. The sequence continues at coordinate 68,546 of JBKECF010000079.1, forward strand.
CATATTTATCTAGAGTGTTTAAAGAAAAAATAGGTGTAAATTTTACTGAATACTTAAATAAGGTTAGGCTGGAGGCTGCTGTTGATTTACTTAGTACAACAAATTTAACTGTATTTCAAGTTGCGCAGGAGGTTGGATATAATAGCGAAAGTTACTTTAGTAGAATATTCAAGCAGTATTATGGATTGAGTCCAAAAGCTTATAGAAAGGATGCATAAATTCAATATTTATTTGCATTATTTTTACACTGGTCTTAAATTCAATAAATTCATCTAAAAAAAATTATAGAATAGAATGGCAAAGTTGATTATAAGTTAGCTGAAATATTGTTATTATTTCTATAGGGAGAGCAATAAGACCCTTTAAAGGTTATGGAGGTTAATTATGAAAAAATTTGTGGTATTTATCTTAATGGTTACTGCATTGGTTGGTTGCAGTGGGGAGAAAGATACTTCTGAAAGGGCAGTAGCAAAGGATGAAGTGAAAAAACTAATAATTTGGGGCGGAGTACCTGCGGAAAATGGTCCAGAGGCTTTAGTAGAGGATTGGAATTCTAAAAACCCAAATGTTCAAGTTGAGTATGTAAGATTTACCAATGATGAAACGGGAAATACTAAATTGGATACGGCGATATTATCTGGCGAACAAATTGATATGTATTTTACCTATTCAAATGATAGGATGACACTAAGAGCTGAAGGTGGAATGAGCGAGCCTTTGACCCAATATGGTGCAGATGAATTTATAAAGGAAAATATAGTTGGTGGTGGTGAAGGTCAAGTTTATATTAATGGAGAATTACATGGACTACCAACAGCAAGAGAAATTGATTTTATGATGGTTAATAAAGATAGACTTGATGAAAAATCCGTTAAAATATCCAATGACTGGGATGCAAAGGAATTTTATGAAGTATCGAAGGCTTTATCTGGAGAAGAGAACGGCAAGGTCATATATGGAACTCATGGTTATTATGGGGGTGGTCCATTTAGCTTTGCCAATGCTGTTTTAGGAGGTGATGTGTATTATAAAGATGGCGGTGAAGAGAGTAATTTTGACGCACCTGAATTTAAATATAATACATTAGTTAAAGAAATAATGGACAATGGATATTCAATGTCTTTTGAAGATATATATTCAAGAGGATTTGACATGTACTGCCATCCTGCTTTTTTAAATGAAGAAGTATCTACAATGTCTGCTTCATCATGGATGATAAGGTATGTACGTGATTTGGAAAATTATCCACATGATTTTATTACCTCTTTTAGAAAGTTACCAACTACGGAAAAAGGTATAGAGAATAATTATCAGGCTAGATTAAATAATCATTTAAGCATGAGTTCAAACTCAAACTATAAGAAAGAATCATGGGAATTTATAAAGTATTGGTTAACTGATGGTTCTTTATTTATGCTTAAGGGAGGAAAAGTGCCGGTATGGAATGAGGTAAATGAAGATGCAGTAGTATCAGGGGTATTAGGTGAAAATCCAGAAAAGTTATTTGATGTTGAAAGTTTTAAAGAAGTTATGTTTAATCCAAACTTGCAGTATATAGTCGATACATATACAAAGGGTTTACCTCAAATAGCTCAAATATATAAAGAGGAAAGCGAACTTTATTTTTTAGGTGATACAACTGATGAGGATTACTATAATAATTTAAAAACGAGAAGTGACGAAGCAATACAAGTAAATTAAAAAATTCATCTTAAAAGGAAGTGATGTATTGAAACGAAACAACTGGACTGCCTTAGCATTTGTATTACCAAATTTTATAGGGTTTATTATTTTTATTTTATTGCCGATTATATTTTCTTTTTTTATATCCTTTACAAATTTTAATTTATTTAAAGGTATAGATGGAATTACTTTTGTTGGGTTGGATAATTTTGTAACAATGTTTAAAGATCCTTGGTTTATTGATGCAGTCAAAAATAATTTAAAGTATACAATTATTACGATACCGTGTGTATTATCAATAGCTATAGTATTATCAACTATTTTAAACAATAAGGTTTATGGCAAGAATATTTTACGTATTACTATTTTTTTGCCATATGTGTCAAGTGTAGTGGCTGCCAGTGTAGTATGGGCTATGTTGTTTAATCCAAATAGTGGTTTTATTAACGAATTCTTAAGGTTTATTGGGATTAATAATCCGCCAGGGTGGTTAGGCAGCACAACTTGGGCTATGGCTGCAATTATAATAGTAGGTATTTGGATGGGGATAGGTTATAACACAGTGGTGTATATGGCTGGATTACAAGGGATTGACCGAAGTTTGTATGAATCTTCTGAAATTGATGGAGCAAATGGGATTCAGCAATTTTTTAAAATAACTGTTCCCATGTTAAGGAACACAACATTTTTCTTATTAATAACAAGTATAATAGGGTCATTCCAAGTTTTTGGTACAGTAAACATAATGACAGATGGCGGTCCTGGACGTTCAACAACTGTTGTTGCTCATTATATATATGTTAGTGGTTTTAGGTTTCATAAAATGGGGTATGCGGCGGCAATGTCTTGGATGTTATTAATATTTATTTTTCTTATTACGTTATTTCAATGGAAAATACAAGCAAGACGTGAAAAGTCTCTATAGGAGGATGGTATGAAAATAAATAAAGGTCAAAAAATATTTTTTACGGTAATATCTAGTGCAATAGCTATATTAATTATATTTCCTTTTATTTGGATGGTATCAGCTTCTTTTAAGCCACTAAATGAAATTTATGCATTTCCTCCTAAATTAATTACCAAAACAATGTCATTGATTAATTATAAGGAAGTATTATTTAATCAAAGCCCTTCCTTTATGTTGTATTTTAAAAATACATTTATAACTACTTTTGTTTCCGTGTTGGGCACGGTTTTGACTGCTTCGATGGCTGGATATGCTTTTGCGAAAATGGAGTTTAAATATAGGGATAAATTATTTTTACTTTATTTAGCTACTATGATGGTTCCCTTTCAAGTTTTAATGGTACCACAATTTATTTTATTTAAGTATTTAAATATATTTAACACTTTATGGGCATTAATATTACCTAGGTTATTTTCACCTCTTAGTACATTTTTATTTAGACAATTTTTTTTAGATGTACCAAATTCGATTATAGAAGCCGGACGGATAGATGGTGCGAGTGAATCAAAAATATTCGCAAGGCTAGTATTGCCTTTAGCTAAACCGGCTATAGCTACAGTAGTTATTTTGAATTTTGTTTGGCGCTGGAATGAGTATGAAGCACCTTTAATTTTTTTGACTGACAAAAGTTTATATACATTAACTGTTGGGCTAACAAATTTCATTGATGAAGCTGGTGTGGCCATGGATAATTTAATTTCTGCAGGAAGTGTAGTTGCGCTATTACCAATGGTAGTTATTTTTTTACTTGGACAAAAGTATATGATTGATGGACTAACATCTGGTAGTATAAAGGGGTGAAAACTTTATAGTCAATAGACCTATCCGCCAGTGGGGCTTGTACCCCCCCTGAAGACGAATTTGGCCGTATAACCGAGTTGGTTGCTTACTTGGTTGCATAGTCGAACAGAAAGCACAGCTTTCGACCAGATTAGACTGTACCGCTACTTATATACATTGAGGTTGGGGTCTAATTCTTACCGATAAATTCCCCTGTAACAACACATTAACTCTATAAAAATATTTTTTAACAATAAATAGATTTACACACCGTAAAGGTGTATAATCAAAATATAAAAAAACTGAAAAGAGATTTAATACAATTGTACAGGAGGAGAAAATGTCAAGTGAATTAGAAATCAAAGAACAAATTTGTGAGGTAGGTAGAAGAATTTACGAAAGAAGAATGGTTGCAGCAAATGACGGCAACATTTCTGTCAAACTAGATGACAATACATTTTTATGTACACCAACAGGCGTTTCCAAAGGGTTTATGACGCCTGAATATATATGTAAGGTAGATGCCAAGGGCAATGTTATAGAGGCCCATGGCAAATTCAAGCCATCATCGGAAGTAAAAATGCATATGCGTGTTTATGAAAAAAGAGATGATGTAAAAGCTGTGGTTCATGCACATCCGATTTTTGCAACTAGCTTTGCTATTGCTGGCATTCCTTTAGAGGAACCTATTATGCCAGAGGCTGTTATATCTTTAGGTAGCGTTCCAATTGCACCTTATGGCACTCCATCAACAGTGGAAATTCCAGATGGCATTGAACAGTTTTTAGATAGATATGATGCTGTGTTGCTAGAAAATCATGGAGCATTAACATGGGGCGACGATCTAATGGGAGCATATTTTAAAATGGAGTCACTGGAGTTTTATGCTGAACTTCTTTATAAATCGAAAATGCTAGGTGGACCGAAAGTAATTAGTGATGAAAATGTACAAAAACTTTACGATATCCGTAAAATGTTTGGCATGACAGGAAGACATCCAGGAGTGAATTAAAAAAATTATAGAACCTTTACTGTGTGAAAATACAAGTTAATTATGTATTTTCACACAGTTTTTTTATCGTTAAGAATTAAACTTCCACTCAATATAGGCATAGGTGGCTACCTAGTTGAAAGCTTTGCTTTCTGCTCGACTATGCAACTAAGTAAGCAACCAACTCAGTTATGTGGCTGAATTCGACGCTTAGTGTGGGTGCAAGCCCCCACTGACGATATGTCAATTGACTATGCAAAATTTTCAAGCGTATTGCATATTTACTAGTTTTAATACATAATAGAGAAGTAAATTCAACAAATTAGATATTAGGAGGAATTATGAAGTTAGAAAGGGAGCAACAGTTAATTGTAGCAGGAGTAGTATTAGGCTTAGCGGCTTTATTGCTTACCTTTATGGGAAATCCAGCCAATATGGGATTTTGTATTGCTTGCTTTTTAAGAGATACATCAGGCTCATTAGGTTTTCATAGTGCAGTAAAGGTTCAGTATATTAGGCCAGAGATAATAGGTTTAGTATTAGGGGCGTTTTTAATTTCTTTTGCAAAAAAAGACTTTAAAGTAAGAGGTGGCTCATCACCGGTTCAACGTTTTTTTTTAAGTATATTTATGATGATTGGTGCTTTAGTATTTTTAGGTTGCCCTGTTCGTATGCTACTTAGAATTGGTGGGGGAGATTTAAATGCCATTATCGGCTTAGTGGGATTTGCTGTTGGTATTTTTATTGGTATTAAATTTTTGGAAAAAGGTTTCTCTTTAAAAAGACAGTATACTTTAAGTACAGCAGAAGGTGCGGTTTTTCCAGCTGTAACATTTGGACTATTACTATTATTGTTATTTGCTCCATCTTTTATTAAATTTAGTACAGAAGGTCCAGGAGCTATGCACGCACCTTGGCTAATTTCCTTAGTAGGTGGTTTAATTGTAGGGGCTGTATGCCAGCGTACTAGGTTTTGTACGGCAGGTGGAATAAGAGATACTATTATGTTTAAAAAAGTTGGCTATGGCGCAGGTCTAATAGCTGTGGTTGTCACGGTAATTATTGGAAATATAGTACTAAAAAGCTTTAATTTAGGTTTTGAAGGTCAGCCTATTGCTCATACTGATGGATTGGGCAACTTTTTAGGAATGGTACTTGTTGGATGGGGCGCTGTTTTACTTGGTGGTTGTCCATTGCGTCAAGTTGCATTATCTGGAGAGGGTAATGTGGATTCTGTTGTAGTAATATTAGGCTTACTCGTAGGAGCTGGCATTGCGCATAACTTTGGTTTGGCATCTAGTGGTCAAAGAGTTACTACAAATGGTATGATAGCTGTTGCCATTGGTTTAATATTTACATTGATAGTATCCTTTGGCAATTTATATAGTACGGAAGAATAGACATGAGAGAGTATATTGTAACTTTCCACACACATTTAAGTGCTATAAAAACTAGCAAGGCCTTGTCAAATTTAAATCCCATAATTGCGCCTGTGCCACGAAAAATAAGTTCATCTTGTGGTTCGTGTTTAAGGATAAATTGCGACCAATTGGATTTTAAAAAACTAGATAGGGATGCACATAAGGTTTTTTTAATTAACGGTGAAGAATATAAATTAGTTTGGTTAGGTGAAGAATGATTTACGTAGATAATGCATCAACCTCTTTCCCAAAAGCTCCAAATGTTGGAGATGAAATGAGGGAATATATAGAAAATATAGGAATGAATATAAATAGAGGGCTGTACAAAGAGTCTAGTTTAGTTGCAGAAAAAGTATTTGAAACTAGAGAGCAACTATGCAAACTTTTTAATTTAGTTAATAAAGACGGTAGCTTAAGTGTGGAAAATGTAATATTTACAAGTGGTGCTACATCAAGCTTAAATATGGTAATAAATGGCTTGCTTAAGGCAAATGACCATGTAATTGTAAGTAGCTTTGAGCATAACTCTGTAATGAGGCCTTTAAAATTTTTGTCCAATAAAGATATAGAATATACTGTAATACATGGAGATGTACATGGCAGAAGTAAGGTGTCTGGTCTGAAAAATTTAATACGAGAAAATACTAAGTTGGTCATTATTAACCATTGTTCTAATATAACAGGTATGATTTTTCCAGTAGAAGAAATAATGGCTGTGTGTGAAGAGTTTAATATCCCTTTAGTTTTAGACGCAGCTCAAAGTGCAGGCCATATGTCTATAGATTTTAAAAGACTAAAACTCTCTGCTCTGTGCTTACCAGGACATAAGGGGTTATTAGGACCACAGGGAATAGGGGCTTTATTGCTTAGTAAGGAACTAGCTTCCAAGCTAGAGCCGACTATACAAGGCGGAACAGGTAGTATTTCCCATAGCTTAGAAATGCCTGAATATATGCCAGATAAATTTGAGTCTGGAACATTAAATTTGCCAGGTATATACGGATTAAGCAAATCTTTGGAATATATAGAAAAAAATTTATTAAATATAGAGTTACATGAAAAAAAACTTACAGATATTTTTTTAAAGGGTATAAAGGATTTGCCATTTAGGGTAGTAGGTGACGGAAAGTGTAAAAGATTAGGTCTTGTTTCCATAGACTTTCCTAGTAAAGATAATGCTGAAGTTGCTCATTTTTTAGAAAGTAATCATGGTATATTAACTAGATGTGGTATGCATTGTTCACCTATTGGACATAAAACCATAGGAACTTATCCGCAAGGTACTGTTAGATTTTCTTTCGGATATAAAAATACTATTGAAGAGGTAGAAAAAATAGTAGATATTTTAAAATCTTTAGTATAGAAAAAAGCGCACAAATTTGTATTTAGTTTTAAGGGACAAAATTTATAACTAAATTTGTGTGTTTTTTATTACTTATTTTACATTTTATTAGGGAAAAATCTTTGCAATATATTTTTTTTTGATACATAATTAGAGAGTACTTTTATTAAAATAAGTAACAAGTTTAGGAGGCAATAATGTTAGATATGTTAATTCATCGCCATTTTACAAAGGAGTTAGAAGGAACTAAAAAGTCTGTATTCGATTTGTTTAAATGGAAAAAGGTAGATGTAACTCTTACGAATTATAGCACGGGAGAAATAATCAATGATTATAAAGATTTAGAATTTCCTGTAGAATATTCTCAAAGTGCTTGCGATATAATAGCAACAAAGTACTTTAGAAAAAAAGGCGTTCCAAATAAAGCCGGTATGGAAACATCAATGAAAGATATAACAAATAGAATGGTGTCTTTTTGGGTTGAGTCCTTATTAGATGAAGGTTTAATAAATGAACAAAATAAAAATATTGTTTATGACGAACTTGTATATATGATGTTAGCGCAAATGTGGGCACCTAATAGCCCTCAATGGTTCAATACAGGTTTAAATTTAACATATGGTATAAATAGTAAAAAACAAGGTCATTTTTATTATGACGAAAAAAAAGAAGAAGTTGTGGAATCCCAAGACGCATACAGTAGAACTCAAGGTTCGGCATGTTTTATTATAAGTGTGGAAGATTCCTTAGTTGGGGACAAGTCTTTAACAGATCAAGTTACAACGGAAACTTTACTTTTTAAATATGGTTCAGGAGTTGGAACAAATTGGTCGGTTATTCGTGGAAAAGGCGAGCCGTTATCTGGTGGCGGAAATAGTTCTGGACTTTTAAGCTTTCTAAAAGTATCTGATAGAAATGCAGGGGCTATAAAGTCTGGAGGAACTACAAGAAGAGCGGCTAAAATGAACATTTTAAATGTAGAACACCCAGAAATAGAAGACTATATAATGTGGAAGGCGAAGGAAGAAGATAAGGCTGTTGCTCTAGGTAAAATGGGATATTCAACGTCTATAGACGGTGAAGCCTACGATACTGTATCTGGTCAAAATGCGAATAATTCTGTAAGAATTTCTAATTCATTTATGAGCGTAATAGACGATGAAAATAAATCTTGGGGTTTAAAAGGCGTTATTTCCGACAGAGTAAATAGAAAAATTAGCCCAAAAGAGCTATTTGATAAAATTTCCTATGCTGCGTGGCGCTGTGGCGACCCAGGAGTACAGTATGACGATATAATTAATAACTGGCATACTTGCCCAAGTGGCGAAGATGGTAATTATAATGCTCAATACAATAGAATAAATGCTTCAAATCCATGTTCAGAGTATATGTTTTTAGATGATACAGCTTGTAATTTAGCTAGTATTAATATAATGAAGTTTTATGAGGTGGAAAAAGATGAGTTCGATATAGAAGGGTACTTACATTGCATTAAAATGTGTCAGTTAGTTCTAGAAAGTACAATCCATAAAGGACAATTCCCGACTAAAGACATTGCCAGAAGGTCGTATTTATTCAGAACAACAGGGCTAGGCCTTACAAATATGGGAATGATGTTTATGTGTATGGCAATACCATATGACTCCGTAGAGGCAAGAGTTATAGGTGCAAGTTTAACAAGTATAATGACAGGATATTCCTATTACATATCTTCATTAATGGCGGAAAAAATTGGTCCTTTTAAGTGTTACGACATAAATAAAGAACATATGCTTAGAGTTGTAAAAAATCATGGTAAAATAGCAAGATATAATGGTGATGAGCCATTGGAAAACCTAAGTTATACGCCAGTAAAAATAAATCACGAAATTCTAATTAAAGATGAATATACTAATATTTCCGAGGCTCTTAAGGATGTTTGGAAAAAAGCAATTGAAAGTGGAAACAAACATGGATTTAGAAACGCCCAAGTTTCTGTATTAGCACCGACAGGAACAATTGCTTTTGCAATGGATTGTGCAACAACATCATCTGAACCGTTTTTTTCTCACGTAGCTTTTAAAAAATTAGTTGGTGGCTCTTTTATGGAAATAGTAAACCCTGCAATACCAACGGCTTTAAAGAAATTAGGGTATAATTCATCGGAAATAGATGAAATAGTAGAGTTTGTTCTAAGGAAAAAAGATGGAATGCTTATTGATGGAAACATTGAAAATGCGCCACATTTAAAAAGTGAACATTTAGCTATTTTTGATACAGCCAACGCTTGTGGAACGGGGCAACGTTTTATTGAGCCAGAAGGCCATGTTAAAATGATGGGAGCTTTAACTCCTTGTGTAACAGGTGCTATAAGCAAAACTGTGAATATGCCAAGTTCGGCAACAGTAGAAGACGTAAAAAATATTTACAAACTATCTTGGGACTTAGGCATAAAGGCTATAGCCTTATATAGAGATGGTTGTAAAGCTGGTCAACCTTTAAATACAAAAATGCACAAAGAGCGTAATTTGGAGGATTTAACATACCATGAGTTACTAGACATTGCAAAAGATGCTAGCAAAGGTAGCAGAAAGCCTTTAAGGATAAAACCTTCGGGAATACGAACAGCCCATGTACATGAAGCAAATATAAATGGCTTAAAACTTTATATAACAACATCATTTTATGATACAGGTAGGTTAGGGGAGGTATATGTATCCTCTGGTAGACAGGGTTCTTTAACAAAAGGATTATTAGATAGTTTATCTACTACTATATCTGAAATGCTTCAATACAATGTACCAGCTAAAGATATTGCATCAATGTATCGTGGACAAAAATACGAGCCAAGTGGATTTGTTACAGGGCATCCATATATAAAATATGTGGATTCTATATCGGATTTAATAAGTAAAATTATTGACATTGAATTAGGGAATTATGAATATTGTCAAGTAAAGCCAGACATGTATGAGGAAAAATCCATTGAAGAAAAAGCTAGAGAGGCTATGACTAAAGAATATACATATAAAGATTTCTTGCAAGGGGAAATTTGTAGTAATTGCAAAAGCAATAAATTAGTTAAAAATGGAACTTGTAAAGTTTGTACTGTTTGTGGTACGACTACAGGTTGTAGTTAAAAAAATACTGCGTGGAAATGAGTTTTCATTATTTCCACGCAGTATTTTTTACTACTTATTGTATAAATCCTTTTTACTTTCCAAATAAATCATTAAAACATTTATATCAGCAGGGCTTACACCTGTTATTCTAGATGCGTGACCAATGCTTAAAGGCCTTATTTTATTTAACTTTTGTCTGGCTTCTATTCTTAAATTATCAATTTTTTCATAATCTAAATTTAAGGGCAAAAGTTTTGATTCCAACCTTTTGTATTGAGCAACTTGTTGCACTTGACGGTTTATATATCCTTCGTATTTAATGGAAATATTTACTTGCTCTTTTACTTTTAATGGTAATTCGGGCCTTGTTTCGTCAAAATCAGCAAGAATGTAATAATCTAGCTCCGGTCTTTTTATTAAATCTTTTAGTTTGGCTCCAGAATTAAGGAGGGTACTATTTTTCTTTTCTAAAAAAGTATTTATAACTTTAGGCGAAATGGTGATATTTTCTATTCTAGTTAATTCTTCTTCAATTAAATGAATTTTATCTTGTAGTTTATTATATCTGTCTTCCCTTATTAAACCAATTTTATAACCTATAGGGGTAAGTCGTATATCCGCATTGTCTTGGCGTAACAAGAGTCTATATTCTGCACGGGAAGTCATCATCCTATAAGGTTCTTTAGTGCCCTTTGTTACTAAGTCATCAATTAACACACCTATGTAGCCTTGAGAACGGTCAATAATTATTTCTTCTTTGCCTAAAGCTCTTAGTGCTCCATTTATTCCGGCAACTATGCCTTGTGCCGCTGCTTCTTCATAACCAGAGCTACCATTAAATTGCCCAGCGCTGTATAAGCCTTTAATATTTTTAAATTCTAAAGTTAGTTTTAGTTGAGTTGCGTCAATACATGAGTATTCAATGGCATAGCCTGTGCGAGTAAAATTTACATTTTCCATTCCCGCGACACTTCTATACATTTCAATTTGTACATTTTCTGGCATGGAAGTACTCATGCCTCCTACGTACATTTCATTGGTGTCTTCGCCTTCTGGCTCTATAAAAACTTGGTGCCTTTCTTTATCTTCAAAACGTACAATTTTATCTTCAATAGACGGGCAGTATCGTGTTCCGGTTCCTTCAATAGTGCCTGAGTATATTGGAGAATGCTTTAAATTCTTTTTAATTATTTCGTGGGTTTTTTTATTGGTATAGGTTAAGTAACAAGGTATGTCTTTTTTTTCTAGTGCATCATTTTCGAAGGAAAAGGGGATTACATTTTCATCTCCATATTGGGCTTCCATTTTGGAAAAGTCTACAGTTTTCTTGTCTATTCTTGCTGGAGTGCCTGTTTTAAAGCGATATAATGTAATGCCCATGGCTTTTAATTTTTCTTCTAGTTTAAGGGCGTTTTTTAATCCATTTGGTCCGCTTTCTACTATAACATTGCCGTATAAACAACGAGATTTCAAATATGTACCTGTAGCTAGAACTAAGGATTTACATTGGTAGTAGGCATTAGTTTCAGTGTAGACGCCTCGTATCTCATTATTTTCTACATGGATGTCTATTACTTCGTTCTGCCTTATTTCTAAATTTTTAGTATTTTCTACAACTTTTTTTATTTCCTTTTGGTAGGCCAACTTATCGGCTTGAGCTCGTAGAGAGTGAACAGCTGGCCCTTTGCCTGTATTTAACATCTTACTTTGTATATAGGTTCTATCTATATTTTTGCCCATTTCGCCACCTAGAGCATCTATTTCACGTACTAAATGCCCTTTGGAAGTTCCTCCTATATTTGGATTACATGGCATAAGACCTATGGCGTCTAGGGAAATGGTAAACAAAATAGTTTTTGCACCTAGTCGACTACTGGCTAAGGCTGCTTCTATACCAGCATGGCCACCACCTACAACAATTACATCATATTTATTCATATTATCACCTTATTTATTTTCCTAAACAGAATTCTGCAAATATTTTATCTATTATATCTTCGTCTATGGAAGCACCTGTTATATGGCCTAAATGTGTATAGGCGTCTTTTATATCTATTACAAGTAAATCTTCTGTCATAGATAATTCAATGCCCTCTAAAACTTGGTTTAAACTTTCTTTGGCTTTAATTAGGGACTCGTAATGTCTGTTGTTTATAATTAAATTTGTATTTTCATTTTCTAAAAAGCCAGCCAAAAACATTTCCTCTATAGTACAATAGAACTTATCTAGTCCAATGTTATCTTTTAAAGAAATTTCTATTATATTGTTTGTTATTTCTTCTATTTTGGAAATATCAATTTTTCTATTTAAATCAATTTTATTTATTATGCATATTTTTTTGCTCTCTATGGCTCTAAATAAATTTAGTTCTTCTTCAGTTGCTTCTTTGGAGTTATCCAGTATAAATATAACTAATTCGCAATTTTTTGCCAAATGTAAAGATTTATCTACGCCGATTTTTTCTACTACATCATTAGTATTTCGTATACCAGCTGTGTCTATTATTTTAAGTACTATTCCCTTCACATTTATATATTCTTTAACTGTATCTCGTGTAGTGCCTGCTATATCTGTTACTATGGCTATTTCTTCACCTACTAATTTATTAAGTAAACTGGATTTACCTACATTTGGAGTACCTATTATAGCTGTTTCTATACCTTCTTTAATAAGCTTTCCTTCTTTACGTCCTTCTATAAGTTTTTCTATAGCAAGAAGAATTTCCTTCATATGCTTTTCTACATTAGCTAAATTATCATGTTCCATATCGTGTTCAGGGTAATCAATAGAGGCTTCTATTTGAGCTAAAAGCATAAGTAAGATACTCCTGTAATTTTCAATTTCCTTAGACAATTGGCCTCTTAGTTGTTTTAATGCAATATTATGCTCTTTTTCAGTTTTAGAATTAATAAGGCTCATTATGGCTTCTGCCTCTGCTAAGTCTATTCTGCCATTTAAAAAAGCTCGCTTAGAAAATTCTCCTGGTTCTGCCAGTCTTGCGCCTTTTCTTATAAGTAACTCCAACAGAATGTTAGTATTTACTATACCACCGTGGCAGTTGATTTCTATTACATCTTCTTTGGTATAACTTTTTGGCGCAGCCATATATGTTAACAATACCTCGTCGACTATTTCCTTATCTTTTATGTGACCGTAGGATATTTTATGGTCTTCGATTTTATTAGTAAAAATATCTTTGGCGATGGAATATGACAATTGGCCACTAAGGCGTATTATACTCACTCCACTATTGTTTCCAGTTAAAATACCAACAATGGTATCCATATATTTTCTCCTTTATTGTATTGTAGATTGTACTAATTGATTATTATCAAAATTTATAAACCAAGAGGTATATAAATTGTTTTTATTTTCCATTTTATAGCCTAGCTCTATATCCATTGTGCCATCTGAGTCTGATAGAATGTTAGTTATAGGTACACTTACTACATTTTTATATTCAGATATAGAAAAGTTATATGGTATTTTTTTATAGGTTGTAACTATATTGTTGGTTATGGTAACTTCAATAAATGATGACATATGCTCATCTTTATAAGTTTGGCTAAGTATAATGGGAAAGTCACCAAGAGTTAAATTGAAGCGAAAGGTAACACTATCGGTATTTACTGTATAGTTGTCTAAATAATAATTATTTTTTATACTTGCGTCATTTTTTATAAAGCTTGTAGCTGTTAAGTAGTAGTTAAGTAAATCAAATTCTTTACCCATATAGCTACCATAGTTTTTGTATTCAAAAACGTCATTAGGATAATACCTTACAATAGTGGATTGGTTACTAAATGTAATAGCTCCTGTATCTGTTGGTATGGACTGCTGTATATTAGAGTTTGGTGCGTCAAAAAATTGACTAATTTGTTTTTCTACAGAACTTATATGAATTTCACCATTTGAGCTGTAGGGATTAGTGGTATCTAGCAAATTGTATTCAAAGGTTTCATCAAAAAATAGAATGTAGTCATTTTTATTTTTCAAATAGTAGTATCCTTTAGTACTTGCAATAGACTGTTGGTTTAGTAATGAGTTTTTATAAATTTCAATTAAGTTTGAATCTTTGCAATAAATTTGCTGTTTTACTTCGTTATTTGAAAATACAATATACAAGTTGTCTTTAGTAAAGGTAAAAGTAATTTTATTAAAGTTAATAATTTCTGTTTTACTTTTTATGCTTAAGGCATTGTGTATATTTTTGTTAGTAAGGAGGAAGTTATAATTAAAACTTACTTCATTAGTTATATCTTTAATAACATCTGTACTTTCTTCGCCTTTTTCTAAATACTTTATTAGTAGGTTTTTAGAATTTATATAGAAATCATTTTCCGCATTTATGTCATAAATTAAATTGTACTTATTTATATCTTCTTTTAATGTATGAGATATGTAGGCCGGTTTAATAAAACTATCTTTATTTGTGTTTGTATTATGGGCGACACTTTGGCTACTGTTGGAAAAGTTAATAAACCAAAGGGTATAAGTTTGAAAAATTGCCAAGGCTATTAGAGTGAAAATTATTAAATTTTTAAATGGTATACGCATTTTTCACCTCTATATTTTTAGTAATTTTACTATAACAGTTGTTCCGTCGCCCTTATTGCTAGTGGCTGATATTTTACCTTTATGAGAGTCTACAATTTCTTTAGTAATAGAAAGCCCAAGGCCTACACCTCCCATAGCTCTACTTCTAGCTTTGTCTACTCTGAAAAATCTTTCGAAAATTCTATTTATGTCCGATTTTGGGATGCCTATACCATTATCTTTAATGGCAACTATATAATATTTTTCGTCTTCATCAATGGTAATGAAAATTTCAGAATTTTCTGGGCTGTATTTTACGGCATTACTAATTATATTGTTGAAAACTTGAAGTAGCCTGCCTTTATCGCCTTTTATAAATTTAGAACCATTGTGGTTATAGTTTATTATTTGATTTTTATTACCGGCTATTACCTCATTTTGGATTGCTGCATCTTCTAATAACTCTGCTAAATCAAGCTGCATAAGTTTTAAATTCATTTTACCATTATCAAAACGAGATAAGTCTAGCAAATCCTCAACTAAATAAGTCATTCTATCAACTTCCGAAATTACAATGGATAAAAAGTTTTTAATTGTTTCTTTATCAGTAATTTCATTATCTATTATTGTTTCTGTATAGCTTTTAACTGTAGTAAGTGGTGTTCTAAGTTCGTGGGATACATTAGCAACAAATTCTTTACGCATATTATCAAGTTTTTTATGCTTTGTAATATCTTGTATAACTATAAGTGTTCCAGTTGTATTGTCGCTGTAATCCATGTAGTGGTTAACATTTATAGTTATGTACCTATCTTCAACAGATATAGTTGCATCTTTATTCAACAATTTAAAGTCTAGATTAAAATAGGACATTAGTTTTTGTAAGTTGTATCGACTGGCATTTATATTCAATAATTCGTTGCTTGCATTGTTTACGTGAATAACGTTCCCAAAGGAGTCGTAAGCTATTACTCCATCACTCATAGAGTGGAGTATAACTTCAAATTTGTTTTTTTCTGTTTCTATACTTTCTATGTTATGTTTTAATTCCTTTGTCATAAAGTTAAAACTATCTGTAAGCTGTCCAATTTCATCGGTGCTATAAACTTTTACCTCTTCGTCTAAATTGCCACTGGCAAGCTCTTTTGCTTTTTTAGTAAGTTCAGTAATAGGTGTTGTTATAGTTTCTGAAAGCAAATATCCTAAAATCGCTGTTAATACAAGGGCAATTACTACGGATATAAATAATGTTTGTGCCATGGAAAAAACACTTTCAGAGCTGTTTGACGCATCTGTTCTGGCATATATTATATAGTCACGAGTTGGTGTGGCATACTCAAACCATTCTCGGTCAAAACCTCTTGTATCTTTATCTTTACGCCATGCTTGAAAGGAGCTAGTGCTATTTATAGCGGAGATAATAACGGGTATGGCTGTATTTTTAAGGAGCTCTGTAGAGGCAATTACATTGCTACCATCTTTAGTAAGTATGGCTATTTGATAGTCTAAGGTAGGGGTTACTTCCTCGGTGTTGCTATTTTTAAATAATCCGTCTAAATTATCCTTTAAATCGCCTTGACTAGTAGATTTTTTTATAACTTCATTTTCAACGAAGGTGCAGTACTGAGTTAAATTTTGCTTAGCTTTATTGGATTCGTTGTTTCGTACCGTGAATAAAATATAGGTAGAACTAACAATCATAACCATAAAAACTAGCCCTATATACAAAGCAATTAGCTTTATTTTTAAACTAAACATTTTATCCTCCGAAGTAGTAGCCTACATTTCTTTTTGTAACTATATAAGTTGGGGAATCGCTGTTGTCTTCAATTTTTGTACGCAATCTTCTTACAGTAACGTCTACAGTCCTTGAGTCGCCAAAATATTCATAACCCCAAACTTTTTCTAAAAGTTCTTCACGTGTAAAAGCTTTATCTTTATGTTTTGCTAGAAATAAAACAAGTTCGTATTCTCTTTTAGAAAGTTTTAGGTCGACGTTTCGTTTGTAAATTTCATATTTATTTTGGTCAATAGTTAAATCGCCTATTATTAATTTTTCATCTAGTTTGTCTTCTTGAGTTTCTTGAGTTCTTCTTAAATTTGTCTTAATGCGAGCAATAAGTTCTTTATTACTAAAAGGCTTTGTTACATAGTCGTCTGCGCCAGATTCTAAGCCTAAAACTTTATCGTTTTCGTCTGCCTTTGCTGTTAACATTATAATTGGTATATTGCTACTTTTACGGATTTTTGTACATACTTCTAGCCCATTCATTTTTGGCATCATCATATCTAATAGAATTAGGTCTACATCAGAAGAAGCCATAAAGGTATTATAACCATCTTCACCGTTGTATTCGCAAATTACATCGAAATTATTTTGTACTAAATTAAACTTTATAATATCGGATATGGGTTTTTCATCTTCGATTATTAAAATCTTGCCAATAAAATTTTTCATCTAATGCCTCCTAGAGTTTTGCTATTTAAAATAATTATACTTTACATAATACCATTTTGAAAAATTCTTTACAAATATAAAAAAAATAATATGAACTTTTTTATTATGATTATATCTAGTACAAACAGAGTGCAAATATATAGACAACGTAAAAAAACTCCAGTCACATATAGACTAGAGTTTTTTATCACTTTTAGTTAAAATTATATTTTGTTACAATTGGTTCTCTACCTGTTGCCTTATCCCAAAAATATTCATAGAATGACAATCCTAAGTAACTTCCAGCTATATTATAAACTTTAGTATAGCCTATTTGTTGTAGCATACGAATTGCATTATAACTACGTTGACCTGTACGACAATGAATGTATACGCTTTCTTCTTTAGGAATTTTACTTATATTTTCTCGCAACTTGCTTAAAGGTATATTAATTGAATTAATAATATGTCCATTTTTAAATTCTGCAGCCTCTCGTACATCAATGATAGTTGCATTTTTTTCAACTAACTCTCGAACTTTGGCAAAGGTGACTTGTTTAAATGCACCTTCGAGTAAATTACTAGATACATATCCAGCATAATTTACTATATCTTTGGCTGTAGAAAATGGTGGGGCATAACATAGCTCCAAATCTTTTAAGTTGTAAATAGTTCCATTAAATTTAATGGCTGTAGCAATAACATCTATACGCTTTGTTACATCTCCTTTACCCACTCCTTGAGCACCAAGTATTTTACCTGTGGGAATTTCAAAAATCAATTTAAGAAACATAGGTTTTGAGTTAGGCATTATGCCTACTTTGTCTGTTGGTATAATGAAAGTAACGCCGTATTCAAAATTTGTGTTGTTTTTAACCATGGTTTCTGTTAACCCTGTAGATGCTCCATTATAACTAAAGACTTTGATGGCTGAGGACCCTATAAATCCTGTGTTTAATGTTTCATTGCCACATATATGGTCGGCAACTGCTCTTGCTTGTTTTAATGCAGGACCTGCAAGAGGAAGCTTGAATTTTTGTTTCATTATGGCATTGTAAACTTCCGCAGCATCACCTATGGCGTAAATGTGTGGGTCGTTGGTTTGGTAGTTTTTATTAACTAATATGGCATCTGTTTTTCCAATGTTTATTCCAGAGTCTTTGGCTAGTTGAGTTTCTGGAGCAACGCCAATTGCCAATACAACGGTTTTTGCTTCAATTTTTTTGCCTGACTCTAGGACTACTGTATCTTTTTGGAAACATTTAACTTTATCATTTAAGATTAAATTAATTCCTTGGTCGTCAAGTTCTTTGTGGAAAATTTGTACTATGTCATTATCAAAAGTTCGCAATATTTGATTTGAACCCTCTACTAAGGTTACATCGTACCCTGCAAGCGTAAGGTTCTCGGCAATTTCAACACCTATAAATCCACCACCTATTACGGCTATTTTTTTCGATTTTTTACTTAGTATGTTCTTTTTAAGTTTATTTATATCCATCACATTTCTAATGGTAAATAAAGAAACATCCTCAATACCATCTATTTTGGGAACAATAGGTATTGACCCAGGAGATAAAACCAATTTATCGTAGGTTTCTTCGTAAACTTTTCCTGTATCTACGTCCTGTACACTTATTTTTTTCTCCAACCGGTTTATTTTTACAACTTCTTGATTGTTTCTTACGTCAATTCTATATTGGCTATAAAATTTTTCTTTGTTC
>JBKECF010000001.1:0-36235 GCA_047974375.1 Lachnospirales bacterium
AAAGATAAAGCTTCTATCATTTCTCCTACTTCCTTACAATTATACTCAATGGCAGACATTCTTATTATTTCCAATGTATTATATAAAAAGTGAGGATATATTTGAGCCCTAATAGCTGTTAGCTCTGCGTCCTTTTGTTTTAAGTCGGCCAAATATACTTTATTAATATAATTATTTAATTCGTCGGACATTTTATTAAATCGGTTTGCTAGTAGCCCAATTTCATCATTTGTTTCCACTGGAATTGTAAAGTTAAAATCTCCATTCTCTATTAATTCCATTTTTTTAGTCATATTGTTAATTGGATTTATTAGTCTTTTAGTTAATACATAGCTAATAAATATTAGAATTACTAAAGAAATAATTACCACTATGTAAATCATTTTTTGCAAGTTTGTAACGTAACTATACATTTCTTCATAATTAAGAACTAAATATAGAGTCCAAGCATCAACTTTTTCTTCTATAATATAATCTGATTCTTCAAATTCTTTAAAAGTTTTATTCTTTGAATTTGTGTACATTAAATCACTTTTATGCAATAAATAAATTTTTCCATCTTCATATCCATCTATATCTATAAAAATATTTTCTATTGCATCAACATTCACATCAAAAAGAAGAGTACCTAAATACACATTTTTACCTGCTGCCACATTAACATCAAAATAATTCCTACCAAAAGTTATTACAGTATCGTTTTTACCAGAAAAATAATTATTTTTTCTAGGTGGGAAAATAAATAAATTCTTGTATTCTTTATTGAATAAGCTTGCTGGAATTATTTCATCTTTTTTAATACTTGGTTTAGTTATACTTCCAGTAGCATATTCAAATATTTTTTCCTCACCAGTTAAAAAGTAAGCAGAAGTAATATTTGTATTTGATAAAACTACGCTACTTAAAAATGCTTCCATTGCTATTTTTTGTGTATCTTCACTTAATCCACCTAAAATTATATTTTTAATAGAATACTTAGAAGTTGTCTTCATATTAGAATAATAATAATACTGGGTTTTAGATATTTCGTTATATCTGGATAATTCCAATTCCAAAATATTTGCAGCATATTCTATGGATTTTGAATAACCATCATCTAGTGCATTTCTATAGTTATCCATAACCAAATTTATTATTACAGTAGATACAAGTACAAGAGGTAATAACCCACATATTGCATAAACTATTAATATTTTTTTAAAAAGACCAAATTTAATTTTCTTCACATTTCTACCTACTTTTTATTTTTAAATTTACTAACAAAAAATACCAAAAACATAAAATGCCCTTGGTATTAATCCCCTAGTTATTTTCTATAAAAACTGCACTATGAGGCAATAAAAGGGCTTCATTTATATTATATTGAAAATATTTTTTCCCTTGTTCATTTATAATATAAGGATATGAAGTATGGTTTATAATTATTTTACCATTACTAAATTTTCCTATTTCAATATCTTTATTATAAATCAAACTTTTCCCCAAAACTTCTTCCAAAATATCTTGCAAAATATTTTTATTCATCAATTGAAGTGGGTAAAGTTCATTATTTTTTTCTTCCAATGGAACATGAGGAGATTTTTTTATAACATAACTATAACCATAATCAAATCCAAAGGAAAAAATTTCACCCCTAGAAAATGTATTTCTAGAAATAGCTATATTTCCATTTTTATAATTTGCAAATGATTTTCCATCTTTATAATAACAATAATCTGTACTTTCCACCATTACAACATCATCATAAATAATCGGCTCTCTATTACATTTTAATTTATTTATATTGAAAATAAACTGGGATAAATCACAACTTGGACTATGAATTACTACACCACCATTTAGAACCCACTCTTTCAATTTATCTTCAAATTTTATGTTTTTAGCATATTTATAACAATCATCATTTGGAATAATAAGTACTTTATAATTAGCAAAGTCTTCAGCCAAAAGTATATTCATATCTACTACATCTGCCTCACAACCTAGGTCAGCACAAGCTTTATAAAAACCAAGAGTATCTAATCTACGTTCTTTATTTCCTTCAACCTCCATAATTTCAAAAAGCGACATAGCTTTCGGGAACAAAATAGCAATTTCCCTTTCCTCCAATTCATTTAACATAGGAATTACATTTTTTGCCCAATTATTACCAACTTCCAAAGATTCATTAAAACAATCTTCCATTCTGTGTAACACACCACCATCATCTAGTCCACACATGCCATAGGATATATATCCTGTTGCATTAGATGCCACTATAGATCCAATTATTTCACAAGGAGAAATGCTATTATATATATGATTATATAAAAATCGTCCCCAATAAATTCCTCCTAAAAAGTCCCTACCTCTATTCATATTCCTAAGCATACTGTTATTGCAAGACGTTACGTAGGCACATGGATCTCCATAAGGTGTTACAGGCACAGAAATGAAAGAAGCTGAATCAACATGTTTAGACAAATCATATATATCTATTCCACGAACAGAGGTATCCCATAAATTTGCAAAGCCAACATTTTCTAACATGGAACCATCTATGTTAAAAAAATATCCCCATTGTGCCATTACTGGTCGTAAATAAAAATTTTTATTTATAGATTTCAACTTACTTTTCATATCTTTAAAAAAAAGATTTAGCTCATGGTTCTTCCATTTTTGATTATCAGAAAAAACATAAACTGAAGGATTGCCATTTAAAACATCATCTGAAGTAAAGGCATTTATAGATTTAAATCTTTCCCCAAACCAATAATCTTCTGGTTCTAAATCATTAAAACATTCTTTATTCAAATCATATTTTCTATTTAGCTCATTTATATCTTTGTATTGTTTTTCTAACCATTCTACATATCTTTTAATTCCATCTTCATCAAAACTTGGTGCCGCAATTGGATCCCACATACTGCAAATAGGATTTTTCACCTCCCCATCAACTAATAATATACTGTGGTTTTCACTGTATAAATCCATTAAACCAGAAACATGATCTACCATTGATACTCTTGCTTTTTCAGACCAATATTTATACCATTTACCATCTTCTCCATGAATATTTGTTGTAGACTCACCATATATTGGTTTTGAAAATCTAATATTTGGGTAAAGGTTATCTCCGTTTAAATACAAGGCCAAAAATTCATGAGAAATACCTTGTCTTTTAAACTCTTCTATCATAAATTCTTGCATTTCCACGTAAGGACTGGCTTCTTTTCCTTCATATCTATCTCTAAAGTCTTCCCATGCCTTAGAGTCTAAAGATATACTATTAAACCCCAGCTTTTTTAATAATTTTGTACCTTCCACAATAAAATTTTTATCATCAAATGCTGGTTTATAAAAATTACCAAACCAAATATTAATATATGGATCACCTGTTTTGTTATTTTTGATCATAATTCTCTCCTACCACATAAATTTACCAATACCTTTTAATTTATATATTGCCTCAACAAAATAATAGTCTGCATAGTTCATAGTAATGTGATGACTTTCTTTAGAATGGTAAGCGCCAGTACAATTTTTAACAATTGCATCACAGTCCTCACTCCAATCGCTACGTTTTTCAACTATTACTTTTAGAATGTTTATGGCATAGTTTAAGTATTTTTCTTTTCTTCTCTCATCAACGTATTTGGATAATTCTATTAGTCCAGATACAATAATTACTGCACCACAAGAATCTTCCAACTTAACTTCTTTAGGTTGTTTAAAATCTACAGGAATTATAAAGGTTTCATCAATTTCAAATATGCAGTAATCTGCCACCTTTATAGCTGTATCCAAATATCTTTTTTCGCTAGTGTGGATATAGGTATTTGTAAATCCATAAATGGCCCATGATTGACCTCTAGTCCAAGAAGAACCATTTTCATACCCTTGTCCACCATAAGTTTTTACAACTTCACCTGTTTCTGAATTAAATTCTACGATATGATTAACAGATCCATTCTCACGTATAAAACTTTTTGCTACTGTATCAGCATGTAGCATTCCAATATGCTTAAATCTTGGATCATTACTTTCTTTGGAAGCCCAAAATAAAAGAGAAATGTTTAGCATACAATCAATAATTGCCCAACCAGATGTTAAATTGCCATCATGATCATTCCATGCACGAATATAATTTCCAATTGGATTGAACCTACCTGCCAATAGGTTTGCTGCATGCATTCCATTTTTCTTGCTATTTTCATTTTTAGTAATTTGAAAATTAGCAACTGATGTTAGTTGAAACATAAAACCCACATCATGATGCAACCCAAAAAAAATATCAAATGTATGTTCTAATTTTTCTTCGCAAATATTAGCAATGTCCATATATTTTTCTTCTTTTGTGTCTAAATATAAGAGCCACATAAGTCCACCCCAAAAGCCATTTGTCCACCAATTTATTCCACTATCCAATCTATACTCTTTGCCATCGGAAAAATCATTATAATTCCCATTTTCGTCTGTAGTATAAGGTAATTTATTTCTGTTTTTTTCACTTACCCAATCCATTTTTGTTCTAATTTTTTTAATTGTTTCGTCTATCCATTTTGAATTTTCTTCTATTATTGACATAATATTTTCTCCTTTTAATTAAAAGTTATTTTGTTTTGTATATAGTTCAAGTTTTGAAAAAAAATCCTCCAATGTAAATCTACTGTCCACATAATCATAAACAAGTATTAATCTATTATTTTCATTACTTTCATTACTCACATAAGTACAATCATCAAGTACAAATGGTGCTTTTTGCATACTGTAACAACCTATATCTTCATCAATTAAAAGAGAAATTGCCAGTGAATCACCTAAGCACCAAGACTCACCTTTTAACCATTTTTCAGTTTTAGCTCGCTCATTGTTAAATTCTATTAACTGTTTATACAAATAATTACCAATTTCACCAAAAGGCTTAACTTTTAGTAAAAGTTCTGCAATACTTACCCTTATATTTCTATATGCTTGCAACGGAATTTGCCACAAAGAAATGTTAGATGAAAAAATGATGTTAGCTGCAATTATATCTTGCGACAAATTACACTCTGCACCACCTTTGGGATAGTTGTTTCCACCAATCCAAAGAATTGTAAATTTATCTTCAATATTTTTTTCTAACAAGTAAGCACAAGCTAAATCTGTAATAGCACCCAAACACAAAATGTATAAAGGCAAGTCGGATTTTTCTTTAGATTTTTCAAGAATAAAACTAGCTCCTTCAGATTTAATGGAAACGTCATTCTCTTGTAAATAGGTTTCTGCACCATGATAAACTGGGATTGCATCCTTTAAATCCATTAATTTAAGAATTTTTATTATTTCATCATAGCTTTTTTCCATTGTAGAACCATTTACATAACCGTTTTTTACTGAACTCGATTTTGAAAAATGAGTTGCTACAATTCCTTCTATAATGAAAGATGGTGTTAGAAGTGCATGAACAATTGCATATTGGTCATCTGCTTCAATTTTTGTATCTGAGCAGATAATAACTCTACAACATTTTTCTCTTGGCACTTCAAACAATTTTTTCATTATTTACACCTCTATGTTATTCTTCTTTTGCATTATATGTAAACCAATCAAAGTCTGCATATAGTCCACTTCCCGTTAAATCCTGACAACAAATACCCACCATTGCACCTGTAAACCAACCTTCATTACAGGCTTCATCAGATAAAATACTTGCATCAAATTTTTCTCCTATTTTTTTATAGTTATTTTCTTCTATCCCATAGTAAAATTGTAATTTATCATAGTTTACTTTAACCTTTAAATATATTGGAATATCCTCTTCTATAGAAATAAAACCTATTGGATGTTCATATTTTTTATTTTCTGCTTTAATTATACTTATGCACTTTCCTAAATCTTCGTCATATGTAATGTGGAGATAAAAATAATTTTCTGTATCATACATACAAATAAGCCCTGCCATTTGCTTAAAGACTTTGGGTTCAAACTCAATTTTTGTATCTGCCTGAAAATTAAATTCTGTCCATCTTTTTGCTATTAAGCTTTGTTCAAAAAATGAAGCCAACCCTTCTCTACCATACATTCTTAAATATCCTTTTCTTTCATTTAAAGAAATAAATTTATCTGTCATTGGTATTCTAAGTGACTGATATTCTAAATCCAATGTTTTATTGTCAAAATCATCTTTTGCCTCAACTTTTATTCTACTTTCTATTACATCTCCTATTTCCACTTCTATATCTGGAAGTTTTTTGTTGTTGGCTAATTTAAGCCAATTGTCTTCAGTCCACTCCATTTTTTGAATTGCAGTTTCTCTACCTAAAGTATATCTTCGTATATTTGGAAATTTCTTATTATCTTTTGAATTTCTATTTTCTAATGATCTTCCGCATAAATGAACCACATACCAATCACCGTCTTTTGTTTCTACTAAATCCCCATGACCGGATTTTTGTAATAAAAATTCTGGATTATCCCTAGCTGTAAAAATAGAATTGTTTTCATTCCATTCATAAGGTCCCCAAATATTTTTTGAACGCAAAATTGACTGCCCATGGCCTTCTCCAGTCCCTGTATCTGCACAAAATAAATAATAATACTCATTTTTCTTTAATATATGAGGCCCTTCCAAAAATATTTTATCACCCATGTATATATCTTTTGCATCACCTACTAATTTTTTTGTTTTTTCATCATATTCTTGTAAAATTAATCTGCCAACATATTTTTTTGGTACTCTATGATCTGTTACCATACTTACCATATACTTACGCCCATCATTATCATGAAACATTGATGGATCAAACCCGAAATTATTTAATGGAATGGGTTCTGACCATGGTCCATGAATATTTTTAGAAGTAACTAAAAAATTAGCTGTATCGTACATATTACAATAAAAAGAACGAACAACTGTATAGACTAAATAAAAAGTACCATTATCATACGAAAGACAAGGAGCCCATATTCCTCTAGATGGTCCAACTCCTTTAAGATCTAGCTGACTAACCCTATTTAATGGGTATTCTATTAATGTCCAATTTAATAAATTTCTTGAATGATGAATTCTAACTCCTGGCCACCATTCAAAAGTAGATGTTGCTATATAATAATCATTTTCTACTCTACAAATTGATGGATCTGGATGAAAACCTTTTAAAATGGGATTTTTAAGTTTCATTTTTACCTCCTATTTCTTTTCTTAAGTTTATCAAATAAAAAATTTATTTATAGATGATTATTTAAGAATAAGCTACGCTTTTTTAACACTTACTTCTTTTCTTAGCAAAACTCCATTTTCCCACTCTTCAATAGAAACTGTTATCTTTCCGCTTATACTATCTAAACCTAATACTTCTATTACAATTCTTCTATTGTCTGTAGTGTTTACTATTATTTTTTTGTGGCTAATAGCTTTCACTGTTTTTATTAAATGTTGTTTTTCCGAAGTTTCCATTAATGTAACATAGTTTACCTCTTTCCCCTTTTTATTTATTCCAATTGTACGTCTATGTCCATCTTCATCCTCAACTGGATAATCTCCACCAATTTCTGAACGAAAAGTTACAGCATCTAATCCTTCTAAATCTATTTTTACTTTTCCACAAGTTTTGTAATCCATTGGTTCTGCAGGTAATGATTTACAAAATTTCATTCCTTGAATTTTAACTTTTGAACCTATATAATCTTTATCAATACCATAACCATTATTAATATTAATTAGTTTATAATTTAACTCAGCTACATCAACCCATTCACCATTTTTTATCGAAATTTGTGGATTTCCCCAAAAAATTGTTTTTTCCGTATCTACATAAATGTTTTCCTCAAATTCAACCTGATTTACTTTAGTTTCTAATACTAGCTTTTTTTTACTTAAAATATCTACATTTACTGTATGACGACCGAGTATCCATGCACCAACTCACCCTTTGCCAGTTCTCCATTATCCCCTGTTACACTATAAAACAACTGTTTATTCACACATTGATACTCAGGAGCATAGCCGATAAACATATCTGCCTATCTTGGGTATGCAATATACAGTTTCGTATGTAATTTTCTAAATTTATTAAATGCTGTTTTATTTCTAGAAAGTCATTTACAGCCATTATTAATATCTTCTGTATATTTAACAGAAAATCTAAAACGCTACCTTCATCTACTTTGTACCAATTACAATCAGTAATAAACTGATAACTACTTAATGGCGAGCTATCCAATTGTTCAGTATATTTGTATGAAATGATTTTTTTACCTTGACTATTTCCTATACTTCTCAAACCTTGTAAATGATATAAACATTGAAAATTATGATCAACATCACCTTTACCATAGTCAAAATTAATAATAAAATCATCTGTTACTACTGTAAGTCCTCTTATCAAAATATTCTCTGTAAAATCTGTTCTATTAGAGTATTCTGGTTCGGGCTCTGGTATACTTATAAACCTACCTTCATTCCAAGTACGCTCTTTAAACGTTTTATCTCAATTAACTCTCAGTAAATTGCAAATTATAATTTGATGCACCAGCATTACTAAATTTTTCTACAGGAATAGATAAATCGTAGGCACCTTCTTCTGTTGAAGATATATTTAACTCATATGTTTCAAATTCTTCTGACTTACCATTTTTATATAGAGCTGTTATGGTTTTTACTGTATATTTATTTTTAATATTACATTTAACCTTAAATGATTGATTATATTTTTGATGAAAATATTATTTATTAAAATGTGTAAAAATATTAATTGTATTTTTACACCCTCTTCTAAATTAGAAAAAATTAAAAAAAAATTTTCTCCCAAAAGGGAGAATTATTAAAAATAACATTTACAACACGTTATTTACATGATAGCATTGTAAAAAAAGTAAAAGAAAGGAAAAAAATTATGGCTGATGAAAGAAGAAAAGAATGGGATAAAAAAACGAATGCACAAAGAAATGAAAAAAAAGCTTTGGTAGTATTTAACATGAAAAAAGAGGCTGACATTATTTTGTATGAAAAATTTCTTAAAATTAAAGAAGAATATGAATGCTCTGACAGCCAAACTATAAAAAACTTAATCATTGAAAGATAGAAGTGCATTATTTGTATGGGAAAAATATAGAGAACATTTAGCCCAAAAAGGAAAAGGTTTGAAAATAGCAAATGATATAGAATATGCAAACCATATTGAAAATATGCTTTGCGATAAAAAATTTTCTCCCAAAGCAGTTTTGTATGACATTATAGAAAATAACATTATATTCAAAACAAAAGTTTGTTTCAAAACACTGTATAATTATATAGACAATAATATATTTTTTAGGCTTACCAATAAAGATTTGCCTGTAAAGCGAAATAAAAAACGTATATATAAGAAAGTTAAAAAAAGAAGCAAGATTTTTGGTTATAGTATTGAAAAAAGACCTAAAGAAGCTGATAAAAGAAATACTTTTGGTCGTTGGGAGATGGATTGTATTATTGGAGCAAGAGAAAAAGAAGAAGCTTTACTTGTTTTAACAGAAAGACTAACTCGATATGAAATAATTAGAATTTTACCTGAAAAAAAGTTAAACACGTAATTGAAAAAATAAATAAACTAGAAAATATTTTAGGTTTTGAAGATTTCCGTAAAATATTCAAAACAATTACAGTCGATAATGGGTCAGAATTTACATGTAATAATAAATTTCAGACATCTTGTTTAGATAAAGAAAAATTAAGGACGAAAGTATATTACTGTCATCCATATAGCAGTTGGGAACGAGGGCAACGACAGTTAAAATAAATTTATAAAAATCTAAAGTAATGTATTGAATAATAGTATAAAAAGTATTATAATTATCACGGAGGTGATGAGAAATGAAATATTATTCAATAGGCGAGTTTTCAAAGATGATAGGTAAAACCCCACAAACGTTAAGAGATTGGCATAGAAAAGGTAGTTTTATACCTAATCATATAACAGATGGTGGGACTAGGTATTATTCACAAGAACAACTCAATCATTTTTTAGGAATAAAAGGCGAAAAAACTAAAAACAGAAAAATTATAGGCTATTGTAGAGTTTCAAGTAATAAACAAAAAGACGACTTAGAAAGACAAGTTGAGAATGTAAAAACTTATATGATAGCCAAAGGATATTCTTTTGATGTTATAACAGACATTGGAAGTGGAATTAATTATAACAAAAAAGGATTAAATCAATTAATAGATTTAATAACTAATTCAGAAGTTGAAAAAATAGTAGTATTATACAAAGATAGATTATTAAGATTTGGATTTGAGATAATAGAAAATCTATGTGATAAATACGGAACGGTAATAGAAATCATAGATAATACTGAAAAAACAGAGGAGCAAGAATTAGTTGAAGATTTAATACAAATAGTTACAGTTTTTAGTTGCAGATTACAAGGAAAAAGAGCCAATAAAGCTAAAAAGATGATAAAGGAGTTGTTAGAAGATGATACTAGCGAAAAAAGTTAGATTATTACCTACTAAAGAACAAGAACAACAACTTTGGAAATCGGTAGGTACAGCAAGATTTATTTATAACTGGACACTTAATAAACAAGAAGAAAACTACAAAAATGGTGGGAAGTTTATAAGTGATAATGATTTAAGAAAAGAATTAACGATATTAAAGCAAGACGAGCTAAAGTGGCTTAGTGAAGTATCTAACAATGTTGCTAAACAAGCAGTAAAAGACGGTTGTAATGCTTATAAGCGATTTTTCAAAGGACAGGCAGATAAGCCTAAATTTAAAAGTAGACGTAAAAGCAAAAAGTCTTTTTACAATGATACTGAAAAGTTGAAAGTTAAAGATAATAAACTTGTTTTAATAGAAAAAGTAGGTTGGTTGAGAACAAATGAACAAATACCACTAGGAACTAAATACACAAATCCTAGAATTAGCTACGATAATAAATATTGGTATATTTCTGTTGGAATAGAACAAGCTGAAACAACAGAAAATTTAACAGATATTTCACTGGGCATAGACTTAGGGCTTAAAGATTTGGCAGTCTGTTCAAATGGTTACGTTTACAAAAATATTAATAAAACCTATGCTGTAAGAAAAATAGAAAAACGATTAAAAAGATTACAAAAACAAGTTAGTAAAAAATATGAAAATAATAAAAATGGAAAGGAGTTTGCCAAAACTAAAAATATTATAAAGCTTGAAAAGCAGATACAACTAATACATAGAAAATTAGCAAATATAAGAAACAATTATATTCATCAAACGACTACTAGCATAGTGAAAACCAAACCTTGTAAAATAGTTATTGAAGATTTGAATGTAAAAGGAATGATGAAAAATAAACACTTATCGGATAGCATAAGAAAACAAAGTTTCTATGAATTTAGACGACAACTAGAGTATAAGACTAAATTTAGAGGAATTGAATTAGTGGTAGCAGATAGATTTTATCCATCATCAAAAACTTGTAGTTGCTGTGGAAATATTAAGAAAGATTTAAAACTTAAAGATAGAGTGTATATCTGTGAATGTGGTTTTACCATTGACAGAGATTTAAACGCAAGTATCAATCTTTCAAGATATAAATTAGCTTAAAGTCACCTAAAAGACAAAGTTAATATGTAGGATTCGTTGTATCCGAATTTACGCCTTTGGAGTGTTATATAAACTTGGTCGCATAGTCGAGCAGTAAAGCAAAGCTTTACGACCAGACTAAAGTAGATAATTATTTATAGTTATCGAAATAGAACACATTGAAAAAGGAATTAAACAAGATTTATAGATTTTTATAGATTTTTGGCAACGGAAGTAATGAAAACGCTAATAAATTGATAAGACGGCACTTGCCAAAAGATACATCTTTCAAAAATATTGCGTGTAAAACTGTAAAATATATAGAAAATTGGATAAATAATTATCCACGAGGAATTTTTGACGGAAAATCAGTGAATTATATATATAAAAAAGAGTTAGAAAAGATAAATTTAGTTGTCTAGTTATAAGTTACATCAAAAATCCCCCCTAGGGGGGATTAGGCAAATATCACTTTTCTTTTGCTAAACTACTTTAAGAATACTATAATTTTACAATCTTAATACATCTTTTCTATTTTTATATTTCGTATGTAATAATTTATGAGATTTATAACTTAATGGTTCTCCGAGAAATTCGCTATAAATCATTTTTATGGCTGGTGACTCGTGAGATTTTCTTATAGGTAGATCCTCGTCTTGAGCATAAACGCTTTTCGTTCTTTCTATAACTTTAGCTTTAGTACGAGTTGGATTACCTCCGCCACCAATGCATCCACCAGGGCAGGCCATTACTTCTACAAAGTGGTAAAAAATTTCTTTTTTCTTAATTTTATCCATTAATTTTCTTGCTTCGCCTAAAGAATGTACAACAGCTACTTTTACATCAATATCATTTATTGTAATAGTTGCATCTTTAAACCAATCGTAACCTCTTACGTCATGAAACTCTATTTCTTTAAGCTCTGTACCTGTCAATACTTCATAAACAGTTCTAAGAGCTGCCTCCATAACACCGCCTGTTGCTGCAAATATTTCTCCTGCTCCTGTACCAAGACCGAAAGGGTTGTCAAAAGGAGTTTCATCTAGTTTATCGAAATCAATGCCAGCTGCTTTTATCATTTTAGCCAGTTCTTGAACTGTAAGAGATAAGTCAACATCTTGATGACCGCTATCATTCATCTCAAATCTTATGGATTCGAACTTTTTCGCCGTGCAAGGCATTATGGAAACGCTGCATATATCTTTAGCAGGAATATTTTGTTTTTCAGCAAAAAAAGTTTTAATAACTGCACCAAACATTTGTTGTGGAGATTTTGCTGTTGATAAATGGTCTGTAAACTCGGAATAATAAGTTTCGCAAAACTTTACCCAACCAGGACAACATGAAGTAATCATCGGTAACACACCGTTATTAGTTATTCTATGTAAAAGTTCATTTCCTTCTTCCATAATTGTAAGGTCTGCTGAAAAATCGCTATCAAATACATAGTCGAATCCTAACATTTTCATAGCTGTAACCATTTTTCCAGTAGCAGCTACTCCCGGTTCACTTCCTAAAGCTTCAGCTATTGTAGTTCTTGATGATGGGGCTATTTGAGCAACTATAGTTTTGCCTATTTTTTTATTATTATAAAATACATTAGTTTGGTCATTTATAGTTAATGCACCAACAGGACATACTTGAACACATTGACCGCAATTTATACAAGCTGTGTCCACAAGTTTTTTACCGTATGGAGGGGCTATAACTGTTTCACGGCCTCTATTTTCTTTGGCTAAAACGCCTACAGTTTGTATATCGTTACAGACTTCAGCACAGCGTCCGCATATTATACATTTATTTCCATCGAAAGTTATAGAAACTGAGGAATTATCTATTTCCTTATTTCTTGTTTCTACTTCGTATGGAATAGGGGAATTCATATTTAAATCTGTTGCAATACTTTGTAATTCACATAAATTATTTTTACTACAGCTTAGGCACTCCATTGGATGGTGTGATAAAATAAGTTCCATAACACCTTTGCGAGCCTCTATAACTCTTGGGGTATTAGTCTTTATAACCATATTTGCAGATACTGGATAACTACAAGCCGGCTGTAAAAGCTTTTGCCCATTTACTTCCACTACACATATTCTACAGACTGATTTAATAGATAAATCCTCATGGTAACAAAGAGTAGGAATATTAATATGAGCCAATTTAGCTGCTTGCAAAATCGTAATATTTTCTTTAACTTCTATTTCTATATTATCTATATTAATTTTTATCATATTATCCTCCTAGTTTGATACAGAGCATGTAGGACAAAAATCTTTATCCAAATGCAAGTTATATGAGTCTATAAAATTTGCAATACTACTTAAAACGGGAACAGCTGTAGAATGACCTAATCCACAAAGGGCTGTTTCTCTTATGGTATTAGACAGACGTTTAAGAGTTTTTAAATCTTTAACTTCACCTTTGCCTAAAGAAATTTTATCTACTAACTTTAAAAGTTGAGTACTGCCTTCCCTACATGGTATACATTTGCCACAAGACTCATCTACAAAAAATTCCAGTATATTTTTTACAATATCTAGTATGCAATTAGAATCGTCGATTACAAATATTGTTCCGCAACCTAGGCGACCTCCAGAAGATTCAACTTGGTCAATATCTAAATTAATATTAAGCTGTTCAGGATTTATAATAGCCCCTGAACTACCTCCTGTTTGTACAGCTAGTATTTTTCTATCCCCCTCCACGCCCTGGCAGACATCATATATAATTTCCTTTAAATTTGCACCCATAGGAAATTCGTATACTCCTCTTTTTTTAACATTTCCACATACAGTGAAAAGTTTTGTGCCTGGGCTGTTTTCTGTACCTATGTTTCTGTACCACTTTGCTCCGTGAGTAAAAATAACTCCGATATTTGCTAGAGTTTCTACATTACTAGAAACAGTTGGTAGACCAAAAAGTCCGTAAGTTCCTGGATATGGAGGTCTAGTTCTTGGTTCTCCTCTATTTCCTTCGATGGACTCAAAAAGTGCTGTTTCTTCGCCGCATACATAGGCTCCGGCGCCACTTCTTATTTCTATTTCGAAATTAAAACCACTATTTAAAATATTTTCTCCTAGAAGCTTTTCCCCCTTAGCACTTTCTAAAGCTCTATGTAGTATGGAAAATAAATATGAATACTCTGCTCTTAAATAAATATAGCCCTTTTGTGCGCCGATGGCTTTACCTATAATTATTATGCCTTCTAAAATACTGTGAGGATCAGCTGATAATAATACTCTATCTTTATTTGTACCTGGCTCGCCTTCGTCTGCATTACAGACTACTACTTTTTCATTACTGTCTGCGTCATAGGCAAATTTTATTTTTAACCATGTTGGAAACCCAGCTCCGCCACGACCTCTAAGACCTGAATCTTTTAATTGATTTATTATTTCTTCGCCAGAAAGATTTATGGCATTTTTAAGCCCGACATAAACCCCGTTTTCCATTGCAACAGTTGCCTCTTCCATATTTGCAACACCTAAGTTTTTAAGTAATATACGTTTTTCTTCCATATTTATTCCTCCTCTCTTATATATCTCTTAAGTACTTTTATAACTTTTTCTTCATCTAAATCGCCATAAGTTTTATCATTTATCATAATTGATGGCGAAACTTGACAATGACCTATACATGGACAAAGTTCAATTGTGAACATACCATCTTTAGTAGTTTCTCCAATGTCAATTTTTAAAAATTCTTTTATGGTATTTATTACCTCTTTAGCTCCACGAACGTGACAAGGGGCGCTGTTGCACATGCGAATAATATATTTACCTGTAGGTTTTACTGATAAGTATTGATAGAAAGTTACAAAACTATATACATGATTTTGAGTTAACTCCATCTCCCTAGCTATAACTGCGGCTACATCTTCGGAAAGTGATGGGCAAATTTTTTGTACTTGAATAATTACATCCATAAGTCTGTCCTTTTGACCCTTGTATTTAGATGCGATTTCTGCAACTTGTACAATGGCTGAAGGGTTTGTTGTAATGCTATAATAATCCATGGGCTTCCTCCTAAATAATTCAACTAAAATAAAGTTATATATAAAATTATATTTTAGAAGATAATATTTGTAAATAATAAATAAATTTTTAACACACAATAATATTTATTATTTAAATACGCAATATCAATAGAAATCATTTTTCGGAAAATTATCAAATACTATTAGTTTAATTGTGACCTTTATATTTTTTTTATATATTTCCTTCAAAAAGTTTGACAATAAAATTTAATTGCTATATACTTATTATAAATAAATCACAACTAACAAATAAGGGGTCAATGCGATGAAAAAGAACTTGAAAAATAATTCATTAAACACAAATTCATTCTTTTACTTTAGCCGTTTTTAACTTAATAATGACGGTTACCTTTGCTTTCCCATTTTTTAAAGAGCCTTGAGTGACTAACTCAAGGCCCTTTTTGCATATATAACAAAAGAAGGAGGACTTATGTACGGTTTAATTGGAAAAACTTTAAAATATTCAAAGTCAAAAGAAATACACACTTTATATCGTGAAATGAAACATATAGAAGGGAATTATAATTTAATAGAATTAGAAGAAGAAGATTTAAAAAAATTTATGGAGGAAACAATTTTTAATTATAATGGAATAAATGTAACCATTCCATACAAAGAGAAAGTTATGCCCTACCTAGATAAAATTACCAAAGAGGCTTTAGACTTAGGCTCTGTTAACACAATAAAAGTTGAAGATGGTAAATTAATTGGCTACAATACGGATATTTTTGGGTTTAGTGCAATGATGCGTAAACACAGAATATACGTAAAAGATAAAGACGTTATAATATTAGGCACAGGGGCAACAGCTCATATGATTAAGTTTTTTTGTCATAAAAAGTCTGCAAAAAGCGTTAAATTTGTAAGCCGAGATCCAAATAAAGGTGATTATACTTACGAAGATAATTTTAGCGGACAAGTTTTAATTAATACAACACCAATGGGTGTAGCCACAGTAAATGACGAAAGTCCTGTTCATATAGATGTATTAAAAAGTTTTACATACGTATTAGACATTAACTACAACCCTTACAGAACAAAACTTCTTAGGGATGCTATTTCTTTAAATAAACAAGTTGCGTCCGGTTTTTATATGCTTATATCTCAAGGATTGAAATCTCGTTCTATTTGGAGTGGGGACAAATACCAAAGATATTTTACCGATAGAATTTATTCCGAAATTTCAAATACAAATGTTGTACTAATAGGAATGCCTGGCTGTGGTAAAACTACTATTGGTAAAGCGCTGGAAAGTAAATTAAATAAAAAATACATATCTATAGATGGTTATATAGAAGAAAAAGAGCAAATGACGATACCGGAAATGTTTGCGATATCTGAGGATTATTTTAGAGAGAAAGAAGCATTATATACAAAAGAGATTTCAAAAATGAAAAATGTAATAATTGATACTGGTGGAGGGATAGTACTTAATCCGGAAAATATGAATGAGCTATATAAAAATGGAACTGTATTTTATATAAATAGATCCCTTAAAAACATAAAAAGCACCATGATTACGGACAATAGACCATTGCTTCAAAAAGACACAAATGAAAAACTAGATAAATTATATAAGGAAAGAAGTTCGCTATATGAAAAATATGGGGAAATTAAAATAACCAACACAAAAAAAACAGAAACAATAAATATAATATGTAGAGAATATGAAAAAAGTTAGGAAGTGTAAAATGAAAATAGCCTTAATAAATGGTCCAAATATAAACTTACTTGGTACAAGAGAGCCTAATGTATACGGTAATGAAACATATAATGATTTAATAAGCCTTGTGTATAACTATTGTATAGAAAAAAAACATGACCTAACAGTTTTCCAAAGTAACCACGAAGGTGCAATTGTAGACCATATACAGGATTTGCTAGATAGAGCAGACGGAATAATTATAAACCCAGCAGCCTACACCCACTATAGTATTGCTATATTAGATGTCCTAAGTGCTGTGAATATTCCATATATAGAAGTTCATATAAGTGATATAAATGAGCGTGAGGAATTTAGAAAAAAATCCATAACAGGTGTAAAGGCTGTAGAAATAATAAAAGGCTACGGGTTTAAAGGGTATTTAATGGCTGTAGATAAATTGGAGGAAATATGGAATTAAGCATAAAAACAAATCCAAGCTACAATATTAAAATCGGAAAAAATATACTAGAAAATCTAAAGTCCTATGTAGAAATAAAAGGCAAAGTAATGATAGTTACAGATGGAAATATTCATAAACATTGGTATCATAAAATTAACTTTCCTCATGATTTAATAATTTTACCTGATGGGGAAAATACAAAATCTTTTCATTATGTTGAAACTATTATGAAGGAAATGCTGAAGAAAAATTACACTCGTGAAGATACATTAGTAGCCTTTGGAGGTGGTGTAATAGGCGATTTAACAGGTTTTGTTGCTAGTATGTATATGAGAGGCATAGATTTTATACAAATACCAACAACGTTGCTATCACAAGTAGATAGCAGTGTTGGGGGTAAAACTGCAATAAATTTTTCTGGTCATAAAAATATAGTAGGGGCATTCTACCAACCGAAATTCGTTTTAATAGATACTAACACATTAACAACACTAGATGAGCGTCAATTCAATAACGGTATGGCAGAGATAATAAAGTACGGTTGTATATTAGATTTGGAGCTTTTTAATTCTTTGAAAAAACCTTTAAGCCTCGAAAAAATAATTTACCGTTGCTTAGAGTTAAAAGGCAAAGTAGTAGAAGCTGATGAAAAGGAAAAAGGATTAAGAAAAATACTTAATTTCGGCCATACCATAGGTCATGGCATAGAAAGTTTTAAAGAGTATAAACTTTTTCACGGTGAATGTGTTGCTATAGGAATGGCTTCCATTACAACAGACCTTGAATTAAAAAAAGAAATTATCCGACTATTGGATAAATACAATTTGCCAACAACTACAGACTATAACAAAGACGAAGTTTTTAAAATAATACAAAATGATAAAAAGGCAAAAGCGAATAATGAAATAGACATAATAGTATTAGAAGAAATAGGAAAGTGCAAAGTAGAAAAGGTTTCTATAAAGGAGATCTACAACTTGTTATAAGGAGTTAATATGAACACTATTGGACATAAATTGAAGTTATCTGTATTCGGCGAATCTCATGGACCTAATGTAGGTGCAACGATAGCAGGACTTCCTCCAGGAATAAAAATAGACATGGATTTTATAGAAAATGAAATAGATAAACGTCGTGCAAAAAGTTCTATTTCCACGCCTAGACGTGAAACGGACAAACCTAAGTTTATAAGTGGTATTTTTAATGAATATACAACAGGAATGCCTGTTACGGTTATTTTTGAAAATAAGGATGCAAGGTCTAAAGATTATTCCAAAATAAAGGATATACCTAGACCATCCCACGGAGATTATCCTGCTCATATAAAATACAAAGGCTTTGAGGATTATCGTGGTGGTGGACACTTTTCTGGACGAAATACCACAGGAATAGTAGCTCTAGGTGCAATATGTAAATTAGCCCTTAAGGAGAAAAATATAGACGTTGTAACTCATATAAAGTCCATTGGTGACATAGAAGACAAGAGTTTGCTAGATGTAGAAATTAACAATGATATAATAGAAAAGCTTGACTCTGACTTTCCGGTTTTAAACGACGTTATAAAGGATAAAATGATAGATGAAATTGAATTGTCGAGAAATGTACAAGACTCCATAGGGGGGCAGGTGGAAATTGCAATTTTAAATGTACCTATAGGGGTAGGGGATCCTTATTTTGAAAGGCTAAATAGCTACTTGGCGCAATTGGCATTTTCATTGCAAGGGGTTAAAGCTATGGAAGTGGGTGTAGGTTTTAAGTCCAGTAAAATGGTTGGAAGCCAGTATAATGACCAAATGGAAATAAGAGATGGTAAAGTACACTTTCTAACTAATAATGCAGGTGGAATAAATGGCGGGTTATCTAATGGCATGCCTATAATTATAAATACAGCCATAAGACCTACAGCATCAATTGGCAAAGCTCAAAAATCTATAAATATGAAGACTATGGAAAATGCAGAAACTTTTATTGGTGGAAGACACGATCCATGTATTGTTCACAGAGCTTCTCATGGATTAAATGCATTAATTTCTTTTGGCATATTAGACATGTTACAGTAAAGGAGTGGTTGAATGAACTTGGATTTGCAAAGAATGAAAATTAATGAAATAGATGACAAACTAAGTGAATTATTAGAGGATAGATTTTTAATTTCTAAAGAAATAGGAACAATAAAAAAAGAGGTAGGAATGGAAATATTTGATAAAAACCGAGAAAAAGAGATTTTTAAGGCAATGGAGGAAAAATATAAAAATTCAGAATTTTCCGAAGAAATTATAAATATATTTATAAAAATAATTGAAGAGAGTAAAAAGGTTCAGATGAGAGTGTAAGGAGTTATTATGATAATAGTATTTAAAAATGATGCAACTGCTGAGGATTTAAATTCCATTGAAAGAAAATTGAAGAGGTGTAATTTAAAACATACAGAAATAAAAGGAGAAAAGGAAACTATATGGGGACTAGTTGGGGATACAGCAAGCCTTACATTAGAAGAAATGGAAGCTTTTCGCTTTGTAAAAAAAGCAATGAGAGTACAAGAACCTTACAAACTTGCTAACAGGCAATTCTCCCCAGAAGATTTAGCAATAGATGTAGCTGGCACAAAAATTGGTGGTGGCAACTTTGTTGTAATAGGTGGCCCTTGTGCTGTAGAAACTAAAGAACATATAATAGAAATGGGTAAAATAGTAAAAGAATCTGGTGCACATTTTTTACGTGGAGGAGCTTTTAAGCCTAGAACATCACCTTATGCATTCCAAGGCCATGGCAGGGAAGGTATTATGTTTATGGTAGAGGCAAGAGAAAAAACGGGTTTGCCAATTGTAACTGAGTTAATGGCGTGTAATCAAATAGATATTTTTGAAGAATATGTAGATATTATTCAAATAGGTGCGAGAAATATGCAAAACTATGACTTGCTTAAGGAGGTAGGTAAATCTACCAAACCTGTTTTATTAAAACGTGGTATGAGTGCTACTATTAAAGAGTGGATACTTGCTGCTGAATATATTTTAGCTGGTGGCAACAAAAATGTAATTATGTGCGAACGTGGTATACGTACATTTGAAACAGAATCTCGCAATACCTTAGATATTGGCACTATTCCTATAATTAAAAAGTATACAAATCTGCCTATAATTATTGACCCATCTCATGCTGCTGGTAAATATTGGATGGTAGAATCCCTGTCTAAAGCAGCTCTTGCTGCTGGAGCTGATGGACTTACTATAGAAGTGCACAATTTGCCGCAAGAGGCACTTTCTGATGGAGCACAAAGCTTAAAACCTGCTAAGTTTAAAAGACTTATGGATAAACTAAAAGTAATCGCTCCTGTTGTTGACAAGACAATTTTATAAGTACTATAAAAGGGCTGTAGCTTGGTAAAATTACCACGCTACAGCCCTAAAAGTGTTTAATCGAATTTTAAAATTTTAGGTATGTCTGATATACCTAAGTAACCGGAGTACCTTGCAGTCACTTTAGTATTGGAATTTTTTATATATCTCTTTAAAGGCAAATCACCATAATAAATTTTTCCGCTACTTTTAACCTCGTGGGATATTTTATTTGGAACAATAAACTTGCTTGCATTATCAACATAATAAGTTACAACTACTTCTTTGTAAATAGAATTTCCACTTTTTAGCTTATTAGCTGTATTATTAGATTCTATTATTGTAACATCAAGTTCTGTTGATGACCCTACATCAATGGTGATAGCCTCAGTGCCTTGTCCAACAACTTCCGTAGTTGTAATAGTTTCGGAAGCGAGAATGGGTGTAATAGTGAAAACTAGAGTTGCAAAAATTGTTGCGGTGAATAATTTAAACATAATTTACTCCTCTCCATCTTAAAAGACAATGAATAATATTGTAGGTTATGTGCACCAGTAACCTGAATATAATGTGGCATGCATAGGTGATAAAAGCAAGTATTTTTAATTTTTCCAAACTATAAATATAGCTTAATCTTTTTTTTGTTATTATACTTAGACATTATGGAACTATGGCATTTGCTTTGGAAAATACAAAAAAAACACCTTGACGGTGTTAAGTGAACGTGATAGAATTAAAAAATGTAGCACCACATGAGTGCATACGTCGATTTATTAAATTGTAACATATTTATTTGCAAATTACAAATATATTTT
Organism: Lachnospirales bacterium; assembly: GCA_047974375.1. Lineage (GTDB taxonomy): Bacteria > Bacillota > Clostridia > Lachnospirales > CAMZNU01 > JBKECF01. The sequence goes on from JBKECF010000001.1 coordinate 21,811, forward strand.
TAAAGTTAGCTTTTTAGCTTATTTTCGCAGTACGGAGAAAAAAGTACAGCGCATTTTTTATGTATAATTTTTGGTTTGCTACTTATTGTTGTGTAAAAAAATATTTTTATACAAGTTAGTGTACGTAATTTTTAGTTAGGGGTGTAATTAGTGGAAAAAAATAGGATGCACAAAGAACAATTAGGTCCTGCAAGTAGAATTAGTTATTCCAAAGTAAAAGAAATATTGGACATACCAAATCTTATTGAACTACAAAAAAGTAGTTACAATTGGTTTTGGGAAGAAGGGCTATTGGAGGTATTTAGGGATATTTCTCCTGTAACAGATTATAATGGAACATTAGCCTTGGAATTTATTGATTTTGAATTGGATACAGAGCCTAAATATTCTATTGCCGAATGTAAGGACAGAGATGCAACATATGCAGCATCGCTACGTGTAAAAATCCGTTTAACAAATGCCGAAACAGGCGAAGTATTAAATGATAAAATTTTTATGGGAGATTTTCCATTAATGACCGAAACAGGTTCATTTGTTATAAATGGAGCTGAAAGGGTTATAGTTAGTCAGTTAGTTCGTTCTCCAGGTATTTATTACTCGCAGGACTATGACAAATATGGAAAGTCTTTAATTTCTTCTACAGTTATACCTAATAGAGGTGTGTGGATAGAATACGAAACAGACTCAAACAATATATTTAGCGCTAGAGTAGACAGAACAAGAAAAATCCCCGTTACCGTACTAATGAGAGCCCTTGGCATAGGTACAAACCAAGAAATTTTAGATTTATTTGGCGAAGAGCCAAAATTATTAGACACATTGGAAAAAGACAGCACGACAAATTACGAAGAAGGTCTTCTTGAAGTTTATAAAAAAATTCGTCCAGGAGAGCCACCTACAGTAGATAGTGCTGAATCATTATTAAATAGTATGCTATATGATCCGCGTCGTTATGACTTGGCTCGTGTAGGTAGATATAAATTCAACAAAAAGTTATCTTTTTTAAACCGTGTAAAAGGTTTTGAACTTGGTGAAGATGCTATAGACCCAACTACGGGAGAGTTATTATATACAGAAGGTACAACTGTTACAGAGGAAATTGCCATAGAATTACAAAATACTGGTATACCTTTCGTAAAAGTAAGATGCGATGACAGAGTGGTAAAAGTATTAAGTAACCTAGTAGTTGATGGTAGCAGGTATTTACAAAATTATGACATATCTCCTGCTGAAATCGGACTAAAGGAATCAGCATACTTCCCAGCACTTTTAGAGGTTTTGGAAAAAATCGATAGTATGGATTCAAAAGAGGAAAGAGTTAACTTCTTGAAAGGTAATATTAAAAAAATAATGCCGAAAAATATTACTCTGGAAGATATACTTGCGTCTATGAGTTATATATTAGGGTTAGATTATGGAATTGGTAATTTTGATGATATAGACCATTTAGGTAACCGTCGTATTCGTGGAGTAGGTGAATTACTACAAAATCAATACCGTATAGGTTTGTCACGTATGGAGAGAGTTATACGTGAGCGTATGACAATACAAGATAACGAAAATATTACACCCCAAGCCCTAATAAACATACGTCCTGTAACAGCTGCTATTAAAGAATTCTTTGGTAGTTCGCAACTTTCACAATTTATGGACCAAAACAATCCGCTTAGTGAGCTTACAAATAAAAGACGTTTATCTGCTTTAGGCCCTGGAGGTTTATCTCGTGATAGAGCCGGTATGGATGTGCGTGACGTTCATAGTTCTCATTATGGTAGAATGTGTACAATAGAAACACCTGAAGGCCCAAATATTGGTCTTATTAATAACTTAGCGACTTTTGCAAGAATAAATCAATATGGATTTATTGAAGCGCCATATTTGAAAATAGATAAATCGGGAGATAAGCCTGTAGTTACAGAGGATTATGTATATTTAACAGCAGATCAAGAGGAAAATTACATTATTGCTCAATCAAATGAGCCTTTAGATGAAAATAGACACTTTATACATAACAAAGTTTCTACTAGATTTGGCCGTGAAATTAGCGAAACAAATACAAGCCATGTAGATTTAGTAGATATTTCACCAAAACAAATTGTTTCTATTGCAACGGCTCTTATACCTTTCTTAGAAAATGATGACGTTACTCGTGCCCTTATGGGTTCAAACATGCAGCGTCAAGCAGTACCTTTATTGACAACAGATAGTTCTATAGTTGGTACTGGTATGGAGTATAGAGTTGCAAAAGACTCAGGGGTAACAGTGGTTGCCACAGCAGATGGAACGGTAGAAAGAGTTACAGCTGACGATATAATAGTAAGAAATGATGACGGTATAAGAGAAGTATATAAATTAACAAAGTTCAAACGTAGTAACCATGGTACTTGTATAAACCAACGTGCAATAATTTCAAAAGGTGATAGAGTAAAGGAAGACCAAATAATTGCCGATGGACCTGCTACAGATAATGGAGAGCTTGCCCTTGGTAAAAATCCGCTTATTGGATTTATGACATGGGAAGGCTATAACTACGAAGATGCAATATTATTAAGTGAAAAATTAGTTGAAGACGATGTGTATACATCGTTACATATAGAAGAATACGAATCTGAAATAAGAGATACAAAACTTGGGCCAGAGGAATTTACTAGGGAGCTACCGAATGTTTCTGAGGAAGCTTTAAAAGATTTAAATGAACAGGGAATAATTCGCATTGGTGCAGAGGTTAAACCTGGAGATATTCTTGTGGGTAAAGTAACTCCAAAAGGAGAAACAGAATTAACTGCCGAAGAAAGACTGCTACGTGCAATCTTTGGGGAAAAAGCAAGAGAGGTACGCGATACTTCTTTACGTGTACCTCATGGTGAGTCTGGTATTATTATAGATGTTAAAAAATTCTGTAGAAAAAATGGAGATGAATTATCTCCGGGAGTTAACGAACTAGTACGTGTATATATTGCACATAAAAGAAAAATATCCGTAGGTGATAAGATGGCTGGTAGACATGGTAATAAAGGTGTTATTTCTCGTATATTACCTGTTGAAGATATGCCTTTTTTACCAAATGGTCGCCCCCTAGATATAGTGCTTAACCCTCTTGGGGTTCCATCTCGTATGAACATTGGACAAGTTTTAGAAATTCATTTAGGCCTTGCTGCAAAAGCTTTAGGCTGGAAAGTTTCCACGCCTGTATTCGATGGTGCAAATGAAATTGACATTATGGATACTCTAGACCTAGCAAATGATTATGTAAACCTAGAATGGAAAGACTTCGAGAAAAAATGGAAAAACAATATAGATGATGATATTTACCAAGACCTAGCCGATAATTTAGAGCATCGTGATGAATGGAAAGGTGTTCCTATAACTCGTGATGGTAAAATTAAACTTCGTGACGGCCGTACAGGCGAATATTTCGACAATCCTGTTACAGTAGGATATATGCACTACCTTAAACTTCATCATCTTGTTGATGAAAAAATACATGCTCGTTCTACAGGCCCGTATTCTCTTGTAACGCAACAACCTTTGGGCGGTAAAGCTCAATTTGGTGGCCAACGTTTTGGAGAGATGGAAGTTTGGGCATTGGAGGCATATGGAGCGTCATACACACTACAAGAAATACTTACAGTTAAATCTGACGATTTAGTAGGTCGTGTAAAAACTTATGAGGCAATTGTAAAAGGTGAGAACATACCTGAACCGTGTGTGCCAGAGTCATTTAAAGTACTTTTAAAAGAATTCCAAGCTTTAGGCCTAGATGTAAAAATACTTCGTGAAGACCAAACAGAAGTTAAATTATCTGAGAGTGCTGAAGAAATTGATGATTTAAATATAGAAATAGATGATGACGATGAAAATAGATTACCTGAATCATTTATCCGCCGTGAAAGTGATGAAATTTTAAATATAGACAGCGTACTGGATACGGGAAACAATGATGATTTAGATGATAATGATGAATCAATGGACGACATCGAATTCATAGACGATGAAGACGATGAAGATAGTTTAGATTTAGATGATGATTTAGATGAAGACGATGATTTAGATATATCCGACGAAGACGATGACCTATAAGCTTATATTTAAACCTTTTGAAAGGAGTAATATATGGATCAAAATGCAGACCAATCAATTGAATTCGATTCTATTAAAATAGGATTGGCTTCACCGGAGAAAGTTCGTGAGTGGTCACGTGGCGAAGTAAAAAAACCAGAAACAATAAATTATAGAACATTAAAGCCAGAAAAAGATGGACTTTTTTGCGAAAAAATATTCGGTCCAAATAAAGACTGGGAGTGTCACTGTGGAAAATACAAAAGAATACGCTATAAAGGTGTAGTTTGTGATAAATGTGGCGTAGAAGTTACAAAGTCTAAGGTGAGGCGTGAGCGTATGGGACATATTGAACTTGCTGCTCCTGTATCTCATATTTGGTACTTCCGTGGGATACCAAGTCGTATGGGACTTACATTAGGCATGAGTCCAAGAAATTTAGAAAAAATTCTATATTTCGCAAATTATGTTGTACTAAAGCCTGGTAATACAAATTTAGATTATAAACAAATACTTACAGAAAAAGAATACCAAGAAGCCTTGGAAATATATGGAAGTACTTTTACTGCATCTATGGGTGCGGAGGCTGTTAAGGTACTTTTGAAAGATATCGACTTAGAGGCTGAGTCAATTCAATTAAAAGCTGACCTGAAAAATAGTAGTGGTCAAAAAAGATTGAAAATTATAAAAAAACTTGAAGTGATAGAAGCCTTTATAGCTTCAGGAAATAGACCGGAGTGGATGATAATGGATGCCATTCCAGTAATTCCGCCGGATTTGCGTCCAATGGTGCAATTAGATGGGGGTAGATTTGCTACATCTGACTTAAATGATCTTTATCGTCGTGTTATTAATAGAAATAATCGTTTGAAAAGATTATTATCTTTAAATGCACCAGATATAATAGTTCGTAATGAAAAAAGAATGTTGCAAGAGGCTGTAGATGCTCTTATTGACAATGGGCGTAGAGGTAGAGCAGTTACTGGACCAGGTAATAGAAATTTAAAATCTTTATCCGATCTTTTAAAAGGTAAGCAAGGAAGGTTTAGACAAAACCTATTAGGCAAACGTGTAGACTATTCTGGACGTTCTGTTATTGTTGTAGGACCAGAGCTTAAGATTTATCAGTGTGGTTTACCAAAGGAAATGGCAATAGAATTATTTAAGCCATTTGTAATGAAGGAATTAGTTGAAAGAGAGCTAGCCCATAACATAAAATCGGCAAAACGTATGGTTGAAAAGTTACAACCAGAAGTTTGGGATATTTTAGAATATGTTATCCAAGACCATCCTGTTATGCTAAACCGTGCACCAACTTTACATAGGCTAGGTATACAAGCTTTCGAACCAGTTTTAGTTGAAGGTAAGGCGATTAAGCTACATCCATTGGTTTGTACGGCATACAATGCCGATTTTGATGGCGACCAAATGGCGGTTCATGTTCCTTTATCTGTAGAAGCTCAAGCTGAATGTAGATTTTTATTGTTAGCACCAAATAACTTGCTTAAGCCATCTGATGGTGAATCAGTTACAGTTCCTTCACAAGATATGGTACTAGGTATATATTATCTTACTTTAGAAAAAGAAAATGAGATAGGGGAAAATAAAATATTCTCTGATGAGCAAGAAGCAATACTAGCTTATGACAATCAAGTGATTAGTTTACATGCAAAAATAAAAGTACGACGTACTTTAGAAGTTTCTCCTAATAAATGGGAAAGTCGTATTGTACACACAACGGCAGGAAGAATAATTTTCAATGAGGTTATACCGCAAGACATAGGTTTTGTAAAGAGAAATACTACAGATGATTTATTTAAGTATGAAATAGATTTTCTTGCAGACAAAAAAGCTTTAAGTAAAATAATTAATAGATGTATAAATAAACATGGCGCTACAAATACAGCTGTTGTACTAGACGCTATAAAAAGACTTGGCTTTAAATATTCCACAAAAGGTGCTCTTACAGTTTCTGTATCTGATATGGAAATACCGGAAGAAAAAGAGTTATATCTAGAGGAAGCTGAAATAGAAGTGGATAAGATTACTAAACTTTTCCGTCGTGGTTTAATGACAGACGAAGAAAGAAGAGATAAGGTAATAGCTCAATGGAATATTACAAATGATAAAATTACAAAGGCACTTTTAAACGGTCTTGGTAAATATAATAATATATTTATGATGGCAAACTCCGGTGCTCGTGGTAGTAACAACCAAATTAAACAACTTGCTGGTATGCGTGGTCTTATGGCCAGCCCATCTGGTGGTATTTTGGAATTACCTATAAAGTCTAACTTCCGTGAGGGACTTTCTGTACTTGAGTACTTTCTTTCTGCCCATGGTGCAAGAAAGGGTCTTGCGGATACTGCCTTACGTACAGCAGATTCAGGTTATTTAACTCGTAGACTTGTAGACGTATCCCAAGATATAATAATACGTGAATGGGACTGTAAAAGCGAACATACCCACGATGAGGAAACTCCAGGTATGTTTGTTGAAGAATTTAAAGATGGTGACGAAGTTATAGAACCATTACAAGATAGACTACGTGGCAGATGGTCAATATTTGATGTTGTAGATGCCGATACAGGAGAAGTACTTGCTAGTGGCGACTCAATGATTGCACCAGACGAAGCAGATAATATTTATTTTACTGAAAATATTCATCTAGTAGATCCAGATACAAAAAAAGTTTTATATGCATATTATACTGATACTAAAATACCTAAAAAACTAAACCGTGTGCCTGTTATTTATATTAATTTAGATACTAAGGAATTAGTTGAAGATAGCGAAGGTATGACTGGAGATTTTGCTGTTTTACTAAATAGCAAAAAAGTTAAAATTAGGACTATACTTACTTGTCAATCTAGAAAAGGACTATGTACTAAGTGTTATGGCTCCAATATGGCATCTGGTAGAGTTGTTCGTATTGGCGAAACTGTTGGTATAATAGCGGCACAGTCAATAGGTGAGCCGGGTACTCAACTTACAATGCGTAACTTCCATACTGGAGGAATTGCCACAAATACAGACATAACTCAAGGTTTGCCTCGTGTTGAGGAACTATTTGAGGCTAGACGCCCTAAAGGTCTTGCTATAATAGCAGAATTTGCTGGTAGAGCTCAAGTTACAGATGACAAAACTAAGCGTGAAGTAGTTATAACTAGCCCAGAAACAGGAGAGATAAAAGAATATTTAATTCCTTATGGATCTCGTATAAAAATATTTGATGATGATTTTATAAATGCCGGAGATGAACTTACAGAAGGTAGTGTTTACCCACAGGATATACTTAGAATAAAAGGAATTCGAGGGGTACAAGATTATATGATTCGTGAAGTACAAAGAGTTTATCGCTTGCAAGGTGTTGATATTAATGATAAGCATATAGAGGTAATAGTGCGTCAAATGCTAAAACGTGTAAAAATTTCAGAAAATGGCGATACAAACTTCTTGCCTGGTAGCTATGTTGATTGGTTAAAATATGAAGAAACTAATAAACAGTTAAAAGAAGAAGGATTAGATGAAGCAATAGGCCAACGTGAGCTTATGGGTATAACTAAAGCGTCTTTGGCTACAGATTCATTCTTGTCAGCTGCATCTTTCCAAGAAACAACAAAAGTTTTAACAGACGCAGCTATAAAGGGTAAAGTAGACCCGCTTGTAGGACTTAAAGAAAATGTAATTATAGGTAAATTAATTCCTGCTGGTACTGGTATGAACGGTTATAGAAATATAAAAGTTAATACCGTTGCTACTGAAGGAATTGAGGAGTAAAATTTTTGTATTAAGAAAAATGGAGTATTATGAAACGGTTTCATAATACTCCATTTTTGCATTTAAACCTCTTTGCTAGTTTTTTCTTCTAGTATCAAATTTTTTTTATCAATAGCAATTTGATTATTTTTATCAATAAATTTAATTAATTCTTCCGCAATGTTATAAAAATCCTTATCCATGAATACCTCTATTCTTCTTTAAATTCAAAGTTTACGTTGTAGCCCTCAATATTAAATAGTTCTGTTGTGCTTTTTAACTGTTCAAGTGCCTCTTTATTTCCTAAAAAAGTAAGGGAAAGTTCGTTGTTTTTTAAGCTGCAAATACTTCTTATATTACCTAAGCCATCCGTGTTTAATGATACGCCTATGGTTCTTGATGGTGAGCTTGGGTTTAATACATACATATTTACAAAAGTGTCTTCTTTTGAAAAAGGCAGTTTAATTGGGGCATAATATTCATTATTCTTAGCAGCATTTAGATTATTATAAACTTGTAAGTCTTTTAGTATACTTTGTGCCAGTGGTATATCCACGGTTTCATAATCACTTTTGTAAATTTCACCTATGGTAATGTCTAATAAATTTCCTTCTTCACGGATATTTTCTATATAATCTTTATTAATTTCATCGAATTCTATTTTTAGGTTTTTATTTTTTTCTTTTAGGCTTTTTAAATTTTCCTTTGTATTACTTTTAACAGCACGTAAAATGCCGTCTAAAGTGCCAGAAATAGCATATTTCACAAGTTGTTCATGATCAATATTTTTAGCATTTACCAGTTTATTATAAATATCTTTTATTGCATCTTCTGTTATTTTTTCGGAATTATTATTGCTGTTTTTAAGGGATTTAATTAGACTTTCAACAGTAGTATCTTCTTCTAATGCGGATTTAATCTCACTATAATTGCCATTACGCATAAGAGCATCCAATAGATTTTGATTATAATTTTTATTTACTGCATTGCCTATAATATTTGTAATAGCTTGGGGGTTAAAAACACCTTTATTATAATCATCACCTATTTTATTTTTGTAGGTATAGTCGCTCTTATAAGCAACACTTTTTAAATATTTTTCGCTGTTTAATAAATTCTCTAAAGTTAATTCTTGGTTAGATTCTAAAATTTTACCTATACTACGTACATTTCTTTTTTCTATGATATTTAAAACACGATAAACCGCCTTAACTGCCTCCATATCCTCTTTATCACTGTTTTTTTCTAATTGTAATAATTGTTTAACTATTTTATCGCTTTTACCTTGACCTAGTTCATCCTCGTAGGCGTCCATGTACTCCATAAGTTCTGGGAATTTCATTTCTAAAGGATTGTAACCTTTATCAATTAAGTTTGCCACTGCTCTTGGGCTTATAGAACTTATTCTCTCGTATTGTAGCATTAGATTTTTAACATCATTTATGTTCTTAATATTTACATCTATATTGCTACGGCTTAGTATTTCTGAGGTTTTGAGGTTTTCTTCTGTGGCGTTTAACCCCAAATTTTTTAATAATTGTCCTAATTGATCTTTTACTTTGGAAAAGTTCTCATTATGTTTAGAACTAATTTTTGTTTCGAAGGTTTCGTAAGCTGTTACTACTGTAGTATTTGTTCTAGTGTAATCTTTAAAAGTAGCATTATCTATATTTGCCATAGAAAAGGTGAATTTATTTATTTTAGCTTCCTGAGTTTCGTTGAAAAAATCTCTCATTGTGGCTATTTTACCTTCATTACTAGTAAGATTTAAGGAGTCGAAAGCATTTTTATAAACTTCATTTTCCACCGCTGTTAATTTATTATAGGCACTTTGGGCTGTTTCTATGGCTAAATCAACTCCACGAAGTGCTAATTGCAAGGTGGATTGGTAACTAAGTTTTAAGGATAATTGACTTATTTGTTTTCGGAATGACATTTCTATGTTTTCATCTTCTAATGGAACTGAATAAGCTTCAGCAGAAATTAAAGAGCTTAAAGTAAAATCTTTTTGACTATAGGCGATTTTATTTAAGTCTATTTTTTGCAGCCCTACCATTATGTTTAAGTTTTTTTCATGAAGATTTTTTGTATTGCTATTTATTGGCTGATCCTTTTTCTGCAATAAAGATTGAATTGCATTATCAATTACCTTATCTAAGGTTATGTTTTTAACAGCGTTTTTATATTCTTCTACTTTATTAATATTTTCAGTAGTGATAGGCAAATCACTTCCTAATAAATTTGCGAAAATTTCTTTTGTTTTGCCATTGAAAGGTAAATTTAAATTATTTGCTAAATCCTTATACAAGGGATTATAGTCTTTTATTACTTTTAAATTTTCCTCGAGATTTATTTCAGATGCTTTATAAGTGGCTGTGTACATATTGTTTATAGTTAATTCTTTATTTTCTTTAAGAAGAAGTGGGTATCCATCTTCTTTTATTTTTTTGCTTTTGAAAATTGCATTTTCCACTGATTTAATATTATCATCAGTTATTTTCAAACCATTTTTACCCATTTTTTCTATAATTTTTTTCTTGTTTTCAATGGCTTTGGGGTCTAGTATGTCTTTTATTTTTTCTTCTATAATGGCGCCTATTTCCTTGGGGGTTGCTTCCACTGGTCTACTATTTATTTCATTAACCACGCTTTTTAAAATATTTAAATTTATGCTGCATAAGTCTATACCCTCAGCCAAAAGTTCACGTATAGCACTACTATTTGCGTTATTGCTAGCATATTTCAAAGAGCTGGAAATTTTTCTGGCAACTTGTTCTGCCATTTCCTTGGTTTTTTTGTAGTCTTCTGAAGTTACATCTTTGTAAACATTGTTCTTTTCGAACATATCTAGTATATTTTCTTCTTTTAATTGAGTTTTTAAATATTTTGATATGTCCTCACTTTTAGCACTTAAATTTTCTAATGTAAGAGGTTCAGGCTCTATTACTTTAAATTTATAGTCATCCCCTGTTTTAGCTGTAAAATTTTCTTTACTTATAGAAAATAATATGTTTTTATTTTTTAAAATGTAATTGTTATCTTTTTCTTCCACGACTGTGGCTGTGAATATATCATTTTTTTTAAATTGATTTGAATTATTATTTTGAGCTAATATATTATAGTTGTTTTCGATTTTCATAAGCACCTCTTTTTAAAATTATATATATAATATAACGGCTTAATATTAAGAAAACCTAATACATTTAATTATTTTATTGGTAAGAATTAGATCACCACCTTAATGTAACAGGTGGTGGGACAGTCTAAGTCATCTGTCAGTGGGGGCACAAGCCACACTGACGGATGACTTAGTTATTTTATAATTGTTTTAATTAAGTTTTAATTATTATAATATATAATTAGTATAAATTTATTTTAAGGAGGACATATGCGAATTTTAATAGTAGAAGATGAAATAGGAATAGTTGAGCCGTTAAAATTTTTTCTTGAAAAATCTGGATTTATAGTTGACTATGCTTTAAATGGTGAAGACGGTTTAGATTTATGTTATGGGGAAATATATGACGTAATTGTTTTGGATATAATGCTACCTAAAATAGATGGTATATCAATTTTAAAAAAAATAAGAAAAGATAAGATAAATACACCTGTTATTATTTTATCGGCTAAAGATACAGTAGAAGATAGGATATTAGGTTTAGATGAAGGTGCCGACGATTATTTAATAAAACCATTCCACACGCCAGAGCTTGTAGCAAGATTAAAAGCTTTAGGTAGGCGAAAACACGCAGAACTATTAACGAATACATTTGAAATACAAGATATTATATTTGACCCAAGCCAGCTTTTAATTAAAAATAATAAAGAAGAAATAAATCTTACATTTAAAGAAAGTCAAATTTTAGAATTGTTATTTATTAATTTAGGTAATACAATTACAAAAGATAAAATTTACGAAAAGGTATGGGGTTATGATAGTGAAATTGAGTCAAATTCCCTAGAGGCATACATATCCTACATAAGAAAAAAATTAGATAGAGTAACGAAAAAAATAAAATTAACAGCTGTAAGAGGTGTTGGCTATAAGCTAGAAGAGGTACTATGTTAGAAAAAACTAAAAAACACTTACATATTTATATAATACTTTCCATGGCGAGCTTATTAATTTTTATTTTAGGTGGTTTATATGGTTTGTTTTGGTATTCGACCTATGTAAGGGAAATTATGGCTTTAAACAATATAATTTTTACCAACAGCCAAAATGACCAGTCTTATGAAACTGTTTATAGTCTAAGCCTAACGGAGGTGATGCCCCCAGCTTTTACAGAGCCCCAAAAAAAACCAGTACCATTTTTAGGAAATATATTTAATAACGATAAAAATAAGGGTAAACAGCCGTTTTTTTATTTTACAATTGATGAAAATAGAGAACTTGTTAGTTATAACGCCTTTGCCTTTTTAAATTCACCAGGCCCGAAGGATAGTGTTAATAAATTTATTTCATCTATAAAAGATAGCTCAGGTTCTATAACAATAGATAACTCTCACTATAGGTACAAAAGTGTAGTAGAAAATAATTTAACTTCCTATGCTGTTTTGGATACAACATTGTCCAACAGTTCCCTAAGTAATATTTTAGGTGTCGGTATTTTTATTTTTATTGTAAGTTTATTTTATATAGGAGTACTTTCCTTTAAACTTATAGAAAAAACTATGTATCCTTTAAAATTGTCTATTGATAACCAAAAACGATTTTCTTCCGATGCCTCTCACGAGCTGCGTACACCACTAGCTGCTATTCGCAGTAACTTAGATATACTAATTCAGTATGGAAATGAATTATCAAAAGATGAGAGTAATGGATTCATAAAAAACATAAATGATGAAATTGATAGAATGGCTAAATTAACAAGTGACTTACTAGCTGTATCCCGAGAAGGAGAAATTAATGAATCTTATGAGAATTTTTCGACGCGATGCATATTTGAAGCATTAAATTTTATTTATGCACCTTTAGAGGCGAAGGAAAATTTAAAAATAATATATGATATAGTTGAGTTTGATATATATGGCAATATAGATGATTTCAAACAACTCCTAATTATTTTTATAGATAATGCCATTAAATATAATCGAGGGGAGAAAATAATAAATATTAATGTCTATAAACATGATAAAAATTTTTTTATTAAAATAAAAGACAATGGTATTGGCATAGCTAAGGGAGAACAAGAAAAAATATTTGAACGCTTCTATAGAAATGACAAAGCTCGTTCCAACAATCAAGGTTTTGGCTTAGGTCTTTCCATTGGTAAAAATATAATTAATAAATATAATGGCAATATAAAAGTTAATAGCGAAGAAAATAAGTTCACTGAATTCAAAATAATTTTTCCTATTAGCTTGTAAAAATATTAAAATTGACCTATGTTCTTTTCTTAACTATAATAATTTTATGATTAAAAAAATATATTTAAATGACCAAGTAATAACTTATAATTTAACACGAAAAAAAGTAAAAAATATTAATTTAAGAATAAGGCAAGATGGTACAATAATGGTTTCGGCTAACACAGCGGTGAAAATAACAACAATAGAAGGGTTTATAAAAGAAAATAGTGACTTTATATTAAAGTCTTTAGAAGAAATAATAAAAAATAGTAAAAATAATTTAGCTTTAAAAAAACAATATATAAATGGGGATACACTAAAATTACTAGGAGAAGATTACAAGCTTAAAATAATTTATAGTAAGGAAAATAATGTAATGCTTAAAAATAGTTTTATAAACCTTTATTTAGTAGAAGATATATTCGAAATCAAAGAACAACTAATAAGTGATTGGTACAAAAAAGAGGCAAAAAAATATTTAAATAGAATTCTTAAATATATGTATGAAAAAGTTGAACCCTTAGGCGTACCCATGCCAAAAGTAACCGTAAGAAATGTTAAAACAATATGGGGTTCCTGCAATAAATATAAATGTAAAGTAACCTTAAATACTAAATTAGTACAAGCGCCATTACAATGTATAGAATACGTAGCGTTGCATGAACTTGTGCACTTAATTCACCCAAATCATAGTAAAGATTTTTATACCGAATTAGAATCATTAATGCCAAACTGGAAATCTAGAAAAGATGAACTTAGGGATTTCTTTAAGTAAAATTTAAAAAAGACTGTAGTTGAATTGAACTGGGGTCTTTTTTTATAAGCATTTTTTCTAAATATTCTTGACATACGAAAATATATTCTATATAATTAGAAAAAACGTTCTGGAAAAGAGGTGAACTAATGCATAACTACGATAAACTAATACTTCATGTAGATGTAAATAGTGCATATTTATCTTGGGAAGCTGTAGACTTACTATCTAAAGGAGCAAAAGAGGACATAAGAACTATACCCTGTGTTGTGGGTGGTAGCGTAGAAAAAAGAAGCGGAATAGTTTTGGCTAAAAGTACGCCTTGTAAAAAGTATGGCATAGAAACTGGGGAAACTTTATATCAGGCAATGCGGAAATGCCCAACATTAAAGTCTGTTCCGCCACACTATGAGTTATATAAAAAAAATAGCCAGGCTATGAATGATATTTTACGCACATATACAGATATAGTGCAAAAATATTCTATAGATGAATCTTTTT
>JBKECF010000114.1:0-1280 GCA_047974375.1 Lachnospirales bacterium
TTAAAAATCTATTAAAAAGTAGTCCAGAAGGATTTATAGAAAACTATAGTAATTTTGTTAGTACCTTATACAATAGTTCTACTAGCTTTAGCAACTACCTTTATGACTACATCAGCAATGATGAAAATATTTATTTAATAAGAAAAGCTAAAGGGGAAACTATAGAGAAGGTATTAGAAGATGCTTTAGAAAATGATTTGAAAATAATCGAAAATATTAGTAACATTACTTCTCAGGATATAAAAAAAGCCTTTGGTTACGATAGCTACCTACCAATATGGGAAAATACTATATATGATTTTAAAGAGTTTTATAAAAAAAGGATAGAAAATATTTTTATTGAAGGCTATGGTATATATTCAAAGTATTATGCTTTTAATTTAAGAAATTCTATCTTAAATCCTGTTAAATATCCAGATTTTCTTAACTTAGATGATTTATTCGGCTATAAAAGAGAAAGGGATATGGTTATCAAAAATACAAAGGCATTTCTTAAGGGGTTGAAGGCAAGTAATGTACTTCTTTATGGAGATGCTGGTACAGGTAAAAGTACTACAGTTAAGGCAATAGCCAATAAATATAAGGATAGAGGACTTAGACTTTTAGAAGTAAGAAAAGAGCAACTATATAAACTTCCTGAAATATTAGAAAATCTTTCTAATAATCCTTTAAAATTCATAGTGTTTATAGATGATTTAAGTTTTTCTACCAATGATGATAATTTTGTTGCTTTAAAAACAATACTGGAGGGTAGCGTCTCAGGCTATGGTAAAAATGTAGTTATTTATGCTACCACAAATAGAAGACATTTTGTTAAGGAGAGTATGAAGGATAGAAATAAGGATGAGCTTTTTACCAATGACTCTATCCAAGAAACTATGAGTCTTGCTGCTAGGTTTGGATTAACTATTACTTTCCTATAGCCAGATAAAGACCTTTATTTAGAGATAGTAGAAAGTATTGCTAAAGAAAATAGCCTGGAACTAAAAGGGGAAGAACTAATTAAAAAAGCTGAGTCATTTGCCATTAGAAGTAGTGGAAGAAGTCCCAGAACCGCTAAGCAATTTGTTGAATTAGAAAAGATAAGAGAAAATAGAAAATAAATATTTATTTATCGTGACTATGTTACATATAAGTATAAATTACTTTACTACTATATAGTTAGATATTTAATAATTTAAAATGAAAGGATGAATAAAAATGGAAGAAGTACAAGTTACAAGAATGCCACTTATTGGAGATAATGCTCCAAGCTTTACGGCAGTAACCACCCAAGGAGA
>JBKECF010000031.1:0-89107 GCA_047974375.1 Lachnospirales bacterium
TGTTTATCCATTAAACTTATCATCCCCTAGCCCCCTATGAGTTCTCATAGGGTTATTATATATTTCCTCTAGAGGAATTCTCAATTAGAATTTAGGGTACTTTTAGCTTATCATAAACAATTATTCAGTATTTGCCTTTCAATTTTTTTATCATAAAAATTTTTACATATATTTACAGACTCTAATAGTTTAATCATTTTGTACTCATTACATAAAATTAACTTTGTCTTTAAAGTTTACAACGCAATATAAACAAGGTGACAAGTACAATATTAAGTAAATTACTACCAATGTTACATAACTTAAAGATACGTTAAAGCCAATATAATTTAAATATAAAATCGGCAATATTGTAATAAAAAAAGACAGTAGTACAAGCATAAAAGAATTCATGAATAATATAAGCAAGATGTAATTTACTTTCACCCCACACAACGAGTAGACTCTATATTTTTTAAAATCTTTCTCGTTAAACGTTTTAATATCAACCACGACACAGGGAAAAAGATAATACTAAAAACTGATAAAGTTACGAGCATATGGTTTATTCCATCGAAATTTTCAAAAAAATACTCCTTTGTTTTTCTCGGATCTTTCATAATACGTATATCATGATAATTTATACCGTATTTCTCAAAAACTCCGACATATTCTGCAATTAAGTTTTATCACTTGTTGTAAAAACTGTATTCTGAAACAAATTTCCATTATGTGTATTGTTCTTAAGTATCTTATAGTAATCCTCTATTGTTACTTTTAATAATAACAAGTTCTTTATCTTTTTTTATTATTTTAAGAAATTCGTAGTTTGATTTCTCCAAATCTTTTTCGCCTACAGAGTTTAACATAAAAAACCCTAAATCATAAGTCTTAGTATTAAATCCATACATTATGTTTTCCATAGCTTTATGACCTACTTTCAAAGTACCTATAAAATTTAAGAATAGAAAAAAAACTGTAATGTAGGTGACTAAAAATATTTTATTTTTCATTTTTTCCTCCTGTAAGTTATCTTTGGGCAAGATATAATAATTAAAGTTGATTATTAAGGATTAGACCCCTCGCTGATGGGTAATCTATTGACTTAAAGTTATTGGCACACTTAATTCTGTTACAATTTTATTTGTACTTCTTTCAAGCTGATTATTATGTCTATAAGATACACTATAAGTAGCTTTTGTTCTATGATTGGAAGTGGTATAATACTATCTCTAAAGTATACCGTGTTTTGCTTTATATCGCTCCAGTTAGAAATACCACTTCTAATCCAACCACTAGTCCTGCCAGCCCCTGAATTTGTATATTTAATTTATGTCTGTGCAACTTTTCTGCCGTCAGAGTCAACATAAGAACTAGCTTGCGCCTGTACAGTTTTCTTATGCACAAGTTGTGCTATTTCCCTGGTTTTTACATAGTTATTACCCTTTTTAACCATTGTATATTCTTTACTTCTTGTTTTCATATAAGTATCACCTATTTAATTTGCATAAATGCTATTACATAACATAATACTGACTACTGCTGTACTTATTAACGCTCTAAATATTTTTTTCATAATTGTACCTTATTCTAAACAACTACCCAAAGACAACCTAAATGTAAAGTAAAAACTTTGCAACAATTAGCGTAGCTAGACTTATTTTTTTAAAATTGTTCTTAGGTGTTGACGTCGTAATTGCCCTTGCACATTATTTTTCGTAACTAGTCAAGGGTGGTGGCTTCCTGGTATGGATATCTATTTTCTCTTCTTTTTATAATACTGAATAAAATTCATTTACTATTTAGAACCATGGTAAACGGCAGGTAAACGCCTAGCGTTTAGTTTTTGTTAAACAAAAATTCAGATTGATTTGGGCTCTTAAATTCCAGAACCTTTCTCCATCAATTCTGCGGTTTCTTTCTACTTTGACGTTTTGCCATGGTAAATAGAGTGCGTAAAAACCTTTCTGTAAATAAACCTTCTATGGTAAAATAGATAAAAACCATGGGAGGTTATTTAAATGGCATAAGCGAAGGAAAACAAAAAATAATAGTAGGATTAATAAAAGCTTTATATTTAGTTACTTTTGAGGCAAAAAAGCTCAGGAATATCAAAAAGCGTTAGTTCTGATTTAAGAATATCTATGTTTATCTTCTTGACGTCCTATACTGATTTTGATATATAATACTTAAGAGTGATTTTGCTGAAAAAGCACTGAAATACTTCGTTACCAACTTTATATTTTGCTATAGATTGATATTTATAGCAAAAGCTTCACACATCCAACAGACAAGTTCATGCTTTAAAAACCACCATAGGAAAAAGCAAAGTTGAAGTAATGAAAGAAAGAATACTGGAAATAAATTTCATCCAGAAATGTTTGAAATTACTGATTTGTATAAAACCGAAGTTTGTACTTTGGCTCGTGTTATGCGTTACGAACTAAGAAAACATGGAATCAAAAAATCAAATGTACTATACTCAAAAGAAAAACCTGTTAAGCCAAAAATAGGAGATGTTGTTAGTTGTAAAGAAGACTGCATTTGTACTGGTGACAATAATAAATGTACAACTAGACGCCAAAATGTATACACAAAAAAGAAATGAGGAAAAAATGCCAAAACTAACCCCAATGATGAATCAATACATGGAAATTAAAGAAAAGTATAAAGATATGTTTTTATTTTATAGACTAGGAGATTTTTACGAACTTTTTTTTGAAGATGCAAAAGAGGCATCACGCATATTAGATTTAACACTAACAGGCAAGAGCTGCGGACAAACAGAAAGAGCACCAATGTGTGGTGTCCCCTACCATTCCGCTCAGGGATACATCACAAAATTAATAGAAATGGGACATAAAGTTGCCATATGCGAGCAAGTAGAAGACGCCAAGGAGGCCAAGGGGCTGGTAAAACGTGAAGTGGTACGAGTTATTACTCCAGGGACAATTACCGATACCGACGAAAAAAACAATAACTACATAATGTCCATATTTGAAAATAAAAGCGGTCTAGGTTTTGGTATATGCGATGTGGCAACAGGTGATTTTTATGTATCTTCATTTTTAAATGGAACAAAAAAAGATTTAACTAACGAAATCGGAAAGTTCTCACCAAAAGAGATAATAGTCAATGCAGCTTTTTCAAAGAAAGAAGAAATAGAGAAAATGTTTAACATTTCCCCTTATACTTACAGCGACTGGGCCTTCAACTACAAAACTTCCGAAAAAACCTTAATAAATCATTTTAATATTTTCAATTTACGCGTTTACGACATGGACGACAATGTCTTAGAAATAAGTGCCACAGGAGCTTTACTTAATTATTTAAAAGAAACTCAAAAAAACTCCTTAAACCATATTACCAAAATAAAAAGAAGCCATGATGAAAATCATATGATTTTAGATTTATCTTCAAGAAAAAATTTAGAACTAACAGAAAGTGTAAATGGCAAAAATAAAAAAAACTCTCTATTTTGGGTACTAAATAAAACTCTAACACCTTCTGGTAGCCGATTAATGCGTACTTTTGTAGAAACACCTCTAATTAATAAAAATAAAATTGAAGAAAGATTAAATGGGGTTTCAGCAATAAAAGAAAACTATATTTTAAAAGAGGACTTAAAACAGTTATTGGCTCATGTAAAAGATGTAGAGCGAATTTTAGGCAGAATAATTTACAGAACAGTAAACGGCCGTGACTTAGTAGCTTTAAAGAATAGCATTTTTGTATTCCCTGAAATAAAAGAAATTTTAAAAGATATAGATGTACCAATTATTAAAAAAATATATAATAATTTAGACAATCTTGAAGATATTTCAACACTAATAACATCTTCCATAAATGAAGACCCCCCATTTTCCATACGAGAGGGGAACATTATAGCCAATGGATACAACAAAGACTTAGACGACTTAAGAACTATAAAAAATGACGGCACAGGCTGGCTAATAAAAATAGAAAATGAAGAAAAAGAAAAAACAGGAATAAAGAATTTAAAAATTAAATATAATAAAATCTTCGGATATTATTTAGAAGTAACTAAGTCCTATTTAAACTTAGTTCCAGACAGATATATAAGAAAACAAACCCTAGCCAACGCAGAGCGTTATATAACTGAGGATTTAAAAGTTGTTGAAGAAAAAATATTAAATGCTGACAGTAAAATAGTTGATATAGAATATGCAATTTTTATGAACATTGTATTTCAACTAGAAGAAAAAATCCCACGTATACAGCAATCTATGGAAAGTATATCCTATTTAGACGTTCTACTTTCCTTGGCTCAAGTTGCTGAAAGTAATAACTATGTAAAGCCGGAAATAAATACTCAAGGAATAATAGAAATAGAAGATGGTCGCCATCCTGTAGTAGAAAAAATAGCTGACGAGTTTATAGAAAATACAACGTCACTACACTATGAAAATAGACTTTCTATTGTTACAGGCCCAAATATGTCCGGTAAGTCAACTTATATGCGACAAGTAGCACTTATTACACTAATGGCACAAGTAGGCTCCTATATACCTGCTAAAAAAGGGAACATAGGAATAGTAGATAGGATATTTACTCGTGTCGGCGCATCCGACGACCTAGCCACTGGCCAATCAACTTTTATGGTAGAAATGAACGAAGTAGCCAACATATTAATAAACGCTACTGAAAATAGCCTGTTAATTCTTGATGAAATAGGACGTGGTACGTCAACTTTTGACGGTTTAAGCATTGCATGGGCTATATTGGAATATATAGCAAAAGAAAAAAAATCTAAAACTCTTTTTGCAACTCATTACCATGAACTATCTGACCTAGAAGGCAAGTTAGACGGCGTGAAGAATTATTGCATTAATGTAGAAAAAAAAGGCGAAGATATAATTTTTTTAAGAAAAATAAAAGAAGGCAGCATAGACCACAGCTACGGAATTCACGTTGCTAAATTAGCTGGCATACCTAAAGAACTTATTTCTCGTTCAAAAAATATTTTGCATGTTTTAGAAAGTACATCTAATAAAACTGAAATCGAGCTAGAAAAAGATCAAGTATACTATAACGAAGAAAATGAATTTAAAGAATTAATTGATGAAATAAAATCTGCAGATATTAATAATTTAACGCCTATTGATGCACTTAACTTAGTCTATAAATTAAAAGAAATGATTTAGATGAAATTTTTACTAAATTTACTTAAGGTTTTTGTTAATAATTTTTTTAGACAAAACTTTAGAAAATCTATTATATGTTTTATACTAAATATAGGATTTTGGAGCTAGTTAAAAATAAAGGAGTATTTATGTTTACAAATCACAAAAATTTAAAAGTTTTACACGAAAATACAGTTGAAAACAGAGCCTACTATATGCCGAGTTCAACGCCAATAAAGGATTTAGTTAATATTAATTCAGATAGAAGATTATTATTAAATGGAGATTGGTTTTTTAAGTACTATAATAGTTTTCACGATATTAATGAATACAGTTTAGACGACTATATATTAGGCGATGTAAATAATTTAGACACAATACCAGTACCATCTTGTTGGCAAAACCATGGCCACGACAGGCATATGTATTTAAATACTAGATATCCATTTCCTTTATACCCACCAAACATACCTAATGACGTACCTTGTGGGGTTTATCTTAGGGAATTTAATTATGAAAAAAATGACTTAGCACCTAATGCATTTTTAAACTTTGAAGGTGTGGATAGTTCTTTTTATGTATATTTAAATGGCAAATACGTTGGATACAGTCAAGTTTCTCACTCAACAAGCGAATTTGACATAACAAATTTTATAAAAGAAGGTAACAATAAAATATTTGTGTTAGTTATGAAATGGTGCGATGGAACATACTTTGAAGCCCAAGATAAATTTAGAATGAGTGGGATTTTTAGAGATGTATATATTTTACAACGCAGCCAGGGTATTTTTGATTATTTTATTAAAACTAAAATAGATGGAACTTTGGAAATAGATTTAAACTATTTTAAAGAACCAAAAGAAACAAACATAAAAGTTTATGATAAAAATACACTTGTAGCACACTATACTGGCAGTGATGAAAAAGTTAATTTAAAAATAAATAACCCTACATTATGGAACGCAGAAAAACCCTACTTATATTTTGTAACCTTGGAATGCGATAATGAATGTATTAGCGACTACATAGGAGTAAGAGAAATCTTTATAAAAGATGCCGTAGTTTATTTAAACGGTCAAAATCTAAAACTTCATGGAGTAAATAGGCATGATAGCGATCCCGTTACAGGCTTTACAATTTCTATTGACCAAATGAAAAAAGACTTGCAATTAATGAAAGAACACAATATGAATTGTATACGTACTAGCCATTATCCCAACGCGCCAATCTTTTATCATCTATGTGACCAATACGGATTTTTTGTAATTGATGAGGCAGATAATGAAAGTCACGGAACTAGCGACGCCTTTTTAGCAGCAGCTCAAACACCAGACGGGCGGACATCTAGAAGAGAGCAATGGAATAAATTAATAAGTAATAACCCGAATTATATAGAAGCAACCCTAGACAGAACCCAAAGATGTGTGCATAGAGATAAAAACAGACCATCTGTTATTATGTGGTCCATGGGTAACGAATGTTCCTATGGCTGTACTTTCGAAAAAGCTTTAGAATGGACAAAAGAATTTGACCCTAGTCGTTTAACTCATTATGAAAGTGCCTTCCACGCCCCAAATAAAAAGGACTACGACTTTTCAAACTTAGACACCCACAGCAGAATGTACCCGAATTTCACAGAAATGGATGAGTATTTTAAAAATAATGATAAACCTTATTTCCTATGTGAATACAGCCATGCCATGGGTAACGGTCCTGGGGATTTAGAAGACTATTTCCAAGTTATGCAAAAGCACCCTAGCTTTTTAGGCGGCTGTGTGTGGGAATGGTGCGACCATGGTATTTACAAAGGTGAAACTGGCCTAGGCAAAGCAATATACCACTATGGCGGTGACTCTGGCGAGTACCCTCATGATGGGAATTTTTGTATGGATGGATTAGTTTATCCAAATAGACAGCCTCATACAGGTCTTAAAGAATACAAAAACGTTTATAGGCCTATTCGTGGAGAAATAGTTGGCGACGAAATACACTTCCACAACTTTATGGATTATACAAATTCCCAAGAACTTTATTGTAAAATTGAGCTACAAGTTGATGGCAAGGAAATAGATAAATGGAAGATAAACTTACCAAATATAGCCCCTCACGAAACAGGCAAACTGCCAATTAAAGACCTTAATATAGATGAACGTAAATACGAAGGCTTGCTTATAAAAACTTTTAATAGAAACACTAAAATTCATTTAAAAATTAATTATTTATTAAAAGAAGAAACAAAATATTTACCTAAAGATTTTAAATTTGGTTTTGACCAACTTGTGTTTGACGGACTACGCAACAACTATGTGGAGTGGGTTAGTATACCAACATTTGAAGATCAAATAAATGTTAGTAACAGCGAAAAATACATTGTTCTACAAAATAGTAAATTTAAATATACCTTTAATAAATTTAAAGGCAACTGGGATAAAATGGTATTTGGAGGAAACCAAATATTAGAGGAGCCAATGGAATATAATATTTGGAGAGCGCCAACAGATAACGATAGAAATATTCGTGGACTCTTGGAAAAGGCACATTTCAACAATACTTTTACTACAGGCCATTCTACAATTTCCATAGAAACTGAAGAATTCTGTACAATTGAAAGCCAACTATCACTTTGTGCTCTTACAGTTCAACCTATATTAAAAATAAATTCTAAATGGATTATTTACAATAATGGTAAAGTAGATTGTCAATTAAGTGTAGCTAAAGATAAAGAATACCCTTCTTTACCAAGATTTGGCATAAGAATGTTTTTACCAAAATCTATTAATGAAGTTAACTATATAGGTTATGGACCTTATGAGAATTACATAGATAAAAATAAGGCATCTTACTACGGCGAGTTCCAAAGCAATATTGAAGATTTACATGAAGACTACATAAAACCACAGGAAAATGGAAGTAGAGTTGCAGACTTTTTAACGGCATCTTGCGACGATTTAACAATCGGCGTTATTGGAAATACCTTCTCTTTTAATGCCTCTATTTATACGCAGGAAGAGCTTACAGAAAAATTACACAACTATGATTTAGAGCCTTCTAAAAGTAATGTTTTGTGTGTTGACTACAGACAAAACGGCATAGGTTCTGCCAGCTGTGGACCTGAATTAATTAATAAATATGATTTTAATGCCGAGAATTTCGAATTTAAATTTTCTTTAGTATTTAATGATTCTGATAGTAATGGATTGTATTTTTTGGATTAACACCATTACACAATTTAATATACGCATATGCCCTGAAGTTATTTAATATAGCTTCAGGGCTTTTTATTATTCAGGTAATTTTAACAAAAAAAATACAAATATTCATGCTAAACTAACGAAGTTTATATTCTTATTGACACTTATTTCATGTACGTGTAATATAAAATTAAATTAAACTAAACTTAATAAATTTATTATATATTACTTTAACTGCGTATTAGGCAATTAAAGTTAAGTATAAATAAACGAGGTGAAGAATGAATTCAATTAAACCAAATGTTTTATTAGTATCAGTAGATGCATTAACTCCTTCCTATGTTTTTTCGGATTTGGAGTTACCTAATATTAAAAAATATTTCGTCCAAAAAGGTGCATATGCAGAGGATGGAATAAGAAGTGTATTCCCAACTTTTACCTATCCATGTCACCAAAGCATAATAACAGGTGCCTACCCTATTAATCATGGAATTCATAACAACATTATTTTTGATCCACTAAATAATACTAATAATGCTTGGAATTGGTTCACAAGTAAAAAAGTTAAAAACTTATGGGAAGAGACTAAAAAAAACGGATACACTTCAGCTAGTACAGCTTTTCCTACTTCACTTGGAGCCGATGGAAGCTATATAATACCGGAATTTTGGTGGAATAATTCCGAATTAGATGAAGTATTTATTAATAATTTATCTAATCCCCAAGGTATAGTTGATGAAATTAAAAAAGACATAGGCAAGTATCCAAACGGACTAGACTTAACATTAGATGGAGATATTCAAAGATTTAAATCAGCTATGTGGCTTCTAGATAAAAAGTTGCTGAACAAAGATGAACCATTTTTTTTATCTACATATTTCGCGTCTTTCGACGAAACTATGCATGTAAAGGGAGTCTATAGCAAGGAGGCAAAGGAATGCCTTATGGAGATTGATAAAATGATCGGTAAATTGGTGGAAAAAGTTTCCGCGGAACTTACCGATGGAAAAGGATTTATAGTTGCTCTAGTATCCGACCACGGTTCACTAGATAATCATAGCAATATTTGCCCCAATACTATTTTTTTTAAAAAAGGCTGGCTAAAACTTGATGAAAAGGAAAAAATTAAAGACTGGCAAGTATTCTCAAATCGGGCTGGTGGTTGTAGTGAAATTCGAATTAAAGACAGTGGAAATGAAATTTACAAAGAAGTTAAAGATATTTTAGAGGATTTAGTTTTAGACGTAAATTCCGGAGTACTAGAAGTATTGGACAGCGAGCAATGTAAAAAAAGAAACTCCTTTCCCAACGCAGACTTTGTTATTGTTAGCAAAAAAGGTTATGAAATAAGAGATGATTATTTAGGTTCTTATATGAGAAAAGATATTGCTCAAAAAGCACAACATGGATATAGTGAGGACTTTGAAGAAATGTATGCTTCTTTTATGATACATGGCACAAATATTCCAGAAAACAAAAAAATAGGTAAAATGAATTTAATAGATATAGCGCCAACCTTGGCAGATATAATGAATTTCAAAATGAATACAGCAGATGGAGTAAGTAAACTTAAAAATATTTTGGAGGCTTAAATGATAAATCAGGAAATTTTAAAAATAGTAAAAAATGATGAATTGCTAAAAAAAGCAATGAAAATGGAAGAAGTATTTTGGCTAAATAAAAATAAAAATGAATTTTACAAAACAAATGACAATACCCTTAAAAAAAGTTTAATAAATGATGCCGAAAAAAGATGGCAAAGATTTGCCTCTTACATAAAGATAGCTTTCCCCGAAACTGAAAATAGCAATGGCATTATAGAGTCGCCCTTATTAAACATTAGAAACATGCAAAAAGCTTTAGAAGAGAAATTTAAAATTAATATTGAAGGCTCATTGTATATGAAGATGGATTCCCATTTACCTATATCCGGCTCAATAAAAGCTAGAGGTGGTATATACGAGGTTTTAAAATACGCCGAAAGCCTAGCCCTAGAAAATGGATTTTTTAAAAAAACAGACAGCTACAACATTTTGGCTACAAGTAAGTTAAAGGAATTTTTCAGTACATACAC
Organism: Lachnospirales bacterium; assembly: GCA_047974375.1. Lineage (GTDB taxonomy): Bacteria > Bacillota > Clostridia > Lachnospirales > CAMZNU01 > JBKECF01. The sequence goes on from JBKECF010000031.1 coordinate 10,389, forward strand.
AATTCAAGTGGGTTCAACAGGAAATTTAGGCTTAAGTATAGGAATTATAAGCGCTAAGCTTGGCTTTAAAGTTATTGTACATATGTCTAATGATGCTAAGCAGTGGAAAAAAGATTTACTACGTTCTAAGGGAGTAGAAGTTATTGAATATAAAAATGATTATTGCGAAGCTGTAAACAAAGGTAGAAATGAGTCCGACAAAGATCCCTTAAGTTATTTTGTTGATGATGAAAATTCCCAAGACTTATTTTTAGGTTATAGCGTTGCCGGCCAAAGATTAAAAAATCAGTTAGTTGACTTGTCTATTCAAGTAGACGAAACTCATCCTCTATTTGTATATTTACCTTGTGGTATAGGTGGTGCTCCTGGTGGTGTTGCCTATGGGTTAAAACAATCCTTTGGTGATAATGTTCATTGTTTCTTTACAGAACCAACTAATGCTTGTTGTATGTTAATGGGCATGACTACAGGCTTGCATGATAAAGTAAGCGTTACAGATTTTGGAATAACAGGAATTACAGAAGCCGACGGCTTAGCTGTAAATAGACCTTCTGCATTTGTAGGCAAATTAATGGAGCCACATTTAAGCGGCATTGCCACTATTAAGGATTACAAACTATACATTTTAATGGATTTATTATTAAAAAGCGAAAAAATATTTATAGAACCATCAGCCTGTGCATCTTTTGCAGGTATTTTACAAAATAACGTTTTAGATGAATACATTAAAAACAACCATATAAATAGTAAAAATATCACACATATACTTTGGTCCACTGGTGGAAATATGGTTCCTGATAATATGCGAGAAGAATATATTAAAAAAGCTGAAATAAGTAGACTAGATTAAGGCAAATGCCTAATTCTTAAAAATTAATAATAAAGGAGAATGATATGGAAAAAATTAAAAATAAGTCTAAAAAATGGGTATCCTTTTTTGCACTAATGTTAGGCGCAGGAACAATATATAAATTATACTTTATGGACAGTGCTTTTTATGTTCAAATGCAAGAATATTTTAAATTAAGTCATACGGAAATAGGTGTTATACATAGTGTTGCCGGTTGGGTATCTACCTTTGGTTTTTTGGCAGCCATTTATATTACCGATAGATTTTCTAAAAGGAAAATGATTCCTTTTGCCATGATAGGAAACGGTATTGCAGGTTTATGGCTATCAACTTTCCCACCCTTTCCAGTTATATTAATTATTTTTAGTTTATTTGCTGTTTTTTCAGATATGTTATTTTGGCCTACTATGCTAAAAAGCATTAGGCTCCTTGGTAACAAAGACGAACAAGGAAGAATGTTTGGATTTTTAGAAACAGGTAGAGGCCTTATAGATACAATAGTAAACTTTTTAGCTCTAGGAATTTTCATTTTATTAGGTAGCAATGCTTTTGGTTTTAAAGGTGCTATAATATTCTTCAGTTTATTAACAATATTTATTGGTATCTGGTCTTATTTCGTTATAGAAGACGACGAGGATGAAGCTTTAGAAACAAAAGATAAAAACAAACAAGCCTTCGACGGTATGAAGGAAGCCTTAAGTAATAAAGATATTTGGCTAGTTGCTATTAATATTTTCACCGTATATGCTGTATATTGTGGAATAAAATATTTTGTTCCTTTTTTAAAAGATATTTATGGTATGCCAGTTGCCCTCGTTTCGACTTATGGAATCATTAATTCCTATTGTTTAAAAATGGTAGGCGGTCCAATAGGCGGCTTTGTTTCGGATAAAGTTACTCACTCTGCTGCAAAATTTATAAGAGCTGTTTTTGTATTAACTACAATTTCTTTGTTCGTTTTTGTACTTTTACCTCACGAGAATTTAAGCATTGCTGTAGGAATGGGATTTGCATTTTTAATCTCCACTTTCACTTTTTGTATGAGATCAGTTTTTTTTGCACCAATGGACGAAGTAAAAGTCCCAAGAAAAATAACAGGCGCAGCAATGTCTTTAGGGTCATTTATTGGTTATTTACCTGGGGCATTTATGGGAATAATTTATGGAGTTCAACTTGATTCTAACCCAGGCATGGCAGGCTACAAACTTGTTTTTATTACTATGGGAATAATTGCAATAATTGGTATAATAATAAGCACAATTTTAATTAGTGTTATAAATAAGAAATAAATCCAAGGCAATACAGTAACAAAATCTCCGTTCCAACTAGACGGTGCATACCCCCTCCACCTAGGTATTGTGGAGGGGGTATTTTAAAATGAACCTGTTGGCTTTAATATTTAGTTTGAGGTATAATATGAAAAACTTTGAATGCGTTTTAAATACTATAGTTAGTTTATTGTGGGGAAATTGGTTAATAATACTTTTTCTTTTTTTAGGATTGTATTGTTCCATTAATACTAAATTTATACAATTTAGAAAATTTACTTTTATATTTAAAAAATTCTTTTTAGATATTAAAAAAAATAAAGACGAACATAGTGGTGAAGTAAAAGGAATCCACGGAGTTATATTAGCTTTGGCGAGTTGCGTTGGTAGCGGAAATATAGTAGGCGTTGCAACGGCTATTTTAATGGGTGGTGCTGGAGCTTTATTATGGATGTGGGTTGCTGCCTTTTTAGGAATGGCAACAAAATTTTCCGAAATAGTTTTAGGTATGTTATATAGAGATAAAAATAAAAATAAAAATAATGAATATATTGGCGGACCTATGTACTATATTTCTATGGGCTTAAAAAGCAAAGCACTAGGCACTGCTGTTGCCATATTTTTATTTATACAGAACACTAGCGGTATATTTATACAATCCAATACAATATCAAATTCCATAAGTAGCATTTCAGGCGTAAACTCATATGTTATTGGAATTACAGTGGCTATTTTAGTATCAATTGTAATTTCAGGTGGTTTAAAAAGGCTTGTAGAAACTGTAGAAAAAATTGTTCCATTTATGGCACTAGTGTACATTTTGTTTGGTCTATTGGTTATATGCTTTAATTACAAAGAGCTACCTTTAGTCTTTAAGAATATTTTTATTGAAGCATTTACTATTAAAGCAGGGGCTGGAGCTACTATGGGCACTGCTATGCGATATGGTATTGCCCGTGGCATATATTCCAATGAAGCTGGTGAAGGCTCGGCCGCTGTTATACATTCAACTGTTACCAACGCAAAAGCATCTGAACAAGGACTTTATGGTATTATAGAAGTTTTTATTGATACTATAATTATTTGCACCATAACAGGTTTAGTGATTTTAACATCTGGTATTCCATTAGAAAACGGTGTTGCTACTTCCATAGTTTCTCAGGCTTTTGGAAGTGTTTTTTCACCTTTGCATTATGTTGTTGTTATATGTTTAGTTCTATTTTGCTTTACATCAATGCTTAGCCAATGGTATTTTGGTCATGTTAGTCTTACTTATTTAAAATGTAACCAAAGAAAAATTAAAGCTTACCAAATGCTCTTTCCCATTGCTATTATTACAGGAAGCGTTTTTACAAGTGATATTGTTTGGTTAATTCAGGATTTAGCTTTATTTTTATTAATAATGCCCAACATAGCTGCATTATTAATTTTGGCCCCTATTATAAAAAATAATATGGTGGTATTTGAAAAGTCGATTTAATTTTTAAAGGAGGATTCCCTTGGAAGACGATATAAATGTAGGGAAAAAAGTTAAAGAATATAGAAATATAAAGAAATTATCTATAAAAAAGCTATCGGAGCTAACGGGCATAACTAGCTCAATGATAAGTCAAATTGAAAAAAATCAGGTAAACCCTTCAATTAATACTATAAAAAACATTGCAAATGCATTGGAAATCCCCCTATTTTATTTTTTTCAAGAGGATATACCTAGTGCAAGTATAATAGTCCGTAGCGATGAAAGAAAAATAATAGGAATCCCCTCCAATAGAGATGTAACTTACGAGCTTCTTACATCAGATATTCAAGGAGAAATTGAATTTTGTCTAATGACCCTACCCGCCAAGACAGATACTGGCAATGAGTATCAAAGCCATATCGGGGAGGAAGTTGCCTATGTTGTAAGTGGCGAGGTAGAAATTTCTATTGCCAACTCGGACCTAACTTTATTAAAAGCTGGAGATAGCCTTAGACTTAGGCCTCAAACTAAACATAAATGGTTTAACAACTCCAACTTCCAGACCCAAGTAATTTTTGCCATTACTCCACCTAGTTTTTAATCATTCCGTTAGGCAAACAATAGAAAGCAGGCAAAAAATGAATTTAATAGCAATAGAAAATTTAGAAATGAAATACTTCGAAAAAGTTTTATATAAAAATGTAAATTTAGAAATAAATAGCGGGGATAAAATAATTTTACTTGGTGAAAATGGCAAAGGCAAATCAACCTTATTAAAGTTAATAACAGGTATAGAAACTCCTACAAAAGGTAAAATTACTGCAATAGAAGATTTGAAAATATCTGTACTTAACCAATTCACGCCAATTAACGAGGATTTAAGCGTTCAAGAAATTTTAGACACACCCTTTAAAAAGGTAATATCCGTAGCTAAGGAACTAGAAGAACTAGCAATAAAAATGGGCCATAGCGAAGAATTATACGAAAAATATTTAAGAAAAAACGAAGAATTCGAGGCCTTAGGTGGTTACGATTACGTTTTAATTCAAGATAAATTTATACAAGCTTTTGATTTCACTAAACTTTTAGATAGACATTTTTCAACTTTATCTGGCGGCGAAAAACAACATATGCTCCTTGCTGTAGCCTTGTTTAACCAAGGGGATTTAATAATTTTAGATGAACCTGTTACATTCTTTGACAAGAAGAAAACAAAATGGCTTGTTGAATTTATAAATGAATCCCTTAAAACTTTTTTAATTGTAGCTCACGAGGAAGATTTTATTAAAAAAGTTTCTACAAAAATATTCGATATAGACAATAGGGAAATTAGATCTTACGAAGCATCCTATATTAAGTTTTTACATGAAAAAGAAATATATTTACAATCAATGATTGACGAAAATAATACCATCGATGAAAAACTTGAACTTAAAAGAATTTCCATTATAAAAAAGCTAACATGGATGGAAAGGGCTGTAGAGCTTCATTCCCACGCTATAACCCTGAGAAGAATGGAACGAGAAGTAGAGCAACTGGAAAACCAAAAATATATTTTTGATGAAACTACTCAATATGACTATACCATAAAAGATTTTGAAGAAACGCCCTATATGTCCCAATATACTAGTAGTGAAGTTACAGACATTGAGTGGATTAAATTTAAAGATGTATCCCTAAGAATTAATAGTAATTTACTTTATGAAAAAGTTAATTTTACTTTTAATAAAAATGACAGAATAGTTATAACAGGTGAAAATGGCGCTGGCAAATCTAGCTTTTTAAAAATTATTACAGGTGATATTAAAAATACAAGCGGTGAAATTTATGTAAACAAGGACGTAACCATGGGATATATTTCCCAAGATGTTTTTTTCGAAAATAATAATGTAACAGTTTTTGAATATTGCAAAAATATTTCTTGCCTTGGGGACATTCTTCTTGAAGAATACATTGATAAGTTATTTGACAATGACGAAAATTTCAGACTTAAAAGACTCTATATGCTATCTGGTGGAGAAAGTAAAAGGTTGCAGATATTAGCCCATATTTTAAGCGGTGTTAATTTACTGGTTCTGGATGAACCTACAACCTTTATGGACAATTATTCGAAAAATAAACTTATGAAGCTTCTAAAAAATTTTAAAGGCGGAATAATTTTAATAACTCATGACCTACCTTTAATTAGGGCTATAACTTATAAAAGATATAGGATTGAAAATAATCGGTTTAATAAAAACTAGAGGTGAATATGGAATTTTTTGATGGTGCAATGGGTAGTTTGCTTATAGAAACAAGGTTACGTAAAAAAGATATGGGTTGTTGTGGCGTTTTAAACATCACACATAGCAATGAAGTTATTAATATTCATAAGGGATATATTCATGCAGGTGTTAATTTTATAACTACCAATACCTTGTTAGCTAATAAATTTATATTAAAAAACAGTAAATTTACTGTAAAAGATGTAATTAGTAATGGTTTAGAAAATGCAAAAATAGCTATTACTGAAACTAAAAGAAATTGCAAAATTGCCCAATCTATTTCTATGGGTGGAAAGTATAAAACACTCTGTAATGATTACACTTTTCAAAATGCCTATGAATTATTTAAAGAACAAGTGGTTATAGGGGAAAAGTATGGCACTGATGTATTTTTACTAGAAACTTTTTTAGATATAAAAGAGCTAGACGCCGCAATTTTAGCCTGTCGAGAAAATAGTAAAAAACCAGTTTTTGCTACTATGCCTTTTAAAGAAAACTCAAGAACTCTTTTAGATGCTTATAGCAGAGATTTAAGTGAACTAGCAAATAAATATGCCCTTGATGCCGTGGGAGTTAATTGTTGTTTTGGCGCGAATATAATAAAAGACGCCATAACTGATATAAAAAAACATACCAAAAGCAAAATAATTGTACAACCAAATCGTGGCATGCCACAGGTTGTTAACGGCAAAAGTATATATACTGTAAGCATAAATGATTTTGTAGACGAAGTTAAGGATATATGCAAAATTGGTGTTGATTATGTCGGTGGGTGCTGTGGGACTAATCCTGATGTAATTAAAAAAACTGTAAAAAAATTGAATATGTAAAATTGAAGGGGGTGTCTTAAAAAGAAAAAACCTTGGTGCTTTGCCCCAAACCCCACAAGCTTTTGAAAAAGCTTGACTAAAATTTTATTTAAAAAAGAGCGAAAACCCTATCGCTCTTTTTGCGTTTTTATATAGATTTTTTATAATCGCCTTTTAATTTGGTAATATTTTTCGTTTCAAAACAGCCCCTTTTTTTAACGTCTTCTTGTTTAGTTTTGTTTAGTAATTTATTAAAAAATAAATAGATAATACCTCTAAATTCCACTACTAAACATTGTTAAATTTATACGAATATTATTAAAAATATTGACTTGATTTAGTGTATGCACTATTATTTTACTTAACAAAATATAAACACAGACTAAACACTACTAAACAACTAATTAGTATTTCGCAGTGTTGTACTTAACAACACTGCGAATAAAAAAGGAGGATTTTACTATGAATAAAAAACTATTAATCTTAATAAGTGTGTTGCTAGGTCTCTCCCTTAACGCATGCGGTTCTGTTAAAGATTCACCAGAGACAAATAAAACAAAGCAAGAAACCTCTGATGCAAATGCAGATACAAAACCATCTAAGGACAACTATACAATAGCCGTTGTACCTAAAATGACTAGTATTGCTTGGTTCCAAAGAATGGAGGTAGGTGTAAAAGAATATGCAGAAAAAAATAGTATTGACGCATTTTATACAGGACCTTCCGAAGGAGATGGAGCGTTACAAGCTCAGGTAATTGAAGATTTAATATCCCAAGATGTAGATGCAATTTGTGTAGTACCTTTTTCTACAGAGGCCTTGGAACCTGTGTTAAAAAAAGCAAGAGATGCTGGCATAGTAATAATTGCCCATGAAGCTGCTGGAATGACAAATATAGACTACGACATTGAAGCTTTTGACAACGAAGAATACGGCCGCCATTTTATGGAAAAACTTGGTGAAGTTACTGGCGGTGAAGGTGAATACGTTTTACAAGTTGGGGCATTAACATCAGCCTCACATAATCAATGGGTAGACGCTTCAAAAGAATTGCAAGAGGAAAATTTCCCAAACATGACACAATACGGGGATAAAATTGAGACTTCCGATGACCAATCTGTATCTTACAAAAAAATAAAAGAAGTACTTACAGCTAACCCAAATATAAAAGGCATTCAAGGTTCTGCAATGGCTGATGTTGCTGGCGCTGCATTGGCAGCAGAAGAATTAGGCCTAAAAGGCAAAGTTAATATTGTAGGTACATCCCTTGTTTCTGTATCAGGAGATTATGTAAGAGAAGGCTCTATAGATATGATTTCTTTCTGGGACCCAGCACTTGCAGGGCAAGCCATGATAGAGCTAGCCTTAAAAGTTTTAAATGGCGAAACAATCGAGTCAGGCATCAACTTAAATTTAGAAGGATATAAAAATTTAACCTTAACCGATTCTGTATTAACTGGCCAAGCATGGATTGATGTTACAGAAGAAAATGTAGATGACCCTAAATTTGATTTCTAATTTTATAAACCAGCTAGCTCAAAAGCTCTAGAAAGGAAACAACTATGCAAGAAGTTTTTCTTGAATTAAAAGAAATAACAAAATCTTTCGGCGGTGTTCATGCCTTAAAAGGTGTAAATCTAGTTGTAAAAAAGGGTATAGTTCATTGTTTAGCCGGAGAGAATGGTTCTGGCAAATCAACATTAATAAAAATAATTTCTGGTATTCATCCTGCTACCTCTGGAGAAATATTTATCGAAAATAATAAAATAGAAAAAATATCACCTATTGACTCTATAAACACGGGGATACAAGTAATTTATCAAGATTTCGCAGTTTTTCCAAATCTTACAGTAGCCGAGAATATAGCTATGAATAAAGCTTTATTAACTAAAGCAAAAACAATGAAATGGAAAGAGGCAAGAAGTCTCGCCCTTGTTGCAATGAAAAAAATAGGCGCAACTGTGGATCCAGATATTTTAGTCGAAGGCTTATCCGTGGCAAACAAACAAATGGTTGCAATATGTAGAGCCGTAGTTAATGATGCTAAAATGTTAATTTTAGACGAGCCAACAACAGCTCTAACAGAAAAAGAAGTTAACAACTTAAATAAAATAATTAAGAATTTAAAAAATAAAGGAATGGCCATTGTAATAGTAAACCATAAATTAAATGAAATTTATGAAATAGCAGATGAACTAACAATAATTAGAAATGGCGAGAATGTAGCACAGGGTTCTATTGACCAATTCCATAGAAAAAAATTCATTCACTGCCTTACAGGGCGTGATATTGAAGAAAAAAATTATATTCCTGACAATAATAATCAAGAAATTTTCAAAGTAAAAAACTATAGCAAAAAAGATTATTTTAAAAATGTAAATTTTACAATTAACAAAGGAGATGTTTTAGGCATAACAGGTCTTCTCGGTTCTGGACGTAGCGAAATCGGCGACGCTTTATTCGGTTTACTCCCAGCAGAATCAGGCGAAATATTTTTAAATGGAGATGAAATTAAAATCGCATCGATACAAGATGCTATAAAACATGGTATAGGGTATATACCAGAAGATAGACTTACACAAGGTTTATTTATGGAACGTTCAATAGTAGATAATACTATTGTTGCTTCAATAAATAAATACATGAAAAAAGGCAAATTAAATCTTTCTGAAATGTTTAAAGTAACCAGTAACTGGATTAAAAAAATAGGTTGTGTTGCCTCATCACCCTATTCCTATGTATCAACACTATCTGGTGGCAATGCACAAAAAATTGTTATATCTAAGTGGCTAAACACAGACCCCAAATTACTTGTGTTAAACGGACCAACTGTAGGTGTTGATATAGGCTCGAAATATGATATACATAAAATTTTACATAACCTAGCTAAAGAAGGCATAGGGGTAATTATTATATCCGATGATTTGTCGGAGTTAATACAAAATTGCAATAAAATATTAATAATGCGTGATGGGTGTGTTGCAAAAGAAGTTAAATCTACAGACATAAACGAAAACTTACTAGCAAAACTTTTACGCAGCGATGCTGAAGGAGCCTCTACGCACCTACACTACAGTAAGGAGATGACATGAAAAACATATGGACATCAAACGAAATGATAGTTATATATATTATTATTACACTATCCTTAGTTATAGGTCTCGTTAATCCAACATTTTGGGGTATTCCCACAATAGTTACTCTATCAAGATCAATACTTATAACTTTGATTTTTGCAATTTGTGAAATGATAGTTATTATTTCTGGTGGAATAGACGTATCATTTCCAGCTGTAGCAAGTTTTTGTATGTACGGTACTTTAAAACTTGCCTTAGCTTTAAATATAAACAGCTTGCTGTTAATGTTCCTAATAGCCGCAATCTTTGGAACTTTTTTTGGATTAATAAATGCTATATTAATTTCTCGTAAAATTCCACCGTTAATAGCTACTCTAGGAGTTAGCAGTATTGCCAACGGTGCAACCCTGGCATTTCTTGGAACCAATGTTATTTCCACAATACCACCCAAAGTAAGTCAAGTATCGAGAATGTACTTATTTTCATATACTACATCCGATGGCATAAGCTATTCTCTAACTATACTATTCATACTTCCTGTCATTATATGTTTAGGTGCATTTTTCATACTCAAATACACTATGCTTGGCAGAAAAATATACGCCATTGGCGGAGATAAAAACGCCGCAAGAGTCGCTGGAATAAATGTCACAAAAATCCAATTCATCGTTTATATGTCCGTTGGAGCTATAACAGGAGTCGCCAGTATTGCATATATGATTTTAATGAGGCAGGCCGACCCATCTGTATTAATGGGCAGTGAAATGATGGTAATTGCTGCCGTGGTTATGGGAGGCACTAGAATAATGGGTGGCCACGGTACAGTTATAGGTACTATATTAGGTGTTGTATTAATTGCATTAGTTCAAAACAACCTAATTATGTTAAGCATTCCAACTCATTACCAAACATTTATTGTTGGTTTAATTATTGTTATAGGCACTTCTATTACATCGTTAAAAGCTAAATATATTGCCAATAGCACTAAAATTTAGGAGGTGCTTATGAATAAAAGAAAAATAAACTTTAAAAGCCTAGATAAAAATTCATTAGCATTATTGATAATAACTATTTTGGTATTTGTGGTCATGGGTATTTTATCACCAAGATCTTTCTTAAGTGTACGCAATCTTCAAGGAATGGGAATTCAATTTGCAGAATTTGGTGTTTTAGCCTTTGGTATGATGCTTGCCATGATTTCCGGTGGAATAGATTTGTCTTTAGTCGGAATTGCTAACTTGTCTAGCATAGTAGCTGCATATGTTATGATAAATACAGGGAATGGAAATACATCTATAGTATTAGGAATTATTGCAGCCTTAAGCATCGGCTGTTTATGTGGTATTTTTAACGGTTTTATGATTGGATATTTGCAAATACCACCTATGTTAGTAACTCTTTGTGGTCTACAACTTTTTACAGGTATCGGTTTAGTAATAACCCAGGGTCCAGCTATAACCGGATTACCAGAAAACTTTGCATTATTAGCTAATGGAACAATTGCTAAAATACCTATTTCAGTACTTATATTTACAGTAGCAGCTATATTTATTAATTTTATATTAAAATATACCGTTTATGGTCAACATTTATGTTTTATGGGAAGTAATACAGTTGCCGCAAAATACTCAGGTATAAACAATTTTAAAATCACTCTAAAAACTTATGGATTATCTGGAATAATGGGTGGCATTGGTGGAATATTAATGTCATCACATTACAATTCTGCAAAGTCAGATTATGGTACAACATATACGCTACTTACATTATTGATTGTAGTTTTGGGCGGAACCCACCCAGATGGAGGGAAAGGAAAAGTGTTAGGAGTTACTCTATCTATAATAGTTTTACAAGTAATATCCAGCACATTCAATATATTAAGAATTAATTCATTTATTAAAACTTTTGTATATGGACTGATTTTAATAATAGTTATGGTAGCTATGGAATATGATAAACGTAAAAAATAAAATGGAGAAAAGCATATGAAAAAAATTATAAACAAACCAGAAAATTATGTATCAGAAATGTTAGAGGGATTATATGCGGCACATTCAGACTTAATAACCTATACCAATAATGATTTACATTGTTTAGTATCGACAAATAAAAAAGCAGGTAAAGTTGGATTAGCTACAGGTGGTGGTTCTGGTCATTTACCTTTATTTTTAGGATATGTGGGAAAAGGTATGTTAGATGGTTGTTCTGTTGGTGACGTTTTTCAATCTCCTAGCGCAGAACAAATGCTTGAGGTTACAAAGGAAATTGACTCCGGTGCAGGAGTATTGTATATATACGGTAACTATAACGGCGATATATTTAATTTTGACATGGCAGCCGAAATGGCCGACTTCGAAGAAGATATACGTGTAGAAAGCGTTGTTGCCGGCGACGATGTAGCATCTGCTCCAGCTTCTAACAGTGAAAAAAGCACGCGCCGAGGCGTTGCTGGCATAGTTTTTGTTTATAAATGTGCTGGTGCTGCCGCCGATGCAATGTTAAATATAGACGAAGTAAAACGGATTGCTCAAAAAGCCTCCCATAATGTAAGAACCATGGGCGCAGCCATTAGCCCATGTATTGTACCACGAGTTGGCAAACCCGGATTCACTATTAAAGAAAACGAAATAGAAATAGGAATGGGTATACATGGCGAAAGTGGTATAAGAAGAGGCGAATTAGAAAGTGCAGATTCTATTGTCGAAGAATTACTTAATAAAATAATCGAAGACCTACCTTACAAAAAAAATGATGAAGTAGCTGTTTTAATAAACGGTCTAGGTGCAACAACTTTAGATGAGCAATATATAGTTACAAGAAAAGTAAGTAAGTTTTTGCAGGAAAAAGGAATAAAAGTCCATAAGTATTACGTTGGCGAATATGTAACAGCACTAGAAATGGCAGGTTTTTCCATATCATTATTAAAATTAGATGAGGAACTAAAACATTATATTGACGCACCGGCACAAACTCCTTTTTTCGTACAAATATAGAGAGGTAGTCATGAATAGAGATTTTATAATTAAATATTTTTATGAATTACAAAAAGTTATGGAAGAAAATATGGATTATTTAATTAATCTAGACAGTATAGTAGGCGATGGAGACTTAGGTCTAACCATGAGTGATGGGTTTAAAGCCGCTTATGAAAGTATTAAAGAAACTAATGAAACTGACATAGGCAAAATACTTTATAGGGCAGGTAAATCCATGGCAAATGCAGTACCTTCTACCATGGGAACTTTAATGGGCTCTGGATTAATGCACGCCGGAAAAGCATTAAAAAACAAAAATTATTTAAATGAAAAAGATATTATCTCATTCTTTAAATATTATAATGAAGGCGTCACACATAGGGGTAAAGCAAAAATAGGCGACAAAACATTTTTAGACGGAATGCATCCTGCTATAGAAGCAATGGAACTGGCACTATCTAATGAAGCTAATATTACAGAAATAGCAAATACTGCCTTAGATTTTGCTACAAAGGGTTTCAATAACACAACAACAATGATCGCAAAACATGGCCGTGCCGCAACAAGAGGCAAGGCCTCCAGAAGCCTTGAAGACCCAGGGGCCGCTGTTGCTGTTTTAATGATGAAAGCATTTAAAGAAACAGTATGTAGTTAAACACCTAAACTATACACCATCTGTTAAAAATGATATACTTGCCTTAATAAAACACAATAAAGGAGAGTAAAATCATTGAATATACGCCAATTTGCAAAACTTGCAGGAGTATCTCCAGCGACAGTTTCCCTTGCATTAAATAATAAAAAAGGTATCGGTAGAGACACACGGGAACGTATACTTGAACTAGCTAAGGAAAATAATTACATAGCAACTAATGACAATTTGCCTAAAAATATTTTGTTCCTAAAATATATAAAACACGGAATGATAGTCGAAGAAAATGCAGGCTTTATCGCTGCCATACTAGACTCAATAGAAAATGATTGTAAATCACAAGGCTACACCTTAAACATGGTGTCTTCCATAAATAATTTAAAGACTACTTTATATAGTATAAACTACAAGAATTTTTTTGGAATAATTCTATTAGGTACAGAACTAGATGAATCTTCCTACCCGTTACTTGATGAAATACCAATTCCTTTTGTAGTAATTGATAATATTATGCCACATCTTAAATGTAACTCTATCGCCATTGATAATTTTGAAATAGTCTACGGAGCTCTTGAACACCTCAGAGAACTTGGACATAAAGATATTGCATATTTTAAAAGTAATATTTCTATACAAAACTTCGATGAGCGTAGTCTAGCCTTTAATAAATATGTAGATAAATTTAGATTCGTACTTAAAGATGAGTGTATATTTGAAGTAACTCCAACTTTACTCGGCGCATACAATGATGCACTGTGTCAAATACCTGAAAATGTTAAATTACCCAGTTGTGCTTTTGCTGATAATGACACAATAGCCATAGGAGTAATTAAGGCTTTAAAAAAATTAGGATATAAAGTGCCACAAGATATTTCTATTATAGGATTTGACGATATTCCCTTTGCAGCCATAAACACCCCAACATTATCAACAATGAGCGTACCAAAAAAAGCTATAGGTTCTTTATCCTTACAACTACTACATCTTATGATAGAAAATGAAACGCACTTAGGTCAAAAAATCAGAGTAAGTGGAACTAAAGTACATAGAAATAGTACAAGAGAACTTTGATATTTAAACGTAACAATAGCAAATATATTAACCCCTATATTAGACAAACAAAACTTTTAATGTCTGCCATAGGGGTTAAAAGTCACGCACAAAAATATATAAAATATAGCAAAATTTTTATACAAAAAGAAATTTCACCTCATAAGGAGTGATTAAATTATGAATAAACATCAAGAACGTGCTAATTTCACATGGAGTTCAAATTCTTCACGTATTTTTAATGTGCCCTCCCACATAGCCAAAGAAACCTTTTTCTATGTTCAAGAAGTCGGTTATTTTTTAACATCTCCACCCTATTTTACAGAAAGAACTAATTTAGACAGTTTTCTTATAATATATACTTTAAGTGGTTCAGGTACATTAAGTTACCTAAAGGGAAATTACCAATTAACTAAAGGTACTATAGCATACATCGACTGTAAACACTATAATTTTTATAAGTGTGACACTTCAACAAACTGGGAGTTTTTGTGGTTACATTGCAACGGCAAAAGCGCACAAGGATATTACGACATATTCATTAAATTAAATTTTAGAGTCTTGAATAATATAAATACCTTTCTTGTGGAAAATAATTTACGTAGAATCCTCTCTCTTACACAAAAGAAAGATGTATATTCCGATATAATAGTTTCCAACTTAATAACTAATCTGCTTACAGAATTTCTAATTAAAAATAGCACTGAAACATTCGAAATAAAAGTAGCACCAGATTATATTAAAACCTTACTAGGTATTATTGATAAATCTTATAATAAAGAACTATCTTTAAATTATTTATCAACAGAAATCGGAGTAAGTAAGTTTCATTTATCTAGAGAATTTAAACGATATATTGGAGTATCTTTAAAGGAATACATTATTATAACTAGATTAAACAAATCCAAAGATTATTTAAGATATTCAGGTGCTACTATTGAAGATATTTCTTATAAATGCGGATTCAACAGCGTTAACCATTACATTAATATGTTCAAATCACGAGAAGGTATAACCCCACTCCAATACAGAAAAAAATGGTAATGCTTTATGCAATTAAGTTTAATTATTTTATAGAAATGCCATTTGGTGCAATAAAATTAAAATACAAGTATCCGTTAGTACAATGATAATTCTTTAGCCTAAAATTACACTACTCATAAAAAACTACAGCAATATACCTTAACTTTTTAGCAATAAAATTTATTTACAACAAAACATTTTATTATTAGAATAAAATTATTAAAAATTACTATCTTATGCATAGATATATGAATTTTAATCGCATTATTTGCAACTAACAACTTAGTTAATATAATTATAATATTTATAATTACCGAATTTTAAGTAGGAGGTTAACATGAAATATAACGTAAAAGCTCTTTTAGCGCCAATTATAGCATTAGTAGTAGTCTTTTCTGGATGTAACGATAAAGAAAAAAAATCCGGAAATGATAGTAATACAAATGTTGAAAGTGAAAACAAATCAAATTTATACGATGGCGATTTAACTTACAAAGGTGATATTACGGTATACGCTCAGGCATATCAGCCTGTAGAACCTACCGAGGAAAATCCCAATCCACCAACTGCCTTAAAAAGCATTGCCAAAAAATACGAAGAACTACATCCGGAAATAAATATAGATTTTTTAACCACTGTTACAGGTGATGATTATATTACATGGTTAAAAACAAAAATGTCAGCAGGTGAAGCTCCCGATGTTGTGTGGGCACAAGGCACGGACTTGAAAGGCGGTACATATCCAAAAGGATCAATGATTGACCTAGCCCCTATTTTTGAAGAATATCCAAACACTTACATAGGAGGCAATGAAAAATGGATAGACACATTTACACCATCTATATATGAACAACTTCCAGACGAAAATGGATCTGTATGGCAACTTAATGCAGACTATGTTGCCACAGCAGTAGTCTATAACAAAGAAATGTTTGCTAAGGCTGATATAACAAATTTACCAACTACTTGGGAAGAATTTAATGTAGTATGCGATAAATTAATGGCTACAGGAATAATCCCATACAGCTATTCAATGTCAAATAAATATGAGTCATCTGATAGAATGTCTTGGCTAGCTAGATTATTTTATTCAAATTATTATGCAGATGAATTTCAAGAAATGGCAGTGCAAGGAAGTGAAATTTCTTTAACACCTATTGAAATTGCCGTTGCTTTTAAAAATGGTTTGTACGATGTTAAGGACCCTAAATATTTAGGTTGGTGGGAATATATGAAAGAAAAAGAAACTCAATACATGCCATCTGATTTTATAAGTGCAACTAATGATAATTTATTTACTTTTAATATGTTTGTAAATAAAAATATTGCAATGTACTTTGACGGAAGCTGGGCTAAAAGAGATTTACCTGCCGCTAATTTAGATTTTGAATATGGTATGTTTTCCTTTCCACATCCAACATCTAATGACGATAAGTACGCAACAGACTTCAACTCTACAAATGCTATAGGTGGACCTTCTGGTGCATTTCAATTTTCTATAGTATCAAATAGAGGAAATAAAACCCTTACAGATGATAAACTTGAAGCGTGTATAGATTGGCTAATGTACATATCTACTCCAGAAAATAACTCCACTATAGTAAATGACTTAGGAAGCTTTATTCCAACAATTGTCGGCGCTACTGCTGGTCCAGATTCTAAAGCCATAATAGATAGTTTAGATAATAAGCAGCAAACTTTAGACGGAGGTGTATGTGTTACGGTAGCTTATTTAGATGCATACTACAGAATTTACCAACAATACTTATCTGGTGCTATTACAATTAAAGAGGCACGAGAACAATTAGCACCTGAAGCGGAAATTATGGTTAATGAGGTTATTGATAATTATCAGGGAGATATTAGCCAATTCTTAAAATAAAATATAATTATAAACCCCATAGCTAAAAAAATGAAAGCTTTGGGGTTCGTATAAAATCTTTATATTTTGGAGGTGCATTTTGAAAAACGGATTAAACAATACAAATTATCAAATTTTTTATGCAATTTTATTTCTTTTACCAACAATACTAATTCTATTAAGCTTTTCCTATTTACCAACTTTTAGTGCTATATATTTTTCCTTTACAGAATGGGACGGATTTTTTAACCCTAAATTTATTGGCCTGAAAAATTATATTCAGCTAATTAATGATCCTATATTTTGGAAGTCCCTTAAAAACGTTCTTTATTGGGGGTTAGGTAGTGGTATAGTTACTATGATAGCACCATTTATATGTGCCGAACTAATTATTTCTTGTAAAAATAAGAAGTCGCAATATTTTTTCAGATCTGCTTTTGTATTACCTATGGTAGTTCCCACTATAGTAATACTTCAAATTTGGCAATTTATTTACAGCCCAGAAATCGGGCTTTTAAATCAATTATTAGTAAACCTAGACTTGGGTGATTTAGGAAAAAATTGGTTAGGTGATCCTACTTGGGTTGTTCCATCTCTTATTTTCATGGGTTTCCCTTGGATATCTGGACTAAATTTATTATTATTTTACGCCGGTTTACAGGGCATACCTGGAGATGTAAAAGAATATGCAAAAATCGACGGCTGCGTGGGCTTAAAAAGAATTTCAAAAATTGATATTCCCTTAATACGAGGTCAAATTAGATTAGTATTAATTTTAACTTTAATAGGCGTTTTACAAAATACAACAACACCTTTACTTATGACTAACGGAGGCCCTGGATACTCCTCGTATGTTCCTGGACTTTATATGTATTTTAAAGCTTTTAAAGAAAGTAAATTTGGATACGCCTCGGCAATAGCCACAATAATGTTTTTATTAATTTTAATTTTCACTTTCATAGCCAACAAAATAAGCAAAGAAAAGGAATAGGAGGTTCTATGTCTAAAAAAAGAATAAATAAATTATCAATATTAACTTACCTATGCCTATTTATTTTAGGTTTTTTAACTTTTTACCCTTTAATTTTTACTATCTTAACCTCATTTAAAGACAACGAACAATTTTTCAAATCCTTTTGGGGATTTCCAAACCCTTTAGTTTTAGGAAATTACAGAAATGCATTCCAAAGTTTATTACCCTATATTTTTAACAGTTTCTATATCGCCGCTGTTAGTATTCTATTAATTTTAGTATCCACAAGTTTATCTGCCTATGCTTTTGCCAGATTAACATTTCCTTTTAAAGAAAAAATTTTTGCAGCTATACTTGCATTAATGATGATACCTGGTATGCTACAATTAATTCCAAGATTTCAACTTTTAATTAGTTATGGTTTACTAAATACATACTCTGGAATTATAATAGGTTATGTGGCATCAGCCCAAACTATGGCAATATTTATAATTCGTAGTTTTTTAGACTCTCAACCTGAAGAATTATACGAAGCAGCAAGAATTGATGGCGCGACAGAAGTAAGAACATTTACAAACATTGCACTACCACTTTTAAAACCAGTTCTAGGAACAGTTGCCATAATCAATCTATTAACAATATGGAATGATTATTTATGGCCGTTAGTTGTAACGTCCGATGAAAATTTATTTACAATGGCTTTAGGCCTCTTAAAATACACATCTTCATTTGGAAATACAACTCTATACGGCCCTATGTTTGCTGGCTACGTAGTAGCCTCATTGCCTCTAGTTATTTTATTTTTATTTTTTATGGACTATTTTATGGAGGGACTTACAGCCGGTGCAGTTAAAATGTAAATCTACTACAATATTTAATGTGAAGGAGAAAAGATATGCTTTACAAAAACCAAGAACTAACCAAAGAACTATTTAAAAACCCAAGCGCTGAATATAGAGGCACACCTTTCTTTTCATGGAACTGTAAAGTAACAAAAGAATTATTAAGTAAAGAAATTGACGACCTTAAGGAAATGGGCATGGGCGGATTCCACATTCATAGTAGAACGGGATTAGATATAAAATACTTAAGCGATGAATTTATGGAATTAGTTAAATACGCTAATGAAAAAGGTAAAGACAATAATATGCTTACATGGCTATATGATGAAGATAGATGGCCCTCTGGTGCAGCCGGCGGTTTAGTTACTAAAGACGAAAAGTATAGAAGTAGATTTTTAATCTTTACTCCAAATAAAGACCGTGAAGAAAGCAATAGCATTAAATTCGATTCCTCTAGCCGTGCCCAAAGAGGAAGTAAAAGAGAACTATTGGGAAAATATGAAATAAATATAAAAAATGGATACCTATACGACTATAGAAGACTTGGTGAAGGTGAAAAAGTAAATGGCGAAACTTGGTATGCATATTTGGAAATTGCAGGAACAAGTCCATGGTTTAATAATGAAACTTATTTAAACACATTAGATAAAAAAGCTGTAGAACGTTTTATAGAAGAAACCCACGAAAAATATTTTAAAGCAATAGGGAGTGAGTTTGAAAAGTCCATACCTGCAATATTTACCGACGAACCACAATTCACACACAAGGACAACCTAGGCTTTGCTAATGAAAAAAAAGATATAGCATTACCATATACAGACGATTTTCATAAAACTTATAAGGAATTATATAAAAATGATTTTTTGGATTATTTACCGGAAATTATTTGGGACTTACCAGACAACAAAATTTCAGTAGCTAGATATCGCTACCATGAACATATAAGCGAAATATTTACAAATGCTTTTGCTGATACTGTAGGCACGTGGTGTAAAAATCACAACATAATGCTTACAGGGCATATGATGGAAGAACCAACATTGGAATCCCAAACTAGGGCTTTAGGTGAAACAATGCGCGCCTATAGGTCATTTCAATTACCTGGAATTGATATTCTCTGCGATCATAGAGAATATTCTACAGCCAAACAAGCCCAATCAGCTTCACATCAATATGGATGCCCAGGGGTATTAAGCGAACTATATGGTGTTACAAATTGGGACTTCGATTTTAGAGGTCATAAACTACAAGGAGATTGGCAAGCGGCTCTCGGTGTAACAACTAGGGTTCACCATCTAACTTGGATGTCTATGGCAGGCGAAGCAAAAAGAGATTACCCTGCTTCCATCGGCTATCAATCTCCATGGTACAAAGAGTACTCCTACGTAGAAAATCATTTCGCACGAGTTAATACAGCACTTACTCGTGGCAAAGCTAAAGTTAACATAGGAGTAATACACCCAATCGAATCATACTGGCTATACTTTGGCCCAGATGAACAAAGCAGCAATAAAAGGTCAGATTTAGAAAATAATTTTGACGATATAATTAATTGGCTAATTTTCGGACAAATGGATTTCGACTTTATATCAGAGTCTTTATTGCCTAATTTATATAAAAAATCAAATAATAAATTCCTAGTCGGTGAAATGAGTTACGATGTAATATTAGTACCTAATTGTATTACTTTACGTAAAACAACGCTAAACGCCCTAGAAGAATTCAATAGCACAGGAGGAAAGGTAATTTTTTTAGGTGACTATCCACAATTTATAGATGCTAGCCATAGTACTAAAGATATATTCACGTCATACCCATTACTACCATTTACTAGAGGCGAAATTATTAACACTTTAGAAGAATACAGAGAAATAAGTGTAAAAGATGAAAAAGGCAGATTACGAGATGATTTAATTTATCAAATTCGATGGGAAAAAGATGAAAGATGGCTATTCATGTGCCATGGTAAAAAGCCTTTGAACCCTGATGTAGTTGATGTTGAAAAAATAAAAATAGAGCTAAAGGGCATCTGGTCCCCTACATTGTATAACACTCTAACAGGAGAAATTTCACCCTACCCTGCTTCTATTGAAAATGAAAAAACAATTATAGAGTATGAATTTTTTTGTCATGATAGTATTTTATTTAATTTAAGACACGAAACCCCAAACCCTAACATAGGTACAGTTAATAAAATTTATAAGGAAACTTATGAAATACGCAACAAAGTTCCCGTTACACTTACTGAACCTAATGTATTACTATTAGATATGGCTGAATTTTCTTTTGATAACAGTAAATGGCAAGAAAATGAAGAAATCTTACGAATTGATAATATTTTTAGGGAAAAATTAAACTATCCTCTTCGTATGGAAGCATTAGAACAACCTTGGGTAACTAGGGAAAAGTTAGATTATGACCACACCTTAAGTTTAAGGTTTACCATAGAATCTGAAATCAATGTTAAAAATCCATCTATAGCTTTAGAAAATCCAGAACTTATTGAAATAATAGTTAATGGTAGCAAAATAAACAATGAAGTAAACGGCTGGTTTGTGGACCAATGTATAAAAACCATCCCACTGCCAGAATTGCCTAAAGGAAAATCTGTTATTGTATTAAATATTAAATATAACAAAAAAACAAATATTGAATGGTGTTATTTGCTTGGATATTTTGGCGTAGAAGTTAATGGTTCAAGGGCAAAAATAATTGAACCAGTTAAAGAGCTATCCTTTGGCGACTGGACAAAACAAGGTCTACCTTTTTACGCCGGAAATGTAACCTACCATTGCCCTACAAATATTGAGAACAAATCAGCAATGACTGTTGAAGTCCCTCAATTCAGAAACCCTCTACTTAAAATAGAAAATACAGGGGATATAATCGCATATGCTCCTTACGAAGTAGAGCTTAAGGCCGAAAAAACAATAGATATAACAGCTTACGGAAATAGGATAAATAGTTTTGGAGCAATACACAATTGCGATAAATCTGCTCACTGGTTTGGTCCTAACGGATGGAGAACCGAGGGTAAAAAATGGTCCTATGAATACCAACTTGCAGAAACAGGGATTTTAATTAGCCCTAGGTTTAAAATTTAAAAAATCCAAAGTTAAATATATTTTAATAGTCAAAAAAATAGTGGGGACAACCGTCCCCACCATTACCTAAAGTCCAATTATATAATCCAAAGCCCTAGCAGTGTTAGTAATTAGCTGTTCTGGAGCTGTATTATAAGGAGCAAGCTCTGCTGTTATACAATCATTATAACCAATTTCTTTTAAGGCAGATATTAGCGCACTATAATCCATATCACCTTCAAGTAAATTTTTAAAGCCTGTTATATTTCCAATGGAAGTATCGAAGTCCTTAATATGCACCTTAGCTATTAAATTCCCTAAAATTCTCACCCATTGTTCTGGGAATCCGAATTGCAATACATTTCCAGCGTCGAAATACATTTTTACATAGGGTGAATTTATTTCTTCCAATAGTTGTTTGCATTCGAGAGGGCTTAGTAAAAATTTATTCCAAACATTCTCCATCGCAATAATAATATTCTTTTTTTCACCATAACCTTTTAATTCATTAAAGGCTTCCTTTGCTCTATTGTATACAACATCATAAGAAACTTCCTTAGTTGTACAACCTGGCACAACTAAAACAGCCTTTGCTCCTAAATAACTAGCGCTATCTATCATTTTTTTTACAATTAACTTGCCCTTTTCCCTAATGCTTTTATCATTGGAAGATAAAGGATAGGACCAGTGCAGTGAAGTTGAAATACTCGGTATTTCTAAATTATATTTTTTTGCTAGTTGCAATATTTCCTCGTAGTCTTTTCCCATCATGCCTATAGTTAAGTAATCTGAAGGGCTTTCGCTCATATTTAGCTCAATATTTGAAAAACCATTTTTTGAAGCACTTATAAATATTTCTTCAAGAGATAAAGTTGAGTCAAAACACCATGCATTAATACATTTTTTCATAAAATCCTCCTATGTGATTAAAATTCAGCAAATTCATAAGCCTTTAGAGCTATGTCTAAAGCAAACTTGCCATGTTCTCCCGTAACTTTAGACTTGCCACCGCTTTCTATTGTGTGAATAAAGTCTTTTAGCATTTCAAAATCCATATCATTTCCAAAGGCATAGCTCCTCGCCTTTTCATTAGCGCCGCCATAAATAATGCCACTTTCTAAAAATGCATCTACACGCAAGCTATCTTTTTCCCCTATAAAATCTATAACTAAGTCGCCCCACATTGGGTAGCCACTTGGTCTATTCCAACTGGTATCTATACTAAATATTGCATCATCTTCCAACTTCATTAAAATCAAACCACTATCATCAGTTTCTATATCATGCAACTGCCTACTTATTACAGCAGTTAAATTTTTAATTTTTGGTTGCAAAATCCAATTAACTATGTCCGCTACATGGACAGTATGGTCTATAACTGAACCTCCACCAGATAATTTTTTCTCCACAAACCAACCACCAGGCATTTGACCATGATTTGTAGCTACAATAGACTGTATTTTACCTAGTCTATTGCTTTCAATTATTTTTTTCGCCTCTACTATTGGCGAAGAATACCTTACTGGGAAACAAATCATAAGTTCTACATTGTTTTTTTCGCAGGACTTAATCATAATATCCGCATCTTCCATAGTTGTTGCCACAGGCTTTTCAACAATAACATGTAGTTTTTTTTCAGCTGCCATAACTGTATATTCTTTGTGATAAATATTCTCAGAACATATAAGGGCAATATCACATTGAACTTTCAAAAGCTTTTCTACATTTGTGTACAAATCGATTGCAAATTCCTTAGACATTTTTTCGGATTTTTTCAAATCTTTGTCGTAAACCCCAATTATTTCTACATTAAGTTTTAAAAGGGATTTTATGTAACTAACTACGTGCATATGTGCACAGCCTAAAATACAAACTTTCAAAATAGCACCTCCTATTTTTCTATAGATTTTCCATAACTTTTTCAGTAATATTTTTCACCTCTGGGCTGTATTCTTCAAAGGCACACAAAGAAAAAACTTTTTTATGATCACTATTACTTAGAACTACAGGGGTATTTTTACTGCTATCGTAATCTAGCATACCCATGTCCCCTACTACTTCAACTTTAAAATTAGGCTTTATTTCTTCCTTAAACAAATTAACAGAAATATGTGTAGTTTTGCATTCTCTATGCTTTAGTATAATTATACTTTTTTCAAGATTTACACTTTGGCATAAAATCTCTTCAGGTTCGCCAAGTATTTGTAAAGCAAAGTTAATGTCTTCTTGCAATACAAGTAAAAGTGCATTCCTATTCACTTCCTCTAGTGCTATCACCTTGAAAATTCTAATGGATTTTACATCCCCCAGAGCTTCCCCATTTACACTTTCCATTATTGCGTTGTAATTTTCTTTGTTCATTCTTTACCTCCTCAAAATAGATTTTTCATATTCAGACGGGGACATACCCCATTTCTTTTTAAAGGATTGAGAAAAATAATGAATGGATTCAAAACCTAGCATAGAAGAAATTTCTGTAAAAGTATAAATGTTTTTTTCTATGAGTTCTTTTGCCTTTTCCATCTTCTTATTGTTAAAATATGTTATAACACCGCAATCCTTTTTTTCTTTAAATATATTTTTTAATTTTGTGCTGCTAATATGGAACTTTTTGCAAATTTCTTTTATAGTTACTTTACTATCTAAATTAGCATTTAAAAAAATTATTATGTTGCTATAGAGGTCCTCGTTATCAAATTTTGTATTCCTTAGTTCAAAAGGAGTTATTAAATTTTTTTCTGTAAATGTTTTTTCGTAGCGTATAAGCCTTACTAAAAAAGCTTCCAAAGCGTTATATAAAAGCTGCTCCGTTCCTATATTTTTACTTATAGAAGTATCCCAATTTTGATATAAAAACCCGAAATCCTTTTTAAAAATACTTGCCTCTTCAATTATTTCGTATATATACTTAACTAAGTTTTTAGGTAAATAATATTTTTTATCATTAAAAAAGTCCATAGATTTAGAATTACAATAAAAACTAATTATTATTACATTAGGAGAAATTCCTCCCTTGGATTTTAACGCATGGAATTCATTTGGTTTGTGAAAAATTATCTCACCTTCCTTAAGAGATAGAGTTTTGTTTGTTGCCGTCACTTCCAATTCTCCACGAATAACATAAACTAATTCCCAAAAATTATGCTTTTCTCCTGCAAAAATGTAATCGGGAGCTAATTTTTCATAAAAGACTGTAACAATTTGTTCTACTTCAATTAATTTTAAACAATTCATATGTCCTCCCTTAAGCATCTTTTAATATTATGGTATTGCTTTTAATTGTGAAAATCAACACACTTTACATATAATGCCCTTTTTTTATAAATTGACGTCTTATTTTATAAATTATACCGTAAAAAACAAATTAAAAAGTTATTATAAATTAATAAGTGTCCGATTTTATAAATAAATGAACTTAAAATAATGTTATTTGTTATATAACACAATTAAAATTTTAGGAGGTAAATATGATTAAAGTTGGTTTAGTTGGTTTAGGTTTTATGGGTGGTTCTCATTTAAGTGTTTATGAAAAAATGATTGAAAATGGTTTAGATGTTAAATTGGTAGCTATATGTGATGTATGTGAAAGTAAATTTACTTCCAAGGGTACTCAAGGCAATTTAGATACAGTATCTGCAAATTTAGATTTATCTTCTTACAATCTTTACACAGATATGGAAGATATGCTAGATAAAGAAGAGTTAGACTATGTGGATTTAACAGTTCCAACATTCATTCATGACAAGTTGGCTATAATAGCAATGAAAAAAGGTGTAAATGTTTTTTGTGAAAAACCAATGGCATTAACTTATGAAAATTGCCAAGATATGATTAAAACAAGCAAGGCAACAGGTAAAAAACTTATGATAGGCCAAACTTTAAGATACTGGAATACATACGAGTACTTAAAGAAAGCTGTAGACGAAAAAACTTACGGAGATGTAACAAGTGGATACTTCTTTAGAGGAGGCAGCACGCCAGCTTGGTCATGGGAAAACTGGTTACTTACTAAGGAACGTTCAGGTGGTGCTTTATTGGATCAGCACATTCATGATGTAGATGCCATTAACTGGTTGTTTGGTATTCCTAAAGCTGTTTCTTCTGTAGGTAAAGTTGTTTTTGAAAATAGTGGATATGATGCCGTTTCTACAAATTATATTTACGACGATAAAGTTATAAACGCACAAGACGACTGGACAATAAACGGAGATGGCTTCAACTTTAAAATGATGTATAGAGTAAACTTCGAGAAAGGTGCTATTGTTTATGATAATGGCAAAACAATTGTTCACCCTGTAGACAGTAAGGAATTTGAAGCTGAATTATCTGAAGAAGATGCATATTATAAAGAAATAAGACTTTTTACAGAATGTTTAAAAGGTGATACTACCTTAGATTTATTCGAACTTTTAGAAAGCCACGCCATGACAATTAAAATAGGTCAATGCGAAATGGAATCTGCAAATAAAATGGGTACACCAATGGAAATTAAATAAACAAAAAAATTTATCCGCCAGTTAAGGTTAAAACCCAGCTGACGGATATTTCTTTTATAGCTCGACTTTTAATTTTTCATTATACAAAATATTTGTTATAATAATAAAAAATATTTTGACAAGTAGGAGAGCGTAATATGTTATACTTTATAATTGCATTTATAGCAACAACTCTAGGGGCTATTGCTGGCCTTGGCGGTGGAATAATCATTAAACCTATTTTAGATTTAATGGGCGATTTTAACCTTGGTACTATATCCGTACTTTCATCATTTACAGTTTTCACTATGGCAATTGTAGCCACCATTAACCGAGTTTCCACAGGATTTGAATTAAAAAGAAATATGGTAGTAATATCCATTGGCGCAATGATTGGTGGAACGGTAGGAGGTGCTATTTTTAATTTACTAATATCTTCTATTCCAACTACAGTTGTAAAAATAAGCCAAAGTTCAATGCTCATTATTTTACTAATAATAGTTTTATGTAAACACAAGTTGCCCACCTTTAATGTTAAAAATGATTTTTTAATTTTTTTAATGGGTATATTATTAGGTTCTATTGCTGCTTTTTTAGGAATAGGTGGCGGACCTATTAATGTTGCTGTGCTCTGTATGTTTTTAGGCTACAAAGTAAAAGATGCTGCAGTTGTGTCTGTTTTTATTATTCTATTTGCCCAAGCATCTAAACTTTTATTTATTTTAATTTCTACAGGCTTTGGGCAATACGATTTATCTGTTCTATGGTTCATGGTAATAGGCGGCGTAATAGGAGGTTTAACAGGTGCTAAACTTAATAAAAGTCTTAGTGAAGAAGTAATAAGCAAAATTTTTAATACAATGTTAGTAGCTATTATATGTATAAATATTTATAACATATACAACGCCTTTATTGGATAGGGAGAAAAAAATGTGTAAATTAGTAGTTTTAGATATTGACGGTACAACTTTAACTTATGAGCAGGAATTAACTAAAAGAACAAAAGATACCATAGGTAAAGTCGTGGCTAATGGGATACCTGTCTGCCTTTGTACCGGCAGGAATATCCACAACACAAGACGTATTGCCAATGAATTAAATTTAACTACACCTATTATATGTGGTGATGGGGCAGTTGTTATAAATAATAATGAGGAATACATAGCAAATTATGGCTTAAAAAGAGCTACTGTAGATAAAATAATGAATTTTATAAAAAAAGAAAATTTATACTTGGAAATATGCACCCCAGAGTATTATCATAAATATATAAAAAATAATGAACTAGGGAAATTTGATTATGAAGGCTGTACTAGTCGTTCAGATTTAAAAGAAGCATATAGTAAATGGGAGTATACTTATTTTGTGCATAAGGTTAGATATATGGAACATTTAAAAGACTACGCAAAGGACGAAGAAATAATTTCCTTACTTTATGCTGGAGATATTGAAGATGTAAAAAAATGTACAGAATTTATCAAATCCTTAAAGGATGACACCATTGAAATAAGAGATGACCTTTGGGAAACCTATGTGTTCCTTGTAAACAAAATGGGTAAAAAATCCCATGGTTTAAAGGCTGTAGCTGAATATTACAATGTAGATTTAAAAGATGTAATGGCCATTGGTGACCAGTTAAATGATTTGGATATGTTGAAAATAGTCGGCATGCCAATTGCCATGGGTAACGGCGCCGAAAGGATTAAGGAAGTAAGTAAATATGTTACAAAAACTAATGACGATGAAGGCGTCGCTCATGCCTTGGAGAAGTTTATATTGAGTCAATAGTTTTTAAAAAAAGGAGATGCCCCAAAAAGCTCTCCTTTTTTTAATCCCACTACTTTCTAAAAACACGCACCAACTGAATAAGCCCTGTAGGTATAAATGCCAAAACAACAATTACAAAAATATAATTCACATTAAGTGCGTCATTTATATCAAATATATTGTGCAATGATGGTATAAACAAAACACTCATTAACAATATAGTTCCCAGTACAAACGCCCCATAACTATACATATTTTTTTGCAATTTAAAAATAGAACGTGAGCCTCTACAGTTAAAACCATGGAAAAGACGTGCAAGACAAAGTATTCCAAATGCCATAGTACAAGCCAAATAATCGTTTACACTTAGACCAATATAAAAACCAATAATAGTAACTATTGATATTAAGCCACCTTGCATAACCAAAGCTTCAAGGAAATCCTTTGTTAAAATACTTTCTTTTGTGTTCCTCGGCTTAGCCTTAAGTAAATCGCTACTTTGGTGTTCCATATTTATGGCAAGAGCTGGCAAACTATCTGTAAGCAAGTTAATAAACAATAGTTGAACAGCTGTAAATGGCAACGGTAAATCTAACAGGGAAGTAAATAGCACAGCAATAATTGCAGCTAAATTCCCAGAAAGTAAAAATTGTATTGAGTTTTTAATATTTGCATAAACACTTCTTCCATTACCAACTGCCTTTATAATAGTTGCGAAATTATCATCTGTTAGTATCATCTTAGAGGCATCTTTAGAAACCTCTGTTCCTGTTATACCCATGGCAATACCTATGTCAGCTTGTTTTAAGGCTGGTGCGTCATTTACCCCGTCACCAGTCATGGCAACAGTAAAGCCATTTTCTTGCCATGCTTTAACTATTCGAATTTTATGTTCTGGGGAAACTCTAGCATAAACAGATATATCTTTTACAGATTCCTTTAGTTCATTGTCTGAAAGGTACTCCAACTCTTTGCCTTCTAAAACTCTATCACCTTCTTCTAAAATCCCTATTTTCTTGGCTATAGCAGAGGCTGTTATTTTATGGTCGCCAGTAATCATTACAGGGCGAATACCTGCACTTTTACAATCCTTTACAGCTTGAGCCGATTCTACTCGTGGTGGGTCCATCATTGCTATAAGTCCTATAAATGTTAAGTCATTTTCATCATTTATAGTAAGTTTAGTATGTTCCATTTCTTTTCGTGCAAAAGCCAAAACCCTAAGTCCTTGAGAAGAAAACATAGTGTTGTGCTCCAATATCGACCCTATATCCGTGTTAGTTATTTCCCTTATAGTATTATTATCTAAAATTTTATTGCACCTTGATAACAACATGTCTGGCGCACCCTTGGTCATCATTATATTAGTATCCATCTTGTTTAATGTAGACATTAATTTCCTATCAGAATCGAAAGGCAATTCACTTAAACGTGTAAATTTTTCATTTGTCGATGCTACACTAAGTCCTATTTTATTAGAAAAATTAAGTAAAGCTATTTCTGTAGGGTCACCAATTTCTGAGCCATCTTTAACTAATCCGTCATTACAAAGCACAGAAGTCGTTATTAAGTCCTTAGACAGAGGCATATTAATATTATTCTCGTCATATATACTATTACTTGTAAAGATTTTTTGTACTGTCATTTTATTTTGCGTTAAAGTTCCTGTTTTATCTGAACAAATAACAGAAACACAGCCTAGGCTTTCAACTGCACGTAAATTTTTAATTATGGCATTTTCTTTAGCCATTTTTTGCGTTCCAATTGCCAAACCTATTGTTACAATTGAGCTTAATGCCTCTGGAATTGCGGCTACTGCCAATGACACAGCAAACATAAGAGCATTTGTTATAAGGTGTCCACGCCATATACTTAGAGCAAATACAACTATACAAATTCCAATTATTATAATAGACAGTTTTTTGGAAAACTCATCTAAATTCTTTTGTAGTGGTGTAGTTTTTTCTTGTGCTGAATTTAAAAGCTTGGCTATTTTTCCAATTTCTGTATTCATCCCTGTTGCTGTTACTAAAACAACAGCTCTACCGTATGAAACTAAAGAACTACTATATACCATATTTAAACGGTCCCCTAAAGGAAGCTCATCTTTTTCTATAATGTCCGAAATTTTATTTACGTTCTCCGATTCCCCTGTAAGGGCACTTTCATTAACTTGTAATGAATAATTTTCTAATATACGCCCATCTGCAACAGCTACATCCCCAGCTTCCAAAAGTAAAATATCCCCAGGCACTACAAGTTTTGCTGGTACTTTTATTTTTTCCCCATCTCGTATTAATGTAGCATTTGGTGCAGACATAGCCTTTAAACTTTCTAAGGATTTTTCTGCTTTGAAATGTTGTACTGTTCCAAGTATTGCATTTAAAATAAGTACAGTAAGTATTACTATGGCACTTTCTAAGCCCCCAGTAAAAGTTGAAATAATGGCAGCAACAATTAAAATGGCTACTAATAAATCTTTAAACTGTTCAACAAATACTTGTATTAAACCTTTTTTCTTTCCCTCTTTTAATTTGTTTTCCCCATACTCTTCAATTCTTTTTGTTGCTTCCTCTGAACATAAACCCTTAATTTGAGTTTTGAAATCTTCAAATAACTCATTGTTTCCTTGTTTCCATAACATAATAATTCTCCCTTCGGTGCATAAAAAAAAGACCATATCGCACCATAAATAATAGATACAATAAAAGTCTTGTTTCCGAAAGATTTTTATCTTACGGGTCAGTATCCGGGTTTTTATTACCGTGATGTCGAACACTGCCAACCTATGTTAAACTACTCCCTCTTATTAAGAGCATTCTATATTATTACTTTAAAAAAAGCAATCTTTAAATGAATTTTAATTTTCTTCATGATTTTGAATATTTTTCTAAACATTTAACGCACATACTACCTACTCTAATTTTCTCTCTACACTTTTTACACTTAAGTTACTTGTAGCCTAAAGGAGCTACTACTTTGCCAGAACTTATATATTCATTAACTTTTTTTTCGCTTATTTTACTCCGCAGACACAAATCACTAATTGTTATACTTATTTCGTCTTTAATAAATGTATTTAATGTATCTATTTCATGTTTAATATCACATCTACAAGGTCCACAAAATTCTATAAATCTCATATTTTCATTTACCGTAAATAATTTTTTACATCTTTTGCAATTTTTTAACATAATCCTCACCTATCTTAAAGTTTATATACACAAATTTCACCTTGCTTATTTTCCATAATTACATCATATATTTTCTCATCTACTAAATAAATAGCATCACCAATTATCACGCTAGTATTTGGATGGATACAGCCTCTTACTTTTAGTCTTCCATTCTCAACTTTTATACCGCTCTCAATATCCAATATTTTTGCATCTAATTGTTCCATTTCTGATTTAAGTATAATTTTACTTGAAAATGACCTTGCCAATAATTTCCGTTTTTTATCGGATATGTTTTCATCATTAGTTAAGCTTTTTATGACTAATTCTAGAATTTCTATCTTTTTTCCTATTTCTTTTTTGTTTTTAAGTAAGAGCTTAAACTGCCTCATTAAACTAGGGTAATTTCCTATTTACAGTTTTATAATCTATATCTCGCAGCCCTAATATTGGATTTATTTTTATTTTTTTATTTCTTGAATCAAATATTATTTGTCCTGTTTCCTAGCTATAATAACATTTTCTTCTTTTATAAGTTTAACTCCTTTGCCTGTAGGCATTTTCGGCATTAATTTACCATCTTTACAAGGTATATCTGTACCTAATACATTTTTGCCCATTGTACCTAATGTGGCCTCATGCCCTTTTACCAAAACAGTTCCCTTTTCCACTTGCTTAATTAAATTCAAATTCACATAATCTACACTGCCATCCTCCAACACTTTAGGGTCAAGGCTTTTTAAATTTGTATCAAATTTATATTCAATATACCTATCTATGCTATTACGTGGTTTTCTACCCTCTGCTATTAAATACCCTTTACCATATTCAGCAGATTTAACTATTAAATCTATTTCTCTTTCTTTTATGCCAAATTTTATTCCTGCATCTAGAATATATTTTTTTATAGTAACTTTTGCATCATGACAAATTTCCATAAAAGGTTTGCTAAGTCTTAAATAAGCTTTTAAATTATTATCTCTATAAGTAATAGTCATATCTATTTCGCTCTTTTCGTCAGATACTTTAACAGAAAACTCCAGTAAATCACAATTTACAGCTTCAAATATAGCATTGAAATCAATTGACTTTACCTGTGCATTTACTAATAAAGCTTGCACTTCGTCTAATATAATCTAATCATGTTCGTCCTTTCTATTGAACACAATAAATACACCATCTTCATTTCTGACTAGCACCATTTTTTCATTGTCCATATTTACTACCATAATTACCTTAATGTATAATTTCTAAAAAACTATTCACTTAAGTTTACCTTTCTCTTTTTTTAGTGTAAATACAATTTCATTATTTTAATGTATTTTCCTAGAATATAAGATTCTAGGAAAATACATAATTAGGTGACAGTTAGGAATTAATCACTCCATAACTGTCACCTAAAGGGTTAAACTATATATTTGCCACTAAAAACTTATAATCAATCTTTATAGCCTCTAGGCAATCCATTTCAAAATGTTCTTGTTCCAAAATAATGCTCTTTACGTCTAGTTCCTTAGCCACATTTATTATTTCTTTTACATCAATTCTACCATTACCAAGCTCTGTACTCTTTTCTTCGTTTTTGTCCATATCCTTTACATGAATACACAAAAGCCTATCCCTATGTTTCTTCATATATGCTATTGTATCCACATTGGCACTGTAGGACCAATATGTATCTAATTCTAAATACATATCAGTATTTTCCAAAAGCAAATCCATTATATAGGTATCATTAATTTTTTCAAACTCCATACCATGGTTATGGTAGGCTAGTTTTACATTTTCTTTTGCTAATTTTTTACTTATTTCATTTATTAGTTGGCAGGTGTTTTTTATAGCCATTTCATCGCATCTATATTCATCTGCAATATATGGAATTGTTACAACTTCCATGCCCATAGCCTTTATATAAGCTAGTTGGTTAGGGAAGTCATTTTTTAATGCCTCCAACGAAACATGAGCATTAATACCTTTCGCCCCAACTTCCTCCAAAATCGCCTTTAGCCTGTCTGGCGGCAGCCCATAGTATCCCGCAAATTCTAACTCCTTATAGCCGATGGAAACAACATTTCTTATAGTTTGCTCAAAATCTTTTTCACTTTTGTCTTTTACAGTGTACATCTGTATTCCTATCATGTTTTCCTCCTTTGCAAATAAAACCAAAAATTCATAAGTGTGTAATGGAATTAACTTATTCAAATTTTTGGTTTTAATAATTTTGTCCAATTGGCAAAATGCTACACTACGCTTCTTTGTAAAGCTTTGCTATTAGTTCCAACTTTTCACTGAACTTAACTAGTTCATTTATGTCACCTTTTTCATAAATCTGAAAAAATTGATGATTTAGTTCATTTGCGTTCTCTACTTTAGCCTTATAATACAATGCTTCTATACGGCTTAGTATTTCATCTACTAGGCTATCCCTTTTCTTTTGTATTTCTATAGTCTCTAATATTTCTTCCCTTATTTCACTCATTTGTCTATCTAAATCGTAGGAAGCTTCTGCTACATTTATTAATCTCTTTTTTACATGGTCAGGTATATTATGGCTGTATTTATAGTTCAAAGAATGTTCAATTGTTGCCCAGAAGTTCATTGCCAGCGTCCTTATTTGGATTTCCGCACGTACGGCTGTAGGACCTTCAGTTGTCATTAAAGTATAATCTATTAGCATGTGATAACTTTTATAGCCACTTTCCTTCATACTTGTTATATAATCTCTCTCTTGCAAAACTTTTATATCATAATTTTCTCGAGATTTTATTAAATTTACCACTTGCCATATATCATCTTCGAATTTACATAAAATTCGAATACCTGCTATATCTTCAACCCCCACCGCTATATCTTCATAAGGAATACCTTTCCTTTGTGCTTTTTCCAAAATACTGGCTATTTTTTTAACTCTTCCCTGAACTTCCTCTATAGGGGAATGGGCCCCTTTAATTATAAATTTTCGGGATAAACCATTAAGCTTTGTAACAAGTTCGTCTACACTTTGCCTGTACGGGAATAAAAATTCGTTCCAGTTTATTATATCCATTTTGCACCTTTCACTTACATATCTTGTAGCACTATAGCAAGCATATACATAAAATCATTCATCTTCATATTGCTTTTGCCCTCAATATTTTCATCATTATCTAAAAATCCAATATTTATTGCCTTTTCCAATGAAACTTTATATTTGTCGTCTACTGTCGATATATCTTCAAATCCACTTTCCTTTAGTGAAGTCTTTTCACTTACTGCACCTGTTTTCAGTTCATACAGTCTAACTAAAGACGCTATTCCCACCTCCCTAGTTACATATGAACCGCTTACCAATAATTTACTTCTACCTAATTCTTGCAATGCTGTATTATTTACACTTTGGTTAATTTTAACAGAGCTACTATTTTTCACCACTCCATAAATAATATTATTGAATTGGTTGGCAAAAATTTCTTTGTCTGGTTCATAAACATTTATATCTTCAATATTTATAAATGTATTTACTGTATAATAATCATCTAAATTAGTTTCTACACTATTTTCAGCAAGCTTACCTATTCCTTTACCAATTACAGAATAAGTTCCCATAGCACTTGTATCAAAGGTATATCGATTTTCTGTTATGTTGTATTCGCTTGGTAGTGTACTCCACTTAGTTCCAGTACCATCCAGTTTATAACTTTTTAAATTATCCTCATAAACGGTGTATCTATTACTTAGAATCATTTCTACATTCATTTTACTTGGCAAAGCACTTATTTCGTGGGTTCTATCTGGCATATTCATTGTGGCATTTATTTTTTGTGCCTTAGAAGAATAATATTCATTTTCCAAAAGCTTAATATCTTTTGCCGTGTCCTCGTTGAAATTCAAATTAATAGTACTACCTCTGCCAAAATTCAAATTATTATTTTTTGATATTTTTTGGAAATTTCCCATGTCAAATTTAGCTATTATGTTATCTGCTTTTACAGACAAGGTTGTTTTATATTCCCCTAATGCGTCTACTATGGAAAATGGTATTCGCACTTCTCTTTCTTTATAGTGTTTTCCATTATATGCAGTTAAATCTATTGCATAGTCATATAACCCTTGGTCTATAACCTTTGCAATAAAACGTTGATCTGCATTGTAGTTAGGTTTACCATCTGCACCTGTTTCGCCATGTTTAAATTCATAAATAAGTTTTCCATCTTCTATTGTAATATCGAAATCTTCTTCAGGTAATGGGTACAAGTCTGGATTTATATCACCGTCATATTCATTAGGGTCGCTACCTGTGCGTAATCTTATGGACTCGGACCAATGGCTATCTTTCGTCCTTAAATTCGGTCCTTCTTCCACTAATCCATAATAAGGTACTTCTATTTGAATAGAATCTGTAAAGTTTTTATTGTCAGCTACTTCAACTATATAGCTGTATGTTTCACTGCCAACGCCCATACCTTCCTTTGTAATGGTTCTTCTTGTTTTTGCCCTAAAGTAGTATTCCTTGTTTCCAATTAAAGCATTAAACTTTGCACCAAAAGTTGAAACCATTCCATTAGCACCTATATATTGATTTCCATTTCCTTCGCCTGCATCGGTTATACCAACTATGTTTTCGTTTTTATCAGCTCCAACACGTAGCCATTCAACTATTATATAATCCATATCAATGGGCATTAGCTCAAGGCCATTTTCCTTGTTTACAATTTCCATAGAATCTTTACTTATAGGACCTAGCCCCCTTGGGCTATTTGGTGCAATCATATCTAAAGTTCTGCAATTCTCCGGCGAAGACCAGTCTGATGTTGCATTTCCATTGTAAGACCTTATCCAGAAATAATATTCTGTATCAGGGAAGAAACCTTTTATTGTGTAGTAAATATATTCCTTTCCATTTTCCACAACTATTTTTCCATCTTTTTCCAAGGTTTCATTATCTACACTTATACCACCAGCCGTGTAATCACTAGGTAATTCACTATACTTTAATTCATAGTCCAAGCCTTGGCTATATTCCCATTTTACTGTTATTTCCGTATCTGTATAATCTGAAATTTCTAAATATACAGCTGTAGGAACTACTATAATGTCCCCTCTGTCTTTTAAGGTTGTTGCCATTACATGGGACGGTTCATCTGCGTACAATCTTTTTCCATCTTTTTCTATATACATCCTTAAATAGGTAATGTACAATGTATCTTCATTTAATTTCCCTGGTGTTGGTGCGTTGCTATCTGTTACTATATAATTCAATTCTTGTCCATCTACAGTTGGAGTAATAGACGTCCATTCCTCATTAACAATAGATTCATAGTAGGGGTTATACCCACCACTTTCCTCTACATGATTAAATTCAGCTGTGTATATTTCATAATTAACACCATCAATTGTTATATCTCTTACTGGAAGAAGATTTGCCTCTTCATTTTTTGCTCCCAAAGTAATTAACGTATTTTGTATTGCTTTTTTAGCATTTGCCAAAGATAGATTTGTAAACTTTTCATCGTATAAGTAAAGTACTTTACTCCTATCATCTAGTTTTTCGGCATCTTTTCCATATACAATATTTCCATTTTTATCTACACCTATTATGGCATACCAATTGTCTGTTTTTTCGTCATAGGCTTCATAATAATATCCATCCCATTCAATTGTATATGTTTCTGTAGTTATTTCAGCTACACCATTGTCATCTTCTTTTATTCTTAAGGGAGGTGTACCCATAGTAAGAGGGTCTATTATTATTTCTCCTTCTTTAGGAATAAAAACTGAATAATACTCATACTCCGAAACCTCACCTGTTTTGTCACGAATTGCTAATATTTTTATGTAATAAACTTTATTATCTTCTAAAGGCATAAATTTAGTTGCACCATTTACCATAGAAACATAATTATTTATTGTAGTTTTATAAACTAAAGTATTAGTCTTACTGCTTAATGGATAATCTTCAGAGTTAAAAGATGTTGCTGGCTCTTCAAATAAATAGCTTTCTTCAAACCTTGCATCATATAAGTTTTTTGCATCATCTGTTACCCATATTCTATAAGATAAGTTTTCATCTAAAAATTGATTGTTGTATTCTTCTAATGCCGCAGCAACTTCCTCGTCTGTGTATGGATCTCTTAAAAATGCCTGCCAAAACATTTCGAAGGATGTACTATCTGTTGTTGCATTATGTATTATAGGCCTGTATGGGTCGAAATCATTATGAGTGGGGTCATAATAGGCTAAATTTGAATAAACACTGTAGCTCGGGTCACCGGCATATTCAATTATTATTCTGTACTCCATAGGATATTTTGGATAATCAGCATACCAAAAGTTAACTGTACTTGCACTTAAGCCTTCTATAGTACCTAAATCTGTCCATAACTCCGTACCTTCCGGCCTTTCTTGTACTGTTATTCTTGTTATTGTAGAACCACTTGATGATAAATCATCCCAATACAAGCGTATTCTATCTGTACCTTCTGCAGTTAAGTATAGTTCTGGTCGCACGTAGGCATTGTTTGCTCTATATTCCCTTGAACTAAAGGCTATAGGATAATTTACCCCATCTATATTCACCTTAGCATTTATCGTTTCCCTTAGAGGACTACCATTAACTAAGGGCTCAATTGCCAAGGCATACATTCTACCTATTTCTATGTCGCTTGCATCGAAGGTGTAAGTTACTGTTCCATTGGAATTAAAAACTAATTTGCTATCATCTATTGCTACATCACTAAAAGGCACTGTTGGCACTTTGTCCACTTCATCACCACCAATTGCATATGTTAGTCTATAACCATCAAATACATTTTTACCGTCATAAGTCGGGTTGCTCCATGTAACAGTAAATGAGTTTGGCGTTGACTTATCAGCATTTACACCTATATCTGTTAAATATAAATATTCCGAATCCTTTTCTATATCACTATACTCAGCATTTGCCCATTCATAAACGGCATCGCCATTATTATCGTAGCCCACTAATAGCCTATGCCTATGGTTTGGCACTACTTTATACGAATAAATACTGCCACCATCTAAAGGTCCATCGTATGTGTAGGTTTCTGTTTCTGCTGCTATTTCCGTAGAGCCATCTACAGTAGGTGGAAATACGATTTTATCTGTTTGATTGTAACTTTTGCCTGCTGTTGTATTTCTCCATTGAAGTGTATAATTTCTACCAAAAAGACCTGTAGACTCGACATAACCTTGAGCATTGTATGCATCTCCTTTGGCACTAGGTGCATACACAGGGTCATCTATATTATCGGAAGTTTTTGCCCCTGTTCCCGGATTTTCCCAACTTATTGTAAAGTTGTAGGAATCGGAAATTGTATTAGGTATATTATTTATTACCATCTCCGTAATTCTATTTTGTGTGTCAGCAAAAATACTTACACACATAATTAGTGAAAATATAAGAGCCAGTATAGATAGTTTTTTCATATTTCCCTTTCTCTTTACCTATAGTAAAAACCTATTCTGCACCATGGGTTCGCCGCAGAATAGGTCGAACTAATTTAAATTTATTTTTGAATCTAAAGTTTGAATTATTAATAAAAATTCTTTTACTGTTAATGTATTGCTACCATCTAATTCTAAATTTGTATTTAAACCCATTTCTGTTGCCACAGCAATATTTTTTTTATACTTCTTATTTATATTTTTCATGGCAGACATTGAGCTATGGTTGCTTATAGTATATGAATTTAAGTCAATACCCGATTTTTTAGCATAAATATTTGTAATGTAATAAATTACTACCTCGCTATTTACATCTTTATTTAAATTTCTATTTGTGGTATTTATACCTTTAGACTTTAAATACTTAACTGGGTCTTCCCCAACTTTAGCGCCAAGCATTCGTGCTGTTGTACCTACTACCATTAAGTTTGTAGCTGGTGCATTTGCCTTAAATGTATTTCCATTACCAAAATAATCCGTTAAATTATGCTTAGTTATTAGGCTTAATAAGTCCTTATTTGCTTCTACATTAGGCAAGGATATTTTCGTTTTTGTAAATCCAAAAGTTCCACATTCATCATGAGTAAAGGTAATTTTCCCGCCTTTAACACTATTTTTAGCCACCCAAATATTATTTTTATATAGATATCCTGCTATATCTCCATCTATTTCTCCAATGTAAGACACAGAAAGCGGCTTTTCAAATTTAGATACTGTCGCGTTGTTGTTTCCACTTAAGTTGTCATAAAAACCATCTTCAACTGTTTCCCTAACTTCATAAGTCATTTCTTTTAATGCCTTTAAGATAGTATCTTGCATTTCCTTTGGAATATCTTCATCTTCAATGCCGTCTTTTATGTCGTCTATATATTCACCAATAACCGAGTCATTTTCTAATAACTTCAATAGTTCATCATAAACTCCTGTTTCCCAATCCTTTATTGGCTTTTCTACTCCTACTAAGTCAGCATAAAAAGATACTCTGTCTGTTCCTGCGTTAGCTGAATTTATTTTTGATATATTTACTCCATTTACAGATACAGCTAAATAAAAATCTAATATATCCTCACGTTGTAAATCATCACTTAGTGCTTTATAGGCACTATTAGCTTCTGTTACCGCATTTGCCGGTAATATAAACTCTATATTTTCATATATAACTTTTATGCCTTTATTATTTTTATTTAAAAATTCTAAAGACTGAGCAGGAATATAGTAAATATTCTCTTTACCAGATTTTGCTGGTTCTAAAACAAACATTGAATTTCTATTTTGTTCTGAATTCCCCTCTAATTTATCCTCACGATATACAAGTTGATAGTCATCGGCATCCTCTAAAATCGTCCAAGCCGGGTCATCCATTACCTCTTTTATTAAGTCTTTTAAGCGTTCTGTCCAATCATTAATATCCTCTTCCTTGTCGTAGTCTTCTTGTACAAAGTCTGTACGAGTACGTACAATGTTTGAGTACATTGAACGTCCACCTTTGCTATCTACTAACCTAACTTTAAAGGAATAATTAACTCCAGGAATTAGACCAGAAATCTTATAGGTGAAATTTCTGTAACCTTCATTATTTAATTCTGTTGCATATTTTTTAAGATCACTTATATTCATTCTTATGCCATCGCTAAATGTGCCACTTCCTGCTTTTACTGCATACTCCAAAAATAAATCTGTACCCAAGGCATCTAAAGTTGCTACAGGTGCATCGAAGTTTAATATAACTTCTGTTTTAGGGTCGTATGCAAAGGCGTCACTTTCTTGCAAAATCTTTAAATTAATTGGCGCTTTTAAATTCGGCGTTGTTACGCTTACATTGTCCCATGTTGAATAGGATTCTTTGCCATTATAAGTACGTACAGCACGAACATAATAAAAATATAATGTATTCGGCGATAAGGTTCTGTCTGTAAAATAAACTTTGCCATCTTTTTCTATAACTGTTACATTGGCAGAAGTGCCACTAAAGTTAGTACCATCATATACCATTACACTTCCACTTGTAGTAAACTCATATCCAACTTTTTTTGTATTAGCCCCTGGAAATGTGTCCCAAGAATATTTATAAGGCTCTCTTGTATTTAAATAACTATCACTAATGGGATTAGGTGTTGTTCGTATAACTTGATAAGATATATCCTCGTAGCCACCGTTACTATTAGCCATAATTATATCATCCCAAGATAAAACCGTGTAATCTGAATTTATTTCATTTACCACTACGTCCGGCATAGGCGGTGTTATATCATCTACGTTGGGCTGGTCCTTTCTATCCCCAGTGGTTGCCGCAAGTATTGGAGATAAAATAGACCCGTCTAGCCTATTAATACTCGTATCTTTTTTATTATTATCCACTACAAAATCTATATAAATATAATATTTAGTATTTATATCTAGCCCATCTATTTTTAATTCTCTATTTATTTCTGTGCCATTATTAATCATTGATATTTTTTCCATATCATTTATTTTAATATTGGCAATACGAACAGTTCTATCATCTCTTAGAGTATTTAAAGCCTGTTTACCATTTATTTTATAAGATGTATAGCCATTTATATCCGACATAGCAACAACCCCACCATCTTTATTTGGATTGTATGTTACAGGATAGGTTTTATTTACTCTAGTATCCCCACTTATATCTAAATCGTAAGGTAGTCCATTTAATGTATTTCGCATAAACTTTTCATTTTCTGATATATACACATTAAAATACATATCCCCATATTTAAATGGATTATCTGCATCTACATTTTCTAAAGTTTCTCTACTATATATTTTCTCTAAATATTCTCTTAGTGCTTTACCGTCTAATTCCCAATATGTAGTAAGGGAAACTTCATCTTTTTTTGCACCTTCGTCTGTGAAAGTTGCTACATTGTTTGTTATTTTAGCATCTTGGGGAGGCGGTGCTACTATACCACTATCATCATTTAAAGTAACACTATCAAAGTTGGATGCTGGAAAGTCAATATCTTCTCCATTAATTTCTGCTAAATCCATTGTAAAAAAATAAATCTCTGGGTAATGTAAATATATATCCGATTGTAAAGGCTCGCCTTCTTTTAAAGCACGATATACAATATCTACATCTGCTACATACATATTGGAATCTCTATCGGCTCTATAATAAAAATTTAGTGGCTCTGGCTTTGTATTTACTATGTAATTTTTGTCATTACCATTTAATAATGTATATTGCACCATTAATTCACCAGTTTTAGCGTCTTTCCATATATCCAGTTTAATTTTCCCTACAACCTCCGAGCTACTAGTTGTGTCTGGATCCGTAAAGGCATTTAAATCATATACTAGCTCTAACTTTCCATCAGGGTTATCTACAAAATACTGGTCTATATTTTTTGCATAGCCAATATCCCATTGCATATTCATAGTTAGTTCTTTTTCTGTATCGGAACCTTCTATTTTTGTAAAGTCATCCTCTGTTACATCAAAGTTTGATGGTGGAACTATTACATTTTCATTTCCCTTGGATACTAATTCTAAAATTTGAGAATAAATATAGTCATCGTAGTTTACTGAATTTAAATTTTCAAAGTCTTTGTTAGGGCTAAAAAATATTTGATAAAAATATTTAGAGCCTGCAGTATCTGTACTTAAGGGGAAGGAAACAACTTTTTGACCAGTACTTTTTACTTCCCTCGTTGCAGATGGCCTTAAGTTATTAGCAGAAGTTCCTGTAAACAAGGCGTAAAATCCTATATAACCTTCATAAGGAGTTAAATTTATATTTAACCTATCCCCATCATCAACTACTTCATACTTGGGGAAAGTAAAAACTTTACCGAAATCTATTGATGTATTTTTAGTTTCCACACCTGTATCGCCTTCGTCACTTACCCCT
This sequence comes from Lachnospirales bacterium, assembly GCA_047974375.1. Taxonomy (GTDB): domain Bacteria; phylum Bacillota; class Clostridia; order Lachnospirales; family CAMZNU01; genus JBKECF01. The sequence goes on from JBKECF010000031.1 coordinate 53,307, forward strand.
AGCTGAACCTTGTCGTAAATTGTTCCAGCATAAAGTTCTGAAAGGTAAATACTAACTCTTTTACCTTGCACCCCTATAAGCTTAAATTTTTCTTGGTCTGGCGTAAATATAACAGCAGAAGAACCTGTTGTTACATTCATAATATCGTCTATACGTATCTGTCTTGTAATACCCTTGTCTATACCTGCTGTTGAAGTTAAGTCCATTACAAAGTTAAAGTTATAATTTTTATCTACAGTATTGTAACCTGAACCATCCCACGAAAGCGGCAAGTCAAAAGAGATTTTTAAACCTACTTCGTCACTACCTGGATTTTCATCCATTGGCGGCCTCGCTTGATTTATAATTGTATCTACAAATTTCAAACTAGCATCAGACATTAAATTAGATGTATCGGAATTGGCAAAAGGTTCTGACTTAAAAGTATTTTTATTTAGCCCCGTTAGTAACTTCACACGAGATGGCTCTGGAGTTGGTTTTATTGTATCTCCAGATAAGTTAAGCTCTACATCGTAAATTCTACCTTCTTTTAATTGATTAGTAGTAAATTTAAAATTGCCATCTGCATCCCATAAAAAGTGCATAGTTTTATTGTCGTATTTAAAAGAAAAGCCTGTTTCTTGTACTATGGAAAAGCTTGGCGTACTTTCAGCCTCTGTATTTGTTTTATTAAAATAATAATTGCTATCGGCAGCATTTAAATCTGTTTCCGGGTATTTATCGTAATTTAAATAGGCATTTACGTCATTGCTATAAATCATTAGGGAGCTTAAGTAGGCTGGGTCTGATTTTGTTGATGCGGGATTCCCTTCGTCATATTTTTCGTGGGAATTAATAATATATTTTACATTTGCTTTATCATTTGCTCTATTTACAACTAAATGGACAAACTTTCCTGCATCTAGTGGATAGGACATTACATAGGTAAAATTACTTATGTCTGAATTATTATAACTATCCATAGGAAAAGTAAATGTACCATTTTCCTTAATTGTATTTTGGTTAGCTAAAGTTGGCGTGTCCTCGTTAATGCCGTGTGCCAAAGTTTCAAAGTGGCTATAAGAAAAATCCGGCTTTGCCCCGTATGCTTTTACTCCATTAAAATTAAAACTAACTATAAACGTATTTAAAAATAAAATTATCCCTAAACTTAGTGATAATAATTTTCTTCCTTGATTCATTTTATGTCCCTTTCCAAAATATATTTTTGTTTTTTATTCTACCTTATATACATTCATAAGTAAATTAATTTTTAGCTATTTGCAAAGGTTAATATGATTTTTTCAATCTGCTAAACCCACTAATTTCTAAACCTGTATCATAGTCTAATTGTTTCACTTCATTTGGTTCTGTCTTTTTTTGTCGAGTCATGCCATGGTTATTCCATGAGCCTTTAAAATTTTTCTGCCATGGTCGTTCTTCCCAGCAATAGCCTCTGTATGGATCTCTCGTTTCATCCATCCATTCCATTAACTCTTTATGAAATTTGTTTCTAATTTCCATATATTCATTGGAATTAATTAAATTATTCATTTCCTCAGGGTCTGATGTTAAATTGTAAAGTTCGTCATCGCTATGCATGGATATTATAAGTTTAAACTGATCTTTTACTATACACCTTACAGGTTGATAACCACCAAATCCATCATGGTCAACCTCATAGCGATTAAATTCTATAAAGGCTTTATTTACTTTATCTTCCTGCCTTAAAGTTCCCTTGGAAAATATGCTTTCACCGTATAAAGCTTCCGGCTTTTTAATGTTAAAAAATTCTAAAATAGTTGGAGTGATATCTATATGAGATACTATATCTCTTCGAGTACAGCTATTTCTACAGTGCGGACTATTTATTATTAGAGGGATATTTGTAATTTCTTCGTACATAGCCGCACCTTTCCCCTCTATTTTATGAGAACCCATAGATGCACCATGGTCCGATGTATACATTATGGTAGGGTCCCATAAATCGCTGTTTATAACCTCCAAAACTCTACCTATTTCATAATCAACAAAGCTATTGCAGCCAGCTAATCCGAAACCCTTGGAATCCTCAAAAACCTCTTTAGTATTTTCAGCCCATAATCGTATATGCCTTGGCAAAGAATTTATATCTGCATTACCATTCTCTTTTTTAAATACATTTTTATTTTTAAAAGGCTCAAAAAATTTTTTTGGTGCCAATGACGGGTCATGAGGTTCATCATAGGAAAGAACTAAAAGAAAATCTTCATTTTTATGCTTATTAATAAATTCAATTGCTTTGTTGGTACATTTGTGTGCATAGGTAAAACTTTCATCAACTCCATTTTCATCGAAACAACTTTCAAATTTTCTTGAACGTAAACGCTCTGCATCAGACATTTCCATTAAATAATTTCGCATATCAAACCAATAATTTTCGTCCCAACCCTTAGGGCAAATACCATCACCAAAATAATCTCCGCCATCTAAATGCCATTTACCTATATAACCACAATGAATATTTGCCTCACTTAAACGTTCCCCTATAGTTTTAACACCCTGACCCAAGTTCATGCTATTGCCTATCATACCGTTAGTATGAGGATAGGTTCCCGTAAAAATAGTTGAACGTGCTGGACCGCAAACAGGTTGTGCTGTATAGGCATGGTCAAAACTTACCCCCTCTTTTACTAGTCTATCTAAATTCGGTGTATGCATTTCAAACTTATCATTAAAGGCATTAATCATGTCCTTGCGTTGGGTATCCGTCATAATAAAAATAAATTGATTTCTCTTCATTTTTCCTCCTAATAATAATTTCTCCAGATTTTCATGTCTTTAGAATACCATAAATTATAATTGGTGCAGCGATTTTTTCAGAAAGACCTTTTATTTTCCAAATAAACATGATAGTCTTATAATGTAAATATGTTATTTAGTAATAAGGAGTATTGGTTATGAAAATTAGTGCAAGAAATCAACTAAAAGGTAAAGTAGTGTCTATTAACGAAGGGGCTGTTAACGGCATAGTAGTACTTGATATTGGCGACGGAAATTTAATAAGTTCAACAATTTCAATGGCGGCAATTAAAGAACTAGGCATTAAAGTTGGAAGCGAAGCCTATGCAATTATAAAGGCAACTTCTGTTATGGTTGGAGTTGAGTAAACTCTAGTCTGACATAAAAAAGCTGTAGGTAAGTGATAATTATCACTTACCTACAGCTTTTTTGCTATGAAATTACACTCTAACCTCTTCATTAATTCCTAAATAAATTTTTATTTTTTTATGCATTCTCGGTTACTTAAAGTAACGCATATTGTTTATAAAACTTTCATTTTGGTCAAATAACATAGTGTTAATATTGTTCTCGAAGTCTAATTTAGCAATACCTCTTCTACCTTCAAGAGCAGATATTGTATATATGCTTTTTACGTCCTTACTATAATCCGCAGCACCAATTTGTATAGGCGGATCCATCCATTCACTCGCTTTATATTCATCATTTAAAATATTATATTCTATGCCCTCGTATTTAATGATTCCTTCTTGTGGTCGCAAAGTATTTGAAGTAATTAACAGTCTATTATGATCTTTTCTTAATAAAGCCCTTAAATATCCTCTATAATCAAATAAAGCTTCTTCATTCTCAAAAGTAAAGTCCGTTTTATAGACTGTACATAAAGGTTCCATAATATTTCCATTTTCATATCTAGTTTCAGACCTTGCTTCAGTATAGGAATAACCAATAACGTATATGCTTCCTGTTTCTTCATCTACATTAAAAGTTTCTACTTCAGTATCACCATCATTAGTACCTAAAATTAATCAACCCTCACCTAATACAGTTTTGTCTGTAATTGTAATTTTATTATTACTTTTTCCATAAGTATAAGTTCCCCGCTCAGCTCTTCCAGGATATTTAATTTTTCTAGAGCTAGGCATTCCATAAACTCTGCCATCATCATAAAAAATTCTATTAATAGCCCCATCTTCGGCCGCTCGCCCTTTAAGAGCCATATATTTATTACTTTTAGTTTTAGTATTTGCAGTATTTGTAGGTAATATTGTTATAATCAGTTCAAGGTAAACGCAGTTACAGTACACAGCAAAATAATTGCGCTCATTGTTTTTTTCATAATAGTTCCTCCTAATTTTAATAAACTAGTATGCAATACTAATTCACGCCATCAGTTACCTTACTATTAGGTGGCAGGACTGTCTAATTCTTACCGATTAAAAAACAAATTACTTTCGGACAGCTCCATAGTTTTTCTTGACACATATTTATAAAAATACTACAATTAAAAAAGCGAGTGAAAAAAATTTTATTCCATTTTTATTTCATATAAAAGGTAAAAATTTATATCATATATTTTTAAATTTAAAATATATATTAAAGTATATATTTCACTTATAACTAACAACAACTCATAGAAAGGAAGGTGCACAACAATGAATATAATACTAAACATAATTGCAATTGCTATAGCAATAGCCATTCCAATATTAATTGGTATATTCATAGGCTATTTTTATCATAAAAAAATAAGCGAAGCTAAAATAGGTAATGCAAACACACAAGCTGAAAATATAATAAAAGAAGCTAAAAAAAATGCAGAAACTATTAAAAAAGAAATGATTTTAGAAGCAAAAGAAGAAGGTATTAAAACAAAAAACGAAGTAGAAAAGGAAACAAAAGAACGTAGAGACGAGGTTTTAAAGTTAGAAAAGCGTTTACTACAAAAGGAAGAAACTTTAGAAAAAAAGTCGGATTCCTACGATAAAAAAGAAGAAAAATTAACCGCAAAACTAGAAAAGCTAGACCTTAAGGAAAAGAAACTAGAGGCTTTAGAAGATAAACAAACAGAAATTTTAGAAAAAATATCTGGTTATACTGCCGAGGAAGCAAGAATTGAGCTTATTGAAACCCTTAAAAGCGATATAAAAATCGAAAGTGCAAAAATTATTAAAGACCAAGAAAACGAAATTCGTCAAGAAGCAAAAAGAAAATCCCAAGAGATTTTGTCTACTGCCATACAAAGATGCAGCGTAGACCATGTTACAGAAACAACTGTTTCTGTTGTAGAATTGCCAAATGATGAAATGAAAGGCAGGATAATTGGTAGAGAAGGTAGAAATATCCGTGCCATAGAATCTTTAACAGGTATTGACCTAATAATTGACGATACCCCAGAGGCTGTTATTCTATCTGGCTTTGACCCAATGCGTAGGGAAATAGCACGTATAGCTTTGGAAAAACTAATTGCTGACGGTAGAGTTCACCCAGCTCGTATAGAAGAAATGGTAGAAAAAGCAAAAAAAGAAGTAGAATCTCAAATGATACAAGATGGCGAATCTGCTGTTCTAGAAGTAGGTGTCCACGGTTTAAATAACAGACTAATAAGACTACTAGGTAAAATGAAATTTAGAACTAGTTATGGCCAAAATATTTTACAACACTCCATTGAAGTTGCATACCTAGCAGGACTTATGGCGGCAGAAATTGGCGTAGACGTAACCTTGGCAAAAAGAGCTGGCCTTTTACACGACATTGGTAAATCTATTAACCACGACGTAGAAGGTTCTCATGTTGAGGTAGGTGTTAATTTACTAAAGAAATATAAAGAATCTCCAACTGTTATAAATGCCTGCGAGTCACACCACGGCGACGCCGAGCCTACTAGTATAATATCCGTTTTAGTTCAAGCAGCCGATGCAATATCTGCCGCTAGACCTGGTTCAAGACGTGAAACTTTAGAGCATTACATTAAACGTTTAGAGTCTTTAGAGCGTATTGCCGATAACTATGAAGGAGTAGAAAAATCCTTTGCCATTCAAGCTGGTAGAGAGCTTAGAGTTTTAGTTATACCAGAAAAAATCGACGATGCTGGTATGACTGTTTTATCCAGAGAAATAGCTAAGCAAATAGAAGAAGAACTTGAGTATCCTGGGCAAATACGTGTTAACTTAGTTAGAGAATCCAGAGTAGTAGAGTATGCGAAATAAAATTTTTTTAACTATACTAATTATTATTCTATTTCCCATAAAAGTATTTGCAGATATTCCTATACTTTTGTACCACAATGTAAGGGAAAATTTTAATGAATCTGGTCCTATGGCTTATATGTATGTAAAACCAGAAACATTTAAAAACCAAATTATTACTTTAAAAGAAGATGGATACAACTTTATAACTATTACAGATTACTACAACTATGAACAAGGCACATTTACTATGCCAGAAAAGCCTATAATGATAACTTTCGACGACGGCTACTTGGATAATTACGTAAACGCCTATCCAATTTTAAAAGAACTTAAGGTTTCGGCTACTTTATTTGTAAGCGGGAGAAATATAAATTTAAGTCACGGCGAATTCACAGAGGAAAAATGCCAATACATGTCTTGGAAGGAACTAAAAGAAATTAACGACTCTGGTGTTTTTGATGTACAATCCCATAGTTTTGACCACACTTCCTTTTTGGATTTAAGTTATGAAGATAAAATTATGAATAGTACAACTTCCTTTGATTTAATAAAAAAATATTTGGATAAAGACCCCCTAGGCATTGCAGTGCCCTATGGATTTTCCAACAAAGATATTAACAATTTACTTAAAGAAAACTACAAATACATTTTACGAGTTTATAGAGATAATGACGAAAAAGAAAAAAATGTTTTCTATAGAAAAATAATAAGCGAAAAACAAAAAGGCATAGAATTAATAAATGAAGTTAATAAATAAAAAAACGTCCACTAAAGTTTTAGTGGATGTTTTTTTTACTTAATGATAGAATATGTAAAGATACTATTTTTTTATACGGAAGGAGAGATACGTATGAGTACAAACGAATTAATTGAAAATTTAAAAAATTTAATTATTGCCCCAAAGAAGTTATACGAGAGTATAAAAGTAAATCCTAGCTTTATTGTTCCACTTATTTTACTTTTAATTATAACAGCTGCTTCAACAATATTAGGGTCGAAATCACCAACCCTTAAGCCTGAAATAATGGCTGCTCAACTTACTGAGGCAACGGGAAGACCAGAAGCTGGGGATATGATTTTGAAACAATTTGAAATGGCAGAAGAAATGGGCATATCAGCTAATGCTATATCTATACCTGTTGTTTTAATGAGCGCTGGTGGAACAATAGTAACTCTTGTTATATTTGCGGCTTTGCTTTTATTAATTACAAAAATATTAAGTGGCGAAGCTACTTTTAAAAAAATGTTCACCCTTTTAATCTATAATAATATAGTAGCATCTATTCTTACTTTTTTCGCAATTTTATTAATGGTACTTCTAAATAGCTCTATTAATATTTTTTCCTTTGCTGCCGTTATTATGCCTAAGGGCAATATGTATGACCCAGTATTTGTACTATTAAACGCTATTACTATTCCAGCAATATATTCTACAGTACTTAACATAATAGGTGTAAAAGTTATATGCGAATATGAAACTTACACTAAATCAATTTTTATAAATATAGTAGGTTTTATTTTACCAATTATTTTCGCTATATCCAATGCAATTATTGCCCTTAACGCCTATAAGATGATTCCATAAACCCTAAGGAGATAACCATGAAAAAAAAAATAATTATAGTCGCTATTGTTATAATGGTAGCCATTTTTTTAGGATTTGCCATAAAGAATGCTGCTAGTACATCTGATAGTGGAGCTAATACAGGTATAAATGGGCCTAGCGATGGCTTGCTAGTAAAAATAAGTGAAGTAAAAAGCGAAAATATAATAAAAACAATAGTTGCCGATGGCGAAGTAACTATGATAAATAAAAATGCTGTATATTCACCTTCAACATCTAAAGTTAATGCTGTAAATTTCCAAGTTGGCGATGAAGTTAAAGTAGGCGATGTACTTCTTACTTACGACTCTAAATCTATAGAAACTCTACAAGACCAGTTAAGACTAGCAAAACTAGACTTAGAAGCCGGCCAACTTGCCTTAGAAAGCATTAACATTGTTTCAGAAGAACAGGTACTACAACTAGACGCTTCTTTAAGAGCTAGCGAGGAAGGTATTAACTCCGCCCAGAAGCAATTAGAGCAAATAAACTTAAATATTCAAGCTGCCCAAAGTCAATTAGAACAAAGCGAAAAAGCTGCAAATGATGGTGAAACTCTATTAACCAATGGAATAATAAGCCAAAATGAATATCAAGACCTAAAAAATGCCCTTACATCGGCTCAAAGCAATATGGAAACTTTAAACCTACAGCGTGAAAACGCTTTATCCGCTGTAGAATCAGCAAAAAAATCCTATAATGACGCAGAAAAACAAGCTAATTTAGGTAAAAATAAAAATTCTTCTAAAGCTGTGCGTAACCAAAACGCTGCACAGCAAATTACTATTGAAAAGTTAAATATGCAAATATCAGACCTAAAAAAGCAAATAGGTGAATACAAGGAAAGCATTATATCGGAATATGCCGGCATTATTCTAGAAAAAAACGTTGAAAAAGATATGTATGTACAAAGTGGTAGCCCTTTATTTACCATAGGTGACACAGGAAATAATAACCTTATAGCAAAAGTAAACGTTTTAGAACTTGATAGTGAAAATATAAAAGAGGGTCAAAAAGCAATAATTACAGGCGACTCCTTTGAAGATAAAGAAATAAAAGGTACTGTTACCAAGGTTCACCCTACTATTGAAAGTAAGGCTGTAAATGGTACACCTAAAAAAGTTGTTGTAACTGAAATAAAATTAGATAACTCCGATACGGTAATACGTGACGGCAGTACAATTGAAGCAGAAATATCCCTAAGTGATGGTGAGGAATTACCAGTAGTACCATTAATGGCAATTGCTACAAATGATGATGGTGAAGACTATGTTCTTGTAGTAAATGAGGATTTTTCTGTAGAAAAACGAATAATAACAATTGGTGATTATACAGGCTCCAATGTATCTGTTGCAAACCTAGAAGTTGGCGAAACTGTAGTGCTAGAGCCATCGCAAATGCTTAAAGACGGAGATTTTATAAAATATACTAATATAACCACAGAGGAATAGGAGGTCTTTATGAATAAAATAGAGTTAAAAAACCTCCATAAAACTTATAAAAACGGTAAATTAGAAGTAAAAGCCGTACGTGGTATAAATTTAAATATAGCCGATGGTGAGTTTATTTCCATTATGGGTGCTTCTGGCTCTGGTAAGTCTACAATGATGAACATACTTGGTTGCTTAGACCGTCTTACAGAAGGTCAATACATACTAGATGGTGAAGATGTTTCCACTATTGCAGGTAAAGCTTTATCTACTTGCAGAAATAAAAAAATTGGTTTTGTATTCCAATCTTTCAACCTATTACCAAAGCTTACAACACTACAAAATGTTGAATTACCCATGATATACGCAGGAATAAAAAAATCTGAGCGTCATGAAAAAGCTTTAAGTGCCCTAGAAAAAGTAGGCCTAGGTGATAGGGTTCACCACAAGCCAAACGAATTATCTGGTGGGCAAAAACAAAGAGTCGCCATTGCAAGGGCTTTAGTAAATGAACCAGCTATTATTTTAGCTGATGAGCCTACTGGCAACTTGGACAGTAAAAGCAGTGTGGAAATATTAGAAATTTTCCAAGGATTAAACAACAACGGCTCTACAATCGTTATGGTTACCCACGAGCCAGACATTGCAATTTACACAAAAAGAATAGTTACCTTTAAAGATGGTTTAATTATAGAAGATAGATTAAACAAGCAAATAACAGCTGGAGGTGTGTAATGAACGTTAAAGAATCGATTATTTCTGCCTTCTCCAGTGTATTAAGTAATAAAATGCGTAGTATATTAACTATGCTTGGTATTATTATTGGTATAAGTTCTGTTATTTTAATTACATCTTTAGGAAATGGTGTAACAAAAAGCATAACAGATGAATTTGAACAAATGGGTCTTAATGGATTACAAATTTATCTTGATTCATACAGTGGTTTATATAAAGTAACAGAAAAAGATAAACTTACAAATGAAGATACCATCGTTTTAAGAAAAAACGAAGGTATATCCTCAGTATCTATAGTTCAACAATCTTCTGGTACTGTACCTCTTAAAAACCCTAAAGAAACAAAATCCACTACTCTTTACGCAACAGATCAGTATTTAGATGACGTACAAACAATAAAAATTGTAGAAGGTAGGTTTTTATCAGAAAAAGACATTCTCAAAAAAAGCAGAGTTGTTGTCATTAACGAAAATATGAGCCGTTATATATTCGGTAGGCCAAATGCATTGGGAGAAAGTATTGAAATAGACATTGAAGGAATAAATACTGATTTTACTATAATAGGCATTGAAAAAGGACAAGAAGTAAAAGAAGGTTTAGACTTAACAAGTAGTATGTCTAGCTTTTATATTCCTATAGAAACCTATAAAGAAATAACAGGCAATACCGAGGGAATGACCCTTATATATGCCAAGGTAAAGGATGGTTACGATAGTTCTAAGGTAGCTAGTGAAGTTAAAAAAATTCTAGGTATTACACATAATACTAACCCAAATAAATACTTAGTTTCCGACATAGCTCAAGCCATTTCTGGTATTACAACTGTATTTACAGGCATAACAGCTTTTATAAGTTTTGTTGCTGCTATATCCTTGCTAGTTGGTGGCGTTGGGGTTATGAATATAATGTTAGTTACTGTTACAGAAAGAACCAGAGAAATAGGTATACGAAAAGCCTTAGGTGCCACTAACTCCAATATTCAATTCCAATTTTTAGTTGAGTCTATTATTTTAACTTTTATTGGTGGTTTTATTGGTATAATATTAGGTTATTTAGGCGGTATAGCCGTAGGTAGCCAACTAAAAATAACGCCAGATGTTTCTATTCCTATAATTATTTTAGTTGTTATTATTTCTAGTTTGATAGGTATTGTTTTTGGGGTTTACCCTGCTAGTAAAGCAGCTAAATTAGATCCAATTGAAGCTTTAAGATATGAATAAATCAGCATATAAAAGGATGTTAGCAAATTGCAAAACTAATGCAATTTGCCAACATCCTTTATTACTTTATTTCTATCTAATTTCGACGGAAGTTTCGTAGTCTTTATATCCCTCTGCTTTAATCATTACATCGTATGTTCCACTTGCGTAAGAACCTCCATTGCTTTCACTTAGGTTATTAAAGTTCAAAGCCCCATCAAAGTTTGAATATAAGGAAGTATAATCACTTAGTACTTCGCCGTCGAGATTTACTTCTGTTATTTTATCATAATAATCCTTTGGCATGTATATTTTAGAATTGCTTGTCGTGTTCCATAATGGGTCTTTATGGCCAACATCACTAGGCACGTCTAACTTTTCTTCTATAACAGTTATTGTACAAATATAATCTTTGTAGCCTGTAGACTTTACTGTTATTTTATTTTCTCCAGTTGTAATCCAACTACGGTCTATAACTATGCTATTATCTACAGAAGAAAATTCACTTCTAAGTTTTTCATTAGAACCTAACGCATTTTCAATAACTACTCCTGTAAATCCATTAATATACCCGTCATCAGTCATAAAATTATCTAATGTAATTGTTACTTCTTCACCTACTTTTATTTCCGTTTCTGAAACTTCTACAACTTCTGGCACATCTAAGGGCTCACTATCAACAGTAATATTGAAAATTTTATCCTCGTATCCTGTTGCAATAATTGTTATGGCATAATCTCCATCATTTTCAAAGTAAGAACCGTCTAATATTAAATCATAAAAATCACCGAAAGAGTATTCTACATTTTCATTATTAATTAAAACTTCTGTAATAGCGTCCATATATACTTCATTTGCCATTACATAATCTACAGCTATGTTGACATTTGTATTGGTTTTGTATGTATTATCTTTATTAAGTTCTACATAACTTGGCACTGGTAATAATTCTACTTTACCGCCTTCTAATTCATTTGGTGTAAAATGTATAATATAGTCGTTAAAACCATCTGCAGCTATTTTTAGAGTATGCTGAATGTCCATTCCATAGCCATTCTCTCCAAAAATTTCTGCTCTTAGTACAATTTCACTACCATTTATATAATATGAACCTTCATCCTTACCTACTTGTTCATCATTAAATAGACTTTCCCCATCTATATATAAAGTTTCTAAATTATTTATATAGTCATCTTCAAAATCCCCTACAATTACATTTCCATCAACATCCATTTTTGCAAAAACATCTACAGGTGTTTTTTTGGAAATATTTACTATAAGTTTTTTTGTCGTGTATCCTGCCGACTTAAATGTTAATTCATTTTCACCAGTAGTTAAATTATTTTGCGAGCTTAAAATAACTGTATTATTATCTTTATCTATAGAATACTTTAAATGATTATAATTCATTGTAACATTAATAAGTGAATCTGCCCAAGCATCGCCATTGGAATCGCTATAAGTAACTACAATGTCTTCACCATGCAACGCTTCACTAGCTGTAAGTTCTGGCGATTCTTTTAATGTAACTTCAATAAAGGAATAAATATCTCCTAGTAAACCATCATGGAGCATATTTTTAACATTATACGGTCTATTTAAATACAATCCATCAGGCTTATTATATTCTGGATCCATATATTCAGATGAATCTGGATATTTAGATGGCATAGTTGCAAATAAACCTGCAAAAGTGTCGTAAGAACCATTTATACCTACTTTATTTTTATAGTATGTATAGTCCACAAGTACGTCAGAATCATTCGTTATAATAGCATCCTTTGTTAAGGAATACCACCATTGAACAACAGCCTCGCTGTATCCTGTACTTTTACCTACCTTTTCTAATATTAAAGCATTGGCTATTTGGTCAAAGTTAAATATTATATTGGCTCTTATAGCACCACCGCCACCACCTGAACCGCCGCCTGTTCCTGGATCTATGGAAATTGACGCCGACGAAATACCGTCTAGTCTTGGCTCAGCTTTTATAGCACTATCATCACTATCATTTCCATAAGTTGGGTTTGATGAGCCTGATACTTTCTCCAAAGTAAATGTTTTTGTGTAATCCTCATAGCCGTAAGCCTTAATTGTAATTGTATGTTTGCCTTCTGTTAGTTTCTTATGTGCGCTATTTTCCAGTCTTACTAAACTTGATACTACATGATAGTCAACACAATCTCCCTCTAACTTAATTCCATCTAAGTAAACTGAATAGATTGGGTTAGTTATAGCATAGTTAAAGTCTTGTAGCTCAAATAGTAAATCATTATTTGCCCACCAATTAAAATTAGGGCTTAAGTATAAATCCCCAGCAGGTTTTACAAGTTCAAAATTTATTTTTGCATCGTTAAAACCTTTAGATTTGAATATAGCTTTGTGAATTTCATTAAAACCATCAATTGGTGTGGACTTGGCCAATATTGTTACAGTACTATTGTCCACATCAACTCTAAACTGCAATTCAGCCCTAGAATTTTCTGAGCTACCATAATCTTTTTGCACTTGGTATAGGTTTTCTAACCATTCTTTGCCCTTTGAAGAATTCTTATCAACATTAATAACTATGTCATCACCTAGAGGTGTTCTTTCTTTTTCTAAAGTAAGCCTCGGTAAACTATTATCTATAATTTCAACGCCTTCGCTTTCTGTGTCGAAGGTAGTTTTTTCTAAATTATTTCTTATAGCACCATTTTCATCATAGTTTACTAAGTAATAGTCGAAATAACTTACAGGACCAGACGTTAATACTCTATCTGGATCTTCATTATTTATAACAGTACTAAAGCTGTCAATTCCTGTTCCTAAATCAATTGTGTCACTTTTTGTACTATTATCTTTACTAGTAACAACCACTTTACACACTTCATTTTTTCTTGTTTCAAACTTAACTATAGTACCTTGGTCATTGACTTTTGTCGGATTTATTGTTTTTCCATTTAATGTAAAATTGTAATTGTCTATACCCTCATTTAATAATAAAACACCATAGTCCACATTTTCTATAGTTAGTATCCTTGATTTATCACTTATTATTTCTTTTTCTGTTGACTCGTCATTGTAAAGCACATCAACTATGGCATATATGCCATTATCTGCAACCGATGTAACTCCTTCAAACATATCCCCAAGCATTAGGAATTTTAAATCCCCATATATTCCATTGCCATTATAGTCTTGTTGATTTTTATCAGCTCCTGGCGAATTATTAATTCCTTGGTCATGTTTTGTCGATGTGCCAGTTATTTTAAATTGGATATTTTTATCATCAATTTTATTTACTTCAACTTCTGTACCTGTAGGATTTGTCCCTACTACTGTAGCACTAGAAATAGCATCTATTGTACTGCTATTAAAATCAGCAAACGCACCTTTACTACTATCTTTAATTCTTACATTTACAATGGTATCAAAAGTGCCTTGTTCTGATTTACTTTCCTCTATTTGTAGTGGTGTTACTTCAATGTCACTAGCAGTTAGCACATCTGAATCTAGATTAATTTCATCGCCATTTTTAAATAATATTTCATTTTCTATATTAGAAATCAAAATATTGCTATTTAAATCTTCATCTTCAATTAAGTCATACCATTTGCCATTATTATCTTTGTAATAAACTCTATTAGGCACATTAGAGTCTATACTCCTAGCCGCACTTATAAATTTATCTAAGGTGAAATCATTGTAACTTTCATCTAATTCAAATAAGTAATTGCCTATCAATAAGGCATTACCTTTAATCTCTACGTCTTCCCCTGCTGTTAATGCATGTACTGGCAACCCATTACTAAACAACATAGCAGAAAGTAAGAAACATAATATACTTTTTTTCATTTTAACCTCCATCGCAAATAAAAATTCATCACTTTGCATTTACTTTTATTTTTTCATCACTACCAAATTCTGTCATTTCTACTACTGCACCATCTTTAAAATAATTTACAATGGTTGTAACTATTCCATCGCCATTAGTATCTGTTCCAACTAATTCATTGTCTATATATAGGCTATATTTTTTTATTTTATTTGTAGTGGAATTTACTGTTACATTGTATGTGGGTGATCCAATAAAAGAACTTTCTAAGGTATATGTATATGCGCCAACGGGATTACCACCATCGGTTACATTATCACCATTGCCCCCGTTGTTCCCGTCGCCCCCATTATTTCCATCGGAAGTGTTTCCTGCATTTGAAGAACTAGTATTTTTACTAGAAGATTTATTATTTGATTTACTGTTATTTCTACTTGAAACATTTACATTACTTAAATTTGGCGAAATTTTAAGGTTTTCTGCTTTTACGGAAACATTAACATTGCTGGCATTAATTACTAGGTTAGTAATTTTTCCTGTGCCAGTAATATTTGAATTTTCACTTTCAATATAAACATTTTCAACTACACCATTAATTACTACTGGGGAGCTGGACTTTAAAGTTAAATTATTAACAATACTATTTTTCTCAATAAGCGTTCTGCCACCGCCTGTTACTACAACATTTTCAGCCTTAGAACCATCTAGTTCAATGCCTTTTTCTCCCGCAGATAAAACTTCTTCTATACTCCCTTTGCCAGATAAAATAGTTTTAGAATTCCCCTGAACAAAAATTTCTTTAGCAGTAGAATTCCCGTCAACATATAAACGTAAATCATTTTTGTTTATTTTATTAATTAATGTTTTGTCTACACTTGTATTACCCAACAGTTTTATTGAATTAGCTCCACCACCCTGGGTAATTAGCTCACTAGTTACAATATTAGCTAAAAGAACATCGCCACTTCCTACGCCCTCTGAAATAATTAAAGGTTTTTTTATTTCCATGTCCTTCAGTTCAACGCCATGGGTATTTACTACTACAAATTTATTGGCATCTTTAGAATAAGAACCACTTTGGCTGTATAAATCTTCAATGGCATTGTCAATTATTTTAATTACTTCTGCCCTAGTAATATTGGCAGTTGGTTGAAATTCATTGTTTTCCCTACCATGTAATAGCTCATTATTTTTCATTTTACTTACATATCCCTTCGCCCAAGGGGATATTATTTGGTCATCTGAAAATGTCGTACTAACAGCTTCAGGTTCTACACTTAGAGCTCTACCTAAAATAACGGCAGCCTCTTCACGTGTAACTTGGTCATTAGGTCGTACTAAATCCTTGTAACCGAAAATGTTTCCAGCTGCATAATTTTTTAACATTGCATTATAATACCAATCGGTATTAGCAATGTCGGTAAAATTATTCTCACCCACTGTTTTGTACCTCATTATGTTGTCAATAATAACTGACAACTCTGCCCTTGTTACAAAATCATTAGGCCTAAACTCACCGTTGTAGCCATTAACAATACCGTAATTTGACCATTTGGTTATTTCATCTTTGGCAAAACTACTTTCTGTGTCTGTGAAATTTCCAGCAAACACAGTACTAGTTAATGTTAAAGCAATTGTCGTTGATAATATCAATGCGACGCTTTTTTTCATTATTACCTCCCTTCGCAAATAAAAACTAAGTTCATAACGCAAGCTAATAGACCTATCCGTCAATGGGGGTCTAATTCTTACCGATAAAAATAAAAATTCATGAGCGTAAAAGCCCTCCTTACGTCCGAGTTTTTCATTTTTATGGTTTTGCCCATCAGGCAAAATGCTATACCAATTTAGTTTTTATATTTTTGCCCAATGGACAAAATGCTAAATTATTTAGATTTTTCAGATTGTTATCTTTCACAAACACTGTTTCACAAAGATAACAACTAGATAAAAAGTTTATACCATGTAACATTCTCTTTGTCAAACTTTTTTCTTTTACATACAAATAAAAATTTGAGTCTAAGTTTTTTATTTGGTATAGTACACTCGTAAATAAAAATATTTGAGTTTTGAGGATGTAATGCAATTACAGCCGTAAAAGCAACTTTGTTGCGCAAACTCTAAATTTTTATGGTTTTGCCCATCGGGCAAAACGCTACTGGCAAATTAATAGACCTATCCATCAGTGGGGAGGCTTATACCCCTACTGAGCGGCAAATTTGGTCGCATAACCAAGTTGGTTGCATAATTGAGTTGGTTGGTTGCTTACTCGAGCAATAAAGCGGAGCTTTATGACCAGAGCAGTTTACGTAGTAAACGACCAGATGCCAGCATTGAAGGTGGGTGTCTAATTCCTACCGATAAAAATATAAAATAAGGAGATTAAAATGATTTTAGAAAAACCAATTGAAGAATTAAAAAAGTACAAAGGAATTTCCCCAATACCTGAAGATTTCGATTTATTTTGGGATAAAAAAATCGAAGAAGTTATATCTCTTAAAGATAATTTAGTAATGAAAAAAAGAAATTATCCATCAAATAAAGTTGAAATGTTTGACTGTACATTTACAGGAAGTGGCAATGCCGAAGTTTATTTTAAGTACCTTCGCCCAACCAATGGCAAAAATAATAAAATTATGTTGTGTTTCCATGGATATTCTGGCAATAGCGGGGATTGGGTAAATGACTTACACTACGTTTACGAAGGTTATGCTATAGCTAAATTAGACTGTAGAGGCCAAGGTGGATTGTCTGCTGATAATGGTAATGTAAAAGGAAATACTTTAAATGGACACATTTACAGAGGTGCAATACATAATGACCCAAATAAATTATACTTTACTTCCGTTTTTATGGATACTTTGCAAATGGCAAAAATAGTTGGAAACATGGAAGAAAACAACGAAAATTATATTGTGACGACCGGAGTATCTCAAGGTGGCGCTTTATCCTTGGTGTGTGCATCACTTTTGCCATCTGTAAAAAAATGCGTAACCATCTATCCTTTTTTATCAGACTACAAAGCCGCTTGGAATAATTTGCCATCAAACACAGCTTTTAGCGAATTAAAAAAATATTTCAGATGTTTCGATCCAACTCATAGTAAAGAAGATGAATTTTTTCATACACTAGGTTATATCGATATAAAAAATTTAGTAAAAAGAGTAAGGGCAGATGTTTTTTTCGCTACTGGTTATGAGGATACAGTTGTTTCACCTACAACACAATATGCAGCTTTTAATAGAATAGAATCAAATAAAAAACATATAATATTTCCCGATTTCGGCCATGAATATTTACAAGGAATTAACGATATGACTTGTGAATTCTTTTTAGGAAATTCTTATTGTTAGTTTTTTAAAAAATATAACATATGTTTGACTACTCTAGAGTAAACTTAAAAAAACTCAAATTTCTTGTTTGCAAATAAAAATATATTGTGCTATACTCATAAATTGTATGAATATTTTTTATACACATTATGTTGACGGATATTCCGCTAATAAAATATTAAGAATATCTATGAATGGAAGGAGGCACTTAAATGAATGCCAATATTATTAAGGAAATTGAACAAGAGCAATTAAGAAGTGATATCGCCGGTTTTAACGTAGGTGATACAATTCGTGTTTATGCAAGAATTGTTGAGGGTGCAAAAGAAAGAGTTCAAATGTTTGAAGGAATTTGCATTAAAAGACAAAACGGTGGCATAAGCGAAACTTTTACAGTAAGACGTTTATCTTCTGGTATAGGTGTCGAAAAAACATGGCCTTTACACTCACCTCGTTTAGAGAAAATTGAAGTAGTTCGTCATGGTATTGTACGCCGTGCAAAACTTAACTACTTAAGAGATAGAGTTGGTAAAGCAAGTAAAGTTAAAGAAGACATTACAAAAAGATAACATAGCAACTCTAGTGTATAAATGAATACATTGGAATTTGCTGTGTACAGGCTATCAATTATTTTGATAGCCTATTTTTGTAAATGTGCTAAATAGAAAGGAAATTTATGAAAAAAGATTTCTTATACAAACAAATAAAGGAATGGCTTATTTTTATTGTCATTTTTATTGCCATGTTTTTATTTATACGAAACTTTATAGGCTTTGCCATTATGACTAATGGCGCATCCATGGAACCGACAACACATCACGGCGATAGAGTATTAGTGGAGAAATTTTCCTATATTCTATCCAAGCCTAAGGTTAATGATATAATTGTATTTCCCTATGGCGAAAAAGCGCTTATAAAACGTATTATTGCTACAGAAAATGATATTGTAGATATTAAAGACAGATATTTTTACATTAATGACATTAAACTAGAAGATAACTTTTCCGACGAAGTACTTAACTTAGGCAACGTTACTTTTCCTGTAACCGTTGGGGAAAATGAATATTTTGTATTAGGCGATAATAGGAATATAAGCCAAGATAGCAGATACAAAGAAGTAGGATTAATAAAAGAAAAAGACATACTAGGGAAAGCTGTATTTAGGTTTTTTCCCTTTACAAATATGGGATTTTTAAAATAATTAAGGAAGGTAAAACATGCATATTCAATGGTATCCGGGTCATATGACCAAAACAAAACGTATGATGCAAGAAAATATATCTTTAGTAGATGTAGTAATAGAACTTTTAGATGCACGCATACCCTATAGCAGTAAAAACCCCGATATTGATACATTAGCAAATAACAAACATCGCATAATAGTATTAAATAAAGCTGATTTAGCCGACAAAGAACTAAACAAACAATGGGAAGAATACTTTATAAATAAAGGATTCCGTGTTATCCAAACAAATTCACAAAAGGGTCAAGGTGTTAATGAAATAGTAAATATTGCCAGAGAACAAATGGCCGAAAAAATTCAAAGACTAAAAGCTCGAGGACGTATATTCGTCCCTATTCGCGCAATGATTGTAGGTATACCAAATGTTGGCAAGTCCACTTTAATAAATCGCTATGTAAAAAAAAATATAACAAAAACAGGCGACAGACCTGGGGTTACAAAGTCTAAGCAATGGGTAAAAATAAAAAAGGATTTCGAACTTTTAGACACTCCTGGTATACTTTGGCCTAAATTCGAAGACCAAGAAGTAGGTAAAAAACTAGCTCTTACTGGAGCAATAAATGATAGTATATTAGATATTAACGAGCTTGCCCATGAATTAATAAAAAACCTTTTAGATATTAACCCAACAGCAATATCTAAAAGATACGACATACCTTTAAACTCAAATGATCCAAATGAAATTATTTATAATATTGCGGAAAAACGAGGCTTTAAAGCAAAGGGAAATGAAATAGATATTGATAGAGCATCCATAATAATTCTAGACGAATTTCGTGGAGGTTTACTAGGAAAAATAACTTTAGAAAGACCAAATAATGAATAGAATACTAATAATGGAAACCAATAATATTTTAGAAATGGTATATATGCAAATGGGCGAACTATCTGACTATAAAGTAATAAATACCAATTCTATACTAAATAATATTTATATAGGTCGTGTGGAAAAAATAATTAAAAATTCCTTTGCCTTTATAACATTAGACGGTGTTACAGGGTTTATTGATATAACAAACAAAAAAGAAAATTTTAACGCCAAAGTAGGCGATACTATATTAGTCCAAGTAACTAAAGAAGGAACCGCCATAAAAGGTCCCATGGTTACAACAGAAATAAGTTTAGTAGGCAAAAACATGATTTTACTTTATAGCAACGAAAAAATTTGCCGTATATCAAGAAAAATAACCAAAGACGAAAATCGAAATTTACTTAAGGAAATAAGTGAGGAATTTAAGCATTCTGTTATATTTAGAAGTGATATTGTATTTGATAAAGCAAGACTTTTGGAGGAATATAATTCACTGGAAGAAAAATTTGATGATATTTTAAAAAATCATCAATATGAAAGTAAAATAAAATTACTTCATAAAGAAAATCATATTGAAAAATTTTTATACCATAGCCATGATGAAGTAAAAACATCTTCAAAAGAAATTTATAATGAGTTTAAAGATAAAACCAATATAATTTACGATGAAACGAAAGATTTATTTAGTACTGAATATATAAGCAAAAAAATTGAAGGTTTTTACTCAAAAAAAGTTTGGCTTAAATCCGGCGGTTTTATAATTATAGAAGAAACAGAAGCTTTAACAGTTATTGATGTGAACACTGGTAAAAATTCCACATCCCAAAAAGATAAAATAATAAGAAAAACTAATAGCGAAGCAGTAGAAGAAATTGCTAGGCAAATTAAATTTAGAAATATTTCTGGTATTATTATTATTGACTTCATTGGCAGCAATAACGATTATTTAATTAAACCAATGAAAATAGCAACTAAAAATGATAGTCAAAGAGTTTTAATACATGGAATAACTACTTTAGGTTTAATGGAAATAACAAGAAAAAAAACGCTAGATAGCATATCTAAAGTTCCAATGAACTTTAGAGTTAAGCATATCTAAAGTTCCTAACAACTCTAGAGTTCGATAACGCTTTTTTAAAAGGAGATTTTATGAAAAAAATAGGAGTATTTTTAGTTGAGGGTTTTGAACCCATTGAAGCAATAGGGATTATTGATGTGTTGCGTCGTGGTAAATGCGATGTTGAAGTTATTTCCCTTACAAGAGAGTTGGAAGTAGACGGAGCTCATGGCATAAAATTAATTTGTGACAAAGTTTCCTCAAAAGAAGAATATTTTATGATGGTAATGCCTGGTGGCAAGGGCACACAAAATTATTTGAAGTGCTATGAGTTTTTAGACTATTTAAAGGAGCACAGCGAGGAAAATAAATATATAGCAGCTATTTGCGCCGCCCCAACAGTATTAGATAAACTAGGTATTTTAAAAAATAAAAAATACACTTGCTATCCATCATTAAAAAGTCAAGTAAAAACTAGTAATAACTTTTTAGAAAGTAATGTGGTGATAGATGGCCATTTAATTACTTCTGCAGGCCCTGGAACTACATTAGAGTTCGCATTAAAAATTTTGGAAATTGTAAAGGATAAGGATGTAGCAAAAGAAGTTGCTGCAGGTCTATTACTTTAATCTATTGTCCTATGCTTTCAGCAGATTAATAGCCTGATTTATACTGAAACAGGCTATTAATCTATAGAAGAAAAAAACATTGACAAACAAAGGGTTTACACGTTAGAATTGTTTATATGCATTTTTAACTTCTATATATTACGTTTCAGTAGCTCAGCTGGATAGAGCACCGCCCTCCTAAGGCGGGTGTCGGAGGTTCAAATCCTCTCTGGAACATTTTAAAAACGCTTTTATCTAGACTACTTTTAGTCTTAGAGTAAAAGCGTTTTTTTGTTATAAGTGTCTTAGGTTATTCCCTTTAATATTTTCAGCATTCCAACCAATTAATGCAAAATGATTGTTGGTTCTTTCATAAACCTTGTTTATCCACTCTATTTCATTGCTTGATTTCGCTTTTAATATTTTATTAGTTGTACCCGAAGAATGTAGAGAAGAATTAATTACCCACCAATTACTATTTATCCCTGCTCTATGCAAATCATCCTCTAAGCGTATTGCCTCATAAATAGGTGTCGCTTCAGCTAAAGAAACGATAATAACAGCAGTTTCATTTTTGTTACGAAGTCTAGGAAGTAAGTTTTTCACACTTTCCGGAATATCTCCTTGAGTTCTTTCAATTTCTTTGTGATAGCTTTGGGTTGCATCCAGTAGCAGCAAAGTGTGACCTGTTGGTGCAGTATCAATTACAACAACTTGATTATTTGCTTTTTCTACTATTTCAGCAAAAGCTCTAAAAACTGCAATTTCCTGAGTACAAGGCGAATTTAAATCTTCTTCTACATAGGCAATATCCTCTTCAGACATTGTTTCTCTAGCTTTATTCAAAACTTCTTCTTGGTACTTATGAAGTTCCTTTTCCTCATCAATATAGCTCATTGAAATATTAGATGCTTCATCTAATACAAACTTTAAATGTGCGGCTGGGTCTGTAGTTGCTAAATGAACTTTTTTCCCTCTATCAGACAAACCTAATGCAATAGTTGCAGCTATAGTAGTTTTACCAACTCCACCTTTACCCATAGTAAAAATTACTTTTTTATTTTCATGAGCAAGATGGTCAATTACTTGTTGTATGGAAGTAATTTTTGTAGAATGCAAGTTTCCCTCTTTAATGGTGTAACGATCTTCCTTTAATAAGGCTCTTACATTGTCCACGCCCGTAACATTATACGCTCTTAGGGGAATATAATAAGTTGCTATTTTGGAAAGTTCTTTCGGCATACCCTTTAATGCTAGTTGTTGTTTGTCATATAAGCTTTTTGAAATTTCATCGTCAAAATCATCTAACATTCCATTAATTACCATACTTTGGTTTTTCACACCAATGTCATACAGCTCATTTGAAGCCCTTTTAGCCTCTTTTAAAGGTGCTTCTTCTGGTCGTGACACAAGTATAAGTGTAGTTTGTTGTGAGTCAGATAATGTTTCTACAGCTTTTTTATAAATACCCTTTTTATCTTCAAGCCCAGATAATTGCCCTAAACATGAAGCCCCATGAGTACTATCACTAATGAAGTTACTCCATGCAGATGGCAATTGTAGCATACGTAGTGTATGACCTGTTGGCGCTGTATCAAAAATTATATTGTCATATTCTTTTTCTATCTCTGGATTCGTTATAAAGTTTGAGAATTCATTAAATGCAGCAATTTCTACAGTACAGGAACCAGATAATTGCTCTTCCATATTTGCTAGAACGGAATCCGGTAATTTCCCACGATATGGGGCTATTACCACTTCTTTATAATCTTCTGCAGCTTTTATAGGGTCCAGATTTGCAACAACTAAACCCTTAACTTCTTTAATCGGCGTTCCCTTACTATTTAACTCCGTTTCAAATACATCTTGTAAATTTGACGCTGGGTCCGTGCTTACAAGCAATACCTTTTTACCATTATCAGCAAGAGTTACAGCAGTGGCACAAGCTGTTGATGTTTTTCCAACTCCACCTTTACCTGTAAAAAATAAATATTTAGTTAAGTTTATTTTACTTAAATCAAATTGTTTCAAAATAATTTTCTCCTAACAGCAACCTTCGCTACTACAACTACATCCACCAGATTCCTTTATTTCCACTTCTTGGCTTTCAGTTAAAAAATTTGCAGGTATTTCAAGTAGGGATTGAATTTCCTCATTGGTTGGATATCTTCCAGTTATAATTATTTTTCCTTCCAATACAACTGCCGGCAACCCTTCAACACCTTTTTCACTTAAGTGCTTGTTTATAACTTTATTCTCTATAAACTCCATAGGTGCCATATTCAAGTTAAATCTATCTATTATCACATTATGTTTCTTTAGAGCATTTAATTCAGCTGAAATTCTCAACAATTCTGGATCAACCCCAACTCCACAAACTCCCGTTTCACAGCATAAAGCCGGTTCAAAAATAATCATTTTTTTCATAGTAATTTCTCCTTATATTTTAATTGTATTATTCTCTATTCGTTGTTTTAAATCTAATATTTTATTTTCAATTAATTTTGCTGCATCCACAAAGTCTTTATGTTCTTTACCATTTGGGTCCTCTAATCTCCAATCTTCTCGGTAACTGCACTTTACGTAAGGGCAATTCACATTACATCCCATAGTAATAATAATGTCCAGCTCTGGTAAGTCCTTTACTAATTTTGAATACCGTCCAGACATATCATATCCATACAACTCATTTATTGTCTTTACAGCCTCCTGACTTATTTGAGGAACAACTTCTGTTCCTGCAGAATAACTTTCAAATACATCATTTGCGTATAGGCGTCCTAATGCCTCAGCCATTTGACTACGACATGAATTATGCACACAAATAAATCCAACTTTAGGTTTTAACATACTCTTACCTCCTACTCTTGTTACACATACTCTTGAATAAAATTGATAACCCCTTCCCTCGAAGAAATACATCGATAACTATCTATGCGTTATATTAAAAATTAACTGATGACTGTATCTATTTACAAATACAATCATCAGTGTTTGTAAGAATATTATGTAGAAATAACTCTAAGTCATCTATGGTATTTTGATTTAATGTATACATCATGTTTTTTCCAGCCTTTCTACAGTCGACTAAATTACACGTACATAAAATCTTCATATGATGGGATAGCGTAGGCTGAGTAATGTTAAATTTTTCCAATATTTCACAACCGCATAGCTCTCCACAAGAAAGCATTTCTAGTATCATCATTCTGTTTACATCTGAAATAGCTTTAACTATTCCTACATACTTAACATATTTATCCGTCATGCCTTTACCTCATTTCATATTGACGATTATCTATATGTAATATAAACCATACATAGATATTTGTCAATGCATTTTATGATTTTTTTTGTTTAGTTTCTATGTTAGAATTTTCTTGCATATAAGCATTAGCAACTTCATGTAAATATTGATTTTCTACATAAGTAGAAATTGTTAATTCATTAATTTCCTTTGATGACTTACTTGACTCATTAGCATCTTTACTGCAACCACTAAAAGAAAGTAATAATAAAACCATAACAATAAATATCACTCTTATTCTCATAATTTCTCCTTCAATCTTAATCTTGTTTTAAGATTTCAATTTGTATTTTATATAAATCACTGTATAAGCCATTGGCCTCCATCAGCTCACCGTGTGTGCCTTTTTCTGAAATTACTCCATCATTTAAAACCAATATAACATCTGCATTTTTCACAGTAGAAAACTTATGTGATACTAAAATACTGGTTTTATCTCTTGTTAACTCTTTGAATTTCGAAAACACTTCATATTCAGATTTTGCATCCAACGAAGCTGTGGGTTCGTCTAAAATTAGAATAGGTCTATCAGATATTAACGCCATAGTTAATGCGATTTTTTGCCACTGACCACTAGATAAATCAATACCATCTGTCAGTTCTCTGATAAGTTTTGTGTTGTACTTATACTCAAATTTATCTATAAATTCATGCGCACCTGTTAAAGCTGCGTATTCACATATTTTATCTTCATTATTAATATTATATATGTCGCCGACTCCTATGTTATCTTTTATAGCAAGTGGATATGTGTTATAGTCCTGAAAAATCACACTCACTAAATTTTTATTAAATAATTCTTCTGTGCTACTAAGCTTTCCATCTATAAATATTTCACCTGCATTCGGAGAGTATAAACCAGATAAAATTTTTATCAAAGTAGTTTTACCTGACCCATTAAGTCCAACAATTGCGTAGCTTTTACCAAACTCAAATTTCATACTTGCATTTTTTATAATATATTCTGAAGAATTTAAATACTTAAAGTTAATGTCCTTAAATTCGATAGTTTTAAAAGACTGTGTGTAACTTCTCGAACAATTAGCATTTTTCGAAATATTATCACTCAAATCTAATATATTAAAAAAACTTCACGGGGTAGATCCTATTGCATAGGCTAAAGATTATATAAAAGAACTTAATGAAACAGAAAAAAATAAAATTGACGTCGAAAAATTGATTAAAATAGAATAGCGGTGTTGGCTGCATAGTCGAGTCAAAGCGTTTATCCAACCTTTACGGTGGTTCTACAATAAAAAGAGCCTATTTTTAAGGCGACTTAAAAAATAAACTCTTTTTTCTTGCATGGAAAATAAAAGGAGAGTATTATGACCATATAAAATAAATTATTAAGGAAGTGTAAAATGTCCACAAAAAAATTGGTATTGGAAATACTAGAAAAAAATCGCAATAAAAATATATCTGGTGAATACATTGGCCAACAGTTAAATTTATCTCGTAATTCTGTTTGGCGTTCAATAAACACACTGCGTAAGGAAGGCTATAGAATAGAGGGTGCGACAAATAAGGGATATAAACTAATGGCAGAAAATGACATTATTTCTCTTGAAGGTATAAGCCCTTTTTTAGCAAACCAAAATTCAAGTGATATTTGGGTTTACAAAACGATAGAATCAACTAACAAGGAAGCCAAATTAATGGCAATAAATAATGCCCCTCATGGTAGGGTAATTATTTCTGACGAACAAACAATGGGTAAAGGACGATTTGGGCGAGATTTTTTTTCTCCAAGTAATAGCGGTATATATATGAGTTTTATATTGCGCCCAGATAATATGAATGTAAACCCAACGGCAATAACAGCATATGCAGCTGTGAAGGTATGTCAGGTTATAGAGAATTTATGCAACTTAAAGCCATCAATAAAATGGGTGAATGATATTTTTTTACGTGGCAAAAAAATATGTGGCATACTTACAGAAGCTATTACAGACTGTGAAAGTAATAGCGTGTCAGCGATTATATTGGGCATTGGTATAAATGTATTTACAAAAAAAGAAGAATTTCCAGAGGAAATTAAAGAAAAATCGAGTTCACTATACCTAGATGGCACTATGGCTATAACACGAAATCAAATAATAGGAGAAATAATTAATAGCATATTAGGAGAGGACATTCCGCAACAGGCATTTATATTTGAAGAGTACAAAAAAAGATTATTTATATTAAACCAAGACATAACAGTTATTCAAGGCAAAAATGAATTTATTGCAAAAGCATTAGATGTTAATAAACATGGTCATTTAGTTGTTCAAATTCCAGAGGGTGAAATAAAGGAAATTTTATCAGGCGAAATAAGAATATTTTAGTCGTCACTATACAAGATGAAAAGTGTTGACAATTTAGGCTGATACTAATATACTCCCTATAGAATATTTTAGAAGTCAATAGATCTATAGGTTAGTAGGGTTCTAATTCTTATGACTCAAAATAAAAGGAGAGTATATGAATAAAAAATTATCAACAAAAGAACTATGTTTAACAGCAATTTTTACAGGGTTAACGTCAGTTTGCGCACAAATTGCTATACCTTTGCCTTTTACCCCAGCACCAATTTCCTTTGGCATGGTTGGTGTATATATTGCAGCCATTTTGTTAACTCCTAGATGTGCAGTTTTATCTCAAATATGTTATTTATTGCTAGGGGCTATAGGTTTGCCTGTATTTGGTGGCTTTAAAGGAGGAATGGGTGCTCTCTTTGGACCTACAGGAGGCTATTTATTGGTTTACCCCATAATGGTAGCCATTGTTTCTACAACTTTAAATAGCTATAAAGCATTGAATGCTAAGTATAGCCGCAAAACAGCTTTTATTAAAGGCTCTTTGGGTATTTGTATTGCTCATTTAGTGCTTTACATTGGGGGTACGGCATGGCTAAGTGTAACAACTGAAAAATCATTTGTTACATCTTTGACTGTTGGAGTATATCCATTTATCCCCTTGGATATTATAAAAATTATTTTTTGTATTGTTGTAATTCTCCCCTTAAGGGAACGTTTACTAAAGGTTGGAATTTTGGAAAGGGATTGAGGATATGTTGCGAAAATTTGAAGTAGAAGATATTAATAGAGTAATGAAAATTTGGCTAGAAAGTAATTTAGAGGCTCATAGCTTTGTAAAAGCAGAGTACTGGTATTCCAATGAAAAAACAGTAAGAGCTTTAATGCTGGAAAGTGAAATATATGTTTTTGAAAAAAATGATATATTAGGCTTTGTAGGAATGGAAAAAGAATACTTAGCCGGAATTTTTGTAGAGAAGAAATATAGAGATATGGGAATAGGCAAACTTTTATTAGATTATATAAAAAATATACGAGAAAAATTTACTTTAAATGTTTTTAAGGAAAATACAGGTGCAGTGAATTTTTATTTGCGTGAAGGCTTAAATATCATATCTGAGGAAGTGGACGAGGCAACAAATAAAGTTGCGTATTTAATGGAATGGAAGAAAGAGGATTAAATCCGACCAAAAGAGTTCGTTTTATATAAAAAAACTTATGCTATAATTTATTTATAGTATTTTTTTTAACAAATTATTTAATATGCGAGAATCTAACATAAGTTATTCTTTGCATAAAAGTTTCGCTATAGTTACTACTTGGTGGATAGAACCAAGAGAGAGTAATCTGGTTTTATTCAATGTAGTTGCATATATATAAATTTTTTAGGAGGTAAGTTATGAGTGAAGTTTTTGGAACACAAGAGCAAAAAGACGAACTATTAAAAAAAATCAACCAATATGAAGGCGAAAAGTCATCTTCATTAATACCTATTTTGCAAGATGCCCAAGGTATATATGGTTATTTACCCATTCAGGTACAAAAAATGATTGCGGAAGAAATAAAAGTACCTTTGTCTAATATTTATGGTGTTGTTACTTTTTATTCCCAATTCTATTTAGAGAAAAAAGGAGACTGCGAAGTCTGTATTTGTCTTGGTACTGCTTGCTATGTAAAAGGTGCTGGGGAAATTTTAGAAACATTTAAAGAAAAGCTAGGTATAGACGTTGATGAAACAACAGCAAATGGCAAGTTTTCTTTATCTGCTAGTAGATGTATAGGTGCCTGTGGACTCGCTCCAGTTCTTACTGTTAACGAAGATGTACATGGCCGTCTTACAGTTGCTGATGTAGATAGACTTATCGAACAATACAACTAAGGAGGATTAATAATGGTAAATAATAGAATATTAATTTGTGGTGGTACTGGTTGTCATTCTGCTAATTCAAACAGACTTGTAGATAAAATGAACGAACTAGTTAAAGAAAATAATCTGGATATGCAAGTTATTAAAACAGGTTGTTTTGGTCTTTGTGAACTTGGTCCAATTATGATAGTTGAGCCAGAAGGTTCTTTTTATTCTAGGGTAGAAGAAGGTTTTTTAGATGAAATAGTTAAAGAACATCTAATAGGTGGAAAAGTAGTAGAAAAATATTTAAATCCATCTACAATTACAGCTGATGGAATTATTTCTTTTGAAGAAACGGACTTCTATGCAAAGCAAAAGCGTATAGCACTGCGTAATTGTGGAGTTATATCTGCCGAGCATATAGAAGAGTATATAGAACATGACGGATATAAAGCGATAGAAAAAGTTATTAAAACAATGACTCCAGAAGAGGTTGTTGGTGAAGTTAAAAAGTCGAATTTACGTGGACGTGGTGGTGGAGGTTTCCCTACTGGTCTTAAATGGGAAATAACTCGTACATTTGAAGATGACCAAAAATATGTACTATGTAATGCCGACGAAGGCGACCCAGGGGCATTTATGGATCGTTCTATTTTAGAGGGTGACCCTCATACAATAATAGAGGCAATGGCAATAACAGGTTATGCAATAGGTGCCGACGAAGGATATGTATATGTACGTGCCGAGTATCCAATAGCGGTGCAAAGGTTAGAATTAGCCATTAATCAAGCTCGTGAAAAAGGCTTTTTAGGTAAAAATTTATTTGGTTCAAACTTTAACTTTGATTTATTTATAAAGCAAGGTGCAGGGGCATTTGTATGTGGTGAAGAAACAGCACTTATTTCCTCTGTAGAAGGAAAACGTGGAGAGCCAACTACAAAGCCACCTTTCCCAGCAGAAAGCGGACTTTGGGGACGTTCTACAGTTATAAACAACGTAGAAACTTATGCCAACATACCTGTAATAATAAATAAGGGTGCAGACTGGTTTACTACAATGGGTACAGAAAAGTCTAAAGGTACAAAAGTTTTTGCCCTTGGTGGTAAAATAAATAATACAGGCCTTATAGAAGTACCAATGGGTATTACTTTACGCGAAGTTTTATTTGAAATCGGTGGAGGCATACCAAAGGGTAAGAAGTTTAAAGCTGCCCAAACAGGTGGTCCGTCTGGTGGATGTTTACCAGCTGAATTATTAGATACTAAAATAGATTACGATTCCCTTAAGGAAGTTGGTTCTATGATGGGTTCTGGTGGACTTATAGTTATGGACGAAGACAACTGTATGGTAGATATAGCTAAGTTCTTCCTTGAGTTTACTGTGGACGAATCTTGTGGTAAATGTACAGCCTGTCGTATAGGTACAAAAAGATTGTACGAAACCCTTGTAAAAATTACAGAGGGTAAAGGTACAATGGAAGATTTAGAAGACTTGGAAAAATTGTCTGAAACAGTTAAATCTTCATCATTGTGTGGCCTAGGTCAAACAGCTCCAAACCCAATACTTTCTACTTTAAGATTTTTTAGAGATGAATATGAAGCTCATATAAATGGTTCATGTCCAGCTGGAGTATGTACGGCACTTTTAGCGTACTCAATTATTCCAGAAAAATGCATAGGCTGTACAGTATGTGCAAAAAATTGTCCTGTAGATGCTATAGAAGGTCAACGTAAATCTATTCATATTATAGATAAAGAAAAATGTATTAAATGTGGTGTTTGTTTAGAAAAATGTAAATTTGGTGCGGTAAAAAGATAAGGAGTGAAAAAATGAGCGTAAATATTACTATAAATGATATGCAAATTTCTGTACCAGAAGGTACTACAATATTAGAAGCTGCAAAAAAATTAAATATTAAAATTCCAACTCTTTGTCATCTGGATTTACATAATTTAAAAGCAGTAAACCAAGTAGCCAGTTGTAGAGTATGTGTTGTAAGTGTAGATGGCAGACCTAACTTAGCTCCTGCTTGTGCTACAAAAGTAAATGAAGGTATGGTAGTTAATACCAATACACCACGTGCAGTTGAAGCAAGAAGAACTATGGTACAATTACTACTTTCAGACCATCCAAACAGTTGCTTAACATGTACAAGAAACAGAGATTGCGATTTACAAAAGTTAGCAGCAGACTTAGGTATAACTACTGTTAAATATGAAGGGGAAAAGTCCATATACCCGCAAGATGTATCTAGTAAATCCATACATAGAGATCCAGATAAGTGTATTATGTGTAGACGTTGTGAAACAATGTGTAACTCTGTACAAACTTGTGGTATTTTATCAGCTGTTGGAAGGGGTTTCGAAACAGTAGTACAACCGGCGTTCTCTTTACCAATGAGTGAAACAATGTGTACTTTCTGTGGACAATGTATTGCTGTATGTCCTACAGCAGCTCTTACAGAAATAAATGTAGTAGACAAAGTATGGAAAGAAATAACAAATCCTAAAAAACACGTAGTGGTACAAACTGCCCCTGCTGTAAGGGTTGCCCTAGGGGAAGAGTTCGGCATGGCTCCAGGTACAAATGTAACTGGCAAAATGGTTACGGCTCTTAGAAAGTTAGGTTTTGATAAAGTATTTGATACAGACTTTGCAGCTGACCTTACAATTATGGAAGAGGCATCTGAAATAGTACATAGAATTGAACACGGAGGCAGACTTCCTATATTAACAAGCTGTTGCCCAGCATGGGTTAAGTTCTTTGAACACCAGTTCCCAGAACTTTTAGACATACCATCTTCATGTAAATCACCACACGAAATGTTTGGTGCAATTGCTAAATCATACTACGCTGAAAAAGCAGGCATAGATCCTAAAAATATTGTTGTTGTATCTATTATGCCTTGTGTAGCGAAAAAATATGAGGCAGCAAGAGGAGAATTATCCAACCACGACTTACAAGACGTAGACTATGTATTAACAACGAGGGAACTAGCTCTAATGACTAAAGAGGCAGGACTAAGCTTTGAGTCTTTAGTAGATGGAGAATTTGATAACCCAATGGGTGAATCTACTGGTGCAGGACTTATTTTTGGTACAACTGGTGGCGTTATAGAGGCGGCTCTTCGTACAGCTTATGAGTGGATTACAAAGGAAACATTGGAAAATGTCGAGTTTACTCAATTACGTGGATTAGAAGGCGTACGTGAAGCTACTGTGAAAATTGGGGACAAAGACTTTAATATAGGTGTTGCCCATGGTTTAGGCAATGCAAGAAAATTACTTGAGGCAATTCAATCTGGCGAGGCAAACTACCATGCCATAGAAATAATGGCTTGCCCAGGGGGCTGTGTAGGTGGCGGTGGCCAACCTTATCACCATGGCGATTCTACAATTGTAGAAGCAAGAGCTAAAGGAATTTATTCAGGAGATAAAGAAAAGAAAATACGTAAATCTCACGAGAATCCTGATATTATAAAATTATATGATGAGTATCTTGGTAAACCTTATGGCGAAAAAGCACATGAGTTACTTCATACAAAATATACAGCAAGAACAATGTTATAGTATTAAAAAAATGTGGTCATATTATATTTATATAATGGGCCACATTTTTTGTGCATAAGTCTTTGTATAATTCTCTACAATTATTGCTTAAATGACTCACTAAGTGTATTATCACCATTAGGTGGAATATTATGAAAATGGAGAGGAATAGTTATGAAAAACTATAAGATTATGGGTATTAAATTACCCGCCTATTTAGCAATACTAGCAGTAATATTAGTGGCAATTCAGTTCGATTCTTTACCAGGAGGTATGATTGGTGCATTTGCGTTTATGATGGTTGTAGGGGCGATACTTGATGTAATTGGAAATAATACGCCTATTGTAAAAACCTTTTTTGGTGGAGGGGCAATAGTTATAATTTTTGGTTCATCTGCTCTAGTGTACTTTAATATTATACCTGTATCTGTTACAGAGAATGTTACAACGTTTATGAAAAGTGGAGGGTTTTTAGATTTTTACATTGCTGCACTTATAACAGGGTCGATGCTAGGCATGAATAAAAAGTTACTAATAAAAGCATCTGCTAGATATTTGCCTTGTATATTAGGTGGTTTTATTATGGCTTTAATATTTGTTGTTTTAGGTGGTTTGGCATTTGGCCAATCGCCAAGTGAATCTATTGCCTACATTGGTATACCAATTATGGGTGGAGGCATGGGAGCAGGAGCTGTTCCTATAGCTGAGGTTTTTTCTAGTACTATGGGTGTGCCAGCGGACGAAATTTTATCTAAACTAGTTCCAGCTGTTGCTTTAGGCAACGCAATAGCTATAGTTTTTGGTGGTTTATTAAATAGACTAGGGAAAAAATATCCTTCATTAACTGGTAATGGTAAGCTCATGGAAACGGGAGAAGAAGATTTAATTCATGTTGAGGAAGATAATTCTGTAGGATTTAAAGATTTTGGCATTGGTATATTGTTATCGGTTACATTCTTTATTTTTGGCCGATTAGTTGCCAATATAATGGAGAGCTTTATAGGGTTAGACATTCATACTTATGCGTGGATGATTATATCTGTCGCTTTAGCAAAAGCATTGGATATTGTACCTGTAGAGTATGAAAAAGCTTGTACAAAGTGGTATAAATTCGTTGCAAGCAACTGGACTACTACTTTGCTTATGGGTATTGGTATAGCCTATACGGACTTAGCACAAGTAATTTCGGCATTTTCTCTTGTATATATAATACTTTGTTTCTTAGTTGTTTTAGGGGCTGTTATTGGGGCTGGAATATTTGGAAAGCTGGTAGGATTTTATCCAATAGAGGCGGCAATTACGGCAGGGTTATGTATGGCAAATATGGGTGGTACAGGAGATGTTGCAGTTTTAACGGCATCAGACAGAATGGAGCTTATGCCCTTTGCACAAATTTCATCAAGATTAGGCGGTGCATTTATCATACTACTGGCAACTGTATTGATACCTATATTTTTTAAATAATTCGAATTTTGCTTTCAGCAAAACCAAATACTCTGGTCGTTTACTTCGTAAACTGCTGGAGTATGCAACCAAATCGACTAAGCAACCAAGTAAGCTGTTCATCGTTGTACTAAACTGAAAAGGCATTTGTAAAATAGCAATTTTTTGCTAAATTACAGTGCCTTTTTTGCTTGCCAATTTTTAAATAAATTGATTATATGATGCATAAATGTTATATTTATAATTATAGTAAGATAGGATGGTGAATATGACAAAGAACTCACATGTTGAAGTAAATAGAGTAAGAAAGATGATTTTAGAAGAATATAAAATCGACAATTTACTAGAGGTAGACGAATTAATAAATAAGTATAGCATTAATTTTTATAACAATAAGTTCAAGCTAAGGCAATTTAAAGATATTCAAAAAGAGCTTAACTACAAAATGATATCAGAGGGTGTTTTAGAAAAATACAGAGAAAAAAAGTCGGAAATTGAAGAAAAAGAAGAAGATAAAAATTTAGAACAACTATTATGTGTAAAGGTGGGTAATTACATTGTTAAGTTCAATGCAAAAGTAACAGAGGTATTAGAGTATTTTAAAATTAGTAAATCTAAGTATTATAAATTAAAAAAAGAGCTAGAGGCTATAGACCCAGAGCTATACCAAATTGTCCAAAATATAGCAAAAACTAACATGAATAATATTCTAGCAAAGGAGTTAGAAGCGGTAGAACCAAATAGCCAAGAAGGTACGATATATGATATTGAGGGGTTTGAAAAAGAAGATTTTGAGGAAAATTATAGCCAAGAAGATTATTTTGAAGAAAGTGAAATAAAAAAAAGAAATGTTGACTATGTAATTGAGCATATAGACGAAAAAATAGAGATTTTAATACAAGCTGTAGATGTACTAGAAGAGCTTACAAAAAATAACAGAGATTATGACTTTTTAATGAATGAATGCATTCGAAAAACAGATGTGGAAGAAGAAGTGGAGCTCCATAGAATTGAGAATAAGGAAAAGGAAGAATGCTTTAATAGTGATGAAATTTCAGAAAAAATATACGAAACTAGAAAAAAACAAAGAAAATTTAAAGATTTTAAAAAAGTAATAGAGAATTTTAGAGGCTTTGACGTCCGCAGAATGCAGAAGCTTAATAGAGATGTAAGAAATTACGATAATGAAGAGAGAGAATATCAAAGCTGTAATAGGAAATTAGTAGAAATAAATAATAATATAAACAGACTTAGTGACAGGTTTGGTATTAAATAGAGCTATAAATTTCTTGCAAAAGAATCTTCTATAAAATATACTCAGTAGGTGGAAATGAAAAAAACGGGAGGAAATATGAAAAAATTTAAATTTTTAGGCATTTTAATGGCTACAGTTGTAGCATCAAGTTCTCTTACTTCACTTGTGTTGGCAGAGGAAACAAATGGGGTAAAAACAATTACTATATTAGGTAGTTCCGACTTACATGGTAGAATTTATCCATGGGAATATGCAATTGACCAAGAGCAAGAAGTAGGTGTTGCCAAAATAGCAACACTTATTGAAGAAGAAC
>JBKECF010000054.1:0-349019 GCA_047974375.1 Lachnospirales bacterium
GAATGGTAATTCTTACAGATTAAAAGAGACTCAGCTTTGGTTAGAAGAGCAATAATTTTTTTATCTTTACTAGAGGATTTTTGGATTAGAATATAGAGGAAATTTCAGTTGACAAATACAAAGATTAATAATGTTTTAAGAACAATTAATATGAAATGTTTTAAGAACAATTAATATGACTAACTCCTATTGTACATATTTAACCGTTGTAATATTTTTTAGCTATTTAATTTTTAATGGAACTATAAGCGTTGCTGTTTTTTATTTAATTTTAGGACTAGTAGAGCAGTTAACATACCCTTTGACTGCTATATCTAGTGCATACCAAGGCATAGTTGCAAATAGCAGTTTAAATAAGAAAATTGTCAGTGCTTTTGAAGATGAGATTAAGGCGATATCTCATAGTCAAGAATTAGAAAAATTTATAAATAAAATTGAAATAAAAAATTTAAAGTACAGCATAGGTGAAAAAGAGATAATAAAGGGTTTGAATCTGAGTATAGAAAAAAATAAAAAATATTTAGTGAAAGGTAAAAGTGGTACAGGTAAGTCTACCTTGTTAAATATTATTTATCAAAATATAAGTAATTATGATGGTGAAATAATAGTTGACGGTAAAAATTATAGGACTGTATCTATAAAAAGTTTAATGGCGATTATGTCCGATAAACCTACCTTTCTTGACACAACTTTGTTAAATAATATTACTCTTTTTGAAGAAATTGAGGAAAATAAATGAATTTTTGGAAAATTCCACTTAGATAGTTTGAAAGGTAGACTAGATAAAGATGTAAGCCACATGAATTCAGGTTTATCACTAGGTGAGAGTAAACGTGTGGAGTTGTTGAGGGTGTTACTTAAGGACTATGAAATAATTTTACTTGATGAACCTACATCGAATTTGGATGAAAATAATTTAAAGGTTATTATTGAATTACTAAAGAATATTAAAGATAAAACGGTAATAGTAACTTCCCATGAAAATGGCGACGAATTTTTAGAACTATTTGACGTGATTGTTGATTATTCAAATATAAAGCCTGAGCTTAGCACACTATAAGTGCAAGGCTCAGGCTTTGTATATATTACTTAAGTAAGTTATATGCTTCTTTGGCAACATCTTGATGCAATTGCGTATAATTTTGGTTTCCATTATGAGTTTTACTACCTATGAAGTGGATGCAAATTTGTCCATTCATGCCGTTATCTCCATTAACACCACCACCGTGGGGCATACCATTTATAGAACCAGCAAAAGTTCTGCCATTTATAGTAACAGAAACAGGGCGAACATCCCAAGACCAAGAGCCAAAAGTTTCTTTCATAGTGGCTGTGTCGTTTTTTGTTACAGGTTCAACATCGGCGTGACTGCCGTTAGAAAAACTACGAACATAGTAAACTTTACCTGTGTACAAATCAACTACTTTAGCATCTACGCCAATTGTAAAGTTTTGTTTTACTTCACTCCATGTAGCGTATTCAGCTGTGCCTGATGTTTCTTCGGCTTTAGCAGTAGTTAAGTATTCATTTTTAATATACCCTGTTTGACCGTCAAACTCAACCTTATCCCATTGTTTACCACCTTCTACTACTGTTATTTCAGCATTTAAAGGTACAGTAGTTAGGGCATTGCTGTTAGTTGTAGTGTCGGCGCGTAAATTTACTTTAGATGTAGTGTATAAAGTAGGTGTTTCGTCAACATATTCATTTTTAACATAGCCTGAGGCATCTTCATAATGTACGGCTGTCCATTCGCCTTTTTCTTCCAATACTTCAATTTTTGTACTATCAGGAATAACTGTTATTGTGTTACTTTGGGTATTTGGCTCGGAGCGTAATTTTAAGTCGGATATAGTGTAAGTATAACCTGTTGGTTCGCCATGCTCTAGGTATTCAGAATTTTCATTTTGTGCTACTTCCTCTGGGGGGTTGTAAACTACTTGTAGAAAACTATTTTTTACAAAGCCATTTTTGCCTTCATAGTCAACTTTAGACCAAGTACCATCATTAGAAAGTAAAGTAAGTTCAGTACCTATTGGTATAAGAGTAAGGGCGTTGGAATCTGTTGAATTGCTTTCACGTAAGTTTAAAGCTGTGCCTGCATATCTAATTATTTTATCTTTCTTTTTTATCTCTGTTGTAGTTGGTTTAGGTTTTTCTAAAGATAGATTGGCATTTTTTACAAAGCCTTCTTCATCATTATATGTAGTTTTAGACCAAGTACCATCATTATTTGTAAGAGTAAGTTCTGTGCCAGCAGGGATTTCCTTTAGTGCTGTACCATTTATTTGGTCATATAAACTTAATGTTTTTCCAACAAATCTATTGAATGTTTCTGTTTTTTCTTCTGCTACAATAGGGGAGTTGCCTGTATTTTCAGCTTTTACGGATACTGGTAAACTAAATTCTGTAAGCATTAAAAATGCTAATGTAGTTGCTATAAGGGGCATAGCGTATTTTTTCATATTATCCTCCGAGTTAGGGTTATTTTTTTAATCAATATAGATATTGTAACATTATTGTAAAGAAATGTCACACTTTTTTTATATTTTTTATAAAATAAATTATGCTAAAAAATTTGTTTTCGTAAAATGGATATTTTATTTCGTATTTCATTTTTTTCTATATTTAATTCATTTTGAATGGCGACAACTTTTGCTTTCATGGAGCCAAGTTTTGAGCCTATATCACCTATTTTATTCTTTGTTATAAAGTCAAAAATAAATCCATCAAATATAAAATCTAGGAATAAAGCCGACTCTAGGCTACTTATACTTAAAGATATATTTGAATTAATATCTTCTAATTCAGTGTTATAAATAATAATATATTTATTTAAATCTTTAATAAAGGAGTCTAGATCGTCTAGTTTGCTTTTTTTCATTATATCCGATAAAAAACCACCGCCAACAATATCCATTGTAGACCAGAAATCTGCATCGTCTACATGGTCTAAAGCTATGTTTAGCTTTTCTAAAAGGGTTTCTCCAACAGATATTGCCTCACGTATTTCCATTACCTGATTTTCTAGTTTTGCTAATACTACTATGTCTGTGTCAACTTCTATTTTACTTTCTTCTATTTTTTGTAAAATGTATTTTTTTTCAGTTGCCAAATGTTTGTAAGGTTTAATTTTTTCTTGAAGTTGTTTTATAAACTTTTCAACTTCTGTAACTTTTTCTAAAACAGTGTTGTAAGAAGTTTTAGCTTCCATGGCTTCTTTTTCTTCTTTTTGCAATGTTTCATATTTATTGCCTGCCAGTGTGTGGAATATATTTACAAATGTAAATTTTTCATACTTAGCAACATCTTTTTCTTCCTTTATTAATTTTTTTTCGGCGTATTCTAAATCTGCCAGTAGTTCATTTTGTTTTTTTAACAGAATGGTTAATTGGTCTTCTAAGGTTTTTTTAACTTCTTCGTTTACTATTATTTCTTTTAATACATTTAAGTAACTCATATATCCTCCAAATCATTAATCTGTATAAAAATAGTGCTATTGCATTGTACAGGATGCCCATTATCGTTTATAATAAGCTAAAGTCGGTTTTTATGCAATAAGCCAAAAAATATAAAAGGCATAAGGAGGAGTTATGGAGACCAAAGTGTATGAAGCAAATGTGGAAGTAGCAAATCAAAAATTAAATATGGTTTCAGATGTAAGTATTGAGTATATTTACAAAATTACAGAATATGTTGATGGAATATATAGAGAAGTTAAAGGGACTAAAATAGGTAGTTCGGAAAAAAGAGTGCTTATATTAACGGCATTAAATGTAGCCAATGAGCTTTTTGAAAATACTAAGGAAGCAGAAAAAAATATAGCCAATGGCATTAAAGAAGAAAGATATAAGTTTGAAAAAAATGAGATTAAATATAATAAAAAAATAGATGAACTTGAGGCTATTTTAAGAAATAATGAAAATGAAAAAAATAAAGAAATAAACGATGTTGAAAATGCAATATCAAATAAATATAGAGCCACATTGGGCAATAATAAAAAAGAAATTGATCAGTTAAAAAATAAATTAAAAATACGTAGCGAGGAACTGGACTTTGCTATAGATGAAAAAATGCAACTAAATGAAGAGTTGAATTTAGTAAAGGAAAAGTTATCTGATTTAACAGGGGAAAATGCTACTTTAAAAAACCAATTAAAGGAAAAAGATAGGAATGTTAGATCGGAAATAAATGAATTAGGTAAAAGGGCTGAAGAATTGAAGTCTAAGTTAGACGAAACAGAATATTTATTAGGTAAGTCCAAGGAAAAAGTAAGAGAAAAAAGAGCAGAAATAGAAGAAAAAGATAATAAAATAGTATCTCTAGAAAATACCATTATTAAAAAAGCTCAAGTAATGGAAAAGCTAGAAGAAGAAAATAAAGAAATAGGAACTTTAAAAAATGATTTAGAAAAAAAAGATAGTGAATTAATAGAAATAAAAAATAAAACTAAAGATAGTGATCAAATGTTAGACAAATTAGATGAAACTTTAAAAGAAGTTACGGCAGAAAAAAACAAGGAAATAGAAAAGCTAAAGGAAGAAAATTCCCAGATAGAAAAAATTCAGGCAGTTCTTGAATTTAAGGATAATAAAGTTCAAGAACTAGAAAAACTAATTGAAGATTTTGGTTCTGATGTAGATAAAAAGAACAATGTAATAGAAAATTTAAAAAAATCCATAGAGGAAAAAAGTGACCTAGAAGCCAAATTAAAAAAAGCAGAAGCGGAAAATGCTGATTTACTAATGGATTTGACCAATGAAAGGAATAGAGCCGATTCCATGGCAGAGAATCCTTCTTTAAAAGACGAAGTAAGAAAGTTAGAAGAGGCATTATTAGAAGTAGAAATAGCCTTAGAAGAAGAAAAAAATAAAAAAAATAATAATGAGAATCGAGAAGAAATTAAAAAATTAGAAAAAATTTGCAAGGAAAAAGAAGCTCAAATAGCCAATATAGAAATGAAGTACAACGAGTTGGAAACCCAATTTGCCTATGAAAGAAAAGAAAAATCTGCCATTGAGAGTAAGTTATATGAGCTTAATAAGGCGAAAGAGGAAGATAACAATAGTGACTTAAAAAAAGCTTTAGAAGTAAGTGAAGGTAAATTAACAAATTTAGAGGAAGAAAATGATAATTTAATAACTCATATAGAAAATAATACAAAAGAGCTAATAGACTTAAAAAATAAAATTTTCACTTTAGAGCGTGAAGTTATTTATAAAGACAGTGTAATAGAGAAAAAAGACACAAAAATAAATGAACTAGCAGATAGTACAGGTGAGGAGAGTTCTTTTAAGAACTTAGGCGAATAGTTAGGTGATGTATGAAAAACATTGAACTCCTATCTCCTTGTGGTTCTATGGAGAGTTTTATTGGTGCTGTAAATAATGGCTGTAATGCTGTATATTTAGGCGGTAAAAACTTTAGTGCAAGAAAAAACGCCAATAATTTTTCCAATGAGGAAATAGAAGAAGTTGTTAAAATAGGAAAAAAATTAGATGTAAAGGTGTATTTAACAGTAAATACTCTTTATTTTAATAATGAAATAAATGACTTAATGAACTTTTTAGACGAAATGTATAAGTATGGTGTAGACGCTTTTATTATACAAGACATAGGGCTTTTAGAAATTATTAAAGAAAGATACCCTTTAATAGAAATTCATGGCAGCACTCAACTTTCTTGTCATAGCCTAGAAGATGTTAAATACATTGAAGCTTTGGGCTTTCATAGAATAGTTGTTAATAGAGAGATGTCCATAAAGGATATAGAACATATTTCTAAAGAAACGAATATAGACTTAGAAGTTTTTGGTCATGGTGCTCTTTGCTATGCTTTTTCGGGACAATGTTTAATGAGTTCTATGATAGGGGGCAGAAGTGGAAACCGGGGAGATTGTACCCAGTGTTGTCGAATGGAGTACGAAGTTTGTGATGAAAAAAATATTTACAAAAAAGGCTATTTACTTAGCCCAAAAGATATGAATTCTATAGACAATGTAGAAAAATTAAATGAAATTGGTGTATCCCTTAAGTTGGAAGGTCGTATGAAAAATGCGAAATATGTTTCCTATATAACAAGAGAATACAGAAATAAAATTAATAAACTTTATGTAGACAAAAAAGAACTGGCAAAAGCTTTCAATAGAGGTGGTTCTTTAAATGAAGGGTATTTCCAAGAGTATTCATCCGTAAATATGATGAGTACAGAAACTCCAAAGTCATCAGGTACTTATGTAGGGAAAGTGTACCATTATAGCCCGAAAAATAATAAAGTGACTATACTTTTGGATGAAGAAGTGTATTGCGGTGATGGCGTAGAAATATGGTCAACAAAACATGTGGGAACAAATATAAATAAAGATGGATTTATAGGCGATAAAATATCTGTATTTATTGAAGGTGACATAAAAAAAGGGGATTTAGTATATAAATCCTACGATAAAAAATTTAATGACGCCCTAAAGCAAGATATTACTAAAATCAATAGAAAAAGCAATATAAATTGCAATGTGTATATAAAAAAGGAAGAACCTATTAAGTTAATTTTAGAAAAGAATGAAGTAAAGGTAGAAGTAGTTGGGTCTAACGTAGATAAAGCTATAAATAACCCAACAACTAAAGAAAATATATTAAGTAAGTTGCAACAAACAGGGGATACTTATTTTTCAATGTCCTTTAAAAATGTGGAAATTGAAGAAGATGTTTATGTATCCATAAAAGACTTAAAAGAGTTGCGTAGAATAGGAATAAATAAATTATATAATGCTATTGATGAAACTATACCAAGGGATATAGTACCTGGTAAAATTAAAATTCCTAAAAAAATAGTAACAACAGGTGCAGTAAACGCATTAGATTTAATAAATAATAAAATAGATGGTAAAAATGTTTCAGTATATCTCCATAATATTGATAAATTTAATGAATTATTGGAAAGTGAAATACATAGGTTTTATATACCAATTCATAAAATTTTGAAAAATGTTTTTTACTACATAAAAGAGTGTAAAAAATATAATAAAGAATTGTATGTGGCGTTGCCTGCTATAAGCGAAACAGATGATGAAGAAATTTTAAAAAGTCAAATTAATTCTTTAAACGCATTGGAAATTAATGGTTTTTTAGTAAGTAATTATGGCCAATTAAATATGGTAAAAAGGAATATTGTGTTGGATTATAACTTTAATATAACTAATAGTTTTTCCCTTGAATATTTAGAAAATTTTGAAAATATAGAAAGGGTAACTCTTTCGCCTGAATGTAAAATGAATATTTATGATGAAAAAACAGAAGTGATATGCCAAGGTAAAATTTCTGTAATGGAAACTAGACAATGTCCAGTAGGTTTATACATTGGAAATAAAGGACCAGAAAAGTTTTGTGCCTTAAAAAATAAAGAGAATAAATATTTTTTACGAGATAGAAAAAATGCTAAATACAATATTGAAACCAATTGTAATATTTGTAAAGCTTCTATTTTGGATTGTAAAGATATTAATTTAAAAGTTACAAAGGAAATGAAAAACATAAGAGTATATATGGATTAGATAAAAAAGTGGGATGTCGGGAAAAGAAAAAACCTTGGTGTTTTGCCCAAAACCTTGGTCATAAAGCTTTGCTTTATTGCTTAGGCAAGCAACCAGCCCCATAAGCTTTAAAAAAAGCTAGACCAAAACTTTATCTAAAAAAAGAGCGAGAACCCAACGCTCTTTTTGCATTTTTATATAAAGTATATAAATATTACCTTTTGATTAGGGAGTATTTTTTATTTAGAGCAGACCACTTTTATTTTAATCTACAATTAGAACCTCACCATTTTCCGTTACAATGTTTTGTTCTTCTGTTGCAGGTTGTTCTGCTACAGGTGGAGCTGGTGGTTCAGGTTCTGGGACTACTTCTGTAGGTTGTGGTTCAGGTTTAGGCTTTGGAGTTGCCTCTATTGGTTTTTCAGTTTCTGCAGGTTGTGTATTACCTTCTGTTTCTTTAGGTGTTGTAGGCTCTGTTGGAGCTTCACCAGCCTCATCCACAGGGATTTCTTCCACAGGAATTTCTTCAACAGGAGCTTCTTCCGCTGGAGCTGCAGGGCCTGTTCCCACAAGCATAATCCCTTTACGTGCACGATATACACTTTTATTTATAAGTTGTGTTTCCGCAAGTTGGCCATCAATAAATACATCTTTGTATAACTCGTAAGTTTGACCATCTAAAGGCCTTGTTTTATAAGAGGTTTTACCTTGAGGTAGGGTTGGGTCTTCAACATTTTCAGTTGTTGTTGCTTTGGTAGATATGTGTTTATTATAAAATTTAATAGTTCTATTTGCTGGCCTAGTTTCTTTGCCGTAAATGGCTATAGTAGATCTACCATTGCCGGCAGTAGCCTCAATATAAATAGGGTGCACTGTATTATTAG
This sequence comes from Lachnospirales bacterium, assembly GCA_047974375.1. Lineage (GTDB taxonomy): Bacteria > Bacillota > Clostridia > Lachnospirales > CAMZNU01 > JBKECF01. The sequence goes on from JBKECF010000054.1 coordinate 8,413, forward strand.
AAAATTTAAAATCTATAGCTCCATCTACAAGAGTGCTATCGAAAGCGTAAGGTAAGTAGCCTACTTTAAGGGAGTGGTTTGTACGTTCCTCTATTTTTAATTCGGATTCTAAAACGGCATCGTACATTGTGCTAGAAACTTGGCATATACCTCCACCAATTCCGTCAACTAGTTCACCATCAACTATACCGGGGGCAGCTACATAACCATTTGCAACTGTTCTGGATTTAAAAACTCTATTTGTGGAAAAAGTATCCCCTGGATATAGTACAAATCCGTTTGTATTACTAGTTGCTAATTTTAAATTTTGTGTACGACCTGAGGACTCACCAGAATATTTTGTTGTTGCTTCCCCTAGTTTATCTTGGATTGCTTCCATGTGGGCTTTCTTATATTTAGGCTCTACATCTACATAGGAAAAGTCTATATTAGAGGCATCTCCTGTGCTTAATATTTCTCTTAGTTGTGTGAATAATAATTCCTCATCTATACGACTGCCGTAACTGCCAGCTATGGGCATGAATGCACCATTTTCTTTTTTTACAGTTGCGTTTATTGGTTCTATATTTTCTTTTACTTTTATTTCATAGACTATATCATTTAGGGCTTTTTCATCGTGAATAAGGGTTGGGGGTTCGCCATTCATAATACTTTCGGCAGAGTTTTCTTCAAAAGTTAAATTCACATCAGCAAAAGATATTGTATGGGGTTCATTTTTACCATTTAATTGAATTGCATTTTTTCTAATGTTTTCTTCAATGGAATTTAATGTTTTTTGAACTTCGTTTTTAGTTTGGCCACTAAAGCTTGTGCCTAAAAAGCTTGTACCTTCAGGGGCTGTTGCTTCTGGCGTTGGTGTTGGTGTTTCTATTACTTCTGTAATTTTATCAGTGTTTTCTGTTTGCTTAGAGCTGGAACAAGCTGTTAAAAATATAAGTAATAGAATCAATATTGAAAATTTCATAACTTCCTCCTATTTATTTTAGTGTTTATAGTTTGCTATAAACATTTTTAACCATTGTATAATAACACAGAAAGGAAAGTTATGTGTTAAGTTATTATTACAATTTAAAATAAAAAAGTAATAATTATTACTTAATGTCCATTAATGTTTAACTAGAGCTTGGTCCATGCAAGAGGTAAAAAAAGTTGGTTATAGTGTTTTATGGAAAATCTATCAGTCATGCCCGCTATAAAGTCGGCTACTACTAATTCCATTTCTTCACCGTCCTGAACCATTTTTATATATTCATCGGGTAATTTATTAAAATCATCAATATAAAAATTAAAAATATCTTTTAGCATATGGGCTACTTTTAGTCTATCTTGTTTTAGTATATGGCTTGAATAAACTTTTTCATACATAAAACCTCTTAGTTTGTAAAATTTTTCCTTTACATTATCATCTAATAGAATATGGTTTTCATTGTAACTATTTTTTACAATGTTAGTAATTAGAAAATTAATTCTTTGGCTACTACTTTCTCCTAGTAAATTAATACAATCCTTTGGTAGGTCTTTAAAATCAATAAGGTTGGCACGTATGGCATCGTCAATGTCGTGGTTTACATAGGCTATTTTATCTGATATTTGCACAACTTTTCCCTCTAAGGTGTTTGGGGTAAACCTACCACGATGATTTTTTATGCCATCTATAGTTTCCTGAGTTAAGTTTAATTTTTCTATTGTATTTACAATTCTAACGGACTGTTCATTATGTTCAAATCCACAGCTTAATAATTTATTTAGCACACTTTCACCAGTATGGCCAAAAGGTGTATGACCTAAATCGTGGCCTAGGGCTATTGCCTCTGTTAAATCCTCGTTAAGCATAAGTGCACGAGATAGGCTGCGTGATATTTGGGATACTTCTAGAGTGTGGCTTAGCCTTGTGCGATAGTGGTCGCCTTCTGGGGAAATAAAAACTTGGGTTTTGTGCATGAGCCTGCGAAAAGATTTGGAATGCATAATTCTATCTCTATCCCGTTGAAAAACTGTGCGTATGGGACATTCCTTAGAGGCTATGGCTCTGCCTTTGGAATATTTGCTTTTTGTAGCGTATTGGCTTAAATTTTTTTCTTCCTTTTCTTCTATGGTTTTGCGTATTTCTATTTTAATCATCCTTTCTAAATATATATATACTAATGACCTGATAGGAATTTTATTAATATGAAGTATACTACAAGGAAATAAAAAAATCGAGAATGAACTATTTACAAGGTCTTGTACTGGGTTTTTCCATATGATAGAATGTACAAAACTCATTTTAGAAATAGAATAACAAAAAAGGAAAGGTTATTATGAATAATATAAGCACAAATAAAATAATTAACTACATTGGTCTAGTACTATTAATTGCCGTAGTACCACTTTTAATGAAGTTAAATACACAAGCAGTAACACCTTCTTTACAATTATATTTTGGTACGGAGGCAGTAGACATATTTATAAATAAAAAAGTGCAATGGTTCTTGGTTACTACTTGTATAGTTGGAATTTACAATATTTTAAATGTATTAATAGTTGGCGATAGCTATGAGTTTATGAGTGAAAAAATTAAAAATCCAATAACAATAGGCTCTTTGCTGATTGTTGTAATGGCAATAGTAAGTTTAATATTTTCTAGTTACAAGGATATTGTTTTTGCTGGTGCTCCTGGTAGAAGTGAAAGTATTTTTGTAATGCTAGGATACTTAATGAGTATAACTTTTCCTATTATCTTTTTAAAAAGCCAAAAAGATATTTCTTGGGTTATGGTACCTTTACTTATAAGTAGTTTGATAATAGGTGCAATAGGTGCTTTTCAATATTTATTTTACGACATTGTTATTTCTGATGGTTTTTCTAAATATTATTTAGGCGACCAGTATGGAACTACAAAAGTTGGAGCTGCCTTTACTTCTTCCTACTCTACTTTGTACAACCCAAACTATTTAGGCCAATACACAAGTATGTTAATTCCGTTGTGTGGAGCTATACTAGTTGGCTTTAAAAATAAATTTATTAAACTATTAAGCTTATTAAATATAATTTTATTAGCTATTGCTCTTATTGGATCAGAATCGGAAACGGGAGCCCTTGCCCTATGTGGAACAATAGGCATTATGTTTATAATGGAGTGTGTATATTCATTAAAAAATGGGCGAAAAACAAGGGGTATAGTATTATTGGTGGCCATAGTTTTAATGCCTATTGTATTTATTATAAGTATTTTACTTAATCCAACTTTAAATAAAAATTTTAATAGAGTCCTGAGTAATTCTCTTTATACTGATAATTTTTTTGTTTCTTTAGACTATAATGAAAATAGTGTAATGATTGAAAATAAATTTGGCATGCATACTTTCGTTTTTGAAAATAATACTTTCGACTTTATAGATGAAACAGGCACAATGCTAATTGAAGACTGCGAATTTAAAGAAGGTTATATGTTATCTGCAGAAACTAGTAATAATGTAATGGTGGACATTACTTTAGGGGCAGAAAAATTAATTGGCTATAAGGCTGAGGGCACAGACCTTTTATTTGTGCCAGATGGCAATAATACTAAGTTTATTGGTTCAGGTGGAGAGTCTGTAGATATTCACAATAAAGTGCCATCTATTGGTTTTAAAAATTATCAAGGTTTTGCAAGTAACAGAGGTTATATATGGTCTAAGTCTTTACCTATGGTATTAGACACTTTGTTAATAGGTAATGGCAGCAATACTTTTATAAAGGAGTTTCCTCAATATGATGTAGAGGGGAAATTAATTTACTATAAAGACCCAAGAATAGTAGTGGATAAGCCTCACAATGTTTTAATATCCTATAGTGTAAATACAGGGTTTTTGTCTTTAGTTGGGTATTTAATTTTATTAGGATTTAGTATATATTTAAATATAAGGGAATACTTAAAAAGCGCAGATTTGTATAATAGGTGTTTGCATTTGGGTCTAATTGCTTTTATTGCTTCCTATTTTATAAATGGATTTGCAACAGATCAAAATATTAATGTTTCGCCTGTATTTTTTGTAATGTTAGGCTTTAGTTATGCAATAGTTTATATTAAAAAAGATAAAAAATGGTTTTGGGTTAAATAAGGAGATATTATGAAATATAAAACATTGGGAGTTTGCTCTTTAGAAATTGATTTTCAAGTGGAAAATGACGTAATAAAAAACATTTCTTTTTACCAAGGTTGCAATGGGAATTTACAAGGGATTTCTAGGTTAGTAACAGGTATGAAAGTTGATGATGTAATAGAAAAGCTAAAAGGTTTAGATTGCAAAGGGAAGGGGACTTCCTGCCCGGACCAGTTGGCAAAAGCTTTAATAGCATATAAACAAGGAGCAGTTTGTTGATAGAAGTATTAAGTCAAAAAGATAGAGCGGATTGTGCTAAAATGTTTGTTAGAGTCTTTAAAGAAGAGCCTTTTAACTATAATTTTATAAATTATGAAATGGCTACTAAATATATAGGTGGAATATTTAAAGACCCTAGCTTTCGTGGTTATAAATTTATTGAGAATGACATAGTTTTAGGCTATTGCTTAGGCTCGGCAGAAACAGCATTGCCAAATCCACAGTACCATATAAAGGAAATATACATGGATTTGGAAGTGCAAAATAAGGGCTATGGCTCGCGTTTTTTAAGTTATATAGAGCTGGATTTAGCTAATATAGGTATGTATGTTATGTCTTTATACACAAATAAACTTGTACCTGCCTATGAATTTTATTTGAAAAATGATTATATGGAAATAAAAGATACTGTTCATTTTATGAAGGTTATAAAGAATAAAAAGTAAGACTATAAGACAATAAAAGCTGATGATAAAATCGGGCTATATTTGCTTATAGTCTTTTTTTGTATATACTTAGATAAAATAGAGAGAAATGGAGCGAAAACATGGGAGAGTTAAAACATAAATACAAGTACAAAAATATAGTTATTTTATCATTATATACATTAATACTTTTATTAATACTTATACTAGTGGGGTTTACATTAAGTGCTATAAACAATTCTCGTAGGGAGAAATACATATCATTGGTGGAGTTAAATGCCAATAATATAAATAATTCCATAAGTTTGTCTAGAAATAGCGTAAAGACTGTAGAAAGTTCTGCTTTGGCAAAAGGGTGGCTAAAAGCAGATACAACAAGTGAAGAATATTATTATCAATATAAATTAATAAAATTATTGCGAGAGGATATTAATATAGCCAGTGGTGTGATATACAGCATAGGGGCTGTAAAAATAGCTGGCAATGATGTCTATGGAATAACCAATACTTCTTCAAAAAGTGTTGATACTATAATAGACGATATTTTAAAAATAAAAAGGTCTGAGTTGCCGAAGATAATGGAGAATTTGCGTAAAACAGGGGAATATACCTGTTCCTATGAATTAAATAGCAATGAGTATTTTATAAGACTTTATTATAGTGAATATTCAAATAATGAAATGGTAATGTATACGAAAGTTCCCTATGAATTGTTAAATATAAAAGATGGTTATTGGACTTTACAAATAAAGGATGATTTAATTGCAACTAGCGACTTAGAAAAATACCAAGAATATTTAAATAATGTTAACGATATTAATTATATTAATATAAGTACAAATGTGGATACAGTAATGACATACAGATTTATAGTCCAAAAATATAACCTTAATTTTTTATGGACTTTGGGCTTAATAATTACAATAATTTCGGCAAGTGGATATTTTATAATAAGAAAAATAAGTTTTTTTCTGTATAAACCATTGGATAATCTATTATATAACTATGAAATATCCGACAGAAACATGGTTATAGATGAAATAAAACTTTTTGAAGAAAGTGTAAATAAAGTAAATATTTTAAATAGTAATATAAAAAATATTCGTAAAGATATAAGTGTGAAAACTAAGGAAAATAAATATTTTAAATTGATTATGGGTTACAATGAGGAAGTTGATTTTTTTGACGATTTTTTTGTTAGTTTATTTAAGTTTGAAACTTATACAAATTCTGAGGATATTTATTATGCGCAAAATGAATTGCAAGTATATGGCAGTGAAAATGAAAAGGCAATATTTGTTAGACTAGATAATGAGAGTATTTTATTTATTTTAAAAGTAAGTAAGTATAAATATGCGTATGACATAGTATCTACGCTATTATATAATTATTTAGATGATTTTAGCGTTACAGTTGCCTTAACGGATAAATATAGAAATTTTAAAAATTTGCACACAGCCTATAATGCAGCTAATAAAATACAGGAGTATAAATATTATTTTCCAGAAAAAGACATAATTACTTTTAAAGATTTGCAAAATATTGTTCTAGATGATTATAATTTTCCTGTTGCCATAGAAAATAAAATTATATACTTAGCTTTAAAAGGTGACGACGATGCGTTGAACCTATATGATGAGTTTATTCGCTTAAATATTTCTAATACAAACATAACAAATATTATATTTGAAAATTATGTTTTGGCTCTAATTAATATGGTAAATAGAATTTTTTCGGAATTAAAAATTCGTCCCAATGATTTAATAGGCTACGATGTATCTTACTTCGACTGGGTAAATAGACGGAATGATTCAAATATTGTATTTGATATAAGAACTGTACTAAGTAATGTAGTAAGTAAAAGACGGGATATAAGAGAAAAGGCAGATGTCGATATAGAAGGAAGTATAATTGACTATGTGCATAAAAATTATATGCTAGACATTATGTTAAATGATATTTATTCAGAATATGAAATATCTCCTCAACGTGTAAGCGATATTTTTAAACGTAATACGGGCATGAGTTTTAAAGTGTATTTAAATTCCTATAGAATAGAAAGGGCTAAGGAAATACAGGAAAAAGATGTAAATATAAAAACAGGTGATTTAGCAGAAATAGTTGGATTTAATAGCTCCACCAGTTTTATAAGAGTCTATAAAAAAATAGTTGGGGTTTCGCCACAGGAGTATCAACGAAATGTAAAGAAATAAGCTGCCTAATAGGTGGCTTTTTTTAGTATACTTTTAAATATTTGTTTATAAGATTTTATGTGTAGATGCCCATAATTTGTAGGTTTTTAAAAAATTGTGCATTGAATACAAATTGTTTATATACAACTTTTTGTTAATATATTAAAGTTTTCTTATAACCTAAGGGAAAGGAGGAACACGCATGAGAAGTAAAAAAATTGATTGGCAGTTATTGCTAATATTATCGCCAGGGGTAATATGGCTATTTATGTTTTGCTATATTCCTATGAATGGCTTAAGAATGGCTTTTTACAACTATAATGCCTTTGCTGGATTTAAAGGTAGTATATTTATTGGTTTTGAGAATTTTATAAGGTTATTTTCTGGACAAGATTTTCCAAGGGCGGTAAAAAATACTTTGGTAATTGGTTTTTTGCAATTATTAATTTCCTTTCCTTTTGCGATATTTTTAGCATTATTAATTACAGAGATGCGTAGTAAATGGCTACCTAAAATTGCACAAACGGTTACATTTTTGCCTTATTTTGTTTCTACAGTAGTAGCTGTAAGTATTGCTATTAGCTTTTTATCACCGTCTACAGGGGTTATAAATCTTATACTTAATAAATTAGGTTTCGAATCTATTTATTTTATAGTTGAGCCTAAATATTTTAGAGCTACTTACATAATACTGGCAATATGGAAATCGGCGGGATTCAATGCAGTTATTTATATAGCAGCATTAATGGGGATAGACCCAACTTTTTATGAATGTGCAGATGTAGAGGGAGCTAGTAGGTTGCAAAGGATTAGATATATAACTTTGCCTTCAATATCCCATACAGTTTCAATTATGTTGATTTTGCAATTGGGAAATATAATAAAAGTTGGCTATGAAACAATACTTTTACTTTATCAACCTTCTACTTATTCGGTTGCTGATGTAATAAGTACCTATACTTATAGACTGGGTATGGTGCAAAATAATTTTGGTTTAGCAACGGCTGCGGGGTTATTTGAATCTGTTGTATCTCTCTTATTAATTGTTATGGCTAACAAAATATCTAGGAAGATGTCGACTACTTCGGTTTGGTAAAGGCCTTTAAAAGATGGGAGGTGTAATGTGAAGGGTCAAGGGATTTTTAGTAAACGAAAAACTAAAGGGGATATGATATATGACTTAATTGTTTTTGTGGTTGGTATAATAATTGTGTGTTTATTTTTTTTCCCCCTTTGGTATATATTTGTAGCATCACTTAGTAAGCCTTTTTATATAGCTAATGGTGATGTGCTGTTTTGGATAAAAGGGTTTACAACGGCTTCTTATGAAAAAGCTTTCGAAACAGCGAACTTGGGCAGAGGCTTTATTAATTCAATAATTATTTTGGTTGGCGGTACAGCGGTAAATATGTTTTTTACTACAACCCTAGCCTATGCTTTGTCTAAAAGGGATTTGCCTTTTAAAAAGTTTTTTAATTTTTATACGGTATTTACTATGCTTTTTACGGCTGGGATGATTCCTTTTTATCAGGTTTTAAAAAGTTACAATTTATTAGATAGTTATTGGGGCAATATGATAGGTTTTGCTGTTAATACTTTTAATGTAATTATTTTACGTAGCTTTTTTCAGCAGGTTTCAGATGAATATGAGGAGGCTGCGAGAATAGATGGAGCTGGTACTTTTAGAATATTTTGGCAAATTTATTTGCCTTTATCTGGTGCTGCTCTAGCTACTATAAGTTTATTTTATGCTGTAAGTAGATGGAATGGGTATTTTTGGTCTTCTATTTTATTTACAACGGAAACAAAACAGCCTTTACAAGTAATTTTAAGAAAATTATTAGTAGAACAACAAGGTTTAATGGAGGGGGATATGTCTACAGGTCCAAATGCTCCTTATTCCAAAGATACAATAACTTATGCGACCATTATTATTTCTACATTACCAATGATTTTAGTTTTTCCATTTATACAAAAATATTTTAGAACAGGTGTTACTCTTGGTGGAGTGAAAGGATGATATTATGAAGAGAAAAATATGTGTGGCTATGGCTGCTATTATGTTGTTAACAACGGCCTGTGGGTCTGGTGAGGTAAGTGGTGAAGATAGTGTAAAACAAGATGAAATAGTAAGTGAAGTACCAACGGAGGGTGCGGCAGAAGATGTAGATGAAGTAGTAGACTTAACTGTTCATGGTATGTTTGGCGAGGATGTACAAGACTATAGCAGAATAGTGTTACAGGAAATACAAAAGCAGGCGGGTGTTACATTAACAAATACAGTTGCTAATAGTGCAACAGATGAATCTCAGTCTTGGACTCTTATGATGTCATCTCCGGATACATTGCCAGATATAGTAACTCATAGCCAATTATCAACAATTGAAAAATTTGGCATGGATGGAGGACTTATTCCTTTACAAGATTTAATAGCTGAACACGCACCAAATATACAGAAACAATTTGAATTGCACCCTGAACTTAAAGTTGCCTCAACGGCTGCCGATGGCAATATGTATCAAGTTGCTAGTATGAAGGCTTGGACAATTGCTAATGTGCCAATAATTAGACAAGATTGGCTGGATAAATTAGGGTTAGAAATACCAACTAATATAAATGAATTGCATGACGTATTGTATGCTTTTAGAAACGAGGATCCTAATGGTAATGGGGAAAAAGATGAAGTTCCTATTATAAGCAGATTAAGTAATACAAGTGGTGTTAATGCCTTACTTTCTTTATTTGGATCAACTTTAGGTTTAATTCCACGAAATGGTGAAATTTTTTATGACCCGGTGACGCCGGAGTTTAAAGAGGCGGTATCTGAACTTTCTAAGTGGTATGAAGAAGGTTTGATGGATAAAGAGATTTTCACAAGAGGTCCGGATTCAAGAAATTTATTTTTAAGTGAAAACAAGGGTGGCTTTACAATGGATTGGACAGCCTCAACAACTCAGTATAATGATATTTTAAAAGAAAGTGTGCCTGGGTTTAATATGGCGGTAATACCACCTGTAGAAAATTTAAGAGGCGATCAAATCGCATACCATAAAACAATACCTTACGCTGGTCCAGCAATAACAGTTGGTTCGGACAAACCAGTAGAGGCTATAAAGTTTATAGATTTTATGTATAGTCCGGAGGGAATTATGTTAGATGCTTTTGGTATAGAAGGTGTTACATATGAATATGATGAAGAAGGTAAGCTGAAATTTACTGAATTAATAACAAATAATCCTGATGGCACAACACAAGGACGTATAGATAATGGTATGATGGCGAGGCTTGGATGCGTAGATCCTGTTGAGTTAGAATATGTCATTGCAACAAATGATGCGGCTATTGAGGGGTACGATCTATATAGCGAAAATGCTGATACTTGGTATGTCGACGATGAGTATATAGGATATCAATTTAAATATACAACGGAAGAACAACAAGAAATCGCTTTATTAATAGCAGATTTAGAGGCCTATGTAACGGAAACGACTATAAGCTGGATATTAGGCAATGGTAGTGTAGAATCTGATTATGACAACTTTATAAATGAAATTAAATTAAGGGGAGTAGATAGAGTATTAGAAATAGCCCAAACTGCTTACGATAGAGTAAAATAAAAGATATCAATATAATAAAAAGAGCTGTTAAAAAAAGATTAAATATCTACATAACGGCTCTTTAGTTTTAAATTACAAATAGCTAAATAATTATTTTACATTGTTCTGTTCTTGTTTACTATACTTTTTGCGAAATTGTAAAGGTGTAATAGCCTCTTTCTTTTTAAATAATTTAATAAAGTTACTTTGGCTGTTAAATCCAGATTCAAAGGCAATAGAAGTTATACTTTTATCGGAATAATACAAAAGATTTTTTGCAAAAGATATTCTTTTTAAAAGTATATATTGTTTAAGAGAAAAACCCACAATCTCTTTAAATGTATGGGATAAATAATATTTATTTATAAAAAATTCTGTGGCAATATCGTTTAACGCAATGTCTTTTTGAAAATTCATATCTATATAACTTTGAATTTTTAAAATTTGATCATAATTTCCACAATGAGTAAGGGGAAATTTATTTTTATATTCCCTGTAAAGAAATATTAGTAAGCTAGAAAAAATATGCATAAATTCAATTTCCCAAAATTCTTTTTTTTCTGTAGCTATTTTTAGTAATTCCTCTAAGTAAGATACAATTTTTGCCATATTTTTTTCATCTATATTAAAACTAGGGATGAAAGATTCCCTTCGTATTTTAAAAATAGTAAGTAATGAGTTTTCTTTAACAAAGGAATCTAAAAAATCTGAATCAATTATTATCATATATCTAGAATAAGGTAGAGTTTTTGGGCACATCTTGTGTTTTTCTAAATTGTTAATAAAAAGCATTGAGCCTTCACCTGCAACAATGTTTTTGTTATTTATAAGAAAATTTGAAGTGCCTTCTGTTATAAATATAAGTTCATAGCCGTTGTGGTAATGAATATTTTGCGTTTCGTTAGGTTCTACTAAGGTTTTAAAATTTATATGAATATTTTTTGTTGACAAAATAATCACCTCCGTTTTTGTAAAATTAACTTTCGTTATTATAGGATATTTACAACTAAATAGCAAATTATGACGATTTTTAAGCAAGTATTTAATATTTTTAAGTGTTGGTTAATATTATAATATAAGAAAGGCAACAACATATCTTAATAAAAGCTGGAATAATATATTAAATAAAAGTTTAAAATATAGTTTTGGCTAGAATAATTTATTAAATAGGGAGGATTATATGAAGGCAAAAGTAATACAAAAAAAAGTTATAGCCATACTAGCAGTAATGGCAATGACTTTGTCATTGGTATCTTGTGGAGGCAATACAGGAACAGATACGGCAAAAAAAGATACTACTGTAGTAGAAAGTGAAGTACAGGAAGAGAAAGAAGAAAGCACAGAAGAAACTAAAGATCCAAATGCTATTGATGTAGAGGCAGTGAAGAGGGAAATCGCTGAAACAATTACAAATATGCCGGGGGCACAAGAGGGAGCGCCTGTACTAACAGTAGGTATGCAACAAAATACATGGGTAGAAGATTATGATAACAACTTTGTTACAAAACTATTGGAAGAAAAAAATAATGTAGATTTGCAATTTGAATATTTACCAAGTTCAAATGATGACTTTAAAACTAAATTAACCTTAATGGTATCGGCAGACCAAAAATTGCCTGATGTACTTACAGGTATATTACCTGAAATGAGTGTTTATGAATATGGTCGTTTAGGTGTATTACAGGATGTAACATCTTATTATGACAATTCTGAGGTTATGCCTGTTGTTAACTCTTTTTCTGAAGCCGATAAAGAGTTTGCTAAAAAGGGTATTACTCAACCAGATGGTAAAATATACTCAGCTCCAACTCTTATGCAATTCCAGTGGAATGAAGGAACTTTCCGTATGTGGATTAACCAAGAATGGCTTGACGCCCTAGGGTTACCAGAACCTACTACAACAGAGGAATTTAAAGAAACATTACGTGCATTTATAAATGATGATCCAAATGGAAATGGAATGTATGATGAAATAGGCCTTGTAGGGGCTCATGGTGGATGGGCAACAGACCCTACTACGTATATAATGAGTGCCTTTACTTATGCTAATCAAGATAAAAGCTATTTACATGTAGAAGATGGTAAGGTTTACGCATCTTATACAAAACCTGAATTCAAAGAAGGTTTGGCTTACATGAATGAGCTTGTAAATGAGGGGTTATTAGATCCTATGACATTTACCCAAGACCTTACAGCTTTAAAGTCTATTACTACAGTGGATGAAGCTATAGCAGGAGTAGTACCGGGAGGTAGTTTTTCGGTATTTAACAATGTAGGACCAGCAGCAGAGCGAATGACTCTTTTAGGTCCTCTTACAGGACCAAATGGCGAAAAAAATGTAGCCCAAAGCCCGAGTATTTCTCAAAGTACGTGGATGGTTACTAAGTATTGTGAAAATCCAGAATTAGCTATGAAAGTAGCGGATTCATGTTATTCAGACGAAGTATCATTGAATTTACAACAAGGTATTGAAGGTTTAAATTGGACTATGGACCCAGAAGTTACAAGTCAGTGGACAGGCAAATATATGGATGAACCAACATATGTTGTGTATCCTGAACTAAGTGTATGGAATGTGCCTGGGAATGTCTTATGGCAAGCAGGACCACGTTTTGAAAGATGGGAATTTAGAAAAGGAGTATCTGATTTACCTAAGGATCAAATAGGGGATAGAAAAATTGGAAACTGGAACAAGATGCATTTAGAAAAATATGTTCCTTACTTCCCTAAAGAAGTAATTACAAAAATACTATCTTCTCCAGAGGAAGCGGCTAGATTTTCAGAATTAGACGCAGCTTTAAAAACACATTACGATGTTGCAATAGTTGAGTTTATAACTGGCAACAGGCCTTTATCAGAGTATGACAAATTTCTAGAGGAATTAAATGAATTAGGTTTTGAGGAATATATGGAGCTTGTTCAAACTGGATATGATCGCTTTGAAAATAATTAATTTAAAAATTTATTTTAATATAAGTGCCAGAAACATTTTGTTTTCTGGCACTATCTATATAAGGAGGCGAAGATGGATACATTAAAAAATGATATATTTTATAAATTTAAATGAGATTATTTGTCTAGGTGGCAGTTGTATGTATTTTTATTAATACCAATTATTTATACATTAGTATTCTGTTATTACCCTATGCTCGGCGCTCAAATAGCTTTTAAGCAGTTTAACCCAGTAGATGGCATTTGGGGTAGTCCGTGGGTTGGTTTAGACCAATTTAGAAAATTTATGTCTACACCAAATTTTTTAAATATATTAAAAAATACATTTGTCTTAGCGTCATATACTCTAATTGCAGGCTTTCCATTGCCTATTATTTTAGCTTTAATAATTAACTCTTTTCCTAAAAAAAGATTTAGTAAAACGGTACAGACTATTACCTACATACCGTATTTTATTTCCACGGTAGTTATTGTTGGTATGATTATTCAGTTATTTAACCCAAGAATGGGGGCCTTTGGTATTTTATATGGAATGTTTTTTAATTCTAGAATGCCAGATATTTTATCTAAGGCTCCTGCCTTTCCGCATTTGTATGTTTGGTCTGGCATATGGCGTAGTTTAGGATATAGCAGCATTATTTATATAGCAGCACTTTCTTCTGTAGATGAAGAAATGCATGAAGCTGCACAGATTGACGGGGCTTCTCGTTTTCAAAGAGTTAGGCATATTGACTTTCCAAGTATATTACCAACGGCTATTATTATGCTTATTTTGTCTTCTGGCTCTATTATGAATGTAGGATTTGAAAAAGTTTATTTAATGCAAAATAATTTGAATTTATCTCAAAGTGAAGTTATATCAACTTATGTGTACAAAATTGGTTTAACCCAAGGTACGGGGGATTTTTCCTTTGCAGCTGCCATTGGTCTATTTAATTCAATTATTAATTTTGGCATGTTGGTATTTGTAAACACTGTATCTAAAAAAGTTAGTAAATCATCATTGTGGTAAGGAGGTAAAAGTGACGAAAACAAAGAAAAAGACAGCTATAAGGTATAGTAAATCAGACACAATTTATTTTACAATATCTGGCATTATTTTAACTATTTTGTTAATTATAGTTCTCTACCCAATTATTTATGTTGTATCGGCATCTTTTTCCTCAGGTGATGCTGTATCTTCTGGAAAAGTTATTTTATTTCCAGTAGATCCAACTTTAGATGGGTACAAAGCTGTTTTTGATAATAAAGATATTTTATCGGCCTACATGAACACTATTTTATATACAGTAGTAGGTACTTTGGTTAATATTTCCATGGCTTTAATAACAGCCTATCCTCTAACTAGAAAAGATTTAAAAGGTAGAGGAGTCTTAACTTTCTTTTTTGTATTTACTATGTATTTTTCAGGAGGACTTATACCTTTTTACATATTAATGTCCGATATAGGCTTAGTTAATACAAGGCTTGCAATGGTAATACCAGGAGCATTATCTGTTTACAATATGATAATAGTAAGAAGCTTTATATCTTCAAGTATACCATCGACTTTATTTGAGGCAACGAGCATTGATGGTTGTAATGACACAATGTATTTTTTTAAAATGGTTTTACCATTATCCAAGGCAGTTATTGCTGTAGTGGCATTATTTTCAGCAGTAACTCATTGGAATTCATATTTTAATGCAATGCTTTACTTAAATGATAGGAATCTAGTTCCATTACAAATAATTCTAAGAGAAATATTAGTTATAAATCAGATTGACCCATCTATGATAAGTGACCCAGAGCAAGCATTGCAAATGGCAAAAATAGCAAGTGTTTTAAAGTATGCACTTATAGTTGTAGCAACAGTACCAATTCTATGTGTATATCCTTTTGTACAAAAATATTTTGTTAAAGGCGTTATGATAGGATCTATTAAAGGTTAAAGGTGATATTATGCTAAATAAATACGATGTAGAAAAAGAATTTAAGCCATTCCCTGTCTATGAAAATAGAAATGCATGGAATGAGTTGCCACAAGAAATTAAAAATTACTATATATCTGATGGAGAAAATCTATTAAATAAAAATTGGGAGTCTTTAAATGCTGTAAGATATATGGATTTTGTTAAAAATGGAAACCGTACACTTTATCAAGATGTTTACTATAAAAGAAGAAGAAATGTATTTACTTTGGCTATGGCGGAATGTATGGAAGGTAAAGGCAGATTTATAGAAGACCTGATTAATGGTATTTGGCTTTTATGCGAAGAAACTACATGGGTGGTTCCTGCCCATAATCGTTATCAAACATCTTTAAAAGAAGCTGAACTGTGTGATATAGAAGAACCGCCTTACATTGATTTATTTTCTGCAGAAACGGCATCAACTCTTTCGTGGGTGTATTATTTTTTAAGTAATGAAATAGAAAAAATATCACCTATAGTAAAACGTAGAATAGAATTAGAAATAGATAGAAGAATTTTAAAACCTTATGTAGAGTATTCTTATTATGATTGGATGGGGCTATGCCATAGTAAACCTATTAATAATTGGAATGTTTGGATAAATTCAAATGTATTAATTTCTTTTTTAATATTTGCTAAAGATAAAGAAAGATCAAATGGAATAAGTAAAGTAATTGATAGCACTAATCGCTTTCTTGGGTTTTATGAGGAAGATGGCGGATGTGACGAAGGACCATCATATTTCGGTGTAGCTGGTGCATCTTTTTTAGACATATTGGAAGAATTGGAATGTGTTAATTCTAATGTAAAAGAAATGTATGAAGTGCCTCTAGTTAAAAATATGGCGGCATATATTTATAAAGTGTATATTGGCAACAGATTTTACGTAAATTTTGCCGATGCACATCCGAACTTATCTGTAGCTGCAATGCTTTTAGGGCGTATAGGTGAAAAAATAAAAGATAATAATATGGTTGGATTTGCCTCTTATTTAATAGAAAATAATTTTGTTGAACCGCAGCATCATAATTTAAATAATTGGAATTTATTTAGGCATTTATCCAACTTGTTCCATGAAAAACCAAAAGGGGATTTTGTTCCACCTAAAACATCTTGGTTTGATGGCATTCAGGTTATAACGGCAAGAGATAATGAAGATTTAAATGGTTACTTTATAGCTGCAAAAGGCGGACATAATTTTGAAAGTCATAACCATAATGATATAGGGAATTTTGTTTTATATTACCAGAAGAAACCAATAGTTATTGATGTTGGCGTAGGTGTATACACTAAAAAAACTTTTAGTAAAGATAGATACGATATATGGTCAATGCAATCAAGTTATCATAATATTCCAAAAATAAATGGATATGACCAAGTAGATGGAAGGGAATTTTGTGCATCAAATGTTGAGTGTGTAGAAAATAGCCATAGTACAACATTAACTTTAGACATAAATAAGGCGTATCCATCAGAAGCCAATATAAATAATTATAAACGAGAAATTTATTTTGACCATAGCGTATTAAGAGTAAAAGATACCTACGACTTAGAAGTTTGTAAAGAGCCTATTGTACTGAATTTAATGTGTTATGAAAAACCTGTAGTAGGAAAAAATTCCATTGTTTTAGGTCGAGTTGTGGACCTGAATGTAGATATGGAAATATTTAAAGTAGAAATAGATGAAATCCAACTAAATGACGAATTAATGATTGATGATTGGGGTAAAAATATTTTATACAGACTAAGGTTAATTAGTAAAGAGTGCACTTTAAAGGGTGAGCTTACAATGGAATTTAAAAGGAGTGTAGAATGATAGATTACAATTTACCAATAAAAAATAATAAACTTGAAACTAGAACAGATATGGTAAAAGCTCTGAAGGATTTATTAAGACCTTTAAATAATCATTTTGTATATGATGGCACAAGAATTGTTTTTGATCAAAGAACTTCCACAAAGGATGATTTTATAACAGGCATTGAAGGTTTATCTAGAATTATTTGGGGCCTTGGTTCTTACGTGGATAATACAGACCTAGAAATATCCAATAAAGTGAGAGATGCCATAAAAAAGGGAACAAATCCTAATCATGATTTTTATTTTGGGAAAGTTAGTGACTACGACCAACGATTAGTGGAAATGGCGTCTATTGGCTTTTCTATGGCTGTAAATCCGAATTTAATTTGGAATAAATTAAATAGCACAGAGCAAAATAATTTATATAATTGGCTTAATCAAATAAATAAAGTTAAGTGCCCCAATTGTAATTGGAAGTTTTTTATGATAATGGTGAATGTTGGGTTTAAGTCGGTAGGTATGCCCTACAATATAGAAAAAACTAAGGAATACATAGAAGAAGTAGAAGAATACTATATTAAAGATGGTTGGTATTCTGACGGAAATCCAAAAACTACATTTATTGATAATTATATTCCATTTGGTATGCATTTTTATGGGATGTTTTATGCTAAGCATATGAAAGATGTAGACCCAAATATGGCAAGAAAATATAATGGGCGAGCAGAAAAATTTGCCAATGACTATATACATTATTATGTAAATGATGGGAATGCATTTCCCTATGGTAGAAGTTTAGGATATAAATTTGCTGTGGGAAGTTTTTGGTCTATGTTTGCATATTGTGGCTTAACTTGTGACTATAGCCTAGGTGTTATTAAAGGGATTATATTAAGCCATTGTAGATATTGGTTTAGTAAACCTATTTTTAATAGTGAGGGGATTTTAACTTTAGGTTATGAGTACCCAAACCAGAGTTTTCCAGAGTCATATATTGCACCAACATCAACTTATTGGGCGACAAAAATATTTATTATTTTACTATTAGGAGCGGAAAGTGATTTTTGGAAGATTGAAGAAGAACCATTCCCTAAATTAGATGAAACAAAAATACTTAGTATTCCTAATTTTGTAATAAAACGTAATAGTGAAAGCAGTATGGCACTAATGTATAACGGAGGTGCACATATTGAATCGCCTTATGAACATGGTGAAAGGAAGTATGCAAACTTTGTATATAGCACTTATTTTGGTTTTAATGTTTCAAGAAGCAATCGTTTTTTTAACCAATGTGCTTTTGATAATATGCTTGCTGTATCGGAAGATGGGTGTTACTTTAGGCAAAGAACGAAGTCTATTAAAACTATTGTAAATGAAACATATATTTATTCGAAATGGAAACCATATGAAGATGTAACAATAGAAACTTACATTATTCCAAGTTTTCCAGATCATATAAGAATACATTTTATAGATTCCCATAGAAAGTTGGAATGTTATGACACTGGTTTTTCTATAGCATTAGATAAGGGTAGTGAAATTTTAGATGTTGAAGTAGATGAAAGCAAGGGTTTGTTTTACAAGACTAAATATGACTATAGCGGAATAATACCCTTAGATAATGGTGAAACATATAAATACATACCAACCAATAATTGCAATATAAAAAACTCCAGAGTACTAACACCAACAGTAAAATATTCTTTTGAAAAAGGTAAAAACAGAATAATTACTTATGTAACAGCAAACAAAGGTTCAATGGACTACATAATACCAAAAGTTGAAATAACCAATAAAATTTCAATAGACTTTAAAAACAAAATAGAAATAGAGTGTGAAATTTTACAATAAAGAAAAATTGCAATAAAAAGAGCAAAAAATTACATATAACTATTACATTAAAGATGCTAACATAAAAGTAGATAGCTAAAAAAATTTTGCTAACAGGAGGAGAAAATGGAAAAAGTATTTTATTGTGAACAACCTAAGGTACTGGAAAAAGTATATGGAGAAGATTTCAATTTAAGTAGTTACATTAATTACAAGGATTTAAAAAACCAAAAAATAAACACAAAAGGCACAAAATATATATTTTCTACATGGGGCTTTCAGCCATTAACAAAGGAAGAAATACAGGAGTACTTCCCAAATGTGGAATGTGTTTTTTATGGTGCAGGTACTGTTAAAAATTTCGGAAGGCCTTTTTTAGAATTAGGTATAAAATTAACATCTTCTGTAGCCGCTAATGCAATTCCTGTTGCAGAGTATACAATGGCAATGATAATGCTTGCCAATAAAGGTATATTTAATTTAATAAATGATTATAAAATAAATGGACATGGACATAGTGCAGCACTATGTGAAAAGTATCAAGGGAATTACAAAGGCAAGGTAGGCTTAATCGGCTGTGGAAGCATTGCTAGGCAGCTTATTAAAATGTTAAAAGTAACAGATCTGGAGCTATATGCCTACGACCCATATTTAAATGAGGATGAGGCAAAAAAAATAGGAGTTGTAAAATCTTCTATGGAGTTTATTTTTAAAAACTGCGAGGTTGTTTCAAATCATTTACCGAATTTACCGGAACTGGAGAATTTTATAAACAAAAAATATTTTGACCTAATGAAAGAACAAGCTACTTTTATAAATACAGGTAGAGCACCACAAATAAATAGGCTGGACATGATGGAGGCATTCATAAACTATCCAAATAGAACGCTTATACTAGATGTGAGTGATGAAGAGCCTATAGAAAATACAAATAGTGAATATTTTAAATATAGCAATATTATAATGACTCCCCATAGAGCTGGAACATCTCTTACAGGTGAGGCTTTGCGTATGGGTCAGTACATGGTAGATGAATGTAAAAGGCTTAAAAATAAAGAAGAACTAAAATTTGAAATTACATTAGACCTATGGGAAAGGTTGGCTTAAATGATAGGTTTTACAACTGTAACTTTTAGAAATAAATCTATTGAAGAAATAATTGATATAGCAAAAAAAGCTGATGTAGATGGAATTGAATGGGGTGGAGATGTTCACGTAACAAGTGTTCAAGAGGCGCATAGGGCGAAAAATCTTATGGGGCAAATGGCTGTCACATCCTACGGGACTTATTATAAATGTGAAAATAATGAAATAGAAAATATTATCGAAATAGCGAATGCTTTAGACGCTCCAACTATTCGTGTATGGTGTGGCTCTGAAAGCCCAAGTAATAATACATCTTACGAAGAACTAGTAAGTAAAAACTTAAAAAAGTTATGTACTAGCACACACAGAAATATAACATTGGAATACCACAGAGGTACCTTAACGGAAAATTATAAAAGTACTTTAAATATATTAAATAAAGTAGATTGTAAAAACCTATTTACAATGTGGCAACCTAATCCAGATATATCCTATGAGGAACATTTTGAAGAAATAAAAAATTTAAAGCCATATATTAAAAATGTTCATGTTTTTAACTGGGAAAATAGAGAAGTTAAAAATCAACGTTTTTTATTAAGGGACAATTTAAAAAAGTGGAGTGAATATATTAATTTAATAGGTGAAAATAACTATATTTTAGAATTTGTAAAAGATAATAGGGACGAAAATTTTATAAGTGATATAAATTCCCTAAAGGGGTTGATATAATGTTTAGTGAAATACCAATTTATGAATACAATACAATAATTTTAGGATCAGGCTGTGGAGCTTTTAACGCTGCAGACTCCTTGTATGATTTAAATGTAAAGGACATTGCCATAGTTACAGAGGGCATAAATATGGGAACTTCTAGGAACACAGGTTCCGACAAACAAACCTATTATAAATTATCCCTTGGATCTAGTGCGCCAGATTCAGTTTACAAAATGGCCCAAACTTTATTTGATGGTGGTGCGATGCACGGCGATATTGCTTTAGTAGAAGCGACTATGAGTGCCAGATGTTTTTACAAATTAGTAAATAAAGGTGTGCCCTTTCCCTATGATCAATATGGCCAATATGTTGGATATAAAACTGACCATGACCCATTGCAACGGGGAACGTCTTGCGGGCCTCTTACATCTAAACTAATGACGGAAAAGTTAGAAAAGTCTATAAAAGAAAAAAATATAAAAATATATGATGGCATACGCATTGTTTCAATATTAGTTAAAAATAATAAAGCCATTGGTGCTATTGGCATATGTAAAAAATCAACTGAAAAAAATTTAGGCATGGTTATTTTTAAAGCGACAAATATAATTTATGCCTTAGGTGGGCCAAGTGCCATGTACTACAATTCTGTATATCCGCCTAGCCAAGTAGGGAGCCATGGTTTGGCTTTTAAAAGTGGCGTAAAAGGTGTGAATCTAGGGGAGTGGCAATATGGAATTGCTTCAACGAAATTCAGATGGAATTTATCCGGTACTTATCAACAAGTAATACCACGATATGTTTCCATTGATGAAAATGGAGAACATGAATTTTTAAAAGATTACTTTGAAAATGCAAGTGATATGTATACAGCTGTTTTTTTAAAAGGGTATCAATGGCCTTTTGACCCGAGGAAGTTAAATAAAAAATCTTTTTCTAGTTTTGTAGATATAGCAGTGTATGAGGAGACCCAAAAGGGACGAAAAGTTTATTTAGACTTTACAAAAAACCCAAAAGATTTAGACTTTTCAACTTTGTATCCAGAGGCTATGGAATATTTGGAAAATTCTAAAGTTTTATTTGGAAGGCCTATAGATAGATTGTTAAAAATGAATAAACCTGCCTACGACTTGTATAAAAATAATAATATTGACTTAAGTAAAGAATATTTGGAAATAGCCATATGTTCACAACATAATAATGGTGGATTGAAAATTAATAAATGGTGGCAGTCCAATGTGGAAAACTTTTTCCCTGTTGGGGAGGCAAGTGGCAGTTTAGGAGTTTATAGACCTGGAGGAACAGCGTTAAATTCAACACAAGTAGGCTCTATGAGAGCAGCGCAGTATATAAGTAAAAATAAAACAGAAAGTAGCTGGGACGAAAGTATAGCTGTTAAAGAAGTAGAAAAAATTTTTAATTTATATAATTCTACGGAAAAAGGTGAGTCCAATGTAAGGGAAAGGCGTAAATTCTTTGGAAAAAAAATGGACGCTTTTGGAGCTTTTTTAAGAAATGAAAAAAATATAGAGGAACTAGTTTTTCAGGTAAAGGAAGAAATAAATACTTTCCCTGAAAATATTATAATAGAAAACCGTAGAGATTTTTTGGAAGCTTTAATAAACGAGGATATTTTAGTTTCTCAGTATGTATATTTATGTGCTATGTTGGACTATATAAAAAACAAGGGTGTAAGCCGAGGCTCTTATTTAATTAATGTGGGCTTAGGAAGTAAAAATATAGAAATTAAGGAAGACAAAGAAAAAAATTTAATACAAGAAAGTATTTTACATAAAGGTGAAGTAAAAGTTGAATACATAGAAAGAAATCCAATACCAGAGGATAATTCTTGGTACGAGAATGTTTACAATGATTTTATAGATAAAGGTGAATAAATGCATAAAAGGTTTAATTATAAAAATATTACGGAACTTAAAGAAGAACTTGAAAGGCTAAATTTATATTTGCCATTTTCCAATAAAAATTTACTCAAGAATAAAATAAATATAATGGGCATGGAGGCAAATAATCTAATTGGCATTTTACCAATGGAAGGTGCGGACTCTTTAGATGACGGTTCCCCATCGGAGTTAACAAAAAGAAGATACAAAAGATTTGCCAAGTCTGGTGCAAGTGTTATATGGTTCGAGGCTGTGGCTGTGGTGCCAGAGGGCAGGTCTAGTAAGTTCCAATTAATGCTTACAGAAAAAAATAAAAATGAATTTAAAAATTTAGTTAATGACATAAAGGAAGATTGTTACAAAGAAAATGGATTTTATCCTATTATAATAATGCAAGCAAACCATAGTGGCAGATACGCAAAGCCAAAAGGCACACCAGAGCCTATTATGGCATATAATCATCCCATTTATGAAAAAGAACCAATTGATAAATCGAGAATTGCAACGGATGATTATTTAGATAGACTAGTTGAAAAATTTGGTAAGGCAAGTAAAATAAGTGAGGAAGTTGGTTTTGATGCAATAGATATAAAATCTTGCCATGGATATTTATTTGCAGAACTTGCTTCGGCATATGAACGAAAAGGTAAGTATGGAGGAAATTTTGAAAATAGGTTTAGGCTATTATTAAATTCCATAGAAAGTGCCAAGGCTAATTGTAAAAAACAAAAAGTAACAGTAAGGCTAGGAGTATACGATGGCTTTTCTTATCCTTATGGCTATGGCATTAATGAAAATGGCGATATGGATTTAAGTGAGAGTATTAATTTAATAAATATTTTAGAAAAAGACTTTTCTCTAGACTTCCTGAATATTACTTTCGGAAACCCATATCAAAATCCGCATGTAACAAGACCTTACGACAAAGGTAAATACATCCCAAATGAACATCCTTTAGAGGGAATAGCACGAATTGCCAAGGGAACAAAAATAATAAAAGATAATACAAATGTAAAAATACAGTCTTCAGCTACAACATATTTAAGGGAATTTAGTATGGAATATGCTAATGGCTTAATAGAGGAGCAATATTGCGACATGGTAGCCTTTGGGCGTATGGCATTTGCCTATGAAAATTTTCCAAAAGATTTATTGGCGGGCAATTTAAATAAAAATAAATGCTGTGTAACTTGTAGTGAGTGTGGTACTTTGTTACGTAATGGAATTAATACTGGCTGTATAATAAGAGATGAATTATATAGGAATATTTATAAGGAAGTAAGGGATACACTTAAATAGGAGATAACTATGAAAGTTGCTGTAATAACAGGTTCAAGACGAGGTATAGGAAAAGGCATTGCCATTGAATTAGGCAAAGAGGGTTACACCGTAGTTTTAAGTGGTACAAGTGAAGACGCCAACATAGTTAAAGAGTTTGAGGCTATGGGAATAAATGCCCACTACATTAAGTGCGATGTAACTCAAAAAAATGAAAGAGAAAATTTAATAGACAGGGTTTACGAAAAGTTTGGTGAAATAAATTTATTTGTAAACAATGCAGGGGTTGCCCCCAATGAAAGAAAAGATATTTTAGAAACAACAGAAGAAAGTTACAATAGAGTAGTAGACACTAATAGCAAGTCTTGTTTTTTTATGTGTCAGTATTTGGCAAAAAAAATGACAGAGCAACAGGGCGAAAAAAGAATAATTAATATTTCTTCCATATCTGCCTATACATCTTCCTATGAACGTGGCGAGTATTGTATTTCCAAAGCAAGTATTGGTATGATAACAAAATTATTTGCTCATAGACTAGCTGAATACAACATACCAGTTTTTGAAGTAAGACCAGGAGTTATACAAACGGATATGACAGATAAAGTGTTGGAGAAGTATAAAAAATTAATAAATGATGGTTTAACACCAATTAAACGTTTAGGCCAACCAGAGGATATAGGAAAGTGCGTAGTAGCCTTAGGCAGCGGGAAAATGGATTTTGCAACAGGTCAAGTAATAAATGCCGATGGCGGTTTTCATATAAGACGTTTATAAAAAATAAGTATAACTTAAAAGTGCTATTTACAAAAAAATGTAAAGAGTGCTTTTTTTGTGTATAATATACATAAAATGAGTTAGATATAATCATAATGAAAAGAAAAAATAAAACTGTACAAAAATTATGCTTGACCAGCAGTTTTACGATGCAAAGACTGCGCAAGTCGCGCAAAACTAAGCCAACAAGTTGGCAAGATTTGTGTCTATCTCGCTATTTTTGTACCGCTGATGCTAGTTATATTTTTTCTTAAAACCTAATTTGCTTATATCTAAACAAGTACGAGAAGAGGGGATTATGGAGAATAAGTATACCATATTAAAAAATTATTTTGGATATGAGGAATTTAGAAATGGCCAAGAACATTTAATAGATTGCATTTTAAATGGAAAAGATGTTGTAGCAATAATGCCAACAGGAGCAGGAAAGTCTATTTGTTTTCAAGTTCCGGCAATGTTATTTTCAGGCGTAACCATAGTAATATCACCTCTCATATCCCTAATGAAGGATCAAGTAAATGGATTAAACCAAATAGGCATAAGAGCTGCCTATATAAATAGTTCATTAACATTTAATCAAAATATGAAAGCTTTAGAAAATGCAAAAAATGGAGTGTACAAAATAATATATGTAGCACCAGAACGTTTATTAACAGATAGTTTTATTAATTTCGCAATAAATATAAATATAAGTATGATTACTGTAGACGAAGCCCATTGTATATCCCAGTGGGGGCAAGACTTTAGGCCTAGTTATACTAAAATAAATGAGTTTATAGAAATGTTGAATATAAGGCCTGTTGTTTCATGCTTTACGGCAACGGCAACTGACAGGGTGCAAGTTGACATTGCAAATCAACTAGAGCTTACAGACTACGAGTTTTTAGTAACAGGTTTTGATCGAAAAAATCTTTATTTCCAAGTAGAAAAACCAAGGAATAAAAAAAATGAGCTATTAAATTTTTTGGAAGATAAAAAAGAAGAATCTGGCATAGTGTATTGCAACACGAGAAAAGATGTTGAAAGTGTAGCGGATTTTTTAGTTGCTAATGGTTATAATGCAAAGGCGTACCACGCTGGTTTAAGTGATGTGGAGCGTCATAAAAATCAAGACGATTTTATTTTTGATAGAATAAATATAATTGTAGCCACTAACGCATTTGGTATGGGTATAGACAAGTCCAATGTAACTTATGTAGTCCATTTTAATATGCCTAAAGATATAGAGAGTTACTTTCAGGAGGCAGGACGAGCAGGACGAGATGGCTCAGAAAGTACTTGTGTAATATTTTTTGCTGAAGGAGATGTACAAACAAATTTATTTTTAATAGAAGAGGGGCATAGGGATGAATCCATTGACCGAGAACTATTAGAAACAATTAAATTAGAAGATAGAACAAGACTTAAAATGATGAGTGGTTATTGTAGAACTAGGGAATGCTTACGAAGTTATATACTTAACTATTTCGGAGAAACTTTAAATGAACCCTGTGGTAAATGCAGCAATTGCAATAATGATTACATAATACAAGATATAACAATTGATGCACAAAAAATATTATCTTGCATAGTACGATTGGATGAGCGATATGGCATTAAAAGGGTTATTGATGTTTTAAATGGTAGTAAAAGTAAGAACGTTTTAGAGTGGGGGTTGGATAAACTACCTACATATGGTATTTTAAATAAGCCTAAAAGAGAAATAAGGGATATTATTGATTTTTTAGAGCTCCATGAATATGTGTATACAACAAATGATAAATATCCTCTTTTAAAGCTAGGTGCAAGAAGTAAGGAAGTTTTAAAAGAAAAGAAAAAAATAGAAATGAAAGTTTTAGAAGCCATAAGTATAAAAGAAGTAGAACCTAAAAAACATAAAATGCCAAAGGAATTAAATGAAAAAGATAAAGAATTATTTGACAGTCTAAAGAATGTTAGGTATAAAATATCAGGAAAAGAGGGAGTGCCAGCGTTTATGATTTTTCACAACAGTACTTTAGTGGAAATGTGTAAAACCCTGCCCACTAATAAAAGTGAGTTGCTAAGAATAAGTGGTATAGGTGGCGTTAAAAGTGAAAAATATGGTAAATATTTTATTGATGCTATAAATGAGTATTTGGGCAGTGTTTGACAATATAGGGCATACTTGAAGGTAGTTGTTATAGTAAGTTAAAAAAATTTATAAAAGAGGAGATAGTTATGAATTTTAAGAAAAAAATAGGGGCTTTTGTGCTTTCATCAATGATGTTACTTTCGGCATGTGGCCAACCTAGTGAAGAAAATAGTACAGAGGTGGAAGGTAGTACAGCTGTAAAATATAAAGAGCTACTTAATATTGCAATGACAGCTCAACCACCAACATTAGACGCAACATTGACACCATCGAATGCAGCGAATAATGTAGCTGGTAATATTTTTGAACAACTTTATACAATGAACGAAAATTATGAGCCAACACCAGAATTAGCAGAGGCTGTAGAAGTAAGCGACGATGGATTAACATATACTTTTACTTTAAGAAGTGGAGTTAAGTTCCATAATGGTAAAGAAATGATGGCAGGGGACGTTGTGGCATCTATGAATAGATGGTTAAAGGTATCTACAAGGGCGAGCACTTTATTGCCTAATGCATCTTTTGAAAAAATAGATGATTTAAATGTAAAATTAACAGTGGAAAAGGCAACAAGTGATGTATTGACAATAATTTCAACACGTATGCTATTCCCTGCAATTATGCCTAAGGAAGTGGTAGATAGTGCACCACCAGAAGGCTTAACAGAATATATAGGCACTGGTCCATATAAAATGGGAGAGTGGAAACAAGATCAGTACATACATTTAGTAAGAAATGATGATTACCAAACCTTAGATACAGCGGCTAGTGCTTATTCAGGTAGTAAAGGAATTCCGACAAAAGATTTATACTATATGTTTGTATCGGAACACGCAACACGTATTGCTGGTATTAAAACTGGCGAGTATGATGTAGCTGAGGATATTCCCTTAGAAAACTATAAGGAGTTGTCTGAGGAAGAAGATATTAAATTACATTCACGTTCAAGTGGCTCCTTAAACGCATTTTTAAATACAACAGAAGGCGTATTAGGTACAAATCCTAAAATGCGTCAAGCAATACTTGCGGCCATGAATTGTGAAGAGATGTTAATGGCAAGTTACACAGACTCAGCTTATTATGTATTAGACCCAGGGTTTATGAATGTAAACCAACCACAATGGGCAGTTAAAAATGGCAATGAGTATTATAATCAAAATAACCCAGAAAAATCTAAGGAATTATTAAAAGAAGCGGGTTACAATGGAGAAAAGGTTACTTTGTTAACTACAAAAGATTATCAAGAAATGTATGCAGCTACAATTGTATTACAAGAGCAATTACGCCAAGTAGGAATAAATGCCGAAGTTTTGAATTTAGATTTTCCTTCTTTTATGGAAACAAAAAGCGATTTAGGTAAGTGGGATATATTTATAACTAGTAATAGTTATAATGTAATTCCACCACAAATATTAGCTGTAAATCCGCAATGGGCAGGATTTAGCGAACCAGAAGTTTCGGAATATTTGAATAAAATAAGAATAGCGCCATCAAAGGAAGAAGCACAAGAAGAATGGGCGAATTTACAACAGTTTATATATGAGTTTGGTGCAGCAACTGCTATAGGTCATTATAAATCAGCTATGGCAACAACAGATAAGGTAGAGAATTTTGTTTACTTCGACCATCCTATTTACTGGAATGCAAAAGTAGCGGAGTAGAACAGCGGTGAACGGATGACAAACGTGAAATGTTTGGTTTTGCTGAAAGAAAATTCAGAATATTTAAAAGGTTGTAAGGAAATTTGATTTCTTTACAACCTTTTTGTTAAGATGTCATTACTAAAAAAGGAGGTTAAATTTTGATAGGTTATATTGTAAAAAGAGTATTATCTTTAATACCAGTTTTATTTATAGTTTCCGTAATTATTTTTTTAATAATACACATTACCCCAGGAGATCCGGCTGCATCTATGTTGGGTATGGAAGCAACACAAGTTGAGATAGATGCATTAAACGAAAAAATGGGATTTAACGAGCCTCTACCAATGCAATATAAAAATTGGATATTGGGAGTTCTAAAAGGTGATTTAGGCGATTCCATATATATGCAACAACCTGTAACTAAGGCTATAAAGGAACATTTACCACCTACACTTGCTCTTGCACTTTTTGCTCAAATGATAGCACTGATTATAGCTATTCCTTTAGGTATAATAGCTGCCTATAAAAGAGGAAGTGCAATAGATACAGCTATTATGAGTTTATCTTTACTTGGCTTAGCTATACCTAGCTTTTTATTGGGGCTTTTTCTTATGTTATTTTTTAGTGTGCATCTAGAATTGTTGCCAGTAGCTGGGTACAAGCCTTTATCTATGGGCTTTGCTACATATATTAGGTATCTTATATTGCCGGGGATTTCATTAGGTGTGGTACAAGCTGCATTAATATCTAGAATGGTGCGTTCTTCCATGCTAGATGTATTAAATTTAAATTACATAAAAACAGCAAGGGCTAAAGGTTTAAGCGAGAGAGTGGTTATTCTAAAACATGCGTTAAAAAATGCGGGGCTACCTATTCTTACAATAGTGGGACAAACCTTTGGTACTTTAGTAACGGGAGCTGTAGTTATAGAATCTTTATTTAACATTCCAGGTATTGGCCAGTTAATATTAAATGCTATAACAAGGAGAGATATAGCAGTAATACAAGGGGTTGTTCTTTTTGTTACATTACTATATGTAATTATAAATTTAATAATAGATTTATTGTATGGCGTAATAGACCCAAGAGTAAGACTGGATAAAAATTAGAAGGGAGTGTTTTTGAACTATGAATATAAAAGAGATTTCTATAAATCTAAAAAAAGAGCAAAGGGAATTGAGAATACGTAATTTTTTATCAAATTATAGTTTAATAATAGGGTCGGTAGTTATTTTATTCATGATATTAGTAGCTGTTTTTGCACCCTTTATAATAAAGCAAGATCCGTATGAAATGGTGGTTGCTAATAGGTTAATGGCTCCAAGTAGAGAGCACATAATGGGCACTGATGAGTTTGGGCGAGATTTATTTGCTAGAGTTGTGTATGGGTCGCGCGTTTCTGTTTTTATAGGGCTAGTTGTAGCCCTAATATCATCTGTCTTTGGTTTGATTATTGGATTATATGCAAGTTATTATAAAATATTGGATAATATATTAATGCGTATATGCGACGGACTTATAGCCATACCAGGGATTTTATTGGCTATAGCTTTAATGGCAGCTCTAGGAGCTTCTTCAAATAATGTAATAATTGCTTTAACAATTGTATATATACCTAGTGTGGCACGAATTGTTAGATCAAGTGCCTTGGTTGTTAAAGAGCAAACTTTTATAAAGGCAGCCTATGCGCAAGGGGCTAGTCACTTTAGAATACTATGGGGGGACATTGCGCCTAATATTTTATCACCTCTTATAGTACAGGCAACATTTATATTTGCAAGTGCTATATTATCCGAAGCAGCTCTAAGTTTTTTAGGTGCTGGTATACCAGACCCAGAGGCCAGTTGGGGGAACATTTTGCAGGCTAGTAAGTTAGTAATAAGTAAGGCTTGGTGGATGGCGGCTTTTCCAGGGCTTATGCTTATTGTTTCTGTTCTTAGTTTGAACTTATTTGGCGATGGTTTAAGGGATTTTTTAGACCCAAGGTTAAAAAGCATACCTAGAAAAAATAGAAAAAAAGGAGGTGTGAAAAATGGATAATACTCTTTTAAAAGTTGAAAATTTAAAAGTCATGTTTAACACAGATAGAGGTATGGTAACAGCTGTAAATAATGTTTCTTATAGTGTAAATAAGGGCGAAATTGTTGGTATAGTTGGGGAGTCAGGTTGCGGTAAAAGTGTAATGAGTCAATCTATACTTAGGCTTTTGGAACATACAGATTTGGTTAGTTATAGTGGGGAAATATATTTTGATGGATTAAATATTTTAAAGCTATCTAAAAAGGAGTTGCGTGGTATAAGGGGAAAGGAAATTTCAATGATTTTTCAAGACCCTTTAACTTCTTTAAATCCTGTGTACACTGTAGGTAATCAAATAGTAGAAATAATTAGGCTCCATGAAAAAATGTCGAGAAAAAATGCCAAGGCATATGCTATGGAACTTTTGGCGGATACAGGTATTATGGATGTAAAAAGATGTC
Source organism: Lachnospirales bacterium (assembly GCA_047974375.1). Classification (GTDB taxonomy): domain Bacteria; phylum Bacillota; class Clostridia; order Lachnospirales; family CAMZNU01; genus JBKECF01. The sequence continues at coordinate 39,492 of JBKECF010000054.1, forward strand.
TATCTCTTTATCCTCATGAATTATCTGGGGGAATGCAACAGCGTGTAATGATAGCTATGGCATTGGCCTTAGAGCCAAATTTATTAATAGCTGATGAGCCAACAACAGCATTGGATGTAACAATACAAGCACAAATACTGGATTTAATTGCAAGATTAAATAGAAGAGGGGCAACGGTTCTTTTTATTACCCACGATTTAGGAGTGGTTTATGAACTTTGCCATAGTGTAAAAGTTATGTATTTAGGTCAAATAGTGGAGGAGGGTACAACTAATGAGCTTTTTAATAAGCCTTTGCATCCTTATACTAAGGGGTTAATATCCTCTGTACCTAAAATGGAAGGTGAAAAAGAGGAAAAATTAAATACTATTGAGGGTACAGTTTCTTCTTTATATAGGGTTCCAAGAGGTTGTAAATTTTCAACAAGGTGTAAGTATGCTAGTGAAAAATGTATAGAAGAAGAGCCTCCAATGTTTTTTGAGAACACTCAAAGTGTAAAATGTTGGCATTATAAAGAAATATTAGATAGTGAATTAAAAGGGGAGGTGCCTAATGTCTGAAATTATATTAGAGGTTAAAAATTTAGCAAAAAAATTTCCTGTATATGGAGTAGCAGGCAGGTTGGCAAAACCTATTAAATATGTAAATGCAATTGATAATATTACTTTTTCTTTGAATAAAGGAGAAACTTATGGTCTTGTGGGTGAGTCAGGCTCAGGGAAAACAACAACAGGTAGTGCTCTTTTAAGGCTTGTAAAGGCAGACAGCGGGGAAATAATTTTCAATAAAGAAGATATATTAAAATTATCCCATAAAGAATTTTCTAAGTATAGAAAAGATATACAAATGATTTTTCAAGACCCTTTTTCATCATTAAACCCAAGAAAAACAATAGGTCAAATATTAGAAGAGCCATTAATAATACATAAAATGGGTAATACTTTGGAAAGGCGCGAAAAGGTTTTTAACATAATTAATACTGTGGGGCTACAACAGGAGCATTATTTTAGATATCCCCATGAATTTTCTGGTGGTCAAAGGCAACGAGTGGGAATTGCTCGCACTATTATAACAAATCCTAAAATAATTATTTGCGATGAACCGGTTTCGGCATTAGATGTTTCTGTTCAATCTCAAATTTTAAATTTATTAAAGTATATACAAAAAGAGTTTGGAATAACATTTATGTTTATTTCTCATGATATAAGTGTAGTTAAGTATATATCCCATAGAATAGGTGTTATGTATTTAGGTAGAATTGTTGAGGAAGGAACAACAGAAGAATTATTTACAAATCCAATGCACCCGTATACAAGGGCATTGTTCTCAGCTGTACCTCAAATAGGTAGGGAGCGTGTGAAAGTTAAGGATATAACAGGGGAAATTTCGAAAGAAAATAATATTGAAGAAGGTTGCACTTTTTATAATAGATGCCCTAAGGCTACGTCTATATGTAAGGATACTAAAGTTCCAGAAACCAATATAGGGTGGCATAGGTTTTTTTGTCATAATTTAGATTGTAGCGAAGATGATGTAAAAAAATAAAAGTATGGAGTTGAATTAAAGTGGTAACAATAAAAGATGTTGCGAAAAGAGCTAGTGTGTCAATTGGAACGGTTTCTAATGTTTTAAACGGAAAGACTAAAAATATTGAGCTTATAGATAAAGTTGAAGCGGCTGTTAAGGAACTTAAGTACATCCCTGATATAAAAGCACAAAATTTAAAAAAATCTAAAACCAATTTAATCGGTTTGGTTATTAATAATAATTTTGATGACCAGTCTGTGTCAATAATTACTGAGGTATCCAATTATTTTTACAATAGAGGATTTGATGTTATTACTATTACAACCAATGGTAATAGTGCATTGGAGGAGAAGGCGGTACAGCATTTTGTACAATTAGGAGCAGATGGTTTGATTGTAAACACTACTACAAGAAAAAAGAAATGGATAGAGAATTATAAAAAAAAGTTGCCAATTGTATTTTTAAATAATACACCGACTATTTATAATAAGATAAATACTATTAAATTTGACTACAAAAATGTGGCAATAGATTTTTATGAATTTTGTAAAAAAAATAATAAAAAACAAATAGCAATGTTGATTGATAGCAGCCAAAAAGACTTTATATTAGAATTTGATGATAACTTTTATATTAAAATTATTAAAATAATTGACCCTACTAAGGAATTGGGGTTTAAACTCGCCTACGAGTTACTTTGTGAAAATAGAAATATAGATACTATATTACTAGGTAATAGTTCTCTAACAAAGGGCGTAAAAAAAGCGATGGATTTAATTGGAGATAAAGGTATTGACTTGATTTGTATAAAAAATCAAAATTGGATAGAAGATAGCGAATCTTTCTCAGCTGTAATTGATATTTCTATGAATGAATTAGCTAGTGTTGCTACAAGATGTTTAATTGATAAAATTAATTTTAATAAAACATCTTTAAGTCTATTAACTCAAATAGAAACTAAGTTTATTAATATTATCGCCATGAAAAAAATAAAATATAAAAAAAGTAGGAATGAGGTATTAAAAATAGCTGTATTAGATACAGAAATATCTACGCCATTAGAAAATATTAGTTCGATTTATGAAAGAGAAACAGGGGTAAGACTTTTATTTGAAAAGAAAAAATATAAAGAGCTAGCAGAAATACTTTCATATTCAAATATGCTTAAAAGTTACGAAGTGGATATAATAATGTATGACTTGCTGTGGAAGAACAGTATAGACGGTAATTTGCTTGCCACTTTAAATGCAGATGATAATGAGTATTTTAACTCTTTTATAGACTTTTCTGTTTTAAATTATGGAATAATAAATGGAAAATTAAAGGGGTTGCCGTTGCTGGGAGGCACTCAATTATTAATATATAGAAAAGATTTATTTGAGGATGCATCTATAAAACGAAAGTTTGAATTAATGTTTAATTATGAATTGCAACCGCCGAGAACATGGGAAGAATACAATGATGTAGCTAAATTTTTCACTAAGAAATATAATAAACATTCCATGACGGACTTTGGAACATCTTTAATAAATGAGGGTAATATATATAATAGTATTGAAATGCTAAATAGACTTAGTTTATTTGGAAATTTAGTTTCACCAGAAGAAATTTTTGAAGACGCAAATGTAAGTTTAGTTAAAGAGGAATATTTAAACGCATTCGAGTATACGGACAACACCAATTATGTGAAAAATTGGGAAGACATTGCGCAAGCTTTTAAAAGTGGTAAAGTTGCCATGGTAATATTATATGATTCTTTAGTTTATGGAATTAACGATTCGGTGTATTCTAGAATAGCGGGAAATATTGGTTGTGCGCAAATACCAGGCGGTAAACCTGTTTTAGGCGGTTGGGGTATTGGGGTAAGTAACCTATCGAATAATATTGATTTAAGTAGTAGCTTTATTTATTGGCTTTGTAGTGTGGATACGTCAAATTTGTTTTCAATATTAACAGGAACGTCTACTCATAAAGGTTTTTATATGAATAAAGAGCTGGATTTACTATATCCATGGAAAAAAGAGGTATTAGAAGGCTATAGGAACAGTCAAATAAGAAATACAAATAAAAAATTCAATTCACCTATAGAGGCGGCAAACTATTATGATAAAGTAATTGGAAAAAGTTTGGGACGCTTAATCAAAGGGAAGATAGGTTTAAAGTAATTAGAATGATATAAACAGTTTGCTTTCTAAATGGTATTAGGGAGTAGGCTGTTTTTTTGTAATAAGATAAAAAACTATTGACAAAAATATTTTAAAGGTGTATTTTAAATTTATATGAAACGTTTCATGTAATGAATATTTAATTTAGGAGGAGATTATGATTGATTTTACAAACAAAAAAGAGGTAGCGAAGGCAATACAATTTACAAATGTAAACCCGGATTTAACAAAGGAAGGTCTTATTGAACATTTAGAAATTTGTAAAAAATATGAATTCGAAGCTGCAATGATTGCACCTTGTTATGTAAAGTTTGCTAAGGAATATTTGAAGGGAACGGGGATAAAAGTAGCCACTACACTAAATTTTCCTCAAGCCAATGATACATTAGAAATGAAGCTTGCGGCACTTAAAGAGTTAGTTAAAACGGGAGTGGATGAATTTGATTTTCCACCAACTCCAGGGCTACTAATAGGTGGTTTTGAGGATGAATATTATAATGAAATTAAACAGGTAGTGGACATAGCTCATGCTAGTTGTGTTAAAGTTAAGGTAATGCTTGAGTTTGGTTTTTTAAACTATGAACAAAAAGTCAAGGCCGCACAATTATCTAGTAAGGCAGGTGTGGACTGGGTTAAGCAGTCTAGTGGTTGGGGTAAAGGTGGTTGTGCTGCAACTGTAGAAGATGTAAAAATTCTTAAAGAAAATATAAAGGATCCATGTAAGGTAAAGGTTTCTGGGAAAGTTAATTCTATTGAGAAAATGAAAGAAATGTTTGAAGCGGGGGCTGAGTTAGTTGGAACAAGTTCAGGTCCTCAAATATGTGATGGTTTGGTGGGAGATGAAAATGCTTATTAGTTTTTAAGAGGAGGTAAGAATGAAATTATGCGTTATAGGTAGTTATGCCAAGGCTCTAGTGATGACTACTCATAGAATCCCTCTTGCTGGCGAAACTTTAATTGGCGAAAATTTTAGAGGAACCTTCGGGGGAAAAGGTTCCGACATGGCTGTACAAGCTGCACGTTTAAATGCTCAAGTTGAATTCATGGGAGTAGTTGGCAATGATTTGTATGGTGATGAATTTAAGAAGCTTCTTAACACAGAGAAAATTTCCCAGAAAGGATTACGGACATCAACAGATTACCCAACAGGTGTTGGTTTTATAGTAAAAGACGATGCTGGTAGGAATATAATAACTGTAGACATGGGTGCAAATAAAAGTTTTAGCAAATCTGATATAGATGCAAACATCGACTTAATTAAGTCGTCAGATGTTGTATTAGCTCAACTAGAAATTCCTGTAGAAACAGCGTTGTATGCTTTGAAACTAGCGAAAAAGTATGGAAAAATAACTATATTAAATCCTGCACCGGCTACTGAGTTAATAAATAATGATTTAAGTTTTGTGGATTATTTAACACCAAATGAAACAGAAGGCCAGGTTGTTCTTGGTGTGGTACCAAATACTAATAGGAAACCGGTGGATATTGCTAATGATTTGTTAGAAGGTACTGGCTGTAAAAATATAGTTATGACATTAGGGGGAAATGGTGTTGTATCAAAAAATAAAGCTGGTGAAATTTTTGTACCTGCTAAAAAAGTATATGTAGTTGATAGTAATGGAGCGGGTGATTGTTTTAACGCTTCCTTAGCTGTTTCATTAGGAAATGGACTGCCTCTAGAGAATGCCATTATATTTTCTAATGCTTGTGCTGGCCTATGTTGTACTAAATGGGAAACTGTACCATCTTATCATTATTTAGAGGATGTTGAAAATTTTATGAGGGAGGTGAAATAGTTATGAGACCAGGTAGAATTTTACATCCGGAATTGGCAAGAGCGTTAGCTACTTGTGGTCATTCAGATATTGTATTAGTAACGGATGCGGGCTTTCCTATTCCAAAGAATGCCTGTGTTATTAATTTAGGATATTATGAAGGTCAGGTTGATGTTATAGATATATTAAAAATGCTAAGAAAAGAAATTTTTGTTGAAGCTGTATCCTTTGCTACAGAGGTAGAAACAAGACATCCAGATTTATATAAGGATATACAAAAGATATATACCGGCTCAGGCGCAGAGTTTGTAAGTACAACTCACGAAAATTTAGTTGAAAAAATAGCACCTAAAGCTAAAGTCATAATACGTTCGGGTTCATTTAATGCTTGGGCAAATTTTGCACTTATTTGTAGTACGGATCCTTTTGCGTGGTTTACAGAAAAAGATATAGTCATATTGGATACATATGTGGAACGAAGAAAAAAAATCCGTAATAATGAAGTACCTTCCCTCTGAAGTATTATAAGGAGAATAGAATGATTGAACTAAAAAAACAATTAGAAGAAGCTTCTTTACCAAGATTACCGAAAAAAATGGACTATAAAATTGGAATTATTGGAGCAGGGTTTATAGTAAGAAATTGCCATTTAGTTGCATATAGAAGTGTTGGTTTTAATCCCGTAGCACTATGCGATATTAATTTAGAACTTGCTAAGGAAGTTGGAAAAATTCATAGTGTGGAAAGTATTTATAGTGATTGGAAAGCCATGATAGATAATGCGGATATTGAAATTTTAGATATTGCTTTACCACCTCATTTGCAATTGGAGGTATTGGAATATGCTGCAAAAAACAAGAAAATATTAGGGGTACTATGCCAAAAACCTGTTGCGATGTCTTTAAAGAATGCAAAAAAAATGGCGGAAATTAGTAATGAAGCAAAATTAACCGTTGCTGTAAATTCAAATATGAGGTATGACCAATCCATACGTGCGTTAAAGTATACATTAGATAATAACATAATAGGAGAACCGGTTATTGCATCTATAGATATGAGGGCAATACCAGATTGGCAAGGGTTTTTAAAAGATTATAATATGTTGGAACTGTATGCCATGGGTGTTCATCATATTGATGCCTTTAGATACTTATTTGGAAATCCAGAAAAAATTACTACAATATGCAGAAGGGACCCACGTACTAAGTTTCAACATACTGATGGTATAACTCAATATACTTTTCACTATAGTAATGGATTAATAGCAACAAGCATAGATGATGTATGGGCTTGGCCGGAAGAACCCTGTGCAAAAGATAATTATATTCGTTGGAGAGTGGAAGGTTTAAAGGGCATAGCAAAAGGTGATATTGGATGGCATAAACGTGAACCGGAGCCAGCTATAAGTTCAATGGAGGTTGCATCTAAGGATTATCCAAATGAATGGATAAAACCGAAATGGAATACTAAGTGGTTTCCAGATGCTTTTGTAGGAACGATGGCTAATTTATTGTGCGCTATTGAAGATTGTAAGGAACCGGAAGTAAGTTTAGTAGATAATATTATGACTCTTGCGTGTATAGATGCGTGCTACAAATCTATAAAAGAAGAACGTACAGTATATTTGAATGAAATTATATAAGGAGGAAGACTATGATTAGTGTTGGTATTTTTACTGGATATTATCCCTATGGGTTGCAAGAAACAATAAATAAAATTAAAAAAGATGGCATGAGCTGTGTGCAATTAGATTTAGAATTTAAGGATCTTGATTTAAGTAGAGGCAAGATAACAAAGGAGAAGGCAAATAAAGTAAGAGATGCCTTTAGAGAAGCGTCATTACCTATAGTGTCAATTTCTGCTTATACAAATTTAATTCATCCAGACCCAATTAAAAGAAAATCAAATATAGAGTATGTAAAAGAAATATTAAAGCATGCGCGTGATTTTGGTACGCCTTATGTTGTAAGTGAAACAGGTACATACAATGTAGATAGCGACTGGCTATATGACGAAAAAAATTCTACAGAAGAAGCCTATCAAGAGTTTAAAAAGATTGCTTTAGAAATTGCTGATTACGCATATGCACACAATGCAGTATTTTTAGTTGAAAATTATGTTAATAATGTAGTAGGGTCAGTTAGTCAGGTAGCTAGATTATTCCGTGAGGTGCAACATCCGGGAATAGGCTTATTACTGGATCCAACTAATTATTTTGATGACAGTAATATAGATAATGTAGATAAAACAATTGAAGAAATGTTTAATGTTTTAGATCACAAATTTATTATTGCTCATGCAAAAGACTGTAAAAGGACTGAAAATGTAGACTCTAAATTCGGTGAAGGTTCTGCAGAGCACAATAGCTTTAGAGGGGCTGGAGCTGTAGAACTTCCTGCAGCTGGTCTTGGTGTACTGAATTATGATTTATATATAGAAAAATTATCAGAAAATCATCCTAATATACCTATTATTATTGAGCATTTAGATGAAGATGATATACCTAGAGCAAAAGCTTTTGTTGACAATACACTTAAAAAAATTGGTGGATAATAATTAAAAAAGCAGTCCAAATTGCCTATAAAATTTGGACTGTTTTTTTGTGTTTAACAAATTAAAATAATCCACCTTCTTAAAAAATTAGAATGGTGGATTGTATTTTTCTTAACTATACTTATTTTATAAATAGTTATGTACAAGTAGGTATGGAGGAAGAAAAATATGAAAAAATTAATTAGTAGTTTATTAGTAAGTGTATTTCTATTTACGGCTTGTGGAACTGGTGCTAGTAATAAGGGGATAAAAATAGAAAATAAAACCGGTGTAAGTAAAACTCAAAATACAGACAATGAAGTAGTTGAGTTAACTTATACAGGATGGGGGTCGCCAGCGGAGAAAAAAACAACGCAAAATGTAATAAATAACTTTGAGGCAAATAATCCCAATATAAAGGTGAAATTTATACACGTGGCAACTGACTATACAACGAAATTAAGTACAATGATTTCCTCGGGAGAAGGTCCCGATGTAGCAATGTTGTATGGGGATTTAGCTTTGCAATGGGCAATTCAGGGCCAAATAAAAAATGTTTTAGAAATGGCTGAAGGCGATGAGTCATTTTCTATAGATGATTTTTTGCCACAAACAGTGTATTGGTGGGATAAGGATAAAGTAGCAGGCATAAATGGGGCGCTTGAAGTTTTTGGACTAATGTATAACAAAGATGTGCTAAATGAGGCAGGAATAGATGTGCCTATTAAGGAGGAAGACGCATGGACGTGGGAGGAATTTGTTGAAGTGGCACAGAAACTTACAATTGATCAAAAGGGTAGAAATGCTTTAGATCCAGACTTCGATGCAAAAAATATTAAGCAATTTGGTTTGTATATACCAGGGGGAGCAACTATGGTTTCCTATGCCATGGCCTATTCAAAGCAAGGGCTATTAAATGATGAGGGAACAAAGATAAATTTGGCAGGTACAAAAGGCGCCGAGGCTATGCAAAATTTTGCAGACTTAATAACAAAGTACCATGTAGCACCATCTCCGGTACAAGCTAAAAGCTTGCCTGGTGGTTCAATTGCACTATCATCTAAAAAAGTGGCAATGATTTGGGATGGGCAGTGGGCTCTTATGGATTTAGTTGCTAATAAAGTTAATTTTGGGGTGGGAATTGCACCAAAAATGTACGATACGCCATCAACTTTATGTTTAGGTGAACCTATTGTTACTTTTGAAACAACAGAACACCCAAATGCAGCATGGAAGTTACAAAAAGCCTTTATGCAAACAGAATACAATATGGAATTAATTGAAGGTGGTTTGTGGATGCCAACACAAAAATCTTATTATGAAGATGAGGCTTTGGTTAATCAATGGGCTACAGGTAATCCAGCACATCCAGATGGGTATATACCAGCATTTTTAGATAACGGATTTACAAATGGTAAACCTGTATTGCTGTATAGCGTAAAGAATTTTCCTAGAATAATGGATGTAATGTCACCGGCTTTAGACAAACTTTATTTAGGGGAAATGACTGCTGAAGAGGTAATTAGTTCAACAGAAGAAAATATGAATAAGGAAGTACAAGGATTTTATAGTAGACCAGAGCAGTAGAAAGGAGTATTTCATTATGTCGAAAAGAAAGAAACAAGAAATATTCTTTGGTATATTATTTGCATTGCCAGTTATTTTTGGATTTATAATTTTTGTTTTTATGCCACTTATTGTTAGCTTGGTAGTAAGTTTGACAGATTATACAATAGCCATGGATGAAATAAATTTTGTAGGACTAAGTAATTATATAAATCTTTTTAATGGTAATGATATTTATTTTTTAAATTCATTGTTAGTTACTTGTTATTACGTACTTTTAAGTGTCCCTTTGCAAATAGTTTTCTCGTTTTTTGTTGCTCTTACATTAAGTGCGGACATAAAGGGTCGGTCTTTTTTTCGGACTATATTTTATTTACCAACAATAGTGCCAGCTGTTGCGTCATCAATTTTATGGATGATGTTATTTGACCCAGATACAGGAATATTTAATGCTATATTAGATAAATTAGGGTTACCTACAAGTTTGTGGATATACGGTGAGAATACAGTTATTCCATCTTTGGCTATTATGAGTTTATGGACCATTGGAGGAACTGTTGTAATATTTTTGGCAGGAATACAAAATGTACCTAAGGAATTGTACGAAGCTGTGAAGGTTGATGGAGGTAATACATTAGTTAGGTTGCGTAACATTACTCTGCCTATGGTTTCACCTACTATTTTTTTTAATTTAATTATGAGTTTTATAGGAAGCTTTCAAGTATTTAGTCAAGCATACATAATGACAAATGGTGGTCCAAATAATAAATCTATGTTCTATGTATTTTATATGTACAGGGAAGCTTTTACCTATGGCCATTTAGGGGTTGCCTCTGCTTTAGGGTGGATTTTGTTTATTATAATATTATTATTGACTATGATAGTCTTTAGGTCATCATCGGTTTGGGTATTTTATGAAGGTGAGGTGAAAAATAATTGAGAAAATCAAAAATTAGTTTTTCTAACTTGCTTTTATATGTCTTTTTAATATTTGGTTCGATAGTTTGTTTATTCCCTTTTTATTGGATGGTACGAAGTTCCTTCATGGATATGGGACAAATATTTATTATGCCTCCTAAATTAGTTCCAAATCCTTTAATAAAGACAAATTATATAGATGCCTTAGATGTAATGCCTTATTTTCGATATTTAAGGAATACGCTTATTATTGTGGTTTCTAGTGTTTTAGGTGCAATATTTGCAGCATCTTTATGCGCTTTTAGTTTTACTAGGATGCGTTGGCCGGGGCGAGATAAAATTTTTATAATTATATTAACAAGCCTTATGATGCCAGGTATTGTAACTTTAATTCCAACATTTATGATGTGGTCTAAATTAGGTTTTACAAATACATTAGTACCTTTAACTGTGCCTATATGGTTTGGTGGTAGTGTTTACAATATATTTTTGTTTAGGCAATTTTTTATGACAATACCAAGGGAATTGGACGAGGCTTCCTATGTTGATGGAGCGACTTTTTTTCAGGTATATAGAAAAGTTATACTTCCATTGGCAAAACCAGCAGCAGTAATAGTAGGATTATTTTCTTTTTTGGGAAGTTGGAATGACTTTATGGGTCCTCTTATTTATTTACATGATGAGACAAAATATACTTTGTCTTTAGGGTTGCAACTATTTCAAGGTTCTTATACTGCCCAGTGGCATTTATTAATGGCTGCATCGGTTTTAGTAATAATACCATCTATACTAGTTTTTTTTGTAGGACAAAGGTATATCATTGATGGAATATCAACAACAGGACTTAAAGGCTAAAGTTACAAAAGATAAAATAGTTTACTTTTCGTAAAAATTTAGAAATTTTGAGCAAAATATTCAAAATATAATTATTACGTAGACTAAAGTAAAAAAGGAGCAAATATGGAATATATAAAAAGATCTATCCATAAGAATATAAAAATAACTGAAGGCTTTTGGAAGGAACAAATAGATAAAATATCTACAATAACAGCAAGGGACATTTTGAATAAATTTAGTAATGACCATGAAGAAGGTTTAATGAGTAATTATGAATATGTTATAAATGGTGAAACTGGAAAACACGTAGGTCCCCCTTGGTATGATGGCTTAATAAACGAAGTTATAAGAGGTCTAAGTGACTTAATTAGTATAAATTATGATGAATATATAGATAATAAAATAGAAGAGTATGTAAACAAAATTAAAGATGCACAAAATATCTCTGCTGACGGGTATGTAAATACTTATACAACACTAATGTGTCCGGATCAGAAATGGGGCAAAAATGGTGGTAGCCTTTTGTGGCAACATGAATTGTATAATATAGGGTGCTTAGTGGAAGGAGGAGTACATTATTTTTTAGCTACAGGAAAAATAACACTATTAGTTTGTGGCATTAAGGCGGTAAATTGCCTGTGTAATAATATAGGTGAAGAGCCGAGATATAATATAGTTCCGGCTCATTCATTACCAGAGGAAGCTATTCTTAAATTGTACAGACTTTTGACTGATGAAGTTAAGCTAAAAGATAATATTGCAGAAAAATATAACGTCACTATAGAGCCAAAAGATTATTTAGAGTTAGTTAAGTTTTGGTATGACCACAGAGGAGTGCATCACAATAGGGTTTCATATCCACCTTATATGGGGGAATATGCACAGGATCATTGCACTATAGACCATCAACATGAGGCTGTAGGACATGCAGTAAGAGCTGCATTAATGTATACAGGGCTAGTTACTTTAGGTATTGAGCTAGAGGATAATAAATATATAGAGATATCAAAGAGAATATGGGAAAATGTAGAAAAAACTAAACTTCATGTAAGTGGTGGAATAGGTGCTATACATAATGAGGAAAGGTTTGGATATCAATATGATTTGCCTAATAATGCATATTTGGAAACTTGTGCAGGTGTTGCAATGATATTTTGGGCAAGTGAACTTTTTAGAGCAGAGCAAAAATCAAATTATATTGACGTATTGGAAAGAGCTTTATATAACAATGTACTTCCAGGATTATCTATTAGCGGAACTAAGTATTTTTATGAAAATCCCTTAAGAAGTGATGGAAGTGTTGAACGTTGGGAATGGCACGGCTGCCCTTGTTGCCCACCTATGTTTATTAAAGTTATGGGAAGTTTGCAAGATTATATATATGGAGTAAAAAGTAATAATATATTTGTTAATTTATTTATAGGTAGTAGTATGAGCTTTTTTATAGATGAAGAAAACATAACTATAGAACAAAAAGGTACTTTCCCTTTGAAAGGCGACGGCAAAATCATACTGCATTTGAATAACAGGAAGAAGTTTACAGTGTCTATTAGAAAGCCAAAATGGGCAGTAGATATGGTAATAAATTGTAGTGGGGAAAAATATTTACATTCTACGGAAAATGGTTATATTGAAATTACAAGAGAATGGCAAGATAGAGATGAAATAGATATAGAAGTATTGATGCCACCAACAAAAATAGAGGCACATCCATTTGTTAAAGAAAATCGTGGTAAGGTTGCACTTTTTAAAGGTCCTTTGCTCTATTGTTTTGAGGAAATAGATAATGATGTGGATGTTCATAATATTATATTATGTAATGATGCGCTTAAGGAAGAGGGAGTGGAAGTTTGTGGCGTAAAAACTATTGCAATTACAGGAAAAACTAAAACAGGTTATCCCTTTAAAGCGATACCATATTATTTATGGAATAACAGAAGCAAAGGAAAAATGGAAGTTTGGGTAAAGCAAATAAAAGATGGTGAAAATTTAGATGAGCTATTAAATGCTCCAAATACCCCTTTTGCTGCACACAGAAGTACACCTCTTACAATATCAAATAAATTAGATGGTTGGGATGGTTTGCTTTATAGAAAATTTAGCTAATAGGAGTGATATAATGACTCAAAGGATTAAAGAACTTTTAATAAGTTTAAGAACTAAAGAACATCATATATATAGAAAAAGTGTAGACTATTTAGAAACTAACTATTTTGAAGAAAATAGTGTTCCTGTTACAAAACGTGTTACTAGTCGTTTTTTAGAAGTATTAAAAAATGAAACGCCTATAATAATGAAAAATCAGCGCATAGTATTTATGAGGACAGTTAAAAATTTACCTGAAATTTTTACAAAAAATGAAATGGAAAATATTAAAAATAAAAATTATTTTATTCATGAAATAGGACGTGTTTGTAATATTGCTGGTGACTATGAAAGAATTATTAATAATGGACTTGAATATGAAAAAAATAAATGTATAAAGTTAATGGATAGTGCAAACGGTGAGGAGAAATTTTTTTTAGAATCTATTATCGAATCCATAAATGGAATATACGAAATTGCAGATAGATACAAAAAACTGGCTGAAGAGCAAGGATTAACTGAAGTAGCAAAAGTTTTGCGTAACGTACCAAGGCAAAAGGCAAATAGTTTTTTAGAAGCGTTGCAATTTTTTAGAATTTTACATTTTTCTCTTTGGTGCGAGGGTGTTTATCACAATATAGTAGGAAGATTTGATCAGTATATGTATCCTTATATGAAAAATGATTTGGATAAAGGTATTTTAACTAGAGATGAAGCACAAGAATTGTTAGAGGAATTCTTTATTACTTTTAATTTAGATAGCGATTTATATGTTGGCGTTCAGCAGGGTGATAATGGACAAAGCATGATGTTAGGAGGAGTTGATAAAAAGGGTAATAATTCTTTTAATGAATTAAGCTCCATGTGTTTAAAGGCTTCTAAAAATTTACTTTTAATTGATCCTAAAATTAATTTACGTGTAAATAAAAATACACCTTTGGAACTATACAAGGAAGGGACTGAGTTAACAAAAGTTGGTTTAGGTTTTCCGCAATATTCTAACGATGATATAGTTATAGAGGGACTAGTAAAAAAAGGCTATGATTTAGAGGATGCAAGAGATTATACCGTTGCAGCTTGTTGGGAGTTTATTATTCCTAAAGTGGCCATGGATATTCCAAATATTGGCTCTATAAATTTTCCGTCAATCCTAAATCATTCTTTTGAAAAGTATATTTATAAATGTCAATCCTATGAAGAATTTTATTCTTGCTTTTTTGAAGAAGTTGGCGAAAAATGTAGGGAAATACTAGATAGAGTCAAAAATATTTACATTGTGAGTTCGCCAGTTATGTCATTAATGATGAAAGATTGTATAGAGAATAAGCGAGATATTGCTTTAGGAAGTAAATATAATAATTATGGTTACCATGGAGTGGGTATAGCAACTGCAGTAGATGCGTTAGCAGTAATAAAAAAGTGTATATTTGACGAGCTTAGCTTGTCTAAAGATGCGGCAATAGCAATAATTAAAGATAAAGATTTTTCTGAAGAAATATTTTTGCGTTTAAGATATGAAGAAAAAAAATTCGGAAGTAATGATGAATTGACAAACAAAATTGCTTGTAATTTAATTAATGATTTTGGTAATTCTGTAGAGGGATTAGTAAATGAACGTGGAGGTTGTGTACGTGCTGGAACAGGTACGGCTATGTATTATTTATGGCATGCAGCCAGTATGTCCAATGCTTTAAGCGGACATCGAAAAGGTGAGAATTATTCAGCCAACTATGCACCGGAACTATTTGTAAAGGATATTGGACCCTTGTCTAATATTATGTCTTTATCTTCACCAGATTTTACACAAGCTATAAATGGAGGACCGCTGACCATTGAATTTCATTCATCTGTATTTAAAAATAATGATGGTATTGATAAAGTGGCAAAGCTAATTAAGCAGTTTATAGTAAATGGAGGACATCAATTACAACTAAATTCTGTAAATGCAGAAATAATGCGACAAGCACAAAAAAAACCGGATGAATATAAAAATTTAATTGTAAGAATATGGGGCTGGAGTGCTTATTTTGTTGAACTTGATAAAGAGTATCAAGACCATGTAATACAAAGGCATGAATTTTCTATATAGCATATACATTTGGAGAAAGGGGATAAATGTCTAAGGGAGTAATTTTTGATATAAAGGAATTTAGTGTTTATGATGGACCTGATATACGAACTACGGTTTTTTTAAAAGGTTGTCCTCTTAGATGTATATGGTGTCATAATCCAGAGGGCTTGAAGATAGAAAAAGAAATAATGTTTTCTGAACAAGGTTGTTTGCATTGTAATAAGTGTAAACAGCCTTGTAGTCATAAGGAATGTGTAGGACTTGAACGGTGTATAAAATCTTGTCCCCAAGGGAAAATAAGATTAAAAGGGGAGGAAGTAGTTGCTACAGATTTATCTAAAAGACTAATAGAGCAGGCTAATTTTTTTGAAAGTAGCGGTGTTACTTTTTCAGGAGGCGAGCCTACAATGCAACCTGAATTTTTGCTAGAAATGCTATATTTACTTAAAAATATGCATACTGTTGTAGAAACTTGTGCTTATACAGATGAAGTTGTTTTTAAAGAAGTTATGGAAATGTCAGATTTAATGTATATTGATATAAAATATATGGATAGAGATGTACATAAAAAATTAACTGGTGTGTATAATGATATTATATTTAAAAATATTGAAACTATTGAAAAGTCAGGTAAAAATTTTGTTTTAAGAATACCTGTTATTTATGGCATAAATGACGATGAGAAAAATATAAAGGAGACAATAAACTTTGCTAAGGATATTTCGGGTTTAATATCTTTGGATTTTTTATCATATAACCATTTCGCAGGAAGTAAGTATAAAATGCTCAACAAAAAATATATTCTAGAAGGTAAGATTAATAAAAATAAAAAAATAAATTTGCCTATATCTTTATTGGAAGAGGCGAGAATTAATTATAAAATTTTTGAATTATAATTATGTAATATAAAATTATGCTGCCCTATAGGGGCAGCATAATTAATATGGTAGTACCTATATTTATTTCGGAGTTTATATTAAAGTTAGCTGTACCGTTATACATTATATTAAGTCGCTTCAATGTATTAGATACACCAATGTGGTTTTCATATTTTTCTGAAAATATTTCATCTAAAGTATTTTTATTCATACCGTGTCCGTTATCTTTTATTATTATTTCTAGTAGATTGTTGTGCTTTCTTGCTGAAATGGATAGATACCCACCACTGTTCATTTTTTTAAATCCATGTAAAATTGCATTTTCTACTAAGGGTTGTAACAACATTTTTGGGATTGAAATATTATTTAAATCATGACTTATTTTATAATCAACTGTAAATTTATTTTCGAATCTTTTTTGCATAATTAATATATAATTTTGTAACCATTTAAATTCATCAGAAAAGGGCACGAATTCTTGATCGGTTTTAAAAGTATATTGTAACATTTCGGATAGGCTAATTAAAACGTTGCTTATTTCCAAATTATTCTCTTCTAAAGCCATTATATTAACAAGATTAAGAGTGTTATATAAAAAATGTGGATTTAATTGTAAGTTCAAAGCCATTAATTCGATTTCTTTTTTACGTATTTCGCTTTTATAGTTTTCTTCAATTAGAGTTTCTATTTTGTTTCCCATGTCGTTAAATTTGGAAGTAAGATAAGAAATTTCGTCATTGCCGTCTACTTCTAAATAAACTCCTATATCACCATCGCCGGTCTTTTTCATGCCTGCTATTAATCTATCTATAGGTATAGTAATTCTTCTAGAAATAAGTTCAGAAGAAACCAAGGCTATAAATATTATAATGATTATAAGAATTATAGTTAAAAATTGGACTGTATATATTTCCTTAAGCAAGCTGTCTACAGGCGTTACAGAGGCAAATATCCATCCTGTTTCAATCGATGTTGAGTAGCAAACAAGCACTTTTTCACCGTTGTAATTTAATGTTGTTGTTCCTTCGGTACTGTTGGATGCAATTCTTAACCAAGGTAAATCTATTTTTTTGCCAATGATATCTTTATTATTGTGAGATACAATAATGCCTTCTTTTGTAGATACAAAGGAATATGCATCAGTGCTATTACTATTTAAAAAATTACTTAGCCATGTTTCTCCAATGGAAATTAATAATACAGCTTCTGTGTTTGAGTGTTTAATGTTTCCGCTATTTAAAGGATCTATATAAACAAGATTAATTTTTTGTACAATTGAGAAAAAATCATCTTTTGAAGGCTGATAATTTAAGTTGAAGGCATCTTTAACTTTATAAGTTGGAACCCAATAGCTAACGCCTATTTTATTAGCCACATCATTATATATTTCGGAATTAAAAAAATTTAGCGGAGGTAAGGTGAAAATGTGGTTATCTCCAAAGGAAAATCTTCTTGTAACAATGGCTACGGAATCGACTATGTCCTCGTAGAAATATTTAGATAAAATATTACTTATTTGTTTATCTCTAGTTAAAATTTCTGATTCATCTATGTTGTCTATGTTATCCAATAATTTGTAAAGGTCTAAGTCTACATTAATTTGGGAAGCGTTGTTTAGTAGTGTTCTAAATTCTCTGTCAACTATTTGGGTGTTTTTTTTAACAACTTCCAGATTGTTTTTTCTTGCCAAGGACATCATGCTAGTAGATGCAACTTGCCAGTATATAACACAAATAAAAATAGTTGATAATAATATTAAGCTTAAAAAATAAAATCTTAATTTGCTTTTTAAACTTAAATCTCTATATTTTTTTATTAGGTTTTTCTTTACATTCAGCATCTATACACCTTATTGTACGTTTATACATAGCGGGGGTCATTCCAGTTGTTCGTTTAAAAACTCTGTTAAAGTACTTAACGTCATTATAACCCACAAGCTTTGCTACTTCGTACACCTTATTATTTTGGACTTTTAGTATTTCTTTTGCTTTATCAATTCGCACTTCTAGTAGAATTGTCGAAAAGTTTTTACCTGTTGCTTCTTTTATTATCTTGCTAAAATAGGCTGGAGTAAAATTAAATTGGTTAGATATTTCATCTAAGGTTATATCGTGTGCATGGTTTTCTTCTATGTAGCGGATTACATTACTTGAAAAATATTTATTTTTAAAATTTTGTTTTAGGTTGATTTCGTCAATGATTAGTTCTATGAATTGGAAACAGCTTTCTTTAAAGTTAATAAAATAATCGTGAGCAAAAATAAATTTATTACTAAAATCCATTTCATATACTCTGCATACCCTGATAATTAAGCTTTCAAATAGATTTATTAAATATTCAGGTTCAACAAGAAATTCGTGACGGTTAAAAAATGCATTTAATATTTCCTTGCTTTTGACTTTATTGCCACTTAATATGGATTCCTTTAGGATTGCCTCATCGCTTAGGGAAATACTAGGTTTATTAACGTTGATAAAATTTATACTTTCTTCATAAATAATACTGTCTAAATGGTAATAGAAAGAATATTTTGAAGCTGAATAAGCCAGAGTATACATAGTTGGGATGTCTTTATATATAAAGTCTGTAGCTTTACTAACTGTAGTAGTTATTTTTTTAATAATTTTAAAGTCTACTTCCTTATCATCTTTAGAAAAGTTGTTAATAAAATAATCGTAAATTTTATCAGTTACAAAAAAAATATTTTTATATTCCTTAAAAACAACAATTGTAATTAACAAATTTAATTCCGTTTGACTAAAAAATGAAAAGCTAGTATACCTTATTAGCTTTCTCGTGTAATATAGAATCATATTTTTAACATCATTTAATTTTTCTTTGCTATAGATTTCGGATATTTTGTCCAGACTGTCAAATTTACTTAGTAATAATATGGTGCTGCCGGTTGGTATAATGGTTTTGATTTCGCAAATTGTTTCTTCCGTGGCTCTTCCATTAATCCATTGGTTCATTATATTTTCTATATATACTGGAAGTGTTACGCTTAATTTTTTTTCAATAATTTTATATTTATTTGTTAATATTTCTTCATCCCATAAACTTTTAATTACATTGTCTAGTGCGATTTTAAGTTTAATGGGGTTTACAGGCTTTAATAAATATTCAGATGCACCAAGTTTTACAGCTTCTTGGGCGTACTCGAAGTCGGCATAGCCTGTTAAAAATATTACCTTTATGTATTTATTGTGTTCTTTTAGTAATTTAGTCAGTTCTAACCCAGACATATTAGGCATACATATGTCTGAAATAAGTATTTTAATATTATTTTCTTTAATATATTGAATTCCTTCATCAATGTCTAGAAAAGCGATAGGGTCAATGTTTTTATACATATTACTAATTATTTTCTTTAACCCATTACATTGTCTGAATTCATCGTCAATAATTACAATTTTCTTCATACATAGCTCCGTATATTTTTATTTTGGGATAAGATGTTTAAATATAGTATACTATATTTATATTTATATATATATTATATTTAAGTATTTTTAAAGGATTAGTTAGAAAAGTGTTAATTTACCGCGGAAATTTTATGGTTCCTTAAAAAGAAGTTATGTTAATGTTAGTAGAAGAAATAAATAACATATAATAAGTATTTTGTAGAAACTAAAGATTTAAACATATTTCTTTTCATGCTAGGTTTTGTCTTTTTATCCATATTTGCAATATAATTCTTGTGTAAAGTTAAAGAAGATTTTCTTAAAATATTAAAATTTTCCTATTCATTTTTTGACAATATATCTGTCATTTCATCTAGTCCACAAAGAACTCCACATATAATTATAATTAATACATCCACTAGCTTATGTTTAATATCACAATAACACCTTTTACCTTCAATAAGACTAAAATATTGTTCGAGTTTTTCTTTCGTTTTTATAACCACCTCTATTTAAATCTATTGTCTATAGCCCTTACTATTTTATTTTAAACAGCTACACCAGTTTTCGCATCAAACAGGACAACAGAAATAGTGGAACAAGGAACAGCTGGAATTGTTATTGATATAAGTGGAGCAGAAAAAGTCGAATCTATTAAAATAGAAGAAGACAGCAGGAAAACTGGAAGAGGGAACTCCGTATACAGAGATGTAACGATTACATATAGAGTTGCAAATCATTAAAAAGTTATAGAAATCTTAGTAGAACAAAAGTGAGAGTAAGGTATGCAGGCTATTTAGGAATATCTAACATACCTAGAATTTTAAAATTTGATTAGTTGAAAGAATTAACCTAAGCATGGGAGTTAAAAAAATACTCCTATGCTTTTTATTATGCTTAAGATTTGTAAGATTTCTACAAAAATATTCATAATACTTTGTAATATTCTACTTTTTAATTTTTAAATATTGTGATAAACTTTAATGATATATAAAATACAATTTTTACTTTAAGTTTTTTTCACAAAGTTGATTGTGTTTGTTTTTATTGTAGAAATTAGGAGGGTAAAAATGTTTGAAGTAATGAAAAAAGATTTACTAAATGGTGGAATAGTACGTTTTGATGTACGTGCTCCTTTAATATCAAAAAAAGCGAAGCCAGGTCAATTTATTATGTTTTGCGTAGACGCTGAAGGTGAAAGGGTACCATTAACAATTGCAGATACAGACCCAGAAAAGGGATTTGTAACAATTATTTTTAACCCAGTTGGATGCTCTACAATGAAACTTGCGGATTTAGAAGTAGGAGATAGAATAAAGGACTTTGTTGGACCTCTTGGTATGCCTACCCATGTTGAGAATGTTAAAAATGTGTGTGTAATAGGTGGCGGTGTTGGTTGTGCTATTGCATTTCCTCAAGCAAAATATTTACATAGCATTGGCACTAAAGTAGATATAATAGCAGGTTTTAGGAATAAAGATATTGTAATACTTGAAGAGGAAATGAAAGAAAACTCTACAAATTTATACCTAACAACAGATGATGGCTCTTATGGAGAAAAAGGTTTTGTTACAGATAAATTAAAATCTTTAATAGAAGGCGGCGAAAAATACGATTTAGTTATTGCCATTGGGCCTGTTCCTATGATGAAGTTTGTTTCATTATTAACAAAGGAATATAACATAAAAACTTTAGTTAGTTTAAATCCTATAATGATAGATGGTACTGGAATGTGTGGAGGCTGTAGAGTCTCTGTAGGTGGTGAGATTAAATTTGCCTGTGTAGACGGTCCTGACTTTGATGGTCACGAAGTAGACTTCGATGAATTAATGAGAAGAAATACATTATTCAAAAAAGAAGAAGAAAGTGAAAAAGAACATCAATGCAGAATTACTGGAGAAAAAGCGGGCACGAAAAAACCTTATAAGACAAATTTAGCTACAAAAAAATTGCCTATGCCAGAACAAGACGGTAATGTAAGAAATAAAAATTTCAAGGAGGTTTCTTTAGGCTACACTGAGGAAATGGCTATTGAAGAGGCACAAAGATGTTTGGATTGTAAGCATAAACCTTGTGTAAGCGGATGTCCTGTAAATGTGCGCATACCAGAATTTATTACACAAGTTGCAGTAGGTAACTTTGAAGAAGCTTACTACATATTAAAAAGTACAAATGCGTTGCCAGCTGTTTGTGGTCGTGTATGTCCACAGGAAACACAATGCGAAGAGGTATGTGTACGTGGTAAAAAAGGTGAGCCAGTTGCTATAGGTAGACTTGAACGTTTTGTTGCAGACTGGTTTATGTCAAATATGTCAGAAAAAATTAGTGATGTAGAGCTAAATGGTAAAAAAGTTGCTGTAGTGGGTGCTGGGCCTTCTGGTCTTACTTGTAGTGGTGATTTGGCAAAACTTGGTTATGAAGTAACGGTTTTTGAAGCTTTCCACGAGCCAGGGGGCGTACTAACTTATGGTATACCTGAATTTAGATTGCCAAAGGCTATAGTTAAAAAAGAAATTGACAATTTAAAAGCTCTTGGTGTAAAAATTGAATTAAACATGGTTATTGGTAAATTACTTACATTGGAAGAATTGTTTGAAATGGGTTATGATGCGATTTACATTGCTTCTGGTGCAGGTCTACCAAGATTTATGGGTATAGAGGGTGAAGGTCTAGTTGGTGTGTATTCTGCCAATGAATTTTTAACAAGAGTTAACTTAATGAAAGCCTATAAAGAGAATTACAACACGCCTATTAAAAATTCTAAAGCTGTTGCTGTAGTTGGTGGCGGCAATGTAGCCATGGATGCAGCAAGATGTGCAAAAAGAGTTGGGGCAGAAAATGTATATATTGTATATAGACGTTCAAGAGAAGAAATGCCGTCACGTTTAGAGGAAATTCATCACGCAGAAGAAGAAGGAATAGAGTTGCAATTATTAACTAATCCTTTAAGAATAATAGGTGATGAAGAGGGCCGTGTAACAGGTATGGAATGTATAAAAATGGAACTTGGTGAGCCCGACGAATCTGGAAGAAGAAGACCAACGCCAATAGAAGGTTCAAACTTTATACTAAAATTAGACTCTGTTATAATGTCAATTGGTACATCACCAAATCCATTGATACCTAGAACTACTAAAAATATGGATATAAATAAAAAAGGTTGCATTGTTGTAGATGACAATATGCGTAGTACTAAAGATAATGTATACGCAGGTGGCGATGCCGTTGTTGGTGCTGCTACAGTTATATATGCCATGGGCTGTGGTAAAGAAGCTGCAAAAACAATTCACGAAGATTTAAATAAATAGACCTATCCGTTCAGTGGGGGATTGTACCCCCGCTGACGGAAAGGTCTATTGACTTTAAAATTGCGTACGTTTTAAGATTTTAGTTTTTTTCAAAATATTTTTTAGATTTTTTGAGTGTATAAAAACTTTTCTGTAAATAAACCTTCTATTGATTAAAATTACACATACGGTTTTTACTAAAAAAGGCTAATGTTATTTTTGAAATAGCCGATAAAATGAATAACAAGTAAAGTAAAACAAGATAGACAAGTAGGTTAGTAAACTTACGGTTTACGACCAGAGGAGGGGGACGTAATGAGTCTAACAGTCGGATCAAATTTTAATAACTACAGTTCATTATTTTTAACCACCAAGAATGGTAAAAATTAAAAGAAAACGGCTAGTAATCAATTCGATTTTATGTCAATGGGAACTATTAGAAATGCTGTGATACAGCAAAAGACTAAAGAGCAAATGAATTCAAGATTTGAACTTCATGATAAGATAGAGGAACAAATTAGAAAGCTTGATAAAAAATGGGACTGGGAACAACCAGTTAAAAATAAAGCTTTAAATCAAATTTTTGGAAACAAATTTGAGTTATCAATATAGATTATCAAAGCCAAAGAATTTGTTATAATTATTTTGTTTTTTTATCATAGTTGTATTTTTTGCGTTTGTTATTTATAGCATTTCGCAAATGCCACTTCCCACTCGATTCCCGAAAGCTCATTTTTCAGTTATCAATTCGTATTTTAGCTAATTCTTACCAATAAATAAAATATAGACCCCTGAAAGTTAGATTCTGAATTTAACTTTCGGGGGTTGTTTTTATGTAGATGACCTGAAAATAATATTAGTGCTCACTTCTATTTTAATAGGATTATATTTTTTACTATTACAAACGCTTAAAAGCCTATCAATGGCAGTTTGAGCCATGTATTTAATGGGAACGTTTATTGTAGTAATGCTTGGTTCGAAGTAGGAGCATATAGGTAGGTCGTCAAAACCTATTATGGCTATGTCTTCTGGTATTTTATATCCTGCTTCTTTAAAGGCTTTCATTGCTCCTATGGCTATTAAATCGTTGTCGGCGAAGTAGCATCTTGCAATATTTACCCCTTGTTCTATTAAGGTTTTTAAGTCGGCGTAAGTTCCTTCAACAGATGGAGCAACTTTATGCACTATAGAATTAGAAACAGACATACCTGCGGAGCGTATGGCTTTAAAGTACCCATCAGCCCTTTCTTCGAAATTATGAATATGATAGGATGAATGAAGATATCCAGGCTGACTTTGGAATTTTTTTATTAATGTATTAGTAGCTTTATAGGCACTTTCTAAATTATTTATTAAAACGCAATCCATTTTAGTAGAGTTAAAATAAGTATCTAATAATACAATAGGAAAGTTAATGTAAGAAAGGGGGAAAAAATCTTCGCTTTGCATCTCTGTTCCTAACAAAATAATGCCTTTACAATCGTGGGAAATCATTGCATCTAATTGTTTTAAAACATCGCCATTATCGAATAAATGGTTTATATATAGTTTACAATTTATATCTTTGCAATATTCTGTAATGCTATCGAAAAGTACTTTGAAAAATGGTGAGTCGTTAACAACAGTGCCGTGCTTTTTAAAAACTATAAAATTTATTGAGCCATTTAGTTGCTGTGGCTTAATTTTGGTGAAGTCGTAAGAATAACTTTTTGCGGCTTCTATTATTTTTTTTCTTGTTTCTGTACTAACACCAGGTTTGCCATTAAGAGCCATGGAAACAGCAGCAGCAGAAATATTTAGTTTTTTAGCCAGTTCTTTAGCGGATATAGACATATGTTTCTCCCTTCGTAGTAGAACAGCGGTGAACAGCTGACAAAGGCGGAGCCTTTGGTTTTGCTATAAGCAAAATTTAGAACTTAAAATCGTTAATCGGTAAGAATTAGACCCTCACTTCAATGTATACATCTGGTCGTTTACTACGTAAACTGCTCTGGTCATAAAGCTCCGCTTTATTGCTCGAGTATGCAACCAAATTCGCCGTTCAGGGGGGTACAAGCCCCAGCTGACGGATAGGTCTATTGACTCATTATATAGTTTTAATTAATTTCATGCAATAGCTTAAGGTTGAATTAAGCAGTGATTAAGCAATAAATGCTTAATATTATCTTTTAATTAAGCGTACGCAACTGTATAATTAAAAAAAACAAATAATTTGTGGAGGAATTCTATGAGTATAAAACTAGGTTTTGCACCTACAAGAAGAAGTATTTTTAGTGCACCAGATGCAATAAAGTATAGAGGATTAACGTCAGACAGATTAAAAGAGCTTAAGGTTGACTTTGTAGATATTACAGATATCAACGAAGAAGGCTTACTTTACGACGATGGCGATATGCAAAAAATTGCAGCTAAATTTAAAGCTGAAAAAATTGATGGTTTATTTTTACCACATTGTAATTTTGGAACTGAATACATTTGTGCAAGGCTTGCCAAAGAATTAAATGTACCTGTATTACTATGGGGACCTTTAGATGAAAGACCAGACGAAAATGGTAGAAGACTGCGAGACACGCAATGTGGACTTTTTGCAACGGGTAAAGTATTAAGGCGTTTCAAGGTTCCTTTTACTTATATGACCAATTGCAGACTTAGCGACCCTGTTTTTGAAAGAGGCCTTAAGGACTTTATGGCAGTATGTAATGTAGTTAAGGAATTTAAAAACATTAGAATTTTACAAATTTCTACAAGACCATTTGATTTTTGGACTACTATGTGTAACGAAGGTGAGTTATTGGAAAAATTCAATGTTCAATTAGCACCTGTGCCAATGCCAGAACTTACAGATGAGGTTAAAAAAGTAAAAGAAAATAAGGAAGAAGTAGAAAAGGTAGTTAAGTATTGTAGAGAGAATATGGAAATTTGTGTTGGCGATGAACATTTGGAAAATGTTGCGGCTTTAAAAGTAGCTATGAAAAACTTAGCAACGAAGTATGGTTGTAAAGCTATTGCTTTACAATGTTGGAATCAACTGCAAAAAGAAATAGGTGTAATGCCTTGTGCTGCCAATGCTTTATTAAACGATGAGGGTATACCTGTTGTTTGTGAAACAGATATACATGGGGCAATTACTTCTATATTAGTAGAGGCTGCCGGAATGGGAGAAACAAGAAGTTTCTTTGCTGACTGGACAATAAGGCATCCAGACGTAAAAAATGGAGAACTTTTACAACATTGTGGCCCATGGCCAATTTCTATTGCTAAGGAAAAAGCAAAACTAACATATCCTCTTGCTTTCGACCACCCTGGAAGCATTACAGCAGAGGCAAAACATGGCGATGTATCCTTAGTTCGATTTGACGGCGACAATGGGGAATATTCATTATTATTAGGTAATGCCAAAGGAATAGAAGGGCCTAAAGGTATGGGAACATACTTATGGGTTGAGGTGGAAAATATAAAAAGGCTGGAAGCTAAAGTTGTAGAAGGTCCATATATTCATCATTGCGTAGGTATTCACAAAGATGTTGTGCCTGTTTTATATGAGGCATGTAAATATATAGGAGTAGCGCCAGATTTATACGACCCAATTGAGGAAGATGTAAAGGCGTATTTGAGAGGAGAATAGGAAATGGAAAGTTTAAAAGAATTGCAAATAAAAGCCTATGACCTTAGAAAAATAGTTTTAGACATGATAGTAAGGGCTAAAGGCGGGCACATTGGTGGTGATTTTAGTGTTATGGAAATTTTAACAGTTTTATATAACAGGCACATGAATATCTCGCCAGAAAATAAAGATGACCCTAACAGAGATTTATTTGTAATGAGTAAAGGTCATTCAGTTGAAGCTTACTATGCTGTTTTAGCGGACAAAGGTTTTTTTAATAAAGATAAATTAATAGAAGAATTTTCTACATTTGGAACACAATTCATTGGTCACCCAAATAATAAACTTGACGGTATTGAAATGAATTCAGGTTCATTAGGCCATGGGTTGCCTGTTTGTGTCGGTATGGCTTTAGCCTCCAAAATGGATAAAAAGGATAATAGAGTTTATACAGTAATGGGCGATGGCGAACTTGCAGAAGGCTCTGTATGGGAAGGCTTTATGTCTGGGGGGCACTATAAGTTGGACAATCTTTGTGCTGTTATAGATAGAAATAAATTACAAATATCTGGCCCTACAGAAGATGTTATGTCTCACGAAAATCTTTTTAATAGAGTAAAAAGTTTTAATTGGCACGTAATAGAGGTAAAGGGAAACCACGTAGGAGAGTTAGACAAAGCTTTTACTGAAGCAAAAAACACAAAGGGAATGCCTACTTGCATTATTGCCAACACTACAAAAGGTTATGGCGGTGGTAGTGTAATGGAAAACAAGGCAAATTGGCATCATAAAGTTCCAACAACTGAAGAGTACAATACTATAGTTGATGAGATAAATGCGAGAAAGGAGATTTTACTTAATGAATAATATACCTAATCGTAAGGCTATATGTGATATTTTATTAAAAAAAGCTAAAAATGATGAAGACATAGTTGTTTTATGTAGCGATTCTAGAGGTTCTGCCTCTATGGCGCCTTTTTATGAGGAGTACCCAGAACAATCAATTGAAGTAGGAATTGCGGAACAAAACTTAGTTAGTATTTCTGCGGGTTTAGCAAAATGTGGGAAGAAACCTTTTGCTTTTTCTCCGGCAAGTTTTGTTTCTACAAGAAGTTACGAACAAGCTAAGGTAGATGTGGCTTATTCCAATACTAATGTAAAATTAGTTGGTATAAGTGGCGGAATTAGTTATGGGGCTTTAGGTATGAGTCATCATTCTGCTCAAGACATTGCTGCTATGTCTTCTATTCCAAATATGCGAGTTTACTTGCCTAGTGATAGATTTCAAACAGAAAAGTTATTTGAAGAATTGCTTAAGGATAAAAAGCCGGCTTATATAAGAGTTGGTAGAAATCCTGTGGAAGATACTTATAGTGAAAACAATTGTCCATTTGAATTAGATAAAGCAACAGTAATAGGAAATGGTACAGACATTTTAATAATTGCTTGTGGTGAAATGGTTAAACCTGCCGTGGATTCCATAGAATTATTAAAAGCAAATGGCATTAATGCAACTGTGTTAGATATGTATTGTGTAAAACCTATAGACAAAGCTTCAATATTAAAATATGGTGAAAAAGTAAAAGGTGTAATTACAATGGAGGAACATTCACCTTTTGGCGGCCTAGGTTCTATGGTAAGTCAAATTATTTCTGAAAATTGCCCTAAAAAGGTAATTAACTTAGCACTGCCAGATTCTCCAGTAATTACAGGAACATCTAAGGAAGTGTTTGAACATTATAAGTTAAATCCAGAAGGAATATTAAATAAGGCATTGGAGATATGTAAATGATAAAATATGTTATTAGCATAGACCAAAGTACGCAGGGTACAAAGGCTTTGTTGTTTGACAATAGTGGTAATTTGCTGGATAGAAAAGACTTGTTACATCAACAAATTGTGGACAAAAATGGTTGGGTTTCTCATGATCCTATGGAGATTTATAATAATACTAAAAGTATTATAAAAGACATTGTTGAAAAAAATAATATTAATAATGAGGACATTGCAGGAATTGCCATAAGTAACCAGAGAGAAACCACAGCAATGTGGTATAGGAAAACAGGTGAACCACTAAATAATGCCATAGTGTGGCAATGTAGCAGAGCATTAAAAATTGGTGAAAGAGAATATGTTAAAAAACATTCAGAGGAAATAAGGGAGAAAACAGGCATGGTTTTATCCCCTTATTTCCCTGCCTTAAAAATAGTGTGGCTACTTGAAAATACAGATGCCTTAAAAGAACTAGGGACAGAAAATATTTGTTATGGTACAATGGATACATGGCTTGTATTTAAATTAACAGAGGGTAGGTCTTATAAAACTGATTTTTCCAACGCTTCACGTACTCAACTATTTAATATATGCGATTTAAAATGGGATGAAGATATTTGTAATTGGCTAGGTATAAATATTAAAAATTTACCTGAAGTAGTGGACTCCAATGCACTTTATGGATATACAACTTTAGATGGATATTTTTCTAAAGCTATACCAGTTCATTGCGTTATGGGAGATTCTCATGCGGCTTTGTTCGGTCAAGGTTGTCATAAAAAGGGCATGGCAAAGTCTACCTATGGAACAGGTTCTTCTGTTATGATGAATGTAGGTGAAAAACCTTTTATTAGTAATACTGGCGTTGTTACATCTCTTGCTTGGTCAAGGAATGGTCGAGTTAATTATGTACTAGAGGGCAATATTAATTATACAGGAGCTGTTATATCATGGCTTAAAAATGACATGGGTATGATAGATTCACCACAGGAAGCCGAAGAATTGGCAAGAGCGTCTAAAAAAACAGATGATTTATTTTTAGTTCCAGCTTTTTCTGGCTTAGGTGCACCACATTGGGATAGCAATGCTAAAGCCTCTGTAGTAGGTATGGATAGAACGACTGGAAAGGCCGAATTTGTAAGAGCAGGTCTTGAAAGTATTGCCTATCAAATAAATGATGTTGTAAAGGCTATGGAAAAAGATTCAAATATAGTTGTAGAAGAACTAAGAGTTGACGGTGGACCTACAAGAAACAATTATTTAATGGAGTTTCAAAGTGATTTAATAAATGCCGTTGTAAAAGTGCCAAAGGCTGAGGAACTATCGGCAATCGGTGTTGCATATATGGCGCTAATTACTTTAGGTATTGCTAAAGAAGATATTTTTGAAAATATAGTATATAAAAACTATAACCCAAAAATGGATGTAGACATAAGAAAAAATAAATTGAATGGTTGGAATAACGCCGTTAAAAGCGTTTTACAATAAAGAAAATTAAAAGGAGAATTTTTATGAAAAAGAAAAGAGCATTAGGGTTATTATTATCAGGTTGTCTATTTGCAACTATGTTGTCTGGTTGTGGAAGTACGCCAGCAGAACCAGAACAACCAAAGGAAACGGAACAAGCGGAGGTAACACCATCGGAGGAATCGGACAGTGAAGTTTCTGAAGAAGTAGTTGCCTTACCTGGTGGTGGATCGAACATTATTTATGTAATTACTCCATCTCATTCAAACCCGTTTTTCAAAACAGAGGCTGACAGTGCCGAGGCAAAAGCAACAGAACTAGGTTATGAAGTTAAAGTTTCATCTCATGACGATGATGCAACTAAGCAAATGGAATTGTTCGAGAATGCTATAGCTGATAAAGCTGCAGCTATTATTTGCGACAATGCTGGGGCAGATGCTACCGTTGAAGCGGTACAAAAAGCAGCAGATGCAGGTATTCCTACTTTCTTAATTGACAGAGAAATTAACCAAGATGGTATTGCTATTTCTCAAATAGTTGCAAACAACTACCAAGGGGCAAAAGCTATTGCTGAAGCTTGGGTTGAAGAAATGGGCGAAACAGGGAAATACGCTGAATTGTTAGGTAAGGAGTCAGATACAAATGCAGGCGTGCGTTCTAGTGCCTTCCATGAAGTAATTGACCAATACGAAGACTTGGAAATGGTAGCACAACAAACAGCTAACTGGGAACAAACTCAAGGTTACGAAAAAGCGGAAACAATTTTACAATCTAATCCAGAAATAACAGGCATTATTTGTGGTAACGACACAATGGCAGTAGGTGCAGCAGAGGCATGTATAGCTGCAGGCAGAACAGATATAAAAATAATTGGTGTGGATGGTTCTGACGAAGCAGCGGCATTAATTAGAGATGGAAAAATGGTTGGTACAGCACTTCAGCAATGTGCATTAATGGCAGAAATGGCAGTTCAACAAGCTGATGACTACTTAAAAAATGGCACAACAGGTTTAGAGGAAAAACAATTAGTTGACTGCGTTGCTATTACAGCAGAAAATGTAGACAACTTAAGTACTTTTGTTTATTCAGAATAGAACTACATAGTTTAAATTTTTACAGGATTGCGAATAGAACACTGTGTTAAGCCTTTCGCAATCCTTTTATATTTTTTAAAGGAGCAGCATATGAAAAAAATACTAATGTTAGTGGTTTTTGCTATATTAACAATGCCCTTAACAAGCTGTATGAAAATAATAAATACAGGAGAAGAGGGAAAGTACACGGGTAAAGTAGAATTTAATGCAACAGATAGTGTTTCAGACTTATGGGTCAGTGCCGTTGAAGATATACAAACAAGGGCAGTATATTTACCAGATTTATTAACTGAGGCAAAGGGTGATTTAAAATCTGTAGTTGATGACTATGGTAAAT
The DNA here is from genome assembly GCA_047974375.1 of Lachnospirales bacterium. Classification (GTDB taxonomy): domain Bacteria; phylum Bacillota; class Clostridia; order Lachnospirales; family CAMZNU01; genus JBKECF01. The sequence goes on from JBKECF010000054.1 coordinate 70,812, forward strand.
ATTCTATGGGCACAAGTGGTACTATTAGTTATCCTGTAAGTGCTGTTGGCGAAGTTGTAGAAGTAGAAAATAGTAAAAAAGCTGGATATTTAGTTGTAAAACTGGACGAATATAATGGAAGTGAAATTATAAAGATACAAATAGGCTCAGTATACAAGGGCTCATCAACTAGAGATAATTTAACCATTATAAATTTCGGGGATTATACAAATCAAGAAGAATGGGCAGAAATTTCGAAGGAACTAAATGCAATGATTGATAAAGAGGTAATTGCACCAGCAGATATTGATAGTATATTGAATAAAAAAATAGATTTCACAGGGACTTTTGAAGTAAAAGGTAATGATGAAATATTAATAACACCTGTTATTTTAAATGTTAATTAAAAAGGTGGTGATAATATGGGATACACAGGAAAAGATGGCGTCTGTTTTCATGCTGAGGGAGTTAGTAAAATTTATCCAGGAACAAAGGCTCTGGATAATGTTAATTTCGACCTTTTAACGGGAAAGGTTAATGTTTTAATTGGTGAAAATGGTGCTGGTAAATCTACTCTTATGAAATTAATAGCAGGTATAGAAAAACCTAGCGAAGGTAAGCTTTACATGGGTGACAAAGAGGTTTTATTCAAGGATACAAGCGAGGCAAAGGAAAATGGCATCGGCATTATTCATCAGGAATTGAATTTATTTCCAAATTTGCCTATTTATCAAAATGTTTTTATGTCTAAGGAAAAAAGAAAGGGCGCAGGTTTAGACAATACCTATCATAGAGAACAAACGGAGAAAGTTCTGGAAAGATTAGAACATATAATGCCAGTAGATACTTTAGTTAGTGAGTTAAGAGTTGGGCAACAGCAAATTATAGAAATAGCTAGAAACTTAGTAAATGATGATTTAAAAATATTAATTATGGACGAGCCAACTTCATCTCTTTCAGAACAAGAAGTACAAGTATTATTTAAAATAATGCGTGAACTAACAGAACAAGGGATTTCAATCGTATATATTTCCCACAGGCTAGAGGAAATAATGCAAATTGGTGACCATGTTACTATTTTACGTGATGGTAAATATGTTGCCGATGCAGAAGTTAGTGATATAGATGTGCCGTGGATTGTAAAGCAAATGACAGGTGAGGGGAAGTCCTATCCAAAACGAGATAGAGCAATACAATGGGAGGAACAGGAGTCTGTATTAGATATAAAAAATTTATACCTACCAAAACAAGGCGGCGACTATATACTAAAAGACGTTAATTTTAATTTAAAAAAAGGCGAAATACTTGGTATATACGGCTTGATGGGTGCAGGTAGAACAGAAATTTTTGAATGTATAATGGGTTTACGACCAGAGCATACGGGGGAAATTTATGTAGATGGTGAAAAACAAAGTATAAAATCTATAGACGAACAAATAAAAATGGGTTTTGCCTTAGTACCAGAAGACAGACAACGAGAGGGCTTAGTACAAACTATGGACATAGGAAGAAATTGTTCATTGTCTGCATTAGTATCTTATTGTAAATCTGGTTTTGTAAATTTTATAAAAGAAAATAAAATGGTAGATAAACAAATTAATGACATTCAAATAAAAGTAGCAGATAAAAGATTGCCAATTCTTTCTCTTTCTGGAGGAAACCAACAAAAAATTGTTATAGGTAAAGGAATGTTAGTAAATCCAAAAATTTTATTAATGGATGAACCTAGTAGAGGTATAGACATAGGTGCGAAAACAGAAGTATTTGACATAATAAATAAATATGCAGAGGAAGGCCTGTCCATTATCGTTGTATCATCGGAGTTAAAAGAAATAATATCCATTGCCGATAGAGTTTTAGTTTTATCCAATGGTCAAATAACAGGGGAGTTTATAGGTGACGAAATAAAAGAAGAATCTCTTGTTTTAGCTTCATATGAAGGGCATCATTCAGATGGCGAATTGTTATAAGGAGTGTAGGTATGGAAAAAGAAAATAAAATGTCAAAAAATGCAATTATTATGACGATTTTAAAAGGTAGAACATTTATAGTATTAGCTATACTATTAGTTTATTTTAGTTTCGTAGCTGATAATTTTTTAAGTGTAAACACAGCTTTATTAATAGGCAAACACGTTGCTCTTTATGGCATTATAGCTATAGGTATGACCTATGTAATTATTACAGGTGGAATCGATTTATCTGTAGGTTCTATTGTTGGGCTTTCTGGTATGTTTGCAGGCGGACTTATACAAAATGGTCTTGTACTAGGGGTCATAGGCAAAACCGTTTATTTTAGCATTCCTGTTATTATAGTTCTTACTGTATTATTAGGAGCTTTAGTTGGTACTATTAATGGTATTATTATAACTAAATTTAATGTTGCACCATTTATTGCAACTTTAGGTATGATGTATGCAGCTCGTGGATTTGCAAATATTTTATCTAATGGAGCTACTTATTCCGACTTAAAAGGCTACGAGGGTCTGGGCAATGTAGGCTTTAGTGTATTTGGTTCAAGAGTAATGGGAATTCCTGTAGGCTTAATAATTTTAGTGGTAATGGCGATTATTTTTTCCATTATACTAAAAAAGACTGCCTTTGGTTGGCATGTATTTGCCATTGGTGGTAATCAAAAAGCTGCTAAGTTATCAGGGGTAAAGGTAAATAAGGTTACTATACTTGTTTATTTAATTTCTGGCATATGTGCTGCTGTAGTAGGTATAATAGCGTCTTCTCAATTGGCTGCTGCACATCCTGCAACAGGTGAAACATGGGAGATGAATGCAATTGCTGCTGCTGTATTAGGTGGTACTTCTATGTCTGGTGGTATTGGTACAGTTGGTGGAACAATAGTAGGTGCTTTTGTTATTGGTGTAATAAATGATGGAATGGTAATGTGTGGGGTATCTGAATTTTGGCAAATGGTTATAAAAGGTGGAGTTATTGTATTAGCTGTAATAGTTGACCAATTCCAGAGAAAAATGCAAGCAAAAATGGCTTTACAAGCAAGGAACGAAAGTAAGTAGAATAAGAGGTGACCTATGAAAGTTTTGAATATTGGTTCATTAAATGTTGATTATGTTTATGGTGTTGATCATATTGTTAAACCTGGGGAAACTATTTCTAGTAATGGCATAGCGGTTTTTGCAGGAGGGAAAGGGTTAAACCAGTCTGTTGCTCTTGCTAAAGCTGGTGTGGAAGTTTATCACGGTGGAATAATAGGAAAAGATGGACAAATTCTTATGGATGCTTGTAAAAACTTTGGTATTGCAACAAAGTATTTATTGGAAATGGAAAGTAGTAGTGGACATACCATTATACAAGTTGATAAAAATGCTCAAAATAGTATATTGCTTTTTGGTGGCACAAACCAAAGTTTTACCAAAGATATTGTAGATAATATTTTAAAAGACTTTAAAAAAGATGACATACTTCTTTTGCAAAATGAAGTAAATATGCTAGATTATATAATTGATACAGCCTACGAAAAAGATATAACAATAATATTAAATCCATCGCCTTTTAATGAAAAGTTGGATAATTGCAACTTAGAAAAAGTTAGTTATTTTTTAATAAATGAAATAGAGGGAGAACAAATAACGGGTATAACAAATCCCAATGAAATTATAAATAAAATGAATGAGCAATACCCAAAAGCGAAAATTGTGTTAACTTTGGGAAAAGATGGTGTTGTTTATTTCGATGGTGAAAATATTTTTAAACAAGATATATTTAAAGTAAAGGCAGTAGATACAACTGCGGCAGGAGATACTTTTACAGGGTACTTTATAGCTGGGCTTATTAATAAAATGGATACACAGGAGCTTTTAACTATGTGTGCTAAAGCTTCATCTATTGCTGTAAGTAGAAAAGGTGCAGCAACTTCAATCCCGACTTTAGAAGAAGTGGAAAATTTGACATATTAGTAAAAAAAGTTTATATGTAATATGTGGCTCGTGCAATTTAAAAGATTCACGGGCTTTTATTATGCAAATCTATATAGAAAAGGAAATGAAAAATGAAGCTAAAAGAAAAATTTGGGAAATATGATGTTGATTTTTGGATAGGATTATGTATTACTTTTGTAATAGCCTTATTTACAACTTTTTTTACGTTATGGTTAGGAAGTGGGAAAGAGGGATTTGAATTATTTGTGTCCTCGGAGGGTGCTTTTTATATTTTTTTGTATAATTTTATTCTTGTGTTTTTCTCCTTTGGTATATTGTATTTTTTAACTAATAATATAGTAATTGCCAATGGTGTATTGATTTTATTTTATTGTTTGTTAACGGTAATAAATAGAGCCAAATTATTTTATAGAGGCATTCCTCTATATTACAATGATATATATTTATTGAAAGAGATATCCAATATAATAAAAAATACTAGTGCCCTTAGCTTTGTTTTAATTTGTTTTTTGATTGCTATATTTATTATGTTAATGGCTATACTAAGCCGTATTATAAAAACAACAAAAATTAATATAAAGATTAGATTAGGTGTTGTTTTTACTCTTGCAGTAGCCTTTTTTATTTTAAATAGTACTTTACTTACACAGAATACTGAATATAGCCATAAAGGCTTTCTATATAGCATTGTTTATGAGTTCAACAATAGAAAAATTATGCCAGATTATACAGATGGTATAGACCAACTTATTATTAATAAATATGAGAATGCAGAAGATATTACCACAGAATTACCAACAATTATTATGATACAAGGGGAAGCATATTCAGAACTTGGCATGAGCGAAAAATTTAATTTTAATGGCCATGATGACCCTTATAAAAATTATAAAGAAATAATAAAAAATTCTTATTACAATAAAATAGTAGTGCCAAATTTCGGTGGGGGAACAAGTGATACAGAGTTTGATATATTAACGGGAATGAACACAAGGTTTTTAAGGTTTGCACCATACCCTTATGCATTAATAGCTAAAAAGATTGATGCTCTACCAAGTATGTTAAAAAAATTAGGCTATTACACAACAGCAATACATCCATGGAAAAAAGATTTTTATGAAAGAGATAGAGTTTTTAAGCTTATAGGATTTGATGAATTTATAACCCTAGATAGCTTCGATATAAACAGAGCAAAGGGTGGATTTCCTTCAGAAGAACAAACCTTTGAAAGAATAATAAATGATTATAGTGATTTTACTAAAAAAAATAAAAACACACCTTATTTTAGTTTTAATATTACAATACAAAATCATGCACCTTTTGGTGGCAAGTATGAGGTGGAAAAAAACTTTAATACAGATATGCAATTATCTATGAGCGATGAAAAGGCTATAACGGATTACTTTGTAGGTATAAAAGATATAGACATAGAATTGAAAAAAATATTAGATTTTTTTGAAGAGGAAAATAAGCCTGTTGTTGTAGTGTATTGGTCGGATCATTTACCAGCTTTAAACAGCCAACTTTTTAGTACTGAAAGCATGGATAGTGCTGTAGAAAAAAATTTATTTGAGAATATAGTCCCATTTTTTATTTGGGAAAATTCAACTTCTAAAGAAAATTTAGATTTAGTTAGTAAACTAAAGGCAATGAATATAAATGGGCCTATGTCCGATTTTTATTTACCTTCAATATTATTTGATGCTTTAGGTTTTCAAGGGCTTTCCTATTATATTGATTATAATAATGGGTTGCTAAAGGAGTATCCTATATTATTGGAAAAAGGATATGTAGATAACTTTGGCTCGTATGTGGAGTACAGTGAGGATGAGAAAATAAAATATTATTTAGAATTAATGGATTTTAGACTTAAAAGTCAATAGACCTATCCGTCAGTGGGGGTCTAATTCTTAGGGATTAAAATTTGACATATAAAAAAATTAATAGTACTATTATAAAAATTAAATTTTAAACCGATGATGCGGGGATAAAGGTAGTTATGCTTCCACAGAGAGCCTAGGGTGCTGAAACTAGGTGAAAAACAGATTATCAAATGGGCCGTTAAGGGTGCAGTCAAATGTATATACAGAGTATTCTGCAACGTGTGGGCATACGTAAGTTGCCGGAGATATGTTAGTATCTTGCTAAGTGTGTGGCTTGTTAGCCATAAATCAAGGTGGTACCGCGGAGTTGATTCGTCCTTGACAAAAAACTATGTTTTTTGTCAAGGACTTTTTTACGTTGAAATTTAGGAGGTTATATGAAATTTTTACCTAGTATAGAAGATATTAGAAAAGTAAGTATATCTAAGAAATATGATATTATGCCTGTTTATACTGAAATTTTTTTAGATATTTCACCTATGGAGGCTCTTAAAGTTTTAAAAAATGTATCTACCCATTGCTATATGCTGGAGTCTTTAGAAAGTAAAGAAAAATGGGGAAGATTTACCTTTTTAGGGTATAATCCAAAATTTGGTATATCTTGTTATAAGGATGAAATTCAAATTGGTGATATAACAATTAAAAGTGATAATCCTAAAAAGAATATTAAGGAGATTTTAAATAAATATAAAAGTCCAAAACTAGAAGACTTGCCAACTTTTACTGGTGGATTAGTAGGTTATTTTTCCTACGAGTTTTTAAAATACGAAGAACCATCTTCACAAGTAAATGTAGAGAATATAGAAAATTTTAAAGATATGGATTTAATGCTTTTCGATAAAGTAATAGCTTTCGACAATTTAAAACAGAAAATAATTTTGATTGTAAATATTCCTTTAAAAGAGATAGAAACTCAGTATGAAAAAGCAAAATTAGAATTAAAGCAAATAGCGAGTTTGCTTAAAACAGGAGAAAAGTCAAAGAATTTAAAAGGGAAACTAATAGGGGATATTGCGCCGCTTTTTAATAAGGAAGATTTTTGTTCCATGGTGGAGAAAGGAAAAAAATATATAACAGAGGGGGATGTATTTCAAATAGTTTTATCTAATAGGTTAAGTGGAAATTTTGAAGGCAGCTTGTTTAGTGTATATAGACTTATTAGAACTATTAACCCGTCGCCATATATGTTTTATTTTTCTGGTACAGATGTTGAAATAGCAGGGGCATCGCCGGAAACTTTAGTAAAGCTTGAAGATGGTAAATTATACACTTTCCCTTTGGCCGGAACTAGACCAAGAGGTAAAACGAAGGAATTAGACGAAATACTAGAGTAGGAGCTATTGGAAGATGAAAAAGAGCTAGCAGAGCATAATATGCTAGTTGATTTAGGCAGAAATGATTTAGGTAAAATATGCAAGTTTGGCAGTATAAAAGTGGAGAAATATTTAAATATAGAAAAATTTTCTCATGTAATGCACATTGGTTCAACAATTACTGGGATGATTAAAGATGAATATGACGCAATCGATGCAATAAATGCCGTGTTACCTGCAGGAACTTTGTCGGGAGCGCCAAAAATAAGAGCTTGTCAATTAATAGGAGAATTAGAAAAAAATAAACGTGGCATTTATGGTGGAGCAATTGGCTATATAGATTTTACAGGCAATATGGATACTTGTATTGGAATTAGAATAGCTTATAAAAAGAACAATAAGGTATTTATTCAAAGTGGTGCAGGCATTGTTTATGATTCTATTCCAGAAAAAGAGTATGAAGAATGTATAAACAAAGCTAAAGCTATAATAAACGCCTTAGAAAATACAGTGGAGGAAGATTTATGATTTTACTTATAGATAATTATGATAGTTTTTCTTATAACTTGTATCAGATGATTGGTGAAATTAATCCTAATATAAAAGTTATTCGAAACGATGAACTAACAATAGAAGAAATTCGAGATTTAAATCCAAGGGAAATTATTTTATCACCAGGACCAGGAAGACCGGAAGATGCTGGAATTACTGTAGATGTAGTTAAGGAATTAGGTTCTAGTTTTAAAATTTTAGGGGTATGTTTGGGGCACCAAAGTATTTGCTACGGATACGGTGGTGAAATTACTTATTCTAGTAAGTTATTCCATGGTAAACAATCGAAAATTATTATAAAAAAAGATTGCAAAATATTTAAAGGGCTGGGAGAAAGCTTTTTAGCTGCTCGTTATCATTCTCTAACAGCAGATAAGAATAAATTACCTAAGGTTTTGGAGGTAATAGCAACAACGGAAAATGGTGAAATAATGGCAGTAAAACATAGAGAATATGAAGTATATGGAGTTCAATTTCATCCAGAATCTATTTTAACACCTAAAGGTAAGTTGATTTTAAAAAATTTTATAGATTAAGTAAATGAAATATAAAAGGAGGAAATATGATAGAAGAAGCAATTAAAAAAATAGTAGATAAACAGGACCTTACTTTTAGGGAGGCATATGAAGTAATAAATGAAATAATGAGTGGAAAAACTAGCCCTATACAAAATGCCGCATTTTTAGCTGCTCTATCTACTAAAAGTACAAAAGCCGAAACTATACAGGAAATTTCTGGCTGTGCTAGTGCCATGAGGGATAATTCTGTAAAAGTGGAAACAAATATGGAACTTTTTGAAATTGTTGGCACTGGTGGCGACGGCTCTAATAGTTTCAATATTTCTACTACTTCAGCTATAGTTATTGCCTCTAGTGGCATAAAAGTTGGAAAACATGGAAATCGAGGAGCCTCCTCCAAGTGTGGAACAGCAGATTGTTTAGAGGCGTTAGGGGTAAATATTAACCAAGACCCAAGTAAATGTATAGAATTATTAGAAAAAATAAATATATGTTTCTTTTTCGCTCAAAAATATCATACTTCTATGAGATCTGTAGGCTCTATAAGGAAGGAATTAGGCATTAGAACTATTTTTAATATATTAGGGCCCCTTGCAAATCCAGCAAGGCCGACTTACCAATTACTGGGGGTATACGATGAATATTTAGTAGAGCCATTAGCAAAAGTTTTATTTAGTTTAGGAGTTGCAAGAGGCATGGTGGTATATGGACAGGATAAATTAGATGAAATTTCTTTAAGTGCGCCAACGACTATATGCGAATTTCAAAATGGTACTTATAAATCTTATACTATTACTCCTGAGGAGCTAGGTTTTGCAAGATGTAAAAAAGAAGACTTAGTTGGCGGGACTCCATTAACCAACGCCCGAATTACTTTGGATATTCTAAAAGGTGAATTAGGACCTAAAAGGGATGCAGTTATATTCAATGCCGGAGTTGGTTTATACATAGGTAAAAAAACTGATACTATAAAAGATGGAGTGAACTTAGCAAAAGATTTAGTTGACTCTGGAAAAGCCTTAAAAACCTTAAATGGTTTTATAGCTCTTAGCAATTCTTAAGGAGGGTTTTCTATGTCAGATATTTTAACTATTTTAGCAGAAAATGCATACATTCGTGTAAAGGAAAAAAAGAAAATAGTAACACTCGATGAAATAAAATATAAAGCTAAAGCCTTGCTAGTTGAAGATTTTCCCTTTGAAAGGTCTTTGGCTTCTTCCGGTATATCCTTTATTTGTGAATGTAAAAAAGCGTCCCCATCTAAAGGGATAATATCCCCAGAATTTTCATATTTGGACATAGCTTTAGAATATGAAAGAGCTGGTGCAGATGCCATTTCTGTTTTAACTGAACCTAAGTGGTTTATGGGAAGAAATGAGTATTTGGTAAAAATTAGTAATAGTACAACTATTCCATGTCTAAGAAAAGATTTTACAATAGATGAATATATGATCTACGAAAGTAAATTACTAGGAGCTAAAGCCGTACTTTTAATTTGCTCCATTTTAGAAAAAAACATAATAAAAGAATACATAAAAATATGCGATGTTTTGGGGCTTTCAGCTGTAGTTGAGGCTCATACAAAAGAAGAAATAAATATGGCAATAGATTCTGGAGCTAGAATAATTGGAGTTAATAATAGAAATCTTAAAAATTTTCAAGTAAATACAGAAAATAGTAAATACTTAAGAAGTTTTGTTTCCAAGGATATTATTTTCATATCAGAAAGTGGAATAAAGTCACGAGAAGAAATAAAAGAATTAGAATCTATTGGTGTTAATGGAGTTTTAATTGGGGAGTATTTAATGCGAGCAGAAAATAAAAAGGAAAAATTGGCTTATTTAAGAGGTGATTATGACTAAAATTAAATTATGTGGATTAAGTAGATATGAAGACATTGTTGTTGTTAATGAAATTAAACCAGATTATGTTGGACTTATATTTTACAAAAATAGCAAACGCTATATACCCTATGCAAGGGCTTTAAAACTTATTGAAAATTTAAATAGAGAAATTTTACCTGTTGGAGTTTTTGTTAATGAAAAAATTGACACAGTAGTAGAACAAGTTAAAAACAATGTGGTTAGCATTGTTCAGCTTCATGGTAAGGAAAACCAAAATTATATTAAATTGTTAAAAGAAAGAATAGGTTCTCCAATTATTAAAGCCTTTAGTATTTCTTCTATGGAAGATATAAAGGCAGCAAATAATTCTGTAGCAGACTATGTATTGCTAGATTCTGGAAATGGAGGTACGGGAGAAGAATTTAACAGGTTTTTACTAAAGTATATTAATAGACCTTATTTTTTAGCAGGTGGGTTAAATATAAATAATATAGAAGATATTGTAAATAAACATTGCCCATATGCTGTAGATGTAAGCTCTGGAATTGAAGTAAATGGGATAAAGGATAAAATAAAAATGGAAAAGTTTGTTAAAATTGTTAGAAAGGCGGATGTTTTATGAAAAATAAAAAGGGCAGGTTTGGGATTTATGGTGGCCAATATATTCCCGAAACTCTAATGAATGCAGTAATAGAATTAGAAGAAGCATACGAGTACTACAAAAAAGATAGAGCCTTTAATGAGGAATTGAAAGAACTTTTTAACGAATACGCAGGTAGGCCCTCTAGATTATATTTCGCTAAAAAAATGACTAAGGATCTAGGGGGAGCAAAAATATATTTGAAGAGGGAAGACTTAAACCATACAGGGGCACATAAAATTAATAATGTGTTAGGGCAGGCCCTACTTGCTAAAAAAATGGGTAAAACTAAATTAATAGCCGAAACAGGAGCGGGACAACATGGCGTTGCCACGGCAACTGCTGCGGCACTTATGGGTATGGAATGTACCGTATTCATGGGCGAGGAAGATACAAAAAGGCAAGCTTTAAATGTATATAAAATGAAGTTGTTAGGTACAACTGTAATTCCAGTAACCTCCGGCACGTCTACATTAAAGGACGCTGTTTCTCAAACAATGCGTCAATGGACAAGGGATATAGATAGCACACATTATTGCCTTGGCTCTGTTATGGGTCCCCACCCTTTTCCAACTATTGTTCGTGATTTTCAGGCAGTAATATCAAAAGAAATAAGGGAGCAAATATTAAATAAAGAGAGCCGTCTGCCAGATGCTGTTTTAGCTTGTGTTGGAGGTGGATCTAATGCTATAGGTAGTTTTTACCACTTTATAGAGGACGAAGGAGTTGAATTAATTGGATGCGAAGCTGCAGGCTTTGGAATTCATACTAATGAAACAGCAGCTACAATAAACACTGGTTCCAAGGGTATATTTCATGGTATGAAATCTTATTTTTGTCAGGATAATTATGGGCAAATTGCTCCTGTTTATTCAATTTCTGCTGGTTTAGATTATCCTGGAGTAGGGCCGGAACATGCATATCTTTACGATATAGGCAGAGCCAAATATGTACCAGTAACAGATGGAAAATCAATAGAAGCTTTTGAATATTTATCGAAAACAGAGGGAATAATACCTGCCATAGAGTCTGCTCATGCAATTTATTATGGAATGCAAATGGCTTCTAAAATGGCTAAAGATAAAATAATCGTTATAACTGTATCTGGTAGAGGTGACAAAGATTGTGCTTCTGTAGCAAAATATAAAGGAGAGAATATTAATGAGTAATATAGCATCAGCTTTTAAAAACGGTAAAGCCTTTATTCCTTTTATAACTTGTGGTGATCCAAATATTGAAACAACAAAAAAATTAGTAAAAAAGGCTGTAGAAAATGGAGCAGATTTAATTGAACTAGGCATTCCTTTTTCTGACCCAACGGCAGAAGGTCCAGTAATAGAGGAAGCCAATATAAGAGCCCTAAGTAAAGGAATTACAACAGATAAAATTTTTAATATGGTAATAGAGCTTAGGGAGGAAATTGCAATACCTATGGTTTTTATGACTTATGCCAATGTGATTTATTCCTACGGAAGTGAAAAATTTATATCAACTTGTAAAAAAATTGGTATAGATGGGCTAATATTACCCGACGTACCTTTTGAGGAAAAAGGGGAGTTTCAAAGTATTTGCGATGAATATAATATCGACTTGATTTCCTTAATTGCACCAACATCTAAAAATCGAATAGAAAAAATTGCACAAGAGGCAAGAGGCTTTATATATGTAGTATCTAGCCTTGGTGTAACTGGTACAAGAGATAAAATTGACACGGATTTAAATAATATAGTGTCTGCTATAAGAGAAAGTACTAATATACCTTGCGCCATAGGCTTTGGTATTTCTACACCAAAACAAGCTAGGGAGCTAGCAAACATAGGCGATGGCGTTATTGTTGGCTCTGCCATTATACAAATCATTGAAAGATATAAGGAAAAGAGTATTGAGCCTGTGGGAGAGTTTATTATTAATATGAAGCAATCTATAAAAGGCTGAAAGTCCCAATACGCAAAAGATATATTATTTTGTACTAAAAAAATTTACTCTAATTTGGTTGACATATGACTTCATGTTATTTACTCTATATGTAGAGGCGATTTTTTTTTACTATGGTGAGGAGTTTAAAAAAATTGTTGTTACATAGAGTTATGGAATCTTATTAAATAGTTAAAAGGAGTTTGTATGAAAATGATTAAGAAGAAAATAGTATCTTTATCATTGGCAGTAGTCGTTGGTATGGCTTATGCTGGTGGTGATTTTATTTATGCAATGAATGATAGGTCGCGGACTGAAAGTGTTGAAGTAGGTGCTACTACAACTGGCGGTGCTATTAGTACAGAAGTTGAACCGGAAACTACAACTACTCGAGCTGCTGTAGTTGAGGGGGAATGGATTGAGATTACTGAAGATACTGATCTAACGCCTTATATTTATGGAGATAATGATATTGGTTTGAAAAATAGCCTAAAACCTGGTAATTATCACCTAAAGGGTGAAAAATCTACGTTGCCATCATGTACTAGTGGAGAAGGTGGAACCTATAACATTAGGTTGGAAAACTCTGGTTATCAAAATGACAGATATGAATACTTTGGCTATAACCCTTTAGTTGGACCAAGCGACACTATGAATATAGAAATTGTGGATGATAGTGATAATATAATTACAGGTATTGGAGTAACACCTGGTTCAAGTTTAACTGTAAGTGGTGGACCAAATGGAACAGGTTATGTATATATTAAAGGTTCAGGTACTAGATATAATGCTGGTGATGCAATTACTTCTACAATTGATGGTGAGTTTTATGGCGAGCTTTACGGTGATGAATATGAGCCGGTTAAAAACATAACTATTAAAAATGTTAATATGTATGTTGATGGAAATATCGGTGGTATGTATTGTACTGACGGAGGGGATAATGAAGCTATCGTTATAAGAGAAATAAATATTATAGATTGCAAACTAGATGTTTATGGACGTATAGGTTTGACTACTTGCGGAAAAATTGAAAAGATAAATATTGAAGGTGGAGAAGTTAAAAGTTTATCAGGTGTAGGTAGTGGAACTGTTCTTGAACATAGCTGTGCAAATTCACGCGTTGATGAAATAAATATTACAGGTGATGGTGACAAGGACGATAGTTTTGGCTTTTTGTATCCTCTAGGGGAATATATTCCTGTAAAAAGATTTATAGGTGCAGGTTATGTTTCCAGTAGTAATAAAGGTGATACTAGTTCTGTTGGAAAAATAAATATAACAGGAATAAATGGCTATGTTATGGAAGTGCGTGGGGGGATTGGTACACATTCCAGAAATAGTAACTTGGAAATAGCGACGTCAGAAGTTGAAGAGATAAATATATCCGGTGACGAAACTTTCAACTTAATTTTGAGTAGAAGTATTGAAGAAAGATACCTTTACCCTGAGTATGAGGAGCTTCAACTTCGAGAGATAAGTGACACAACTCTTATAGGGACTACATCATTGGGTGGATTTGAAAAAATAGGGACTATAAACATTAGTGGTGTGAAAATAAATGGCGTAACCAGAGGGTCGGATCCTGCTATAGGTGCGGCAGGCTATGGTGGAGACAGATACTTTAGTCCTAAAAGTGGGCGCAGTGAAGTTGGAGAAATAAATATAGCGGGTGGAACTATATCGGTAATGAATATGGATAGTGGACCTGCTATTGGAACTGGTGCTGTGAATTGCGATCATTTAGTTAGTGGTATACTCGATGGAAAAAAAGAGTATACTACCGAACAAATAGATAGGTTTGGCTCATATATTGGTAAAATAAATATAACGGGGGGAAAAATAATAGCTTATGGTGGAGAAGAAGGTGCTGCAGGGATTGGCGCGGGCATAACATCTTCAGTTTACTCTGTTATCAATGGTGAGTGTGAGGAGCATGGCTCTAATTCAGAAAATTTTAAAGGCTATGTGCCTACTGAAATGTCCAAGATAGATGAAATAAATATAACAGGTGGAGATGTATCGGCATATGGCGGAAGACTTGGAGGAGCTGGTATAGGTAAAAGCTTTAGCGAGGAAAATACAGTAGGTAAAGTAACTATAGGAGACGAGGCTCTTGTAAGGGCATATGCAGTAAGTGAAGTTTATGATAGGTTTACCAGTGATGAGTTTTTAAATATTGAAGCTGCTAACTATTATAGCTCATTGTTTGTTGATTCTGAGAAGCGTGAGCATCTTATGCTCCATTATCCGCAAAGTAAAGAAAGTTTTCAAAAACTTTATAAAAAGGAATATGAAAGTAGATACGCATTGGGTATAGAATCCGATGAAATGGAAGTTTCTGGGAATATAGTTAACGGATATTTCAAGGATGCACCCCATTTCGATGTGAACAGAACATATGGAGTTGCTAATTCACCTTTCGGTTGGTATGTCCGCTTTGAACAAAATATTAATGATACAATAACTGTTACTGCCAAAGAAGTTGATGGTGATAATAAGGTTATTTTGGAGCTACCATATGGCTATACATCTTTTTCCTATAATGCACCTGAGGGAAGTAATTACTATCATGTATTAAATGTCAAAAATGGTGAACAATACCTAGAAGTAATAGATGAAAAAGAAGAACTAACAAGTTACAAAGGTTCTGTAGAAGTACCATCTTTTAGCAATACTCGTGCCACATTAATGAAGCCATCGGATCTAACAGAAAAAGTTGTTGTAGGTATACTTAACCACAAGGATGAAGTAATAGTAGGCGAAGGTGTGCCTAATGCAACAGTAACTTTACAAATAAATAATGGTGAAGAAACTATTTATATAGATGATATATTAGTCGATGAAGATGGTAACTGGTGTGTAAATGTTGACAATATAGAAGGTTTACAAAATTTAAATGCAGGTTATTTAGTTGTAGCAAGACAAGCAGAAGAGGGCAAGGCAGGAAGTTTAAAAGTAAAAAGATATGTAAAGCCTATTAGAGCAACTATAAATAATGTAGTAACTGGTGCTGTAGATATAAGTGGTACAGCAATAGCAAATGCAAAAATAGAAGTAGAAATAAGCGATGAAATATACACTACAAAGGCAGATGAAGAAGGTCTATGGACTTTAGATGCTAACGAAATTGATTTACAAGTATACGATAGAGTATCAGTAAAGCAAATAGTAAAAGCTGTAGATGGTGAAGAACTTAGTAGCCCGAAAGAGTATACATTCGTACTAAAAAGACCTGCAGGACCAAGTATTAATGAAACTTTTGGTAAGGCAGAATTAATAAGTGGTAATGGTATAAGGAAAGCAGTAGTTAAATTGCGTATAGATACTGGTTCAGAACTTCTTATAAAAGATAGTATACCAGTAGATGATAGCTATGGCTGGGCTGTAGATGTAAAGGATATAAATGGCTTAAATGAATTAAAAGCTGGATATATTTTAACGGCAATACAAGCTGAGTCAGATGCTATTGAAAGTAAAGAAGAAAAAGAATATGTAAAGCCAAATCCTGTGGAAATAAACAATGTAATAACTGGTGCTAGTAGCATAACAGGTGTTGCATTGCCAAATGCTGAAGTTGAAGTATCGATTAATATGCTAAGAAGAACGTATAAAACAACAGCAGATGAACAAGGTGCTTGGTCATTAGATGCCAATGAAGTTGAGTTTGCTACAGGCGAAACAATTTCTGCTAAGCAAACTATAAAGGCAGTAGATGGTACAAGTCTAAGTAGTATGCCAGAAATAACAAAGGTATTAAGAAAGCCTGAACCACCAGTAATAAGCGAAGCTTATGAAGGCGATACAGAAATAACGGGTACTTCTGAACCTAATGCAACAGAAGAAATTATAATAAATAAGGGAACAGATAAAGAAATAACTGTGGTAGCAACAGCAGATGAACTGGGAAATTGGACAGCAACAGTTGATCCTTTAGTAAAAGATGATGAAATTTTTGCTAACCAAACAGTAAGTGTAAAAGAAAATATTTTTGCAACAAGTGATTTTGCTAAAACTACAGTTTTACCTGTAGATCCAACAGAACCAGTAGATCCGACAGATCCAACAGACCCAACGGATCCAACAGATCCAACGGATCCAGTAGTTCCAATATTCCCAGAGAAACCAGAAAGACCAGAAAGACCAACAGATCCTGACACAGGTGGCGGAAATGGTGATAATGGTGGAAATATTGATAATACAGGTGATGACCTTGTATATATAGACAATGGAACAATTCCTTTTGGAACGCCAGCAGAAGATAATACAGTTGATGAGCCTGCAGTTGAAGAAGTAGTTGAATATATAGACGGTGATTTCGAAGAACAAATTCCTTTTGGAACTGTAAATGTGGAAGATGAAACCCAAGAGGTAGAAGCAGTTGTAGATGCTAGTAAGGAAAATCCAAAAACAGGTAAATCTTTGGTTTATCCTATAGCAGTATTTACTCTTTTCTTTGGTGGTATAATAGTTTTATTAATCCAACGTAAAAGAGAGAATGAAAAATAAAGTTTAATACTTAGACTTAGAAATTAAGTCAAGTCGATAGACATACCGAAAGTGGGAGTCTAATTCCTACCGATTAAATAACTTATACAAATAGAGTTAGAAAAAAGCGTATTTCCGAAACATACCTAGAGGTTGGAGATACGTTTTTTTTGTATTTATTTGACCTCAAAAAGCTTTTTTATTGTTAAAATAAAAATTAATGATATAATTTAATAAACAGTTTTAGAAATATTAGGAGGATGATTATGAATAAAATTCAATCTACATGTAATTATTGTGCTTTAGATTGCAATATTGATTTTTATGTCGAAGATAATACCATTATGAAAGTTGTGCCAACACCTGAGTATCCAGTTAATGACGGCTTTTCTTGTATAAAAGGTATCAATCTCGACAAACAACAAACAGTAATTAAAAATTCTCAACTACCTAAAATTAAACAAGAGGACGGGACTTTAAAAGATGTATCATGGGACGAAGCTTATACTTATGTAGCAAAGAAAATAAAAGACTTGCAGAATAAATATGGCGAAGAAAGTTTTGCAGGAATAAGTACTGGACAATTGACCATGGAAGAATTTGCTATTTTAGGCCATGTAATGAGAAATTATTTGAAAACAAATCTAGATGGAAATACAAGACTATGTATGGCAACAGCTGTTGTTGCTTATAAACAAAGCTTTGGATTTGATGCCCCAGGTTATACTTTAAATGACATTGAATTGTCAGACACAATTATCTTTATAGGAGCAAATCCGGTTGTTGCTCACCCGATTCTTTGGGATCGTGTTAGAAAAAATAAAAATAAAAAAATAATTACTATTGACCCAAGAAGGTCTGAAACGGCAAAAAATTCTGACTATTGGTATGGTATTAAACCAAAAGCAGATGTAGTACTGCTGTATACTGTAGCAAATTTACTAATAGAAAAAAATTATATAGACTTAGAGTTTGTAGAAAAAAACACTAATAAGTTTGAAGAGTTTAAAAAATTTGTTGAAAAATACAAACTAGATGACATAGAAGAAAAGACTAATTTAAGTAAAGAGGATGTAGTGGAATTATGTGAGTTAATTCATAAAGGTGAAGGAGTATCTATTTGGTGGACAATGGGTGTAAACCAAGGATACGATGCCGTTAGAACAGCTCAGGCCGTTATAAATATTTGTTTAATGACAGGAAATATTGGTAAAGAGGGAACGGGTCCTAACTCTCTAACAGGACAGTGTAACGCCATGGGTTCGCGACTATTTAGTAATACAACAGGGCTTTACGGTGGCGGTGATTATAGCGATTCTAAAAGAAGAAACGAAGTAGCTAAAATTTTAGAAATTAGTGAAGATGTATTGGCAGAAAAACCAACAATTCCCTATCACAAAATAGTAGAGGGTATAAATGATGGGACAATTAAAGGGCTGTGGGTGTTATGTACAAATCCACGACATAGTTTTGCAAACAATGAAACTTTTAAAGAGTCTATGGATAAACTTGAGCTTTTAATTGTTCAAGATATCTACACAACAACAGAAACAGCAGAGGGTGCAGACATTATGCTGCCCGTAGTGCCAGGGATTAAAAAAGATGGAACATACATAAATACTGAACGTAGGCTTTCGGCTATGCGTAAATGCGTAGATAGAAATGAAAATGAAAAATCTGACTTCGAAGTTATATATGGCATAGGTGAAGCTCTTGGAATGGGCGAATTATTAAAGGGATGGGAAACTCCAGAAAGTACATTTAATTTAATGAAAAAATGTTCTGAAGGTATGCCTCCTGATATTACAGGGGTTAACTGGGAAGATTTAGAAAACTCCAAAGGTGTACAATGGCCTTTTAAAAATGGCGACACTTTAACAAGTAACCAAAGAAGACTTTTTGAAGATGGTAAGTTTTATACAGAAAATAAAAAAGCAAATTTTATTTTTGATGAACCTATAGCTGATCCGATCCCTACAAGTGAAAAATATCCATATATTTTAAATACAGGCAGGGGAACAGTAGGCCAGTGGCATACCCAAACAAGAACAAAAGAAATATCTTTTGTGGATGATGCTATGCCAAAGGAAGCAACTGTATTTATTAATTCAGAATTAGCAAAGAAACATAATATTAAAAATAATGATGTAATTAATATTGAGTCTATAAATGGACAAAATGCAAACTTTATTGCATTAATAAGTGATGATTTAAAGTATGATGAATTGTTTTCACCAATGCATTATGTTGAATGTAATAAATTAACACCATCAGTTTATGATCCATATTCAAAAGAACCATCATATAAAACAACACCTATTAATATAAGGAGGGCATAATGTACAATAGAATAAAAATTGATAGAGATAAATGTATAGGCTGTCTTACTTGTGTTACAGCATGTATAGTAAGCCATAGTAGCAGTGACTCGAGAAATAGAGTTGTAGTAGATAGTAAAAATAAAAATTGCCCAGTTTTTTGTAACCACTGTGATAAGCCTGAATGTACTTATACTTGTATGACTGGTGCTATGAGTAAAAATAGTGAAACAGGTATAGTTGAGTATAATTATGACCATTGTGCCAACTGTTATATGTGTGTAATGGCATGTCCCTATGGCGTGCTTAAGCCAGAAAGAATAGAACAAAAGGAAATAATGAAGTGTAACCTTTGTACTCATAGAACAGAAGATGGTAGTTCAAAGCCGATGTGTGTTGAAAAATGTCCGATGGGGGCAATTACAAATATGGAGGTGGAACTATGCGATATGTAGTTTTAGGTGCTTCGGCAGCAGCTATTAGCGGAGTAAGATCCATAAGAAAAAATGACAAAAATGCTGAAATAATTTTAATTTCCAAAGATGATAAAATTTATTCTAGGTGTATTTTACATAGATATTTATCTGGTATTAGAACTATACCTCAGTTGAATTTTGCAGAAGCGGACTTTGAAAAAAGATACAATGTAAACTGGATAAAAGGTAACGGAGTAAAGAAATTAATAAATGAAGAAAATAAACTTATTTTAGATGATGATACAAAGGTTTATTATGATAGACTTTTAATAGCAACAGGTTCTAGCCCAAGTTTTCCGCCTATAGAAAATATAGAGAAATGTAAAAATGTATACGGCTTTAGAAACATAAGTGACGTAGATAGTATTAATGAAAAACTACCAGAGGCTAAAAATATTGTAGTGTTAGGTGCTGGCTTAGTTGGAATGGACGTAACAACAGGATTAATTGAAAAGGGAATTGAAAAATTAACTTTAATTGATTTTGAAGATAGAGTTCTAAGCAAGCAAATAGACGAAAAAGCTTCAAATGTATATGCTAATATTTTGAAAAGCCATAATGTGAACCTAATATTCAAAAAGGCCTGTAAATCTGTACAACACGACGAAAATGGTAATGTCGTATCTATAACTATTACAGACGATATTATTGTACCTTGCGATTTATTAATTGTTACTATTGGGGTAAAATCCAATGTGGGATTTTTAAAAGGCTCAAGTGTGGAGGTTGATAAATTTGGAGTTGTTACAGATGAGCTATGTCATACTAATATAGAAAACATATATGCGGCAGGGGATGTAACAGGAAAAGGGCCAATATGGCCTATTGCTGTAAAGGAAGGCATAGTGGCAGGTACTAATATAACTGGTGGCAATGCACGTATGGAGGACTTTTTTTATAGCAAGTCTACAATGAATTTTTTCGGTGTAAACACCATGGTAATTGGTCTTAGTAAAAAACCAGATGATACTTATGTGGAAGAAATTTTTATAGATGATGAGAATGATATTTACAAAAAAGTAATCCATAAAGATGGTATTATTGCAGGGGCTACTTTGCAAGGGGATCTATCTTATGGAGGGATATTAACTAGGTTGGTATCTGCTAAAATAGATTTTAGAAAAGTTAAAAAATCGGTATTTAAAATTGATTATTCAGATTTTTTTCATATTGATGAAAATGCGCAGTATTATTATGGTGAACAAGGGTAAAGGTAGTAAAGTTTTTAGGAGGTAGTATGAGTAATTTATTAAGTAGAGTAGAAAGGTTGCATATATCCGTAGTTGCAACAACTGTTGGTGTGTGTACCTTAGGCAATGTGTATGCTGGGCTGGGTTTTCCACTTATTAGGCATATGTCTATGATTTTTGGAACAGTTATTTTATTAGCTTATTTATATAAATTTATAAAGTATCCACAGGCTATAAAGAATGATTACAAGAACACATTGCTTGCAAGTTTATACGGCGTGGTTACAATGTTAATGATGTTAATAAGCAGCTATTATATAAAATGGTTTTCGTTTTTTAAATATATAATTATGCTGGCAGTAATTTTACATGGTGTACAAATAGTGATTTTTTTGTATAAATATTTATTTAAAGATTTCGATAAAGTATTTTTTATACCAAGTTGGTTTGTTACCTTAAATGGTATTATGGTTTCTACTGTGGCATGCTTTGAATATTTGCCATCAACAATGGCGAAAATTGTTTTCTACTGGGGTGTTTTTGCCTATACGGTTTTTGTTCCTTTTATTATTGTAAGATTAAGAACTGTAGAAATTAAGCCTTTAACTTTTCATACTCAAGCCATATTAATTGCACCTTGTAGCCTTATTGTGGCAACTTATTTAAAAATTGCTGAAGTGCCAAATTTAATATTTTTAAATGTGTATTACGCTTGTGTTGTTCTATCTGTGATTTTTGTAATAATTACACTACCTAAGTTTTTTTCGTTTGAATTTGTGCCTACTTATGCAGGTCTTACCTTCCCTATGGCTATTGGTACTTTATGTTCAAGAATGTACTCTGCATATTTAATAAATAATGGCTTTGAAAAATTTGGAGGCTATGTAAATCAGTTGGCAGGGATACAATTGTATTTAACAACTGCAATAATTGTGTATGTGTTGTTTAATTTTTACTTGATATTTATGAAAAAAGAAAATTAAATTTTGTAATATTGTATAAAAAGGGGCTGTCTTGAAATAAAAAATATTGACAAATTAAAAAACAATATTTAAATATTCTACATAAAAATAAAAAAAGAGCGATGGTTTTTCGCTCTTTTTTTATTAAAGTTTTAGTTAAGCTTTTTCAAAAGCCTGTGGGGTTTGGGGCAAAGCACCAAAGTTTTCTTTTTTTAAGACATCCCCTTTTTATATTTCAATTAAATTTTAAAAAAAGGTATGTTAAAAAATAAATATATAGGTTATAATAAATGAAATGATTTTTTTATAAAATTTCAATTCATAATGGAATTTATTTTGAAGGAGGATATAATGGATAAAGTTATTTATGAAAAAATGCGATTGCCAAAAGAGGTTGCACAGGTATTAGAGTGCGGTAGAGTTGTTATACCAAATAGTAGAGAAGAGATTTTTTCTATGGCTTTTGGACCAGATAAAGTTGATATTTATGATGTGGAATTTGATGTAAATGGCAAAATTACAAAAGAAGCCACAGTTACAAGATGTAAAAATGGTGTTTCTGTTAATTTCGATGAAGCATATATGAGAAGAAGAGATCCCAATTGTATGGTAATAGGTGACGATTTACCAACAGATAAGGCGAAATATATAGATAGATTCGGTGAAAAGTTTGATTCAACAAGAACTGAAACATTGGAATGGCTTGCTGGAGAAGAATTAATTGTTATGCCTTTTTATTCAGGTAATAACTCTTTAAAATCTGGATACGATTCTTTACTAATTGCGCCGATAAATACAGCTTTTTTTGCTGCTGGACTTCTAGATTTACAAGGTTTTGTACGAAAAGATGATATACTAGAGGGTTTTGAACCAAAAGCAATTGTTTATGTAGCACCACCTTTTAGACATACACATTATAATGGTAAACAAGTTGTTGTACACAATAGGCTTGATGGATTACATGAAGTTTTTTCTTACAATTTATATCCAGGGCCAAGTGCGAAAAAAGGAATATATGGGGTACTTTTAAATATTGGTGAAAAAGAAAAATGGGTAACTTGTCATGCTTCGGCAGTTACTATTGTTACGCCTTACGAGCTTACACTTACAATTATGCATGAAGGTGCTAGTGGTGGTGGTAAAAGTGAAATGTTAGAAAGGCATCACCGTCAGGAAAACGGACAACTTTTATTTGCTACAAATTTAGTTGATGATGAAGAATACCATATGACTTTGTCTGATGACTCGGCGCTATATCCAGTAACAGACGACATGGCATCGGCAAATGCATCATTGCAAAATGGATCTAAAAAACTAGTTATTACTGATGCGGAAGATGGATGGTTTTTGCGTGTAGACCATATAGAAAACTATGGAACTGAACCAGGAACAGAAAAAAATACAATTCATCCAGAAAGACCTTTAGTGTTTTTTAATATTGATGGTAAACCTAATGCTACGGCGCTTATTTGGGAGCCTATTGAAGATGAACCGGGAAAACCTTGTCCAAACCCAAGGGTTATAATGCCTCGTTCTTTTGTTCAAAATCATATAGATGAACCTGTTGAAGTAGATGTAAGGAGTTTTGGATTGCGTCAACCGCCTTCCACAGCAGACAAGCCAAGTTATGGTATTGCTGGACTTTTCCATGTATTACCTCCAGCCCTTGCATGGTTATGGAGATTGGTAGCACCAAGAGGCTTTGCAAATCCAAGCATTGTTGATACTGGTGGGATGAAAAGTGAAGGGGTAGGTTCATACTGGCCTTTTGCTACAGGAAGAAAAGTTGACCAAGCTAATTTACTACTCCAGCAGATAATTGACACACCAAATACGAAGTATGTACTTATTCCAAATCAGCATATAGGTGCTTATAAAGTTGGATTTAGTGGTCAGTGGGTAACTAGGGAATATTTATCTAGACGTGGTGGAGTTAACTTTAAAATGGACGCCCTTGAGGAATCTCGCTGCCCGTTATTGGGCTATTCACCTAAAAAAGTTAAAGTTGATGGTATTGGAATAAGGAGAAGATTTTTGCGTACTCATTATCAAAGTGAATTTGGTATAGAAGGATATGACGCAGGTGCAAAAATGTTAACGGACTTTTTCAAAAGTCAATTGCAAGAATATTTAATAGACGGACTAGATCCTCTAGGCAGAAAAATAATTGAGGCTTGTTTAAATGATGCAACAGTGGAAGAATATTTTGAGTTAATGCCTTATAGATTTAAGTAAATAAAAAAAGAGCGATATTGCTCTTTTTTTATTTACTTAAAAAACTTTGTATTGATTATCCTCACACCACCTTTTGAAATTGAGGTTTTTATCATTTTCATCAAGGGTATAAATGGTATTTTGAGTATGAAACTCTACGCCTTTGGCTACAATTATAGGGCTTGTAACAAGACGATGTCCATCCGCAAATGAATTGTTTTTTTCTGCATCATGACGAAGATCGTTTTTTGCCCTACCAAACAGGGCGACTGGATGTCCACAGCTTAGCTTTGCGTAAACAGTTTCAGGGGATTCAGTCGCCACGTAGATATCAGGATAGAGGACTATAGACCAGTCGGTGAGAATGGTTTGACATTTGTTGACTTTTTCAATATTCATTTTATACACGCTCCTTGTTTTTTATGAATTCAGGCGAGAACATTCGTTACTTTAGTGATGAGATGAATCGCTTACATATGTCCGTTATTGAAGATAAATTTGTAATGGAATACTTGGGTTTTGAGAATACATATGTTTAGAATAAATCTGAGGTGATAAGCATGGAAGTTACTCATGGTAGGGGATATGTGTATTCAATTCAATATCATATTGTATGGTGTGTAAAATATAGACATAAAGTATTAACTGGTCAAATTGAAACAAGGCTTAAAGAAATACTTAAAAAAATAGCAGGAGACAACGATTTTCAAATATTGGAATATAATACTGATAAAGACCATGTACATATTTTAATTAATTGTACACCACAACATTATATACCAAACCTAATGAAAGCAATGAAAGGGGTATCAGTAAGGTTACTTATTTAGTCCTAGAAAATGACATCATTTGCATGGAAGACTTGCAAGTTAAAAATATGATAAAAAATCATAAACTTGCACGTAATATAGCAGATGTATCTTGGTCAGAATTTGCAAGACAACTAGAATATAAAGCTAAATGGTATGAGCGTACAGTTCAAAAGATAGATAAATTTTTTCCTAGTAGTCAGATTTGCAATGTAAGTAGTCTAAAAATGAAAAGGTGAAAAATCTATCCATAAGGGAGTGGAAGTGTCCAACGTGCAATACGCGTCATGATAGAGATATAAATGCCTCTATAAATATTAAACAAGAGGGACTTAGGTTACTTACTATATAGTAATAATATAGAACCGTAGGAACTACGGGGTTAGCCTAGTGTGTCTGGTTACATTGGTAGCCTTGGCTAGGAATCTCGCTACTTTAGTGGTGAGAGGTTCGATGTTTACTCCCTATATATTAACTCCTTTAATGAGTTTATTGAGTGCCTAGAATAATTGAATCAAGCATGCCTATGTATAGATTTCCGAGTAAGTTAATTATCAGTGAGTTAACTGTTGTTGATTTTCCTACGGCTTGCCTCACGATTTTTGCAAACACGTTATTATCGATTGATAAATTAATATGTGCTATATTTATTATGTGTCGCTATGTCAACTGCACAACTACACTTGCTTAAGTATGCATGATGCTTGTGCAAGTGTCACAATTGGGCTTGATGTTTTTTGACTACTGTAGATAAAACTTAAGTTTAAATTGAAAAAACTATTGCGTTTTTTTTGTATAATAGAGACAGAAGCAACAACTCTAGAATTTGTTTAATCTATTTATGGTTAAATTAGGCAAGAGCTATTTTAAAGTATATTGTGAAGTAAGGTGGTGGGTTGAAATAAATAAAAAGAAATTAGTTGTATCTTCTAGTTTAATAATAATAGCGTTGATATGTTTAGGTTATTTTTTAGATTTATATAATCATATGCAATATGCCAATGACGATAGCGACTATTTAATTAGCATCCGTAACATTGAAGAATTTTATACTATTAAGTCCGGCGTAATATATATAGGTGCTGATTATTGTCCAACTTGTGTTGAACTAAAACCAATTATAGAAGAATATAGTAGTAAAAATAAAAATATTATATATTACTTAGATATAGAATATTTTGTGGAAAATAAACTATTAAGTCATAAGGAAATAACTGCATTATTGAGCAAATATAATGTGAAGGAAATCCCTACACTAATAAAAATTGATAATTATATATTTGATAGTTTAGTAACCTTCGGATATGTTAGTAGTGATGATACTGGAAGTTTGATGAAACATATAGATGACTTTGTCACCTACGATGAAAATAATATTTCATTGATTTCGAAGGATTTTTATGAAGTGGTTATAGTAATATTTTTAGTTGGTTCAATAGCTATAGCTTTTATGATATATATATTCATACTTAAGGGTAAGGTGTATAAATTTAAATTTATAATTATAATTCTGAATTTATTAATTATAATTGCCATGTATGCAATTAGACGACAGCTAATTTAAGGTGCTGACAAATTTATCTGACAAATAAATAGTTATTCTGCGGTACTTTTATATTTAACAATTTTAATAAACATATTTTTAATAATGTTTTTGGTTTTTTATAAGGTTATAAATAAAAAAGATATTGTATAGATAAAATAGGGAAGTATTTTATGAGAAGAAATATAAAGTTTTTTGCTGTACTGGTGATATTTATATCAATTACGTGTACAAATGTATTTGCTAGCGATATTCATGAGGATAAAGCGGAAAGTCTAAAGGAGGATATTGCGATAATTAATGATGTTGTCGGTTGGTAACTTGCAAGAATTTGTTGAAAATAATGCACAGTGGTTAGAAGATATAAATGTTAAATTGGAAAACTATGTTAATAGCTTTCCAAAGGATGATAGAAGTGACGTTTTAAAAAAATTACAAGGCATAAACGTTAATAGCTGAGCTGTAAGTGGTAATTTTAAATGGAAGTCTTATACTTATAGAAATGGATATTGGACATATAATATGGAACCTAAAATGTCTACTAGAATGATAAGGCTTATTGCGCTAGACGGGTGGAATGAGCTCGAAGATATATATGGTGAATTAGGCTCACATGGAAGTGGCTTATTTGATCAGTATTTTTGTCACTTTGATGCGTTTATTGAATCTGAGTGGAATATTGAAAAGGGGCGTCCCGATGTAAGTTATTTAAGTACAATAAGAGCTTTATGTAATACGAAATGATGTTAAGTCCGATAGCCGTGAAAATCAACATTTAACAATGTTTAGCAGTTCATCTAATTTTATTATGGTAGATGAATTGCTTTGTAATTTTGCGGGCACAGATATTTTGTAATACCATTTTTATATTTACTTAAAAAAGCTCAAGGGCAATATAGAGAGGAATATAAATACTGTTGTCTATGTTTAAAACGCTACCTTCTTTAAAAGGCAAGTCAACACCGTAGTTATTTGTATAATAATTATTATCAACGATAAAGTCGTTTTTACCTGAAATGGAATAGGTGGAAACGGCTTTTTTTTCGTTGTCCCATGTTATTTTTGTCCCAAAGTTATTTGTTAAATCTCTTAAAGAAACGTATGATACATTATTAATTACTGTAATAGCCATAGTATCATTAATTTTTTCAAAAGTTAACTTTGTATCTAATTCTGGCAAAATATTTATATAAGGTATTTTAATGTTGCCGAATTTAACTGAATCTTCACTGCTGGATTCTATTAAAATATTTAAGGGGCTATGGTTTGTTGATGCAACACTTCTATCTAAAGTAAGAGTAATATTGTCAATTATTATTGGTTCTGCAAAGTCTTCTTCTACTGTAAAAGTAATTTCTTTATCTTCTATAGAAAAATTACTAATTTCATTGGAAATTTCTCCGCTTCTAAAGAATATTTTATTACCTGATGGGAAATCCTTTGTATCTAAAGTTATTTTATAATTTCCTGCTCTGCCACTATTTAATTTAATAGCTGGTGCAGCTTGGGCTTGCTTGCCTATATAAACATTTCCTACCTCGTATTTTATTTCCTCTCCATAAATAGTTGCGGGAAATAAGATAATTAGAATTAATAATATAATTTTTTTCATAAATTTTCCTTTCATTTTCATATTCATTGGTCTTAGTATTTTCAATATTATATCTTATTTATTGATATATATCTATGAGAAGTATATAGTAAACTTATAAATAATATTTTTAAAGGAGGTTCACATGAAAAGAAAAACAGCAATTATTACAGGTGGTGCCAAGGGCATTGGGAAACAAATATCTTTAACAATGGCAAAAGAAGGATATAACATTATAGTCAATTACAGAAGTGATGAAAATTCTGCACGGGAGATATGTAAAAAGGCAGCTGAATACGGAGTTGAAAGTTTAGCAGTTTATGCAGATATGGGCAAAGTGTCTGATATTAGAGCAATGTATGAAAAAGCATTTGAAAAATTCCAAGTCGTAGATGTAGTTGTAAATAATGCAGGAATAAGTAGTGAAGTTTATTTTTTAGAAGCCACAGAAGATATGTTTGACCAAATGACGGCAATAGATTGGAAGGGACTTTTTTTTAGTAGTCAAATAGCCGCAAAAAAAATGGTGGAAAAGAATGTAAAAGGCGTTATTATAAATATTTCATCTAATCAAATTGAAGGATGTTGGCCAAGGGCTTCAATTTATGCACCAACAAAAGCTGCTGTTTCGAAATTTACAAAAAATGCGGCTATGGAGCTATCTTTAAAAGGTATACGAATGGTGGATATAGCACCTGGCTATACTGATGTAGGTTGGGAACCAGATGACATAAGAATGGAAGCAGCATCTAGATTGCCATTTAAAAGGTTTGCCACTACAGAGGAGATTGCTCAAGCTGTAGTTTATATGGCGTCAGACAAGGCTGATTATATAACAGGAACAACTTTATTTATAGAAGGTGGTGCAACTCTACCTGTTGTGGCTGCCAACGATTTTGTGGAGGTGAAATAGTCGTGGACTACAATTATTATAATGAATTATTAAAAGGGGATAAAGGTGCACTAAAGAGAGCTTTGTATAAATCTATGGGATTTTCAGATTCTGCTTTAGAAAAACCCTTAATAGCTATTGTAAATACCTATACCAACGCAACACCTGGTCACTTTAATATAAATGACTTGTGTGAACAAGTTAAATTAGGGGTTCAATCTGCAGGCGGGACGGCAATGGTCTTTGGGAGTATTGCACCTTGTGATGGTATTGCTGAAGGTCATGATGGTATGAGATATATATTGCCATCCAGAGATTTAATTACATCATCTGTAGAATGCATGGTTAGAGCCCACAAATTTGACGGCATTGTACTACTGGGCTCTTGTGACAAAATTGTGCCAGGCTTGCTAATGGCTGCAGCAAGATTAGATATACCTTCGATTTTTTGCAACAGTGGACCTATGATGCCGGCTTTGTACAAGGGCAAACACTACGATGGAAATATTGTAACAGAGGCTATAGGCTGGAAAGAACGAGGGGAGATAACAGAAAATGAATTTAAAGAAATAGAGAATTTAGCTGAACCTTGTGTTGGCTCTTGTGCAATGCTAGGAACTGCCAATACAATGGGTTGTATAGCTGAGGCATTGGGCATGAGTATTTCAGGAAGTTCCACTATTCCGGCTATTTATGCAAAGCGTATGGAAGCCGCATATGCTACAGGATTAGCCATACTTGATTTAGTGAAAAATGGCATGACAGCAAGAAAAATAATAACTAAAGAGTCAATTTATAATGCCATGGTTTTATTAATGGGTATAGGTGGGTCAACTAATGCCATAATGCATTTACAGGCAATATATAAAGAAGCTGGTCTGGGTGAGTTATCTCTTGAAGTTTTTGATGAAATAAGTAAAAGAATTCCTCAAGTGGCTTCCATATATCCCGCATCGCCCTATGATATGGTGGATTTTTATGAAGCTGGTGGCGTGCCTGCTGTATTGAAAGAATTAGAAGGGATGCTAAAAACGGATTGTTTAAATGTAGAAAATATAACCATGAGGGATTATTTAAATAAATTTAAAAAAACAAAAAGACGAGAAGTAATTAAAACAATAGATGAGCCTTTTAACTCTACGGGAGGAATTGCAGTTTTAACAGGTAATATAGCACCTAAGGGTGCTGTTGCAAAGCCGGCAGCAATTCCAAAAGAATTAATGTACATGGAGGGTTTGGCGAAGGTTTTTTGTAGTGAAGAAGAGGCCTGTAACGCTATATTAGGAGGAAAAGTAGAGAGTAATACGGTTTTAGTATTAGCTTTTGAAGGACCAAAAGGCGGACCTGGTATGCCGGAAATGTACAGACCAATGAAGTGTCTAGAAGGTATGAATCTTTCTAATAGTTGTGCTTTAATTACAGATGGTAGATTTTCTGGTTCTAATAGAGGTTGCTTTGTGGGGCATATATCACCAGAGGCTTATGAAGGTGGAATGTTAGCGTTAATTAAAAATGGCGACAAAATTAAAATTGATATTGAAAATAGAATTTTGGAATTATTAGTTGACCAAAGTATTTTAGAAGAAAGAAAAAAAGAATTTATATTACCTGAGAAAAATATTTTAAATGGTTATTTGAATACTTATAGAAAAATTAGTAAATCAGCTGCAGAAGGCGCAGTTGTTGAATAGGAGGAAATATGCTAAGTTGGAAAAATGATGATGAATTATTTAAAATAATGAAAAAGGAGTTGTATTCTGCTGTAATAGGGGACATATTGGATAAAATGAAGTATTACCATCAGTTTTTACCCCAAAGAGTTCAACCTATAAATATAAATATGGTGGTTGCTGGAAGAGCAATGACGGTATTGGAGGCGGATTCTTTCGAGGAAATATCTAATGGATATAATGACATAATGAAAAAACCTTTTGGCCTTATGTTAGAGGCTTTAGATGATTTAAAGAAAAATGAAGTGTATATTTGCACAGGTGCATCCCCTTCATACGCTTTAGTCGGGGAATTAATGTGTACTAGAATGCAAATTTTAGGAGCTGCTGGAGCAGTGGTTAACGGATTTCATAGAGATACAAAGGGAATAGAAGAGCTTAATTTTCCTTGTTTTTCCTATGGGAGATACGCAAAAGACCAAGGGCCACGAGGTAAGGTTATTGATTTTAGAGTTCCTATAGAAATTGAGGGTGTAAGTATAAAGTCTGGGGATATTATTTTTGGGGATATGGATGGGGTGCTATGCATACCAAGGGAAATAGAAAGGGAAGTAATTATTAAGGCTTATGAAAAAGCTACTGGGGAAAAAATGGTAGCAGAGGCTATAAAAAATGGAATGGCTGCCAAGGCATCTTTTGACAAATATGGAATTATGTAAGTGTAGTGACCTTGTACTAAATTACTATTTTTTATATATATGTACCTTGAAGTAAGTGCAATAAAATTTAGATAAAAGCATTTAGAGGGTTATGAAATAAAAATACAACAAAAGAAATATAAATTTATTTAGGAAATTGACAAATTGAACAAAAATAGCAATTTTTTTAAACATAAAAGCAATTTAATGTAATGATAGAGGAACAAATAAACGGTAAAATTAAAATAATTTAAGGGAGGAGATGGGTATGAGGAGCATTCTGGAGTTTAAAAATATTTCGAAATATTTTCCTGGAGTAAAAGCACTAGATAATGTGTCTTTTAAGGCATACGCTGGCGAAGTATTAGCGTTTTTAGGTGAAAATGGAGCAGGAAAATCTACCTTGTTAAAAGTTTTAAATGGCGACTATCAACCAACATCTGGGGAATATCTTCTTAATGGTGAACAAAAACATTTCACTACACCTCATGAAGCAATTAAAGAAGGAATTAGCGTTATATATCAAGAAAGGCAAATCCTTCTGGAACTTAGCGTAGCAGAAAATATTTACCTTGGTAGAATGCCTACTAATAAATTTGGAATTATAGATATAAAAAAAGCCAATAAAATGGCAGGGGATATAATAAAAGATTTTGGACTATCCATTTTGCCAACGGCTAAAGTTAAAGATTTGAGTATAGCCTACCAACAAATGGTAGAAATTATGAAGGCCTATAGCCGAGAGAATTTAAAGGTAATATGTTTTGATGAACCGACAGCGAGCCTTAGCGATGCGGAAATTGAAAGTTTATTTAGAATAATAGATAAACTAAAGGCACAAAATAAAATTGTTATATATGTATCTCACCGTATGAGTGAAATTCAAAGGATGGCAGATAAAGTTGCTATATTTAAAGATGGTCATTATATAGATACAGTAGTTACAAAAGAAATCGACGAAAAAGAATTAATAAAAATGATGGTTGGTAGAGATTTAGGGGATATATTTAATAGCTTAAATAGAAATAAAGAAATTGGAGATGTTTTACTAGAAGTGAAAAATCTTTCCTCAGATTATGTTAGAGAGTCATCTTTCACTTTGAGGAAAGGCGAGGTTTTAGGTTTTTCTGGCTTAGTTGGTGCAGGGCGAACAGAGCTTATACTAGCAATCATAGGAGCACGCAAACTTAAGTCAGGTGAGGTTTATTTAGAAGGAAAAAAAATAATAAATCGTTCTCCAAAAGACGCTGTAGATAATGGAATAGTTTTAGTTCCAGAGGATCGAAAGTTACAAGGGATTTTATCAAACTTAAGTGTTTCTGGAAATATAAATATATCGCTTTTAGATATAAATTCAAATAAGTTTGGTGTAATAGATGGTAAAAAGGAAAAACAACAAGTGGTAAAGGGGATAGATGATTTTAAAATTAAAACCCCATCGCCAGATAAAAAAATAGTTGAATTGTCTGGAGGAAATCAACAGAAGTGCATAGTAGCTAGGTGGATAGCTACAAACCCAAAAGTATTAATATTAGACGAGCCTACAAAGGGTATAGATGTTGGTGCTAAGTCGGAGTTTTATAACATGATTTGTGAATTTGCAAAAGAAGGCTTGGGGGTAATACTAATATCTTCTGAACTGCCAGAGGTAATAGGCTTATCCGATAGAATAATAGTTATGAAGTCTTTGGAGATCGTTGGAGAAGTGAAAAGAGAAGATGCTACAGAGGATAAATTATTAAGCTTAGGTATGATAGGGGAGAATGCCAATGAATGATGACGGTAATAGTGTAAATGTTAAAAAAAATGTTTTCAAAAATATTGTTGAAATAATCGGCGGGGACAAAATTGTATTGCTGGTGGCTATAGCTGTAGTTTTTGTTCTATTTACAACATTAAATGAAAATTTTTTAAGTATGCAAAATATTGTAAATTTACTAGTTGCAGCGTCTTTAGTTGGGATGGTTGCCGTAGGTCACACTTATTTAATTATTGCTGGCCAAAATGATTTATCTCCAGGTTCCTTAGCTGCTTTTTCAGGCGTAATGGTAGCTCTTTTATTAAGTTGGAATATACCTGTGCCAGTGGCTGTTTTTTTAACATTAATAAGTGGTGTAATTGTAGGCGTGTTTAATGCATGGATGGTAAATAAAATCAAACTAGAGGCTTTTATAGCCACGCTAGTTACTCAAGCTATTATTCGTGGATTTGCATATATTATTTGTGGAGGTAAACCTATTGCCATAAGTAACCAAAGCTTTATAGCTATTGGCAAGACTAGGTTTTTGAACTTACCTATATCAGTATGGTTAATGATACTATCTTTCCTTATTTTTGGCTTTATTTTGTCAAAAACTAAATTTGGGCGAAGTATTTATGCTATTGGAGGCAGTACAGAGGCTGCTCGTTTAGCAGGGCTAAATCCTCAAAGAATTGTAACTCTATGTTTTGTTTTAATAGGGGCTTTAACTTCCTTAGGTGGAATGGTTTTTGCATCTCGTATGAATTCCGGTCAGCCGGCTGCTAATGTAAACTTAGAATTTGATGCAATTACTGCTGTAATATTAGGAGGAGTTTCCTTTAGTGGTGGTGTAGGCAGTATGGGAGGCACGGTTCTAGGGATTATATTAATTCAAGCTTTTAACACAGGGCTAATTATGGTTAATGTACCAAGTTTTTGGCAATATGTTGCTCGTGGAGCACTACTATTATTTGCCTTAACTTCAGACTACATAAGAAAAGAAAAACGTAGTAAAGAACTTCTTGCTGCAAGTATGAAAAATGCGGCTTAAGAGTTGTTATTATTGGCAATCCTACGGGATAATAATAACTAAAATATAAAAATATTTTATTTTAGGAGGAAAAAATGAAAAAGAGAATTTTTAATGTTTTAGTAACAGTATTAATGGGGACTTTTATAGCTGTAGGCTGTAGTTCAGCGCCATCTGAACCTACTGAAAGTGGTGAAGGTACTGAAGAGAGTCAAGTTACAGAAGCGGCTGAGGAAAAAAACGATGAGGCAGCTGGGGAAACTACTGATGCAGAAAAACTTTTGGTGTATGGAATTTATAAAGCTGGAGATCAAACATGGTTTATTGATGAAGGTGCATCTGCTCAAAAGGCGGTTGAAGAAGCTGGCGGGGAATTTATATATGTTGATGCCAAAATGAATCCAGAAGAGTATTTAAAAGCTGTAGATAATGCTATAGCAAATAATGCATCTGGCATAGTTACGTGTATACCGGACCAAACAATGTCTCAAGCAGTTGTAGATAAAGCCAACGAAGCAGGAATTCCAATTGTAGCAGCTGATGACGCTTTACAAGATGCAAATGGTGAAAAAATAGCACCTTGGGTTGGTATAAACGCTTATAAAATTGGTGAGGCTAACGGAGAATGGATAGCAAATTACGCAATAGAAAATGATTTAGTAGGTAAGGAAGATGTTGGACTATTGTTAATGACAATGGATACAGTTTCAAGTTGTGTACCACGTGCGGAAGGTGAGTACGATAAATTTACTGAGTTAGTACCAGAATTTAATTTAGATAATATATATAAAGCTGACTATGATGGTACAACAGATAAAGGTAACACAGCGGCAGCGGCGGTTATTACAGCAAATCCACAAATAAAAACTTGGCTTGTAACAGGTGCTAACGAGGAAGGCTGTATTGGCGCGGCTCGTGCCTTAGAAAGTGCTGGGCTAGATGGAGAGGCGTGTGTAGTTGGACTTGGTGCTTATATGGCTAAAGATGAGTGGAATAATAAAGGTGCTGATGGAACATGTGTAAAGGCTTCTGCTTATTTTTCATCTGATTCAGTAGGTGCAGGTTCTGTTGAAGTTTTATTAGACTTAATTGCAGGAAACGAAGTACCGATGGAAACGGCTGTAGACGCAATAGTCGTTACTCCAGAGAACTATAAAGAAGTTATGGGAAGTTATGCGGAATAAAGCATAGCAATTTCAATTAAAATAAGAAGGGCATTCATAAAAATACGTTGTATTTTTAGAAGCCCTTTTTTATTAACAAGATACATGGGTTCTATATTGACTTGGGGTTATATTTTCGGATTTTTTAAAAGCAGAACAAAAGCTGCTTTCTGAGTTGAATCCACAACTAAAGGCAATATCTTTTATGGATGTTTCTGAAGATTTTAATAAATATTTAGCGGCGGTTATTCTTGTTTCAATTAAATATTTATGTGGGGTAAAGCCTGTTACTTTAGTAAATACCCGAATAAAATGAAATTGGCTAAGAGATGCCTCTTTGGCTAATGTTTCAAGGTTAAGTGGTTTGTTAAAATTCTCATTTATATAAGATTTTATTTTTTGTATCACAGAATAATTATTAGTAAAATCTTGGGAAAAATTTGGGATATTTAAAAGGCTATTCAATATATTGACAATTTCGAAAGATAAATAATCTTCCTTAATTGAGTTGGGGTTTCTAAATAAACTTATTATATTTTCCATGGAAGTATTAATGTCCTTAAGATTTGTTGGAGTAAATACATGACCGTAGTTATCAAAGATTAATTTGAAGTATGTTTTTGCAAGTGGGCCGTCAAAGTGGATCCATAGGGCTTCCCAAGATGCGGGACTGCCGTACTCATGTTGTTTGTAGCAATCAATAAGAACTAATTGGTTTTTTTTCGCATTAAATTTTTTATTATTAATAGTTCCGTGGCATTCTCCGTTTTTTACAAGCATAAGTAAAAAACTATCGTAACTATTACGTTTTATAAAATAATGGGGCTCATAGTAGAAATGCCCGCAATAAATTGGATAAAAATAAATTTTTTTTGCTAAAGTGCTAGGTGTATACAGAAAATAATCGGACTTAGCCGTAACTTTTAACTCAAATGAACGCAAAATTATCCCTCCTGTAGATATATTAAGAAAAGTATACAATAATTCAAATGCTTTTACTAGAGGGATAAAAATATTATATATAGACTTTATTTAGTTTGATTTGCGAGTCTCCACTCTCGAGGTGATACATTATAGATGCTTTTAAATGCACGGGAAAAGCTTAAGGGCTCGGGATACCCAACCTCCTCGCTAATAGTACTAATAAGTTTATCAGTTGCAATTAACATTTCGCAGGCTTTGCTCATTCGATATCCTATGAGGAATTTTTGTGGAGTGGTTTTAGTTACGTCGTGAAAAATTTTACCGAAATAACTATGATTGAGATTACAGAAGTTAGCCATATCCTTGATTGTAATTTCTGCAAAGTAATTATTTTCAATAAAAGTTATAGATTCCTGGACATAAAATTTCTTTAAATTTCCTTTTGTAGGCGTTCTTTTTTTAACTGAGCCTTGTTGCAATGCGTCTAATAGTAAATAAAAATGTCCTAATATTGTAAGGATTGGTTTGTCGCCGTTTTTGGCAAGGTATATAATCTCCTGTTCTACAATGCTGTTGATAGAAGTATTATTGCTGGTATATATTGGGTTGTTACTATCGAGTCCTGCTATGGAAAGAATCTCTGGTATTTTTAGACCATCGAATTCAACCCATGCATAGACCCATGGATCTTTGTCGTCTGCAATATACATATTACGCTGATATGGTGCTATATAAAAACCTTGGCCTGCTGTTATGTTATAAACTGCCTCTATTCCTTTGTCATTTAAAGAATATAAAATTCCTTTTCCCTTTATTACAAAATGGAAAAGATGATGCACCCTTGTGTTAGAGCCGAAGGTGTGTGACTTATCACAACATTGCCATCCGGATTGAACGATATTAACATCTATGAAAGACTGATTAGCGAATAGGGTATAAGCGTAGTTAACACCTTTTTTTATTGAATTAGACATAAAAATATTCCTTTCATTAAAGATTTACACTTATATATTAATACAAAACCATACAAAATTCAAGGTGACTTTAACAATATCAGTCTAATGGAGGAAAAAAGTATACTATAGAGCTTGATATGTTATTTTATGAGCCGTATATGTATTATATTATTTAATTACAATAATAAATAGAAAAAAATATATTATATATAATAGTTTTATTAGAATTTATTTAAAAAAATTAAATAAAAATATTGAATTAAAATGAAAAAAAGAAAATTATATATTTTTGTTATGCTGATTTTTAATATTAGCTTTGTTGTTGTGTTAATCGGTAAGAATTAGACCGCCACCTCAATGTTGACATAGGTAGCGGGACTGTCTAATTCGCCACTCAGTGTGGGTGCAAGCCCCCACTGACGGATAGGTCTATTGACTTAGGTAAGTTTTGTTTTTATAGAAGGAGGATTAATTCTTATGAGAAAAAGTAAAACCTTAAGGTTTATGGCACTAGGATTTATAGCAATAATAATGGGATCATCATTAGTTGCTTGTGAAAGCTCAAATAATAAAGACGAGAAAGGTGGAGATACAATTACAATTGCGTCTTCTGCAGGGTGGATAAAAGATATTGACAAAGAACTAGCGCTAAAATATGAGGAAGCGTCTGGTAATAAAATTGAATGGCAGATTAGTCCTGATGACCAGTATGCTAACGTTTTAAATTCAAAATTATCTGTTGGAGAGGGTGCAGATATTTTTTATATAAGATCAGGTATTACCTTGAATAGATATCAACCTGATAAGTACATGATGGATTTATCGGATCAAGAGTGGGTAAGTAGATATACTGACTGGGCAAAAGAGGGAACTACACATAATGGTAAAGTGGTACAGTTCCAGACATGGAGTGTTGATGGTTGGGGACTTTTGTATAATAAAAATATATTTGATGAAGCAGGCATTACTGAAGTACCAAAAGATTATGCTAGTTTTAAAGAGGCCTGCGACAAAATTATGGCAGTAGGTAAGACTCCTATATATGAACCAGGGGCTGCACAATGGCACTTAGGTGTATGGCTAAATGAAATGACAACTCAAGTTCAGACTGAGAATAATGGGTTCTATGATGGACTAAATGATAACAGCCAGACATTGGCAGAACAAGATGCTTTGATTAAGGCATTAGACCAGATGGCAGAGATGGACAAGGCGGGATATTTTGGTGAAGACTTTATGGCTAACACGTGGGAAGATATGGTTATAAAAATGTCAACAGGTGATTATGCAATGGGATTAGTCTATACTACGTTTCCAGTAGAAATAGAAGCCGTTAATGATGAAATGACTGCAGATAAATGGGGTATGTTTCCAGTACCACTTAATGATAATAAAACTTTTGGCGTTTCAGCTGGTGGAAATGGACGATGCGTTAATAAGGATACAAAGGTTGAAGATGCTATAAAGGATTATTTTAATTTTTTATCACAACCAGAAAACTTAACATCCTATTATGAGGCACGTTTGGACCTTGGCCCATGCTCTTTTGTGGATATTCCTGGTAATGTTCCATCTACATATGAGGATGTAATGAGCAATTCTATAAGTTCAGGGTTTGCAGCAGAGGATGGAATTATGTTTTGGGATAATACCCAAGTGGGGAATTTAATGCAATCTATATTCCTTAGTGATGTAAGTTCAAAAGATGTTTTACAAGGAATCGATGATTTTAGACAGCCAAGTTTAGGTCAGTAAAAGTTAATAGACCTATCCGTTAGTGGGGGCTTGTACCCCCACTGAACGGCGAATTTGGTCGCATAACCGAGTTGGTTGCTTACTTGGTTGCATAGTTGAGCAGAAAGTAAAGCTTTCGACCAGATTAGACAGCTCCCCATTTATTATACATTGAGGTGGGGTCTAATTCTTACCGATTAATACTATGTAAAGCGGGATGGGTTTAATCGTTCATTTTGTGTTTCTTAAAATAAAAGGAGGAGTATAAGCATGTATAAGAAGAAGTTATACAGCATAAAATTTATTATTCCGGCATTAGTTTTGTATACTATCCTTTATAGTATACCAACAATAATGGGTGTGGCTATTTCACTGACGGATTGGAATATGGCAAGGTCTGAGATAAATTTTATTGGATTTCAGAATTTTATTAATATCTTTACTTCTGACAGTGGTATGTATATGGAGAGTGTAGTTCATACTTTTGAATTTACGTTCATTACAGTCATTTTTAAAACCTTAATTGGTTTAGGACTAGCTCTTCTGCTGAATAATGGATTAAAAAGTCGGAGTGTATTTCGTACAATTTTCTTTTTGCCTTATGCCCTATCACCGTTGATTATTGGTATATCGTTTATTTCTATATTAAAACCAGATGGCCCATTAAATACAATTCTTTCTATTATAGGGCTAGAAAGTTTAACACATTCGTGGTTGACTGAAAGTGTTACTGCATTAGGTTCGACAATGGCAGTGGAAATTTGGAGGATGGCTGGATGGAATATGATGATATTGTTAGCCGGTTTACAAATGATACCTGCTGAATACTATGAGGCGTCTTCTATTGATGGTGCTAACAAATGGAAACAGTTCTTAAAGATAACGTTACCCTTCTTGCAATCTTCTTTGATGCTTGTCATTGTATTAAATACAATTCATGGCTTAAGGGTTTTTGATATTATTTATTCTCTAACTGGCGGTGGACCAGGTGGTTTGACCGAAGTAATTAACACTTTAGTTTTCAGAGAATTTGGAATGGGACGCTACGGAATGGCCAATGCACTGAATGTAATTATTTTTTTAATTACTGTTATTATAGCTTTAGTTATGCAGAGTCTATTAAGTGGAAAGGAAAACAATGGATAATATTAAAAATAAAAATTTCATAAATACAGCAAATAGCTTAAAGTCTATAAAAAAAATTAAGTTGTTAGTTAAGTTTATGTTTATTGCATTACTTAGTTGTATAATTATTTTACCACTTTATTTTATTGTCATAAATTCGCTAAAAACATTGGAAGAGTCACGAATGCTGAGCTTTAGCTTTCCGCTAAAACTTCAATGGAGCAATTATATAGAAGTTATAAAAGCTGGTTCTTTACTACGTGCATTTTTAAACAGTATGTTAATAGCGAGTGCCTCGTCTTTTATTGCTGTTTTGGTTTCAGCTATGGCATCATACGCCTTAAGTAGAAGACGGACAAAGTTCTACAAGATGTTATATGGCTATTTCTTTTTAGGACTGATTGCGCCGGTTAATTATATAACTACACTTTTTACATTAAAGTTTTTAAACTTACAAAATACATATACAGGAATCATACTTGAGTTAGCAACATTAGGTATTCCTTTCCTAGTGTTTTTATATTATGGATTCTTTGAGAATATTCCTAGGGAATTGGATGAAGCGGCAGTTATTGATGGGTGTGGACCATTTAAATTATTTATTAAAGTTATATTCCCGCTATTGAAACCGGCTACTATTACGGGTTTAGTACTAAATTTTTTAGGTGCGTGGAATGATTTTGTTACACCACTATATCTATTAAGTGATAATAAAAAATTGGGGATGACGAATTCTATTTATAATTTTTTTGGCGAACATTTTAATGACTGGAATATGGTCTTTGCTGATATTGTTCTGACAGTGGCGCCTATTGTGGTTATTTATATCTGCGGTCAAAAATACATAGTTAATGGAACAGCAGGGGCTGTAAAGGGATAAAAACTTTAAATATTTATAATGCGCTCGTATTAACTTTTATTTACCTAATTGAGGAGATTAAATAATGCCAATTAAATTTAAAAAAGACATAAATCAATTTCATTTAACCAATGAATCTATTAGCTACATTATGGAAGTTACAAAGGAAGGGTATTTATTACAAGTTTATTATGGAAGTAAGATATCCGATTTCTATCAGAGCAATCCCTACCCAAGAATAGATCGTTCAGGTTTTTTACCAAATCCTTATGAGCTATCTAACAAAGGATTTTCACTAGGGGCCGTCCTTCAGGAAATACCTGGGTATGACACTGGGGATTACAGGGAGGGTCTGTATGAATTTACTTATCCTGATGGAACAAAAGCAATGGGGATGAAGTATGAAAGCCATAATATTTTATCAGGGAAGAAGAAACTGAAAGGGCTACCTGCAACATATGTAAATCTTGATACAGAAGCGACGTCCTTGGAAATCGTAATGGCAGACCCTAACCGTGGAGTAAAAGCAATTTTATCCTATACAATTTATGAGGAGCTCCCCGTCATTACTAAGTCGGTTATCTACATAAATAAAAGTGGGAAAAAAGTTATTCTTAATAAAGGGTATAGCGCCTGCATAGATATTGACAACAATAACTATGAAATGATTCAGTTTCCTGGAGCTTGGGCAAGAGAAAAACAGTTTGAGCGTTGCAAGCTTTCTAATGGGCTACATGTCCTTGACAGTAAAAGGGGTAGCAGTAGTATATTTCAGCAACCATTTATGGCGTTGGTGTCACCAGAAACGACGGAATTTTCTGGTGA
Source organism: Lachnospirales bacterium (assembly GCA_047974375.1). GTDB lineage: Bacteria > Bacillota > Clostridia > Lachnospirales > CAMZNU01 > JBKECF01. Next base: position 112,573 of record JBKECF010000054.1, read on the forward strand.
GGTAAGAGCTTTTAATTTTGTGTATAGCGGAAATTTTGAGATAAAGACTAATGTTGATACTTTTAACCAAACAAGGGTAATGGTGGGAATCAACTCACATAATTTTAGTTGGGTTTTAGAAAATGAAGAATCCTTTCAGACTCCGGAGGTAGTATGTGTTTATTCAAATACAGGGTTAAATGGAATGTCTACAGCATTTCATCGTTTATATAATAATTACTTAACAAGAGGTGTTTACAAAAATAATGTACGTCCAGTTTTAATAAACAATTGGGAAGCGACCTATTTTGATTTCAATGAAGATAAGTTAATGGACTTTGTAAGTCGTGCGAAAGAAATAGGCGTGGAATTGTTTGTATTAGATGATGGATGGTTTGGAAAACGAAATTCCGATACAACATCTCTAGGTGATTGGTTTGTGAATAAGGAAAAACTTCCAGATGGTTTAAAAGGCCTATCGGATAAAGTAAAAGCATCTGGGATGAAATTTGGTTTGTGGTTTGAACCTGAAATGGTTTCAGAAGAAAGTGAATTATTTAAAAAACACCCAGATTGGCATATTCATGTAGAAGATTACCCTACATCTTTAGGGCGCAATCAGCTAATACTTGATTTTAGTCGCCAAGAGGTGCGTGAAGAAATATATTGCCAACTTGTAAATATACTAGATAAAGTAGAAATTGATTATATAAAATGGGATATGAATCGCAGCATGACAGAAGTTGGCTCTATGGGAAGAGAGCCGGAAAAACAGATGGAGACATCTCATAGATATATACTTGGACTATATGAGATTCTTGAAAAACTCACTAGTCGTTATCCTCATATATTATTTGAGAATTGCTCCGGAGGGGGAGGAAGGTTTGACCCTGGGATGTGCTATTATATGCCACAGAGTTGGGCTAGCGATAATACAGATGCATATGAGCGTCTTAAGATTCAATATAGCACAAGTATGATTTTTCCAACAGCAATGATTTGTTCACAGCTGTCTGATATTCCTAATCATCAAACAGGAAGAAGTACTCCACTTAACACAAGGGCGGCAGTGGCAATGTCAGGTAACTTTGGCTTAATGTTAAATCCGGAGCAGGTGACTAAAGAAGATTTAACACAAATTTCGGAGTATGTTTTATGGTATAAAGAAAATCGAAAATTAATGCAATTTGGTGATTTCTATAGATTGATTAATCCATACAACAGCAATGCTGGAAGCTGGATATTTGTTTCTCCTAACAAAGATAAAGCGGTTCTTCTATACGTGCAGGCGTTTATAAAAGCTAGTAATCCATTGGAGCGTGTTAAACTTATGGGTCTTGATGTTAATGGTATTTATGATGTTGAAGGAGTAGAAATATCAGGAGAAGAATTAATGAAATTTGGCCTATATATTAATGTTGATATGAGCGGGGACTATCAATCACGTTTTATTGAAATTATTAAGAAAAACTAAATTTTGCAAAAATAAAATGGACTATTATGTCGATTAAAGGAGACAAAAATGGAAAAAGTTAAAATCTGGGAAGAAGAAGTTATAATTCCAACTTATGAAATAGGCAAACCAGACAAAAATCCAATGTTTTTGGAAAAAAGGGTGTATCAAGGAAGCAGTGGAAAAGTCTATCCCTATCCGACTATAGAAAGTATAAGCAACGAAAAAAAGGATAAATCCTACAATGCCGTTTTTATAGAAAATCAATATATAAAAGTAATGATTTTGCCAGAATTAGGCGGACGTATACAAAGGGCTTACGACAAAACTAACAACTACGATTTTGTATACTATAATCATGTAATAAAACCAGCACTTGTTGGACTAGTTGGGCCGTGGATTTCTGGAGGGATAGAATTTAACTGGCCACAGCACCATAGACCTACTACATATATGCCTGTAGATTATTTAATTAAGGAAAATGAAAATGGTAGCAAAACTTTATTAATTAATGATGTGGACCAAATGTATGGAACAAAGGGAATAGCAAAGTTCACATTGTATGAGGATGCTGCATACATAGAAATAGAAGGTCAGTTATATAATAGAACAAATATACCCCAAACTTTTTTATGGTGGGCAAACCCTGCAGTTGCTGTAAATGATAATACTCAGTCAATATTTCCGCCAGATGTTCATAGTGTATATGACCATGGTAAAAGGGATGTGTCTAGGTTTCCTATAGCAACAGGCGTGTATTATAAATATGACTACTCTGATGGTGTAGATATTTCTAGATATAAAAATGTGCCTGTTCCTACTTCATACATGGCAGAAAAGTCCGATTTTGACTTTGTTGGTGGTTATGACTATGGTGTAGAGGCGGGGATTTTACACGTGGCAGACCATCATATTTCTCCAGGAAAAAAACAGTGGACATGGGGATATGGCGAGTTTGGTCAAGCATGGGATAGAAATCTAACGGACGAAGACGGTCCGTATATTGAACTTATGACAGGAGTTTATACAGACAACCAACCAGATTTTACATGGCTTAAACCATTTGAAGAAAAAACCTTTAAGCAATATTTTATGCCTTATAAAAAAGTAGGACAAGTTAAAAATGCAACTATTAATGCTATTTTAAATGTTGAATTTAAAGATGATGGTATATATGTATGTGTGTATGGAACATCCTATTTTAAAGACGCTGAAATTATTATTTCAAATAAAAATACAGAAGTATACACAGATGAAATTACTATATCCCCAAATGATATTTTTGAAAAAACTATAATAGCTTCTGTTGACAAAAAAACTGATATTAAAGTTGAAGTGAAGCACTTAAATAGAACTTTAGTTGAATATAGCCCTATAGAGGAGAGTATTCCCGAATTAGCGAGTCCTGCAGAGGCGGCAAAGGAGCCTAGTGAGATTATAACAAATGAGGAATTATTCCTTACAGGTCAACATATAGAGCAATATCGTCATGCCACTTATTTACCTGATCCATATTATTTAGAGGGATTAAAAAGGGATGAGTTTGACATTAGAATAAATAATGCCTACGGTTCTTTGCTAATGAGGCGAGGCGATTTTAAGGGAGCAGAGGGGTATTTTAGAAAAGCCTTAGAACGTTTAATTAGAAAAAATCCAAACCCTTATAATAGTGAGGTTTTATATAATTTAGGAATTGTTTTATTTTATAAAAATGAATTTAATGAAGCTTTCGACTTTTTTTACAAGGCAACATGGTCCAATGAACAACAGGAAATGTCTTTTTATTATTTAGCTGCCATAGAAACTTATAGAGGTAATTATAATAATGCCATGGAGTTTATAGAAAAAGCATTAATTAAAAATTACCATAACATAAAAGCTAGAGCTTTAAAGGCTATAATATTACGTAAGGTAAAAAATACTTCAAAGGCAGTAGAATGGATTAAAGAAAATTTAGAAATTGACCCATTCGACTACGTGTCAAGAATTGAATTAATAGAACACAGTAACAGTGAAAAAGATAAGGAGAAGCTAAAATTAATAACTAGAGATTTCCAGGAGAATTTTTTACAAATAGCTAGAGATTACGGCGAAGTAGGGTGTTTTCAAGAGGCAATAAATGCTTTAAATATTTGTACAAAGGAATATCCGATGTTGTACTACTATAAAGGGTACTACTATGAATCTATGGGGGACACAGAAAAGGCAGTTGAAGAAATAAAAAAAGCCGACCAATGTTCACCACTTTATTGCTTTCCAAATAAATTAGAAGACGTAGCTGTACTAAATAAGGGAATATCTCTGTATAAAAAGGGTGGAAAGGCAAGTTATTATTTAGGTAATTTATATTACGATAAGTTACAATTTAATAATGCTATTGCTCTTTGGGAACAGTCTTTAAAAATTGACGATACCTATGCAACTTTACTAAGGAATTTGGCACTGGCTTATTTTAATAAAAAAGGTAATAAAGAACTAGCAAAAGAAAATTTGGAGAAAGCTTTTAAGTTAGACGCTAGCGATGCCAGAGTATTTTTAGAATTAGACCAGCTTTATAAAAAGTTATTTTATGATTTTAAATATAGGTTAGGGAATTATGAAAAAAATTTAAACCTAGTATATAAACGTGATGATTTATTAATTGAGTATATAACTTTACTTAATTTAACAGGTGAATTTGAAAAGGCTTATGACACTATAATGTCCCATAATTTTAGGCCTTGGGAAGGTGCTGAAGGAAAAATAACTACTCAATATAAATTATCCTTGTTAGAATTAGCTAAAAGTAAAATTAAGAGTAAGGAATTTAACAAGGCAAAGGAATTATTGGAAAAGGCGCTAGTATACCCAATAAATTTAGGCGAGGGTAGGTTAGAAGGCACGAAAGACAATAATTTACATTATTTTTTAGGTTATGTATTGGAGAATCTAGGAGAAAATGAAAAGGCAAGTAAGTGCTTTACTTTGGCAGCCATAGGAAATGAAGAACCTGCAGGTATGATGTACTATAATGACCAGCCTGCTGATATGATTTTATATCAAGGTTTAGCATTGGAAAAATTGCAAGATTTTAAAGGAGCAAAGGCGAGATTTAACAAACTTCTTGACTATGGCGAAAGACACATAAATGACGAAGTTAAAATTGATTATTTTGCTGTTTCACTACCAGATTTCCTAATATTTGATGAAGATTTAAATAATAAAAATAAATCTCATTGTTATTATTTAATGGGGCTTGGAAATTTAGGTCTTAAAAATAATGAAATAGCAAAGAAACATTTTGAATTGTCAATTGAATTTGATGAAAACCATCAAAATAGTTTATTATATTTAGCAGAATGTTAATGGTGATTTTATGAAAAAAATTGAAAGTATTACGATAGAAAATTTTGCTCCCTATGGTAGTGTTTTAGAATTTCCTAAAGATTGCAAAGAAGATTTTTTTATAGTTGAAACAGAGAAAAATGAGCCTTGGAGGCTAGCAGTTTTTAGATATAGAAATAAAGATATTAAAACTATGGAAATGCATATTACATCTAAGGAAAGTTTTGAGCCACTTAGGGGGATTACTGTTATTGTAGTAGCTTTGGAAGAATCCTTAGATGATTATAAGGCTTTTGTTTTAGACAAACCTATTTGCTTAAAAAAAGGAATATGGCATCAAGTTATGTCGTTAACACCAGAGTCAGAAGTTAAAATTACAGAGAATTTAGAAGTAGAGTCAGAATATAGGGACTTAAAAAAAAGTATTTCAGCTTACATAGGCTAAAAGGCATATACGAAATTAAAAATCTTGAGAGTTTTGCTTAAAATTTTATAAGTTTATGAATTTTTGTTTTACAAAAGCCGAATACTTTGTATTTGGTAATCGTTCATTGCTGTTCTATTTCTAAAAAGGATAACTGAATTATTATTTAAAAAGAGTGAAAAAATGTACCGACCCCCAAAAGTTAGACCGAAAAATCTAACAGAGGGGGGTTGGTATTTTTTAGATTTCATATATAATTTTAATCTCATAAATATAATTATTAATATTTTTAATCTCATAAATATCATTTTTCATAGAAATTATTGGCGAGATAAAATAAACAAAGATGTTTTTAAAAAAGTGTAACCTATGTTTGACGACTCTAGAATTTTGACGTAGTTAATTTTCATTATAGACTTGTAATTTTTTTTAGTATAATGATTTATATAAATAATAAATACATTGATTATTGAATTAAAATTAGAAGAATGAGAGTTTCTATGCTGGTAAAGAGGTTTACCTTTAAAAGATGAAGTTGGCATAAAAATAGGAGATTACTTTACTGAAGATAACTGTGTGTTTTTTAGTAAACCAGAATTGATTTATGGTAATTTTATATAACTAGTAGGTGCTTAGTTTTTAATTGATATACGACTTAATTTGCCATCACATTTAACTAACATACTCATAAGCGTTTCACAGGAATTATTGGCGAGGAATATTAATCTTGCTCATATGAAGAAAAGTATGGTATAATTATTTTTGGAAATTTGCTAGAAATAATTTAGGAGGTATTAATGGTTTTTTTAGAGAATATTGTAAATACAGCGAATGGAGTTTTATGGAGCAAGTATTGTTTAATCCCCTTACTTTTGGGAGCTGGGTTATTTTTTACAATAAGGACGGGAGTTGTTCAAGTTGGACTATTGCCACAAATGTTTAAAGCATTAGGTAATGGTGTAAATGGAGAGCGTAAATCTACTATTTCTTCATTCGAGGCTTTTACTGTTGGCTTAGCGTCTAGAGTGGGAACAGGCAATTTAGCAGGTGTAGCCATTGCTATAGTAATAGGTGGACCGGGGGCAGTATTTTGGATGTGGGTAGTAGCTATATTAGGATCATCTAGTGCTTTTATAGAGTCTACTTTGGCTCAACTTTATAAAGTGAAAGACCCAGAGGTGAATTTTAGAGGTGGACCTGCTTATTATATGAAACAGGGTTTAAATGCTAAATGGATGGGTGTTGCCTTTGCTATTTTAATATCCATATCCTTTGGGCTTATTTTTAACGCATTACAAGCTAATACAATTGTAAATGCAACAACAAATATTTTGAAATTTACAAATAATACAGAAAATTTTGATGTTATTGTAGGAATCATGCTTGTTTCGGCAACAGGGATTATTTTATTCGGCGGAACAAAAAGAATAGCTGATTTTACATCTAAGTTTGTGCCAATAATGGCTTTGTTATATATTATATTGTCTGTTGTAATAATAGTTCTAAGGTTTGATAGAATACCATATGTATTTAATATGATAATATCTAATGCCCTTGACTTTAAAGCTGCTCTTGGTGGTGGTATAGGTATTACAATAATTCAAGGGGTGAAAAGGGGACTTTTTTCCAATGAGGCTGGTATGGGTTCAGCGCCAAATGCGGCAGCAAGTGCAACTACATCTCACCCAGTTTATCAAGGGTTAATACAATCTTTAGGGGTTTATATAGATACAATTGTTATTTGTAGCGCAACGGCATTTATTATTTTAGTTTCAGATATACCTATAGACCCAACGGCTACAGATGGCATTTCTGTTACTATGGATGCATTTTCGGCAGTTCTTGGACAGTGGTCATTGTATTTTCTATATATAGCGATTTTATTGTTTGCCTATAGCACTATATTAGGTAATTATTTTTATGCACAATCTAATATTGAGTATTTAAGTAACAATGCTATGGCGATTACAATATTTAAAATATTTTTACTTATACTAGTATTTTTTGGTTCTGTTGCATCCTCAGATTTAGTATGGGCTATAGCAGACTTAGCTATGGCATTAATGGCAATATTAAATGTAATTGCAATTTTATTTTTACATAAACATGCTATATTTTTGCTTAAAGATTTTAAAGAACAATTGAGACGTGGTGGAAACCCAACTTTTAATTCTTCTAAATATAGTGAATATAAGGACTTTGAGATTTGGAATAGAGATGTTGAATAAAGGATATAATATTTTATAAGTGTAAAGTATTAAAAAAACAATCTAAAGTATTAATACTTTAGATTGTTTTTTTAATCTGATATTTTACAATGTTTTATAAATTTATTATTGCCTATAGATTGAATAATTAAATTTCTCCCATAAGCCTTGCCATAGTATAATGCGTTATCTGCTGCCTTTATATTTTTGGTAAAGTTAACATCATGGTTTACTTTGGATATGCCAATAGTGGTAGTTATATTAAAACTATTATTTTGGTATTTAAAGGTTTTATCTTCTACATTACTTTTAAGTTCATATAACTTATTTAATAATCTTTCAAAATTTTTTTCATTAGCCAGTATTAAAAATTCTTCGCCGCCCCAACGAACGACACAACCATACTCTTTAAAGGATTCATTTATTATTTTTGCTAATTCTTTTAAAGCATAATCACCAGCTGTATGGCCATAGGTATCATTAATTTTTTTGAAAAAATCAATGTCTATTAAAATTATATAGGCGTCTTTAAAGTCGATATAGGATGCGATTTTTTCTTCTAGAAATTTTTTATTTTTAAGACCTGTAAGGTAATCATAATATATTTTTTCTCTTAAGTTATTGATTTCATTGTCCGTATTTTTCTTATTAATTCTCTCGGATATCTCGATACTAATTATAACAAAAAAAGTAAACAGAATAGATATAAAAACATTAACATATTCAATTTCCATAAATTGATTTTCGTATATTGGTGGAACTGTAAGGCTTAGTATAAAAGATATTAAAAAGGCAATCATAGTATAAATAGCAGACTTTGTTAAATCCTCAATATGTTCAGGTGATAAATTAAAATAAGCAAAAATAAGCGGAAAAAACACTAAGTATGGTTTTGTATTAAACCCTAGTACAATTGTCATCCAAATGCAGTATGTACATAGAACGAAAGCCATTACATATTGTGCCTTTAAATTTTTCTGTTTTATAAGTACTAAGTACATGGCATAGATAGAGAAAAAAAGCATAGCAAAGTTGAAGTAAATCATTTCATAGGCTTGGTGAGCATAAAAATAAAAACCAAAAAAACCACTGATTAGGCCGGCTGTTACGTACATTAATACAACAGATAATACTCTCAATGAAACGTTTCCATAAATTGAATTATAGTACTCCAATGTATTTAAAAACTTGTCCTTTAAGTTTTTCATGTTATTCTCCTACTTGTATTATGGTTTTTTAACTTTCTGGTGTTATGTCAGTATAGTATACGGTTTGATTTCTACCGTGTTCTTTTCCATAGTATAAAGCTGTATCAGCGTCATCAATATTTTTCATTATATTTTTATCTGGTTCTACTTGTTTAACACCAAAGGTTATAGTTACATTTATTATATTGTTTCCGTCGTATATGTTGGCTGTACTTATTTTTTTTCGCAAACATTCTATATCATTTATAATATCAAAAGATTTACCTTCTTTAACAAATAATAGAAATTCTTCTCCGCCCCATCTAGAAATATAAATATCATTTTGGAAGTGTTCTAACATAATTTTAGCTATATCTTTTAAAACTATGTCACCTACAATATGACCGTAGCTGTCGTTTACATATTTAAAAAAATCAATATCGCCTATAATTATAAAGGAATTTGTAGAAAATTCATACTCCGAAAACATTTTTTCCATACTAGTTCTATTTTGCAATCCTGTTAAAAAATCCATTTTTGCTTCTTCTGATAGTTGGTATATTCTTTTTTCTGTTTGGTTTTTGTAATATTCAACACCTACTCGTTTTGCATAAACAATAAAAAAAAGTGATAAAAAGGCTATGGCTAAATTTATATACCCTATAATTTTATAATTATCATTATAAATAGGAGTTGTAAAGTACCTAATATATAGGTTAATGCAATAGGTGATAAAAAGTACAGCGGTCCAAAATACAAATGCCAAGCTAGATGAAAAAGATAATGTATACACAGCAAAAAAAAGTGGAATTAATAAAACAAATGCATTTTTATCATATCCTAAAAGGTAGGAGCAAGAAATAATATAAAAGCAAATAGCTAAAACTGTTAAAGATAAAATATAATCAACTTTTTTTCCTAGTAAACATAAAGTAATACATACTAAAAATACTATTATACTTATGCTTGCAATAATTGCTAATTCCGATAAATTTATGGCTAAACATAAAATTGCAAAAAAAACATTAAATATACCATTACATATTACAAATGTTATTAATAAATAAATATAAATAATTTGATTATTATTATATTTATCTTTATATATATATCTTACTTTAGTGTACAGTGCGTCTAACAAAGTCTTCACCATTTTAAACTTTCTTTATTTTAACTTATGGGGTTTCAATAAATATTACATTTATAGTATACTTCATATTTTCTAATGATACAAAAATATTAAAATTTTTTCGCCTAAAAAATATGCACACCATAATGTCTAGATTTTTTTGGAGTAAAGTAATCTACTTGACATGGAATTTATTAAATGATATATTGTTTACATACTTTGGGGCAGGGTGAAATTCCCGACCGGTGGTAAAAGTCCACGAGGCGTAAGCCTGATTTGGTGCAATTCCAAAACCGACAGTAAAGTCTGGATGGTAAAAGTAGAACTCTACCCCTGTGTAGAGCTTTTTTTACCCTAAAATTATCTTATTATTTTTAGGAGGTTGTTATGAAAACAGATAACATGATTAAAGTAAGTCTATTAGGTGCATTAGCATTCATTTTAAGTTATTTTCCAAAAGTTCCATTCTTTTTTATACCCTTTATTGATTTCGATTTTTCGGATCTGCCGGCTTTAGTTGCAGCAATAGCTTTAGGGCCATTTTTTGGTGTGGCAGTTGAATTACTGAAAAATGTTTTACATTTATTTAGTAGCAGTACAGGTGGCGTAGGCGAAATTGCAAATTTTGCCGTGGGTTCTTGTATTGTTCTTCCAGTTGGTTTATTGATGTCTAAAAATAAAACCAATGGTAATTTATTAATAGGCCTTATAATTGGTGTGGTAGTTGCAACGTTATCAGCATCACTCCTAAATTATTTTATATTAATACCACTTTGGGCAGGTATATTTGGTACAAACTTTGATGGTATAGTTTCGGCTACTGCGGGGAGTAATGCCTTAGTTACTTCCAAGTTATCCCTTATTTTATTTGGTGTAGTACCTGCAAACCTTATTAAATTTTCAATAGTTTCTGTTGCTGCATTATTATTGTTTAAATATTTAAGTGAACCATTACTTAGAGTAGTTAAAAAAATTCATTAAAATTATTTTATAATGCCCCCAGTAAAAAAGACTGTAAGAATTCGAAATTAAAATTCTTACAGTCTTTTTCTATTTAACAATTACAGTTCCAGATTTAACCACATAGTCTAGGTATAATTTTTGTGGCTTTTTCCTATAGTAGTTATCTTCATGATATTTATCGAAATAACCTTCCTGTCGGAGTTTAACACCACAGTTCATTTTTAAATAACCATTTTGTTTAAATACCCTAATGGTTTTATGGTAGCTATCTTTATCTTTAATAGTTACATTTACGTTTCCCGTTTCTACAGTGAGGCAATGCTTTGTATATTTAAAAAAATCATTTTGTATCTTATAATATATGTCGCCTTCCTTTGTTAAGATGTTAATGTTTTTGAAATTAGACTTTTTTTCCATAAGTAAACACTTGTTTGTAACTACAGATAGATTGTATATTGTAGTTTTTTTAGGATTAAGCTCAACCATTTCAGCATTTATAGTTAAGTCGCTTATTTCACAGTTAGCAATGTTTAGAGTTATGTTTTTTGAGGTGGATATAATTCTATTTAGGCATAGGTCATTTATTATAATTTCGCTGTCTTCAAAACTTTTTATACTTATGTCTTTTATAAAGTTTTGTGGTACATATAAATCAATTTTATTAATATTAACATCTGCGCTTACATTGAAATATACATGGCCGTCTTTTTTTAAAAGTGAAAAGGTATTATTATCTTCATGGTTATAAGTGATATGCATTGCTAGGTTTGTATTGTTACTTGGCGAAATGTTGCAAATGCCTGTTAAATTATTAAGTGTAATGTTCAGGGCCTCATCTATGGGAACATTATAGTTTTTACTACTTTCTAGTTTATTGAGGCCAGTTACAGCACTTACTTTAGTAGTTGCATTCACCATTATTTCGTTAGATATAGATTTTATTATTTCGCCTAATTGGTCCTTTAGTTCAGCCATTTTTTATCTCTCCTTATTGCTAGAATTATATATATACTATATATTACAACAATACGGTTATTTTTAAAACAACTTTTTTCAGGAGGTTAACATGTTATTTACAGTAATAGTAATATCTGTAGCCTTGGCTATGGATGCTTTTGCAGTATCAATATCTAATGGAGTTTCAATCAAGAGTTCGAAAAAATACATACCCTGTCTTTTTGGTATTTTTTTTGGGTTCTTTCAATTTCTAATGCCAGTATTGGGATATTATGGGGGAGTATTATTTTTAAGTTTTATTGATAGCTATAGTAGATTTATTTGCTTTACATTATTATTTTTTATAGGGGCGAAAATGTTTATAGAGGCTTATAAAAGTGACGATTTGTGCGAAATAAAAGTTTCTATAGGACTTAAAACTCTTATAAGTTTAAGTATAGCTACAAGTATAGATGCATTTGCTGTAGGGATTACATTTGCTTTAGATAAAGTGCCTATATGGTCTGCATCAATAGTAATAGGTGTAGTGGCTTTTATTTTTTCTGTAATGGGGTTTTTAATTGGGAAAAAACTAGGTTGTGTTTTTGAAAAAGGCTCTGAATATTTTGGAGGGATAGTATTAATTATTATGGCTGTTTTATCTTTGTTTTAGGTTGCTGTCAATTGTGCATAAATTTGTGTTAAAATATAGTTAAGTAAAAAAAGTATAAGGTTATACCTTAGATGGATTGAGGTTTTAATGAAAAAAATATCTTTAGGGATTTTGGCTCATGTTGATGCAGGAAAAACAACATTATCGGAAAATATATTATTTTTAAAAGGCGTAATACGTAAAAAAGGAAGAGTAGATAATAGCAATACGTATTTAGATACACATACCTTAGAGAAAAATAGAGGCATTACAATTTTTTCCAAGGAAGCTGTACTTACTTTTGATGACGGTGAAATAACATTAGTGGATACCCCTGGTCATGTGGATTTTTCGGCAGAAATGGAGCGTACTCTTAGTATTTTGAATTATGCCATACTTGTAATAAACGGAGCAAGCGGTGTGCAAAGCCATACAAAAACACTCTGGCAGTTACTCCATAAATATAAAATACCCACATTTATTTTTGTTAATAAAATGGATCAAACAGGTGTAGAAAAGTCAGTTATAGTTAAAAATATTAAAGAGGAATTAAGTAATAACGTTGTTGACTTTACTTCAAATTATTATGAGAATATAGCTCTGTGTAATGAAAAACTGATGAATTACTATTTGGAGCAAGAAAAGATTTTACCCGAGGATATACAATGGGTTATAAGGGAAAGAGAAATATTCCCCATGTTTTTTGGCTCTGCTTTAAAAGGTGATGGAGTAGAAGATTTAGTAAATGCTCTAGATATGTACACTTGTAAAGTGGAGTATGGAAAAAAATTTTCAGGAAATATTTATAAAATAAGCCACGAAAATGGTCAAAAAATTTCACATATGAAAATTATAGGTGGTAGTTTAAAGGTAAAGGATAGTTTAGAAATAAATGCCATAGAAGAAAAAATAAATGAAATAAGAATTTATTCCGGCGATAAATATAATGTTGTACAAGAAGCTGTCGGTGGAGATGTATGTGCTGTTACGGGATTAACAAAGGCTAAAGCTGGTATGGTAATAGGTGAAAATAGGGATATTCTTGTACCTACACTAAAGCCTGTTTTAATTTATAAAGTAGAGTTAATAAATGGGGAAGATACAAAAGTTGTATTGCCGTTTTTTAAAGAAATTGAAGTTGAATTGCCGGAAATAAAATTCACTTGGGATACTGGTGAAATAAAGGTGCATTTAATGGGTGAAATACAAAAAGAAGTATTGCAATCTATAGTAAAAAGTAGGTTTGACTTAGATATTGGTTTTGGAGAAGGCACTATAGTTTATAAGGAGACCATTGAGAATATAGTTGAGGGAGTAGGGCATTTTGAACCTTTAAGACATTATTCAGAAGTACATGTATTATTAGAACCATTGCCATACAATAGCAATATAGTAATTGAAACAAATTGCAGTGAAGATATATTAGCGAAAAATTGGCAGAACTTAGTATTAAGCCACTTAAGGGAGAAAAGCCATTTAGGAGTTTTAACAGGATCGCCTATAACGGGCTTGAAAATAACTTTATTAGCTGGTAGAGCACATAAAAAACACACAGAAGGCGGCGATTTTAGAGAGGCAACTTACAGAGCTGTAAGGCATGGATTAAAAAAGGCTAAGTCAATTTTGTTAGAACCCTATTATAAATTTATATTGGAAATTCCAGAGAGTAATTCAGGAAGAGCCATGACAGACATACAAAATATGTGTGGCTCATATAAAATAAAAAATTCTAAAAATGGCATAACAATTTTAGAGGGAAAAGCACCAGTTGTAAATATAAGGAATTATCACATAGATGTAATGGCGTATAGTAGTGGCATAGGGCGTTTAAGTTTAAGTTTAGACGGTTATGACCTTTGCCATAATAGTGATGAGGTAATTGAGTCTATAAATTATGACTCTGAAAGGGATATAGCAAATCCAACAGGTTCTGTTTTTTGTGCACATGGTAGCGGATTCTTAGTTACATATGATGAAGTTGAATCCTATATGCACATACCTTATATTTATGAAGAATCTATTATAGATGAAGAAACTTATGAGGTAAAGAAAAGAGATATAGACTTAAATGTAAGTAATGAAGAAATAGAAAAAATATTTAATAATACTTTTTTTTCAAATCAAAGTAAAAAAACAATGGAGAAGAAAAAAGTTGAGAATTTTAGTAAGTATAAATCTCCTTATAAAGCAAGGCTTAAGGGAGAGGAGTATTTAATAATAGATGGGTACAATATAATATTTGCCTGGGAAGACTTGAGGCAGTTGGCAAACAAGGACATAGACCATGCAAGGAAAGCCTTGATAGATACAATGAGCAACTTTAGTGGTTATGTAAGGTACAATGTTATGGTAGTATTTGATGCCTATAGAGTTAAGAGTAAGGAGAGTATGGAGGAATACAAGGGGGTAAAAGTTGTATATACAGCTTACGCACAAACAGCTGATGAGTATATCGAGAGATTCACACATAAGTATAAAAATAACTATAGAATAACAGTTGCCACATCTGATGCAACGGAACAAGTTATAATAAGAGGTGCGAATTGTGGTTTGTTATCAGCTAGGGAATTAGGTTTGGAAGTAAAAAGAATAGAAAAAGAGATAAAAGAGTTGATGAGATAATGGAAGTTTTTGTTAATATACTGGTAAATATATCAAATGATGAAGTTGATAATTTATATACATATAAAATATATAAACCGGACTATATAAAAAATGAAGATGATTTAATAGGTTATAGAGTAATGGTGCCTTTTGGCAGAAGCAATAAAAATATTGAAGGTTTTATAATTAGCCTTGCCAAAGAAATACACTATGATAAAAGTAAAATTAAAAAGGTTTCTTTTTTACCTGAAACCTATCCAATGTTCACTAAATGGCAAATTGATTTAGCTATATGGATGAGTAAGGAATATTTTTGCAGATTAATAGAATGTATAAAAACTATAAAACCATCAGGTAAGAAAATAAGTACGAAATATGTGTTTTATATAAAAAATAAAATAGAGAAGTTAACAGCAAAGGAAAATGAGCTATATGAATATATAAAAAAGTACGAAAAGGTAACGGATACAGAAATTTTGGAAAATTTTTCTAAAGGAATTCTAGATAATCTTTTAAAGAAAGAGGCGATAGGACGACAGCAAATTTCGAAAGTGCAAGATTTAACTTTAAGAGTAAGAGTAGTTTCACTATTACAACATAAAAAAAATGAAATAAAATTAATTAAAGAAAAAAAGAACAAGCAATCAAAGGTAATAGAATTTATTGAAAAATATGACAATGGCGAAAATGAAATGGAAGTTAATTACAGTGACATAAAAGATTATTTGGGAATATCTAATTCGCCAATTGATACTTTGGAAAAAAATGGAATAATAGAATATAAAACGAAAATTATTAAGCGAAATAGTGTAATAAAATATCAAGTAAAAAATAAAAATAATAATTTAACTATGGAACAAAAAAATGCTCTTGCTGGGATAATCGAAGAAAAGGAGAAAACTATATTGCTCCATGGTGTAACGGGTAGTGGTAAAACGGAAGTATATATGCATGCTATAGAGGAGTTCATTTCCATGGGCAAAAGTGCTATAGTTTTAGTGCCAGAAATATCATTAACACCACAAACTGTAAGTAATTTTACCAACAGATTTGGGGATAAAGTTGCCTTTACCCATAGTAGATTGTCTATTGGCGAAAGGCATGATGTATGGCAAAAAGTAAGAGATAAAGATGTAAGTATTGTAATTGGACCTAGGTCGGCTGTATTTATGCCAATGGATAATTTGGGTATAGTAATAATAGACGAGGAGCATGAAAGCAGTTTTAAGTCTGACACAACGCCAAAATATGAAACAGATGAAGTGGCAAGAAAAATTTGTGATTTAGTAGGTGCTACATTAGTATTGGGTTCAGCCACGCCAAAAATAAATACATACAATAAAGTTGGTTCAAAAATAAAGTTAATTGAAATGAATAGTAGGGTAAATAATTCCTTTCCGGAAATAGAAGTAGAAGATATGAGATTGGAATTAGCCAAGGGAAATAGGTCTATTTTTAGTGAAAAGTTATTAAAATCCATGGTGGAAACTTTAAATGATAATAAGCAAATAATTTTATTTCTAAATAAAAGAGGTTTTTCGAAATTTGTTTCCTGTAGAACTTGTGGTTATGTTATGGAATGTGATAACTGCAGTGTAAGTTATACATATCATAAATATAATAATTCACTAAAATGCCATTATTGTAACAAGGAAATAAATATGGCAACAAATTGTCCAGTATGTGGTTCTAAATATTTGAGGGAATTTGGTGTTGGTACACAAAAGATTGAAGAGGAACTAAAAAAAATATTTCCCAATGAAAAAATATTGCGAATGGATTTAGATACAACTAGCAAAAAAAATAGTCATGAAAATATTTTAGAAAAATTTCGTTCTATGGAAAGCAGAATTTTAATAGGTACGCAAATGATTGCAAAAGGATTGGATTTCCCTTCAGTAACTTTAGTAGGTGTAATAGCAGCAGACTTATCGCTAAATAATGGAGACTATCGTTCTGGAGAAATTACATATCAATTATTAAGTCAAGTAGCAGGCAGAGCAGGACGAAGCCAGCACAAGGGCAGAGTAATAATACAAACCTATAATCCGAATCACTATGCAATTGTTTGTGCAAAAAATAATGACTATGACGGATTTTATAAAGAGGAAATAGCCTTGCGAAGACAAATGAATTATCCACCATTTACAAATATTTTTGTTGTAACATTTATAAGTGATGATGAACGGGATTTAATTGTTAAGCTTAATAGATTGTTGTATTACATGAATTATTATAATAAAAAAGGCTTTTTCGAAATGCTAGGCCCTACACCATGTAATGTATTTAGGGTAAATAACAAGTATAGATGGCGAATAATTGTTAGAGGCGAAAGTAGAGAGCTGTTAATTATGTTTAATATGCACTGTTTAAAGGCTTTTAAAAAACAGGAAGAACACTCAAAAATAGATATAAATTTAAATATAAATCCAACGGTAATTTTTTAAAAAAGAAGGAGAAAATTATGGCAATACGAGAGTTTAGAGAAATCGGAGAGGATATATTATATAAAAAGTCTAAGGCTGTAAAGGAGATTACAGGTAGGGTAATAGAGTTGTTAGACGACATGGCTGTTACTATGGAAGAGTATAATGGCATAGGACTTGCTGCAGTACAAGTGGGTATGTTAAAAAGAATTTTTATTATTTTATATGTAGAAGATGTACTTGATGAAAATGGTGAAGCAGTTTTAGATGATGATAATGAACCCTTAACGAAGGAAGAAATAATAGAATTTATTAATCCGGAAATTTTAGAACGTAGAGGAAGCCAAATAAATATTGAGGGATGTTTAAGTGTTCCTGGTAAAAGTGGCAATGTTGAACGTCCTGAATATGTAAAAATGAAGGCTATGGATAGAGAGGGTAATGAATTTATAGTTGAATATGAAGGCTACTATGCAACGGTAGTATCTCATGAATATGACCATTTAGATGGTATACTTTACGTAGATAAAGTAATAGATGAAGAATGTGATAAAGAAGAGGAGTAAAAAATGAAAGTTTTATTTATGGGAACTCCAGATTTTGCTTGTTATGCCCTAGAAAAAATATTGAATACTGAATTTTGTCAAGTAGTTGGTGTTATTTGTCAGCCTGATAAACCAAAGGGTAGGGGAAAAAGGGTACAATATTGTGACGTTAAAGAATTAGCACTAAACCATGACCTTAATATTTTTCAGCCTAGACGGATAAAATCTGATGAAGGTGTGGAATATATAAAAAAAATGAATCCGGATTTGATTGTGGTTGTTGCATATGGACAAATACTTTCTAAGGAGATATTGGATATACCTAAGTATGGCTGCATAAATGTTCACGGATCTCTCTTGCCTAAATACAGAGGGGCTGCCCCTGTCCATCGTGCCGTTATTAATGGAGATACCATTACGGGGGCAACTATTATGTATATGGATGAGGGTTTGGACACTGGCGATATGATTTTAAAAAAAGAGGTTGAAATTTTATTAAATAATACTTCTGGTGATGTATATACTCAAGTTGCTAAGGCAGGAGCTGATGCTTTGGGTCAAGTGCTTATTAATATAAAAAATAATACAGTTACTAGGGAGAAGCAAAATGATGACTTATCAACTTATGCAAGACTTTTAACTAAAGATGAAGGGAATATTGATTGGGATGAAAGTTCCGAGGATATACGCAACAAAGTAAGGGGACTTAACCCATGGCCAACTTCCTATAGCTATTTAAATGGTGAAGTGTATAAGATTTGGGAAGTGGAAATTTACAAGGATTATGAGGGCAAACCAGGTCAAGTAGTTGAGGTAATAAAAGATAGAGGAATAGTTGTAAAGACTGGAGATTCATCTGTTATTGTCACTAGAATACAAAAACAGGGTAAAAAACAAATGGAAACTAAAGAGTTTTTAAAGGGCTATAATATTGAACGAGGGGCAAGTTTTGGTTCTCTAGAATAGTATAGAAAGTTATTTTAAATAAACAACATCCCCTTTGGAATTAAACGTCCAAAGGGGATGTTGATATATTTGATAAAACTATCTTTTACTAAACTGAGGTGCACGTCTAGCTCCTCTAAGACCGTATTTCTTTCTTTCCTTCATACGTGGGTCACGAGTAAGGAAACCAGCTTTTTTAAGAGTTGGACGGTAGTCGCCATCAACTTCTAATAAAGCACGAGATATACCATGACGTATAGCGCCAGCTTGGCCAGTGTATCCGCCACCGTAAACATTAACTTTAATATCGTATTTGCCTAAAGTATCTGTAATAGTAAGAGGCTGTCTAGCCACTACTTTTAAAGTTTCTAGGTCGAAATATTCATCTATATCTCTTTTGTTAATAGTGAATTTACCACTTCCTGGAGCTAAATATACTCTAGCAACAGAACTTTTTCTTCTACCAGTACCTTGATAATATTGAACTGACATAACTACCTCCTAATATTTTATTTCTAATACTTCTGGCATTTGTGCTTCATGACCATGCTCAGCAGTATTGTAAACGCGTAACTTTTTCAACATTTGTCTACCTAAAGAGTTCTTTGGTAACATACCTTTAACGGCAAGTCTTATAACTTCTTCAGGTTTTTTTTGCATCATTTCTCTTAAAGTAGTTTCTTTCAAACCACCAACATAGTCAGAATGTTTTCTGTATAGTTTTTGGTCTAATTTTTTACCTGTTACTTTAATTTTATCTGCATTTATAACAACAATATAGTCGCCAGTATCTAAGCTAGGTGTATATATTGGCTTATGTTTACCTCTTAAAATCTTTGCTATTTCTGATGTAAGTCTTCCTAACGTGTGATCTGTTGCATCAACTACGTACCATTTTCTCTCTATATCTGCACTTTTAGTGATATAAGTAGTTCTCATGATATCCTCCTATTAAAATATTTTCCATATCTATTTCAAAACCCGGGGCTAACGGATTTTAAAGTGGCATTTCAAACACAATCAATTATAGAGGTTTAAATACTATAAGTCAATACCTAAATCCACATTTCTATAGAAAAAAGTGAAATTATTTTTAATTAAACATAAATAAAGACCTGTATGTCGCTTATACAGCCACATACAGGTCTTGTGTTTATTTCTGATTTTTAAACAGTCACGCCACTTATGTATACCATTGAGGTGGGGGTCTAATTTTTACCGATTAAGCTTTGTCAGCTAAAAAAGTATTTATTTTATTTAATAATTCTTCGAAATCTTTACCGTGAACAGCAACAGCTTGCTCTAAGGTTTCCGCTTGAGCAGAAGGGCAACCTACACAGTGCATGCCTGCTTCCATAAGAATAGGGATAATACCTCTGTCTAATGAAATTATTTCGTTTATTGTCATATCTCTTGTAATTTCAGCCATTTTAATTCCTCCTAAATTTTATTTGGACTCATCGTCTTTAGGTAATATACAATTTTTTTTTATTAATTTCAAGTGCTTGTGCAACGTGATTTTAATCTATGTACTAAATGTTCAACCTCGTCATTAGTAGTGAACATAGAAGGGCTTATTCGGCATACACCAGTTTTTTCACTTCCTAGGTATTTATGAATAAGTGGAGCACATATGTACCCTGAACGTATGGCTATATTTTCATCATTTAGCATCTGCCCAACATCTTGGGGAAGTTTATTTGAAAAATTAAAGGAGAGTAGAGGTGTTCTGTCTTCTTGTATATTTCCATAGAAGATAAAATTGTTTACAGATTTCAATTCATCATAAATATATTCAATTATTTTATTTTCTCTTTCTAAAATATTTGTTTCCTCACTAATTATTTTTATAGCAACACCTAAGGTGAAGATGGAAACAAAATTATGAGTACCAGCCTCAAAAACATCTGGCATGTTTGTTGGGTGACTTAATAAAGAATCCGATCCGCTTCCACCTCTTTTCACGGCTTTAAATGGAAAATTTCCATTAACGCAAATTCCGCCTACGCCGCTTATTCCATAAAGATATTTATGGCCAGTGAAGCACAGTATATCAATATTATCTTTCTTCATATTAATTGGTACTAGACCGCCACTTTGGGCAACATCTAAAATTAAAATTAAGTTGTGTTTTTTTGCTAAGGTTGAAAGTTTTTTTAGATTTAAAATTGTGCCAGTAATATTTGAGCTGTGAGTACATATAATTGCCTTAGTATTTTCTTGTATTAAATCATCGAAGTTATAATCGATTTCTAGATTTTTTAAAGTCATAACAGAATAGGGGATATTTTCTAAAGGTCGTACTACAGAATTATGCTCATAAGGACTTATTATTACATGGTCATTTTCATCAAATAAACTATGTATTACTAAATTTAAACTTTCTGTAGCATTGGAAGTAAAAGCCACAGACAATGGGTTTGTTCCAAAAAAATCTCCTACTATTTTTCTAGTCTCATAAAGTTTTCTGCTAGAATTTAATCCTAGGGTGTGGCTATTTCGATTTGGACTTACATAATTTGTAGCAAATTCAGTCATGGCATCTATTATTTCTTTTGGCTTTGGAAAAGTAGTGGCGGAATTGTCTAAATAAATCATTTTATTCTCCTATAATAAAAAGGCTTTACATTAATTAATACAAAGTATAAACTATTATTATATTAATTCAAGTTTACAAAAGATGAAGGAGCAAAGTATGATTGATTTAAGTAGTTTTTGTACAAGTGGTGGTTGCGGAGCTAAATTGGATCCACGGGTGCTATCTGATGTTTTGCAATTTGTTCCTAAAAAAGATGACCCCAATCTATTAGTAGGATTTGATAGTAGTGATGACGGGGCTGTATATAAACTAACTGAAGATGTATCTATAATAAATACATTGGACTTTTTTACACCAATTGTAGAAGAACCCTATACTTTTGGACAAATAGCAGCAACTAATGCCTTAAGTGATGTTTATGCGATGGGTGGTGAACCAAAGGTTTGTTTAAACATTGTATCTTTTCCAAAAGACTTATCACCAAATATTCTTATAGAAATATTAAAAGGTGGTGCAGATAAAGTAATTGAGGCTGGTGCTGTTTTAAGTGGGGGTCATACAATTAATGACGTTTCTCTTAAGTACGGTCTTTCTGTAACGGGAATTGTAAATACAAATAAAATAATGAAAAATAATAATTGCCAAATAGGAGATAAAATTATACTTACAAAGCCTTTAGGCGTAGGTATAATAATGGCTGCCAATAAGATTAAAGATTGTAAAGAAGAACACTATAAAGCCTGTGTAAAGTCCATGGTAACCCTTAATAATCATTTAGACATATTGAGTAAGTACAAGATAAATAGCGTTACAGATGTTACTGGGTTTGGATTTTTAGGTCATTTAAATGAAATGGTAAAGGATAATAGTATACACTTGAATTTTAAAAATATTTTGTTTCTTGATGGTGCTATGGACTATTCTAAAGAGTTTTATTTTACTGAGGCGGGTCAAAAAAATAGAAATAACTTAAAAGGGAAAATAAAATCAAATTTAGAACTTTATGAGGAAGAATTGTTATATGACCCTCAAACCTCAGGTGGATTACTTATATCTGTGGATTCTAAGGACTGCGTTAAATTACTAGATGAACTTACAAATTCGGGAGTAAAAGCAAGTTGTGTAGGGGAAGTAGGAACTAAAGATGATTTTAATATTTATGTATAAGGGGGATTTAAATGATAGTAATTGACAGTAAAGGCAAATTATGTCCAATACCAGTAATAGAAACAAAAAAGGCACTATCTAGTGCAAAAAATAATGAGACTATATTAACTAAAGTTGATAATTCTATAGCTGTAGAAAATTTAGAAAAAATGGCTAAGGCATTGGGCTTTGGGGAAAATTTTTCTTCTAAAAAAATAAGCGACCACTATTATGAAACAACTATTGTAATAGGAAATGGAAGTGCAGATAATGTTGAAGAAAGTCAGCTGAAAAATATTATTGTTGTAAATAGTAACATAATGGGAAGTGGTGATGAGGTATTAGGTGTAAAATTATTAAGTGGGTATTTTTACGCGTTAAATGAAGTGGAAACCCCTAGATATATAATTTTTTACAATAAAGGGGTTATGGTTTCTACACAAAATGTAGCAGCTATTGAAGAATTGAAAAAATTAGAAGCAAAAGGCTCTACAATTATGTCTTGTGGTCTATGTTTAGATTATTATAATTTAAAAGAGGAATTGAAGGTAGGCACAGTTACAAATATGTATGAAATAGCAACATTATTAAGTAGTGATGAGAAGGTTATATATTTATAATGGAGTATTTAATATCTTTTGAAAGTTTTACTATGGCAATGGCGGGGGAAAGTGCGTTAAAAAATTCTAAAACAATACCAACACCTCCTGCTGTAGATAAAAGTTGTGGTTTATCTATTATTTTTAATGGGGAAATAAATGACTTGCTTGAAGAAATAAACAATAAATCTGTTAAATACAAGAAAATTTATAAGGTTTTAGTTAATAATGATGGCAAGAGTTATTTAGAAATGTGAGGAAAAAATGGAAGATGTAACAATTTTTTTAGAAAAGATTTTAAAGAATTCTAGAGAAAAAAATGCAACGGATATTCATTTATGTACAGGAAGTAATCCAATATTTAGAGTTAACGGAAAGTTAGTTAAAAGTGATGATGTGGAAAAATTAACCTTGGCTGCAATGAATGAAATAGTAGGGTATATAACTCCGTTAAATAGAATGGATATATTGCAAACCAATAGAGTTTTGGACTTTTCTTTTTCTCAATATGGAATAGGTCGTTTTAGATGCAATATATACTCTCAACGGGGTACATTTGCTATAGCATTGCGGGTGTTGCCTTTCGATATACCTGAATTTGAAACTTTAGGCTTGCCGCCAAGTATAAAAAATATATCGACAGCAAATAAGGGGCTTTTTCTCACCACGGGAGCAACAGGAAGTGGTAAGTCCACAACAATGGCAAGTCTTGTAAATCTAATAAATGATAGACAAAACTATCATATTATTACAATAGAAGACCCAATTGAGTACGTGCATAAACATAAGGAGGCTTATATTACTCAACGAGAAATAGGTGCAGATGCTCTTAGTTTTTCCGATGCACTGCGTTCTTCTCTTAGGGAAGATCCAGATGTAATAATGGTAGGAGAAATGCGAGATACTGAAACTATCTCTATTGCGTTGACAGCAGCAGAAACAGGGCATTTAGTACTTTCTACACTACATACTGTAGGGGCTACTAAAAGTATAGATAGGATAATCGATGCCTTTCCAGGAGAACAACAAGAGCAGGTAAGGTCACAACTAGCTACTGTATTGCAAGGGGTTATTTCTCAGCAGTTAGTGCCTCGTGCTGATGGCAAAGGAGTTGCCTTGGCAACAGAAGTAATGTATACAAACCCAGCGATAAAGAATTTAATTCGTGAGGGTAAACAATTTCAAATAAATAGTATAATGCAAACTGGACAAAATGTTGGTATGCATTTAATGGAAGATAGTTTGGCTAAATTGGTAAAGGCTGGAATAATTACACAAGATGAGGCAGAGGCAAAAACAACAGACCACCAATTACTAAAACAATTTCTTGCAAGGAGGTAGAAATGACATATATATATAAAGGTTTTAATAAAGATGGCATGAAAATTGGAGGAGCTGGTAATTTTAAAAACGAAGAAAGTGTGGCATCTCATTTAGACGATATAGGTATATCTGGTTATTTAATATTTAAAAGTGAAACAGAGTATAAATCTAAGGTTTATAAATTAATTTCGCCTAAAGAATTGTCGATTTTTTGCAGACAAATGTCAGTAATGTTTTTTTCCTACATAACAATTATGGAAGGTGTATCCATGTTAGAGGAACAAACAGATAACAAGGCTCTTAAATTGGCATTAAAAGAAGTGTATGGGCATATGGAAACTGGTCTTACATTTGCAGAATGTATATCTATGTACCCACATATTTTTGGCGGGTACTTAATAGAAATGGTTAATATAGGTGAAGAAAGTGGTAATTTAGATAAAGTATTTAAAGAATTAGCAATTTACTTCCGTAAAGAAAGCGATACAAGAAAGAAAGTAAAAAGCGCAGTTTTATATCCTGTTGCCATGGCTGTTATTATGTTTGCTCTTATTGTGTATTTAATTAAGCAAGTATTGCCTGTTTTCGATTCTATGCTTACAAATATGGGTGTAACAACTAATAGTATAACAAGTATAGTTTTATCAGTTGGTTCTTTTTTTAACAGTTTCCTATTGCCCCTGTGTTTTGTTATTGTTGTGGTTTTTGTGGGACTATATTTTTACTTTAAAAGCGAAAAGGGAAGTTATAATTGGGATGTAGTGAAATTAAAAATACCTGTAGTTAAGTTCGTTATACATCGTGTAGTAACAGCTAGATTTGCAAGAAGTTTATCTATATTATTAAAAAGTGGTATAAATTTAGTTAGTGCAGTGGAACAGAGTATACCTTTAATCGAAAATGCATATTTAGAAGAAAAATTTGTAGTTGCCTTAGAAAAAATTAAAAATGGTGAAAAATTAGCAGACTCATTAAAGGAAATAGGAATATTCCCTACTTTGTTTATTAAAATGGTAGTTATTGGCGATACAACGGGAAATTTGGATCAAATGTTGGAAAATACAGCAGAACTATTTGAGGAACAAGTAGATGATGCCATTAGAAAAACAACAAGTATAATTGAGCCATTATTGATTACAATTTTGTCCATAGTAGTAGGAATGATACTTTTAGGAATAATGATACCTATGATAAACATCATGAGGGGGATATAAATGAGTTTAAAAGATAGTTTATTTAAACTAATTATTATTGGAATAGTCTTTTCAGTCGGTTTTATTGTAATTGTTGGTCTAACTGGTTTTTTGGAAGAGCATAAAAATAGCGACATAGTGCAAATACAAGACACCCTAGATAGTACATTAATACAAGTATATGCATTAGAGGGTAACTATCCATCAGATTTATATTATTTAGAAAATTATGGTGTTGCATTTAACTTAGATAAATATAATTATGAGTATGAATTTATTGGTTATAATATAAAACCTACAGTTATTGTGTCTAAGGTGCAAAAATAGAATAATTTATAATTATTACGAATAATATCTAGGATATATTTAAGAGGTGTAAAAATGGAAAAAGGTAGTTCAACCCTAGAGGTAGTTATGATGATGGTATTGCTAATTTTATTTGCTGGAGCAATATATACAATGATTTATGCAACTAGTATAACTCAAAGTAGTATTCAAAGTGAAAAAGAAGCTCAAAGTAACAGTCGTGTAGCTACTTCATATATGAATGTTAAAATAAAACAAAATGATAGACAAAATAAA
Organism: Lachnospirales bacterium; assembly: GCA_047974375.1. Taxonomy (GTDB): domain Bacteria; phylum Bacillota; class Clostridia; order Lachnospirales; family CAMZNU01; genus JBKECF01. The sequence goes on from JBKECF010000054.1 coordinate 138,729, forward strand.
ATAGTGATTGAAAAAAACCCCATAACAGATGAAAATGCTCTTGTTATAATAGATGAATTTGGCGATGGTATGTACAATACGTGGATTTATTTGGAAGATGGCATATTGCAGGAACAGCTAGTAACAACAGGTTTTACGCCGGAAAGTGGTTTAGGCTTTGAAATAGCGGAGTTAACAAGTTTTAATATAACACAAGAGGATAATAAAATTTATACGACCATAGAGTATCAAGAGAATGAGAAGGAATATTCCCTAGATTCTATTTATGCCTTAAAAAGTGCCCAATAAGTTTATAGGAAAAAAATGGAAGTAAAAAGATTGCCTACAGGAGGGTGTTATGAGGAAAAAGAGTAAAGGATTTACAATTTATGAATCTATTATAGCAATAGCTTTTATAAGTATATGTAGCATTCCTCTGCTTAATATATTTTTGGGAGCAAGTGAAATAAATAGCAGAGCAAGGAATATAGATATAGGGACCAATATAGCTAGTAACTATATTGAATTAATGCGTGGAGTAGATGAAGAACATAAATTTTTAACAAATAAAATGTTAGAGAATAGTACAATAACAAGAAATGAAGATAGCATAGTTGTGGAACAATACTATAATAAGGAATGGAAAGTTGTAACAGCGGACGAGGTAAGTGAAAGTGAAGAAAAATTGTTTAAGTGCACAGTAAACATAGATGTAGGGGAATATAATAATAAGGAGCTTATATTATCTTTTTCAGATAAAATTGATTTAGCTACTGTAAACAAAGGCAGATACTATGTAATGGTTGTAAAAATGAACAATTTTGATGCAGTAACAAATGAACTAGGTGATGAATTTGTAAATTTTAGCAGTAGTAGATATTTTGTAGAATAGAGGTAAAAATGAAAAATAATAAAGGTGTATCAACTATACTTGTTGTGTTTATGGTAGTAGTAATTGTTACATTTGGTATGTTTGCCCTTTTAACTTCTAGAATGAATCTATTATTAAGTGAAAAGGCTAGGGACTGGACTGCTAATTATTATAAATTGGATTCTATGGCGGAGGAAGAGTTTAGAAGCATTGATGCTCTATTATCCCAAAGTGAGAATTTGGCTATAGAATATGTTATTGGAAAAAATTATTTAAATAGGAGTTTTACAGAACTACCAGCAGACTTACAGGAAAGTTTATATAATATTTACGATGCAGAAAAATCAAGTAAATCAATTTATATTATTTTAAATGCGGTATATAAATATTATGCAATGGACTTAATAGAGTCTACTCTTTTCGATAATATAAATATTAGTTTGGACACAGAGCTTACATCTTTTGGCACTGTTCAGTCATTAGTATACAAAAGTAAAATACATTTAAGTGAAGAAGATGCATTTATTAATATGGAGTTATTAATTAACGACATACTTTATGAGGTTTCTGGGAATGATGGCGACTATACAGGGGAGCATACAGAGGGTGAACGAATAACTATAGTAGCATGGAATGAATCTCAAGACCGTCAAGAAATTGAAAATGGTTTAGATATATGGAACCCTTTGGAGGATGTAATTGAAATAGAAAATCCTGACGGTGGGGGAGCTATATGGGATCCAAATGAGTCAAGTGAAGTAGTAGAATAGGTGATTTAATGGAAAAGAAAAGAGCCATAGGTTTAATGCTTTTGGCAGCGGTGTGTTTCTCTTTAATGGGATTTTTTGTAAAGGCGTTGCCGGAAATACCTTCTATGGAAAAGGCGATGTACAGAAATTTAATAAGTCTTATTATTGCCTTCATTATAATTGTTAGAGAAAATAAAGAAAAGTTGAAAAAAGAAAAAATAAACGCTTTTAAAGAAATATTAAGGCCCAAAAATCCAGTATATCTGTTTTGTAGGGTTTTATGTGGTACTTTAGGAATAATTTTTTCATATTATGCTATTGATAGGTTAATTTTATCTGACGCAACTGTATTAACAAAGACATCCCCTTTTTTTACGATTATTTTTTCCTTTGTATTTATAAGAGAAAAAATATCTAAGGAACAATTAGTTGGGCTTTTTATTGCTTTTATAGGAGTTTTGTTTGTTGTTAAACCGGTGTTTAATGTAGATATTATGCCATATTTAATTGCATTAATTGGTGCTTTATTTGCAGGGTTAGCATACACATTTTTAAGGATTTTGGGAAACAAAGGGGAAAATGGAAGTTTAGTAGTATTAGGTTTTTCATTTTTTTCAACTGTATTTCTTTTTCCTTTCGTTATGACTATGTATGTGCCTTTAGACGCATATAGTACATTTATTGTTATACTTATTGCTTTATCGGCGACGGGGGGACAGTTTTGTATAACAAATGCCTATAAATTGGCGCCAGCCAAGGAGATATCAATTTATGACTATTTACAAGTGGTTTTCACAGCTGTATTAAGTATTGTATTTTTTATGCAGTGGCCGGACATATTTAGTTTTGTGGGATATGGAGTAATTATAGGGGCATCTTTGTGGATGTTTAAGTATAATACTAAAAAATAGAAATGTCATAATTAACTGCAAGTTTTGCACGAAAGTTAACCAGTTTTGCATGGAGGTATTGCAAAAACTAAAAGAATAGATAGTATATAAATATGTAACTAGAATTTATTAATTATCTAGGAAGTTAATTATGAAAAATTTCAATAACAATTTTGAAGAGTTAAACACACAGGAACAAGAAACTGTAAACGGATGAGGGCTTGGAGGGGCTCGATGTTTAGGAATAGTTGGAGGAGCCTATGGCATGTTTACACATACCATAAAAAAGGCTGTTTCGAAGAATAAAGTCTTGGGTGGCTCTGGGTTAAAGGTGCTGCAAAGGGATCTATTGCTGGGGCATTTGTACCTTTTTAGGTAATGTTTTGGTTTTTAAAAAGGAGTGATTAAAATGGATAAAGGAAAAGTAAAGTATTTAGCTAAATTCTATGTCTTTTATTTATTACTGACTTTGGCAACGTCCTTAATATTTAACAGAAATTTTTTATATGAAATTAAAATAGAATTGCTAGGAGCGCTACTGGAAGCTGTAGTTATGACAATAGCGTTTTATATACTAGGCAAAGACATTATTGATATTAAATCAAACAAGTATCATTTTACTAATGATAATGAAAAAAAACAATTGTTAAAAAATATATCTATGGTAATAAATGCAAAGGCATATGGTTTAAATGAGGACATTAACACAGTTGATATAGAACGCATTTTTCAACCTAAAAAGCTGAGGTATTTTCTCTACAGACCTATAGCTATAAATATTACTGATAATTATATTCTGCTTAACTGCATGAATTTATACCATAAAAGACTTAAAAAGTATTTATAATATTTTTCGTAAAATATATTTAGGAAAAACTTAACTACTAAGTTATATATGAAAATCCATTATTAAGAGTGTGTGCCTACAACTTTTGATAATGGATTTTTTTATGTTATTATCTAAATAACATAAAGTACATTTGGTAGTGAATTAAAATGGGGGAAAAATGAAAATATTTAGAATAGCCATATGTGATGACGATGAATTTATACATGATGAATTTAGAGAATATATAAAAAAATACAAAGGTGGTACTGGAATTGAGATAATAGTTGAGTATTTCTTAAGTGGAGGAAGATTTATACAAAAATTAAAATCAGGAGTGATGTATGATTTAATTTTTTTAGACATAGAAATAGATACAATAACAGGTATAGATATTGGAAATAAAATAAGAGACGAACTTGATAATCATATTTGCAGAATTGTATTTATATCTTCTAAGGATGGTTACGAGCAACAACTTTTTAATATTCAACCTTTTAATTTTTTCAGAAAACCTATTAAAAAAGATGTGATTTATAATTGTTTAGATTTAGTTATAAAATTATTAAATATTCAAGAGCCATATTTCACTTACAAAAAAGGGAGTAACATAAATCGGGTTATGTATAAAGATATATTATATTTCGAAAAAGTTAAGAGAAAAATTAAGATTGTAATGTTTAAAAAATATGATTTTTTTAATGGCACAATTTCCCAACTTATAGAGGTTATACCGAATAATTATGTGAAATCTCATGGTTCATAAGGAGATATTTATATCTTTACAAATATCATTTATGTTATAGCTATTATTAAGTTGATGAACCTTTTTTTTGATGATAAAGACTATAATTTTGCCAGAGAAAGAGTGGTATTTTTAATCTATTTTTTTGTTTTAGCTGTGACAACGCTGTTTATAGGATTACGTATAATTACTATAGTAATTGATATTGTGTTTATATATATTAATACTTTTAGCTACAAAACTAAGTGGAGGCATAATTTATTGTATACCATGCTTATTTATTTAGTTATAATTAGTTTTCAGTTAATAATTACTATAATATTTAACTTAGTTAGTTATTATATGTCTTACAATTTGGAAATAGAATCAATAATAATGCTAATATTTATAAGAATAAATTTGCTAACTTTTTCGCATTTTGCGAATAAAATAAAAAATAGAAATAAATATAGTTTTACTATTCCAAAAATATACTATTTTGCCAATATAGTAATTTTGTTTTGTACATTTTACCTTTTTATGGCGATTTTTGATAAAAATGGCATATTAATACGCCATATTGAGTTTAGCGAATTAGCTCTTATTATTGTAAATATAACGATTATAATGATAGATGGTAGAATATATAAGTCAGTTGTGTTGGAACACGAAAATAAAGTATTGCAATTAGAAAATAATGCTTACGAGAACCAAATAATAATAATTAATCAAGCTAAAAACAATTTTGAAATTTTAAAGCATGATATGGAAAATCACTTACAAATGGTTAATAGTTTAATAGAAGATGAAAAAAAGGAAGAAGTAGCTAGTTATATAAAAAACTTATATAATGAATTAAATATGCTGGGAATGTCTACCTCTGGCAACTTTGTTTTAGATAGTATTATAAACTTGAAACTCAGCAAACAAAGGGATGTAGATATAAATTTGGATATAAAAGTTCCGGAAAACATTAATATTCAAATACATGATTTAACAGTCTTGCTAGGGAATTTATTAGATAATGCCATTACAGCCCTTAGTAAAGTAGAAATAAAAAAACTTAACTTAAAGATAAAGTATGATAGTATGATAGGGGGAATTTGATTTTATTAGTAGACAATACCTATAATGGCGAGATTTTAGTAGAAAAAGGGGAATTTAAAACTATAAAACATATTAAAAAAAATCATGGTTTAGGTTTAAAAAGTATTGAAAAGATTTTGAAAAAATATAATGGCTACATGAAAATAAATTACACAGAGGAGATTTTTTCCGTATCCGTTATTTTACCATGCACCTATTAAAAATATAAAGCTCTATTTACTGTGCTATTTATTTAGCTGTCAATAGAGCTTATATTTAAATTAGAGTTATTTCAACCACTGTATCATTTTCATCTGGTAACGGATAACAGTCGGAGCTGTAGCAGTCAAAGAAAAAATAAGCATTTTCTGTGTACTCTTTTAAATTCCAAAAAAAACTTTCTTTTACTTCAGATCCATCTTTTATTAATCTCATGGACTTTATCTTGCCTGCCATGTTAGGTAGGCAGATTGCACCAACTTGTTCTTCCATGACATGAGCGTATAATTTATTTTCATTTTGTGTAAATCTTCCCCATTCTGGTTTTGGATATTCTGAAAAACTACAGCTGTATATGCTTTTACCATTTTCTTTCATCCATTTGCCTACTTCTTTTAGTATTTTAATGGACTCATCTGGAATATTACCCTTAGGCGTTGGGCCTACATTTAGCATTAAATTACCGCCCTTACTTACACATTCAACTAAGGTTCTAATTATTAATTTAGTAGACTTATAATGTCTGTCATGGGCATTATAACCCCAATTATTATTTAAGGTAATACATGCTTCCCAAGGAATAGGAGTTCCGGCTACATCACATATACATGCTGGTGGTATCATTTGTTCTGGTGAAGCGAAGTCGCCGGAGTATGGCGTTGGGTTTAATGTTCGAATAGAACCCGAATCCTCGGAGCTTCCCTCTAAACGATTATCAATAATAATATGAGGTTGAATTTGGCGAACCATTTTTATTAGTTCAGAGGCTTTCCATTTCTCACATTTCATATCACCATAGGAAAAATCAAACCACATTAAATCTAGTTTGCCATAATTAGTTAACAACTCACGAACTTGACCATGCATAAATTCTAAATACCTATCAAAGTCACGGCTGTCATTTTTACAATTTTCATTATTTCTCATAGGATGGAAATTATCGCCATAGTGTGGGAAGTCATCATGTCGCCAATCAATTACAGAAAAATATAATCCTACTTTTATACCAGCTTCACGAAATGCATCTACAAATTCCTTTATTAAATCTCTTTTGCATGGTGAATTTGTCGATTTGAAATCTGTATAAGCTGTATCAAATAAGCAAAATCCGTCATGATGTTTAGCGCCTAAAACAGCATACTTCATGCCCGCTTCCTTGGCTAAGGCTGCCCATTCTTTTGGATTATAATTTTCTACAGTAAATTCGTTCATTAAATAGTCATAGTCTTCCTTAGGTATTTCTTCTCGGCTACGAACCCATTCGCCTCGTGCAGGTATGGAGTATACACCCCAGTGTATAAACATGCCAAATCTTGCATCTAAATACCACTTCGTTCTTTCAGTTCTTTCTTTAACAACTTGATTCATAAGTCCTCCTTATCCTTTCACTGCACCTATCATAGCACCTTTTACAAAATGTTTTTGTACAAAAGGGTAGATTATTAAAACAGGAACAGATGCAACAACAATAGTTGAATACTTAAGTAATTGTGTAAGACCTTGCAATTCAGATGCAGCTTTAGCATCACTTAGCATGGTAAAGTCTATTTTATTTTGTATTAAAATTTCACGTATTACGATTGTTAAGGGTTGTAGGTTATCTTTTTTTAAGTAGAGCATTGCATCAAAATAACTATTCCACTTTGCAACTCCATAGTATAAAACTAGTACCGCTATAATAGGTTTACAAAGGGGAACGGCTACTTTTATTAGATATTTCCAAGGGGTACAACCATCAATTTGGCCAGCTTCGTACAATTCATCAGGTATAGAATTTTGCATAAATGTGCGACAAATAATCATATTGTATGTTGACATTGCACTAGGGATAATCATGGCCAGAGGTGAATTAATTAACCCAAGTTTATTAACTAAAATGTATGTAGGAACTAATCCACCACTAAAGTACATTGTAAATACAAATAATGCCGATAATTTATTTCTTGCGGTAAATTCCTTTCTGGATAGGGGGTAGGCACATAATATGGTCATAGTAATATTAACTATTGTACCAACAACCATATATATTATTGAGTTCCTAAAGCCTGTAAGTATTTTATTATTTTTAAATACGGCAGTATATCCTCTTAAAGTAGGAGATACAGGGAACAAAACAACCTCGCCACTTATAACCGCTTGAGGGTCGGAAAATGATGCACTAACTATATAAATAAGGGGATAGGCTACAATAATAAGTACCATTATTAAAATAGCGTAAAAAACTAAAATTAATACTTTATCTTGAGTGTTTTCATGTTTAAATCTTTTACTCATAAATCCCCCTTTACCATAAACTTGTATCAGTTGTTTTTTTGCAAATTTGGTTAACTGTAATTAGTAGTGTAAAACTTATTACAGATTGAAAAAGCCCAGCAGCAGTAGAAAAACCAAAATCAGCATTAACAACTCCTACTTTGTAAACAAATGTGGAGATTACTTCAGAAACCTCGGCATTTAAACTATTTTGCATTAAATAAACTTTATCAAAACCTATATTTACAATGTTACCGCAACTAAATATTAACATAATAATAATAGTTGGCATAATACTTGGCAAGTCAACATGGCAAATTCTTTGGAGTCTGGTAGCACCATCGACTCTAGAGGCTTCTTTTAATTCAGGGCTAACACCGGCTAAAGCAGCAATATAAATTATGGCAGAGTAGCCAATGGTTTGCCATAACCCGCTCCAAACGTATAAATGTCTGAAAAAAGATGGATCTCCAAAGAAGTTTACTGGCTCAAAGCCTAGTTTTTGTAAAAATATATTAAATATACCAGTTCTAAGATCCATCATTTGCATCATCATACCTACCATTACCACTACAGAAATGAAATAAGGTGCGTAGGTTACCATTTGCACGGTTTTTTTGAACTTAGCCGCACGAATTTCATTGAACATAACAGCTAAAATTATTGGAAAAGGAAAATTAACAGCAAGGTAATAAAGGCCCAGTATTAAGGTATTTCTAATAACTTTAGCACTAGATGTGGAGAATAAAAATTGTTTGAAATATTTTAATCCAACCCATGGGCTCCCTAAAATTCCTTTTTTTATACTATAATCTTTAAATGCCATTAAAATACCACCCATAGGAATGTATGCAAAAACAATGGCATATAAAAGTGGGATGCTAATAATAACCCAGAATTGCCAATTTTGGCTTTTTAAAGATTTATTTTTTTTTCTAGATAACAAGTTTATTCTCCTTTCTTTCCTAGTTGCTCATCATTCTGTCGTAGGCTGCTTGATAAGTGTCTAATAAGGTTTGTAAGCCTGCTTTTTCTAAAGAATCTTTGTATTCATCCCATTGTTCATTTATATCTTTTGCCCCTGTAATAAAAGCGACTGAAGATTCGTTAATTATCTTTTCGATTTCAACGGCAACTGTAGATACATTTGTTGTTTCTTCATCAGTCATTTTTAGCTCGGGAATCATTTCTAAATCTGAATTTGTTTCGTTTTGCCCATATGGCTCATAATCTTTTTTAGTAGATTCAAATAAAAGTTTTTCTAAACCATCTGGAGCATAAGGGTCAATGTCTGGTGAAACAGCTGAGCCAAGTCTATATATAGCAGGTGCAACACGTATGCCTATGTCTTGCCAGTCGTGGTTTTGAGTTTCGGCAGAATAACCATTTAACACTTTATAGAGGGCCGGCTCACCGTTCAAACCAACTTCGCCCTCAGGGTTAAGTACCCAATCCACACCTTCTTCGGCTCCAAATTGAGAGGATAGGTCTCCTGTTGGTGAATAAAAGAAGTCTACCCAACGAAGTGCAGCTTCAGGATTTTCACATTTATCAGTAATTGCAAAAGCACCAGGAGAAATTGCTGAATATTTAAAATAAGATGCAAGTCTTGTACCATCTGGCCCTTCTAATGGTGGTAAGGTTGTGTATTGCTTGTACAAATCTGGATTTCCAGTGGAGTCAATATAGTCGGAAATAGTTCCATCTGGAAAACATAAAACAGGTGCGTCTTCTTGGTTTACAATGGTTTTTAGTTGCTCTTGGGTTTGTGTAAAGTTACCATCGTAAATTGCTCCTAGTTCATATAAAGAGGTGCAATATTCAAGGAAATTTTTATATCTATCATCAATGGCAGTATTTACCATTTTACCATCTTTATTTACTGCGACCATGTCATAAACATTGAGAGTATAAGATTTACTTGGGCAAAGTAAGAAAGAACCCATTAACCAATCTTGAAATGTAGAATACCATCCAGCACCTGGGGCTGTACCACCAAGGGCGATGCCATTTGGCTTGTACTCAATAAATTTTTTACATACTTCATAGAATTCTTCAGTAGTTTGAGGCATATCTACACCCATTGCTTTTAAATGTTCTGTATTTATCCACATTTTTCTGCCATAGGAACAATGATAGCAATCATTAACATCTAATAATGAATAAATATTACCATCAAATTCACGGCTTAAATCTAAGGAATCCTTAAACATATTTAAATAATTTGGTGTGTTCTCCTCGTTTATTAAATCATCTAGCTTTATTAAAATTTCTTCTTTAACACCATACTTGGCAATATTAGGTTTTACACCCATTATAATGTCAGGGTAGTCACCAGATTGCAAAGTCATATTTAACTTATCTTCCCAATCATCTCTTGTACCTGTTTCAAATTCCATTGTAATGCCTGTTTTTTCTTCCATAAATTTTGTAAAGTCGTTAGTTGCTAAATCTTCTACATTGGGCATTGTCATTGTAAAGCAAGTTAATGTTAAGTCTTCCTCCTCTGGAACAATTGGATATGTACCAGCTTCAGTTAAAGTTACTTCCTTAGATGCAGTGTTATTATCACCACAGGAGGTTAAGCTAAATACAAAAATTGTACATATTAGTGCTATAAATCTTTTAAATCTTTTCATAATTTTCTCCCTTCTATAAGAAATTTATAAATGTATTAAAAATTGCTTAAGAACTACTGTGAATTTAGAAAAAAGACGTTTTAAACAATTTTTATAATTACTTTATAACATTAATATAAAGACTACACAAGGTACAATTTTTAAAGCACCATACGATTTTATTAATTTATATATTTAAGTGTATTTTTGGTATAAAATTATATAATTTTACAAAACGAAAAAATCCCTATTTAAAGCAGTAAACTAATATTTAGCACACTACTTGAGTAGGGAATTTATTTTAATTGACTATATGTACTTGGTGGAATTCCTGTATTCCTTTTAAAAGCTCGCCTAAAAGAATAATCGCTATTGTATCCAACGGTAATGGCTACCTCTTTAACGGTTTTTCCCCTTTTTAATAATATACTTGCTTCATTTATTCTTAAACTTTCTAGATAATCACTAAAGGTAATGCCGAAGTATAATTTAAAATCTTTGTAGAGTCGCTGTTCTGGTATTTCCATTTTTTCGGCGACTATGGCTAAATTAAAGTTGGGGTTAGAAAAATTGTTAAGCATTATATTTTTAAGATCATTTTTAATTTTATTTTTTTCCTTACGAAATTTTTCCTCCTGAGCTTTAGTCTGTCTATACTTAATCAAATAGAAAAAATTAATAACTTCGTCAGGCCACTTTGACTTTTGAACTTTTTTAATGAGCTCATCATTATTTTTATTTTTTAAATATCGAACTAAAATGCATTGTAGGGTATTTGTGGTATGTTCCAACCAATAATAGTGTTGAATTTGATCTGTATTTAGATTGCGTAAGTTAAGCAGTACCGAGTCCATATCCTTTATAGTACCGTAAAAAAGTGCTTGTTCTAAGCGGATTTCTATTTCTAGGGACATTACTTGACCTTGTATATCATATTTTTTCTCTTTAATAATAGGAACATATACTTGAAAAAAACTTGCACTTTTACATGCTTCTATGGCTTCTGTATATGCCTTAGAAATATGCATTATATCATTTGGCTGGCTCATGCCTATAAAGTTTTTGTAAGAGCCATTATTTTTTAAGTTAAATTTATATAATTCTTCTTTAATATTAAATACATTGTTATCTTCCGTTGTTCCTAGTATTATGCCATAGGTATAGTAATCTATATTATAAATCCAATAGGTTGAGGTTAATTTAGGTTTAAAAATATCCTGTGCTTTAACTAATATTTCTTCTTTGCTATTAAAATTCGTCACATCGTACCTTATTACAATAACATAAAATGTTTTTAAGGCATTAAAGGTCTTTGCTACATCGCCTACTTCTAGTTCAAATTGTTGAATATTTTCATATTTTCCCAGAAGTAATTTTTCAATAGATTCCTTTTTTAAAATTTCTTGTTGAGTATTTAATATACTTTGTAAGTTTTCAACTTGATCCAAAAAACTGCCCAGGCTTTTCCAAAAAACTTTTTTATCTCTATGAATTTCGTTGGAAATAGATATTTTTTCTAGACAGTTATAGTATTGGTTCACCATTTTTTTATTTTTATGCCAATAGTAAAAGCAAATAACTATACCACCCATAATAGCAACTACATATAAAAAGAGCATTATATATTTAATAGCTCCAATTTTATTTGTAAGTTCTGACTTTGGAGTAAGAACAACAAAGGACCATGAAAAGTAACGAGAGTTAGCATTATAAGTAATTATGGACTTGGAAGTATGTAATTGAGAAATATTACTTATTTCTTCTTCTGTTGATGATTGGGTTAAACTATTAATTATGTCGCCATTTGTGTCTATTAAAAAAACACTACTATTGCTATTACCTTTAATTTCTCGTAAATAGTTTTGTATTACTTTATTATCTAGGGTAATTATAATAGCTCCGTTATATATGCCGTTATCTATGGAAGATAGAGATTGGACAACTCGCTTTTTTTCCTTACTGTTGCTATAATTCATTTCAATGTAATGGTATTTTGTGCAATATTCTTCTTCTATATCTTCCCATTTTTCGCCTTGAAAAGTTTCTAGAGTGGAGAGTCCTCTATTTGTTTTTGGAATAACCATAGGTACGCTAATAATGTAATCCTTATTTGTAAACCATATGCAAATTTCTTTAAGTAGCTTATTTGTTAGAGCATAGGTGGAAAACTCGCCGGCAATTTTATAGGTGTTAAAATAGCTATTACTCGGAATTTCTTCATTGGCTTTAGATAGCTGAATTACTTTTGCATCTCTACTTAAATAAGTAGCAATATTACACAGTCCTTCTAATTGATTATCAAAATCATTAACAGTATTTTCAAGAATTCTGTAATTTTTTTCTTTTTGCACATCTATTAAAGCATTTTGTGCTATAAAATATATTATAGTAATAAAAATTGTTGGTATTAAAAGGATTATTAAATAGTACCCTAGGAGGTGTAAAGTCATTTTGCTTTTTGGGCTTATTTTCATTACTTGCATCCCTCCATTCTTTAGGGTTATTTTATACTATTAAGGACATCTCTGGCAGCTTTAATTTGATTGTAGTCTGCTTTTGCTACAGAAAATTCCAAAGGGTCAATTTTAGCTTCACATTTCTTGTATTCCATCTGGCTAGTAATATTAATTTTTCCGGATAAGTGATAGTTCGTACACTTTGTAATATTATAAATTTCTTCAATATTGTTTGCATTAACGCCACATCCTGACATTATTGTAATTTTATTTCCGTATTTTTCTTGCAGTTCTTTAATAAATTCAGCACCTTCTAAAGCGTTTGTTTTTTGGCCTGAAGTTAAAATTCTGCATATGCCAAGGTCTATTAACTTAGGAACGTCTTTTATTGGATTCTTTGCATTATCAAAAGCTCTATGGAATACAACTTTTAAAGGCCTAGCTATTTGTACAACTTTTTTAAGCCTTTCAATATCAATAGTACCATCTTTTAATAAAAAACCAATTACTATGCCGTGGAAGTTCATTTCCTTTGCTATTTCAATATCTTCTAACATGGTTTCGAAATCTTCTTCATCATATAAAAAGTCCCCTGAACGTGGGCGTATCATTACAAATATTTCTATATTTGATACTTCTTTTGCCTTTTTCATTAATCCATAACTAGGAGTAAGTCCCCCTAAGTTCAGGGCAGAGCATAATTCTATGCGATTAGCTCCGGCTTTTTTAGCTGTTAATATTGATGAATAGGAATCTACACAAACTTCTAAAATCATAAATCCTCCCTTGGAAATAAATTTTTAATAGGCTGGTATGGAAAATCTGAATCTAATGGGAATATTGGTCGTGGAACTTTTTTATAATCTAAGGTGCTTAAGTCTTCATTTGTATTACCTGTTGTAAGGGCTAGTATACTCTTTTTAGCCACTAAACTTTGTTCGTGAGTAAGGTAGCCTAGCTTGCACACAACAATTTCTACATTATTAGGGTCAATACCTAAATCCATAAACATTTTCGGGGTAGTATAGCCTACATGACGCTCAGCAAGGACAATATTTACACCTTGAGTGTTAAAAAGTGCTAAATCGCTTTTTAAAGTTCCGCTATTGGACCAATCTTTTATATAGGCTTTAACAATTCCTGTGGCTGTAATAGATGTGGAAGTTACTTTATCAAATTTAGAGCCAAAAGTAATTGTTATTTCTTCTCCTACTTTATTTTTGCATTCTTTAGTTGCTATAGGGTCGTATATACCGCCGTAAATTATAGGTTTTGTTAGTAGATTTGTTCTAGTATCAGACATAATTAGTTTTAAAAAATCTGTACAATCGGAAGAAGCACCAGCAGTTGGGTTATCACCGGAGTCGGAAATGTAAATAGGAAATTTATTGTCTTGTAATGCTGAGAAGGCAACGTTTAAAGCTTCTTTAGGTGGGAATGCCTCTGTTTGGAAAGTAAAATTATTTCTTTCGGACCAAATAAGTTGGGCTAATTCAAGAGCCTTGTTTTTTGCTAAGTCAATATTATTTGCCACAACATACACAGCTGCTGAACTATCTTCATTGTCTGACCAAGGAAAACCCATTAAGTAAGAAGTTGCAAGAATGCCCTCTTCTTTTTCGCATTTTTTAAGTGCGTTTATAAGGCGTGCCATTGGTTCAACGGTAGTTGATGACTGTTCGCCGGCAATTAAAATGGGTACTTTAACCCAAACTGATTTTGTTTCTATACCATTTTCTAGGGCTTCAATGGTCATTTTTGCAGCATGGATTCCTGTTTCAGTACAATCTGTATGAGGGGCGCATTTGTAGCCAACAAATCCATTACAATTATTATGCATTCTTTTCGTCATGGTTGCGTGCATATCCAGTGACGAAAAAATAGGAATATTAGGAAAAATAGCCCTTAGGTCTTCCAGTAAATAACCTTCTGCTTCTCCTTGTACTTTAACTCTCATAGAGCCATGTAATGCAAGGGTAATTGCATCAATAGGAGCTTTTTTTTCTGCTTCAATTGCCATATTAATTATTTCATTTTTTATTTTATTATAAAAATTGTAATCTACTTCACCATTGGGAATGGCTCTGGCGAATACAGTTGGTATTACTTCGTAACCAGCATCTTGTAAAGTTGTTATAATTCCAGATGCAGAATCGTTATCTCTTATAGCTTTAAAAATATCATTGCCTCGTATTACATTAAAATCTTGTTCCCCAGCAATTATTGGATTAAATGAATTGGATTCATGGTGCATACTTGCTACTAAAATTCTTTTCAATGTTTGTCTCCTTTTTTGCTAATAAATTTTTAACTCTATTGTATATATACATAGTTTAACATAACTTTATTAAAGGCTCTATAGTTAAACTAAAGTATAAAAACCCCCGCCTTAAATTTAAGGTAGGGGTTGTGAATATTATTATTTTCTATTAGCACGCATACGCATTGTTGCATCTAATATTTTCTTTCTAATTCTTAAACTTGTTGGTGTAACTTCAAGTAGCTCGTCATCACTTATAAATTCTAAATTTTCTTCTAGTGACATATTTCTTGGGGCAGTAAGTTTAAGGGCATCGTCTGAACCAGAGGCACGAACATTTGTAAGTTGTTTCTTTTTACAAACGTTTATATCCATATCATCGCTACGGCTGTTCATACCCACAACCATGCCTTTATATACTTTTACATTTGGTCCCATAAATAGAGTTCCTCTATCTTGTGCATTAAATAAGCCGTATCCTGTAGTTTCGCCATCTTCAAAAGCTACAAGAGAACCTTGGGAACGAGTAGCAATGTCGCCTTTGTAAGGGATGTATTTATCGTACACACTGTTAATAACGCCGTTACCTTTTGTGTCTGTAAGAAATTCTGTACGATAGCCAATTAAACCTCTTGCTGGTATATCGAAAACAAGTCTTGTATAATTATTGGCAGACGTCATATTTGTCATTTCGCCTTTACGTGTACCAAGTTTTTCTATTACAATTCCGGAAAACTCCTCTGGTACATCTACTGTAACTGTTTCTTGAGGCTCATGTTTTTTATCATTAATTGTTTTAAAAAGAACTTCTGGTTTAGATACTTGGAATTCGTATCCTTCTCTACGCATATTTTCTATTAAAATAGATAAATGTAGTTCTCCACGGCCAGATACTTTAAAACTTTCTGTTGTATCCGTTGGCTCTACACGTAAACTAACATCGGTATTTGCTTCTTTTTCTAATCTCTCTTTTAAATGTCTAGAAGTAACAAACTTACCTTCACGGCCTGCAAAAGGGCTATCATTTACAGAAAAATGCATGGATAAAGTAGGCTCGGAAATTTTTACAAATTCTACAGGCTCCGTATTGTCTACATCACATATAGTATCGCCAATATTAATATCGGAAATACCGGAAATGGCTACTATAGATCCAAACTTAGATTCTTTAACTTCTACTTTGTTTAGCCCGTCGAATTCGTATAAATTACTTACTTTAACTAATTCATTTTTTCCATCTACAGGATTTAAAATACGAACTTGCTCGTTAGCGTTTAAAGTACCGCTCATTACACGGCCTATGCCTATACGTCCTTTGTACTCGCTATAATCTATAGAAGTAATAAGTGTACGCATACACGTATCTTCTTCGCAAGTAGGGGCAGGTATATTTTTTATAATACACTCAAAAAGTGTTTCCATACTGTCACTAGAGCCGTCTATAGTTACTTTTGAATAACCATTTTTAGCTGATGCGAAAATAAAAGGTGAATCCAATTGTTCATCGTTAGCATCTAATTCTAAAAATAATTCTAAAACTTCGTCTATAACCTCGTCTGGTCTTGCCTCAGGTCTATCGATTTTATTTATACACGTCACTATTGGTAAGTCTAAGTCTAAAGCTTTTTTTAATACAAACTTTGTTTGTGGCATTGAGCCTTCAAAGGCATCTACTACTAGTATTACACCGTCTACTAGTTTCATAACACGTTCTACTTCGCCGCCAAAATCGGCATGGCCTGGTGTATCAACTATATTTATTTTTGTTCCTTTATAAAAAATTGCTGTGTTTTTAGCTAATATGGTAATGCCGCGTTCTCTTTCAATATCGTTGGAGTCCATTACTCTTTCATCAACTATTTGGTTTTCTCTAAATGTTCCACTTTGCTTAAGTAATTCATCAACTAAGGTAGTTTTTCCATGGTCAACATGGGCTATAATAGCTACATTTCTTACATCATTTCTTGTAATCAAAATTTTCCTCATTTCATATTATTGTCATCTTTTGTTTAAATCTGAGTAATTGTATCACTTATGATTAATTTACACAAGAAAAAATAGTTACTTCGACAGGTCAAAGGCATGGATGGGTAAAAATATATGGATTTGTATATACACTAGTATAAATAAAAAGGCAAGTGGTTCTTAATGAAAAAAACCACTTGCTTTTTTATATTGGGGTTAACCTTTATTTATTTTATCAATAACCACTTGGCCGTCTTTATTTAAAAGAGGCGTTATACTTGGTGAAAGCCCAACGGTAATAAGATAATTAACACCTGTATCAGAATCAACTATTATTCTTACCATTAAACCTGCTAAGTGTTGCTTATATATTTTTTTAAACCTTTTATCGTTAATTTTTCTCACCTCTAGTTAATTAAAAAACACTTTACCATAATAATAATCAGCATTATTTATTGCATTATTTAACACTCCAATAGAAGCGGAAGTTGCAGCAGTTCCATCAGCTGCAGCTAATCCGGCGGCGAGACCACTAGTAGCAACAGCAGCTATTATAGTTACAGCAATACCACCACCCACTGAACTGATTAATGCAAATTCTACAGCATTAACATCGTCTACATAGGATCTAAAATCTTCTAAAATAACTTTGGTTGTTAACATCTTCCTCAAAACCACGTTTATAATAATAATCACTTCGAATCTCCCAATAACCAGTAACAAAATTTATGAAGTATTCTCTATTTGAAAAAGTATCTTGATTTTTTGTACCGCTAAATAACCTAGGATCACTTAATATTGTTTTATTAGTTTCTGCCTCAATACTATTTAAATCTAAAAATTCTTCTGACAATAGATTATTAGCATTATCATATTTTTGTACTAATAATTCATTATTTTTTTTGTTTTTAGTCACAATAGTAAAAGCTACATCTGTTTTTTCCTTAACTACTATTTCCTTAGAATTATTTGTTAGAATAATTACTTCTCCTGTTTGCAAATCATTGGTAGCAGCAGAAATACTGGAAGAGAATAATAAACAAAAAACTAATAAAAAACTTAAAAATTTTTTACGCATAATATCATATCTCTTTAAAGTATGCACACACTATTGGAATTGAATTTATATTTAAAATATAATCCTTGCAAGTAAATTACTTATATTAAAAATCTAGATTAAAATATTAATAGGATTATTTGGTATATTATAACATATAAATTATATTATATCAAAATAAGTTCCGGCTAAAGCTCGGGTTGTGTGAAATGCTTATAATATAAGACTACCACAACGTTTATACTAAAAAAGATAAGTTCCTAGCCATATTTTAGCTAGATTCTTATCTTTTTTAAAAGGCTGTTTCAAGATAGCCCATGGTTGTTTTATGAAAAAAACTCAATATCCATTATTTAAATACTTAAACATCATAATGTAAAAAAGGGATGAAAGTCTATTTAAAGCTGTTAAAATATCAATTCTCATTGGTTCGTTTCCTTCACCTTTAAAAGCATTATAACCAGAAAGTTCTAACTCCCTCGAGTAAGTCCTTAGGGAATTTAAATAAACTATAACTT
The DNA here is from genome assembly GCA_047974375.1 of Lachnospirales bacterium. Lineage (GTDB taxonomy): Bacteria > Bacillota > Clostridia > Lachnospirales > CAMZNU01 > JBKECF01. The sequence continues at coordinate 157,200 of JBKECF010000054.1, forward strand.
CGCCATGTCTGTAACTTGGCTCGAAGTGGTTTATACCAAAATATTTTTTTGGATTATGTGAATAGGCTCTAATTTCATCAATTTCAAGCCCTAGTAATTTTTGCTCCTTAAGCTCTGTATTTAGCACTTCGGATTTTAATATGTTCTTTATATAAATAAGAACTTCTTCTAAATCTTTAACTAAATTCTGGTACCCAAGCTTTGAAAAAATAATTTGCGCTTCAAGTATTTTAGATTGAGTACTATCTAATTTGCCCCTAAAGGCAATTATAGGATGATCTTTTTTTACTAACTTATCTGCATAAATTTGGGTCATGTATTCCGGCTTTTTCCTAAATTCGTTGCCTTGGTCATCTTTAAATTTATATTTCTTTGGTTCTGGTAAATTACTTTTATTGCTCTGCCTATTATAAATAACTTTAATTTTTTTATCGAGTAAAAAACTTTTTGCACTAGGTGTTAATATTGTGTTGGAGTCAACAATAAACTCTTTTACATCATTTTTAGATATTATATTTCTTAGTAATGCTTCACTAATTACTTCCATAACTCACTTCCTTATAGTATAAAAAAGGCTAATTATTTTATAAAGTTAAACATGTAAATTCAAGTAGCCTTTTAGCAAAGCCTTGTATTATAGCATTTTAGGTAAAATAAGCTCCACTTCATCGTGAGGTCTTGGTATAACATGTACAGATACTAATTCGCCAACTATGTTTGCAGCTGCTGCTCCTGCATCTGTGGCAGCTTTAACAGCTCCAACATCTCCACGAATCATAACTGTTACAAGACCACTACCTATTTTCTCTTTACCTATAAGCTGAACATTTGCAGCTTTAACCATTGCATCGGCAGCCTCTATAGCTCCAATTAATCCCTTTGTTTCTATCATACCTAAAGCGTTTTTTGTCATTTAAATTACCTCCCAACATTAAAGTTTACTTGTCAATATATCTTTTATTGCTTTTTTTATAAGGTTATTTATATACTCATATTCAAGAGAATTAGTTGGTGTTGAGTTATTTTTAATTTCATCTAATTCCATAGTCCCTTCAGCCATACGTTTTATATTTATTAAATGTAAAGGTGTTATGTTATCAGATGTTGAACCTCCACCAATTGCGCCACAACCAAGGGTAAGGGCAGGTGGCAAAGATGTAGTTGCTCCTATTCCTCCTAAAGCGCCTGCTGTATTTACTAGAAGTCTATTTACTGGCTTTTTAAGGGCAAACTCTTTAATGATTTCTTTATTTGTAGAGTGTAGCATCATGGTATGTCCGGCACCTTCGTAATATAGGATTTCCATACTTCTTTTACAAGCATCTTCCCAAGAATTCTCTACATAAAAGGCTAGTACGGGACAAAGCTTTTCGTGAGAATAGGGGTACTTTGCACCAACATTAGTTTCATAGGCTATTAAAACGGAGGTATCATTGGGGATATTTATGTTTGCTAGTTTGCCAATGTAGCAAGCACTTTTTCCAACAATTGCCGGATTCATTAAACCGTTAGGTCTCATTAATATTTTGCCAACTTTTTCTTTTTCAGCTTCATTTAAAAAATAAGCTTTTTTTCTTTTTAATTCTTCTACAACTGGACGTTCAGAACATTCTTCAACTATTATAGACTGCTCGGAGGCGCAAATTGTGCCGTTATCGAAGGTTTTTGAATCTAGTATTCTTTTAACGGCAAGTTGAATGTCTGCGGATTTTTCTATAAAGGCAGGTCCGTTACCAGGGCCTACACCTATGGCTGGAGTGCCAGAAGAATAAGCAGCTTTAACCATTGAAGAACCACCAGTTGCTAGGATTAAAGATATATCCTTATGCTTCATTAACTCGTTTGTTGCTTCCATAGTAACTATTTCAATACATTCAACTAAACCCTCAGGAGCATTTTCTTTTTTTAATGCTGTTTTAATTATTTCAACAGTTTTTAAAATACAATTTAACGCACTTGGGTGAGGAGAAAAAACAATTGAGTTTCCTGACTTTATTGCTACCATAGCTTTATATATTACAGTAGATGTTGGATTTGTAGAGGGGATCAATCCTGCTATAACACCAACAGGAACTCCTATTTCTACTATTTTATTTTTTTTATCCTCATTAAGTATGCCTATGGTTTTCATATCTTTAATGTAGTTATATACATTTAGTGCAGCAAATTGATTTTTAATTGTTTTATGTTCTGCAACTCCGAAGCCTGTTTCCTCTTGTGCCATTTTTCCAAGGGATTCAGCATTTGCTAATCCGACTTCGCAAATTGCCTTACATAGGTTATCTATTTGTTGTTGACTATATTGAAGAATAGTTTCTTGTGCAGCTTTTGCAATGGCGATTTTATTTCTAACAGATTGTATAGATTTTAAATCTTTATCAAGTTCCACTATATCAACTCCTATAACTTTAATTCAACGCCTGAAATTTTCTTTTCTAACATTAATTTAATAATTTCAGATATATGAGCGCCTGCCTCTACAGCTGGTGTGCCTCCCTTATGAATATTTGAAACAACAGTTCTTCTTGCTTCTGGCATATTTACTGTTGGTTTGTAGGCGATGTAAGCACTCATAGATTCGGCTGTTGCAAGGCCTGGTCTTTCTCCAATTAATATACAAATAACATCGGAATTAGTTATTTCGCCTATTTCGTCCATTGCACCAACTCTACAATGCTTTACAAATGGTATTTCATTTACTTCTATACCAAGACTTTTTAAACCTTGAGTTAAAGAGGGGATAATATCTTTTATATTTGCCTCAATTGCCGAAGAACTTAATCCATCGCCTACAACAATTTGTACTTTTTGATTTTTCTTAAGTTTCGATTCAAGTATTTCCTTGCTCTTATCATTAAGTATCTTACCAAGGTCTGGCCTTGTTAAATATTCATCTTTATCTGTACATAGTGTAGCAACAGATACAAATCCACAATCCTCTATAAATTTTTCATCAACATCCGAAAAAACAGCGTCTTGGGCTGTGGCGTGGTCTGCGCGAAATCTTAAAACTGTTTTTGTTTTATATCTGTGGCCGGCACGTCCTACCCCTAGTCTGGCTTGTGTATATTTTTTCATAGCTAGGTAGCCATCTTTGTCTGCTGGGTTAGATACAAATAACTCATCGGTTATATTTCCTGCTGTTACGTCTGGTACAAAACCGTCTTCAATTTCGCCCTTGTAAGATACTGGCTCTTCATTTATATTGTTTTCGCTTAAAATTTTCACAATTGCTTTTTCAACTAATTCTTTTATATGACTCTCTTGCATATCCACATCTCCTTTTTATTATTTTAAAAATATAGACGCATCGCCCATTTTATTTGTTATTTTGCCATTTTCTAGAATTCCCATTTTATGCAACCAGGCATCAAATTCTTTAATAGGCTTTTGACCTAACAATTCCCTAATTGCTGCAGCTTCGTGGTAACCAGTACATTGATAGTTAAGCATAATATCATCGCCGTGAGGTATACCCATTACATAGTTACAACCTGCAGTTGCAAGTAATACGGCAAGATTTTCTATATCATTTTGGTCTGCTTTCATATGGTTTGTATAACATGCGTCGCAACCCATGGATATGCCAGTTAATTTACCCATAAAGTGGTCTTCTAGTCCGGCTCTAATAACTTGTTTGGAATCATATAAATATTCTGGGCCAATAAATCCTACAACGGTATTAACTAGGAAAGGATTGAATTTTTTTGCTAGGCCGTAGCATCTAGCCTCCATAGTAACTTGGTCAGCGCCAAAATGGCCATTTGATGATAATTCAGAACCTTGTCCAGTTTCAAAATATAATACATTTGGACCAGTGGAAGTACCTTGGGAGTCCATTAAGTTTTTAGCTTCTTGGATCATTGCTACTGTAACGCCGAAATCCTCATTAGCTTTTTGTGAGCCTGCAATGGACTGGAAAATAAGATCGCAAGGAGCACCTTTATTTACAGCCTCCATTTGTGTTGTAATATGTGCTAGTACGCAAATTTGTGTTGGTATATCCCATTTTTCTTTAAAGTCATTAAATAAATTCAATATTCTAGTTACGCTACCTAGTGAATCATCAACAGGGTTTAGGCCTATTACAGCATCACCAACACCATAACTTAAACCTTCCATTAAAGATGCCATTACACCGTCTACATTGTCCGTAGGGTGGTTTGGTTGTAACCTTGTGGAAAATGTTCCGGGAAGTCCTATAGTTGTATTACAATGGGCAGTTATAATGATTTTTTTTGCTCCATATATTAGGTCGAAGTTACCCATTAGTTTGGTAACGCCGGCTATGACTTCGGATGTTAGACCTCGAGATAAGCGTTTTATATCTTCGCCTGTTGTATTTTCATTTAGTATATATTCGCGTAATTCGGATATAGTTTTATTTTTTACGCTATTGTAAATTTTTTCGTTTACATTGTCTTGGATTAATCTTGTTACTTCGTCTTTATCATAGTCTACAACGGGATTATTTCTTAAGTCGTTTATAGTTAACTCTGATAATACTGCCTTTGCTGCTATTCTTTCTTCAGAACTTTCTGCAGCTATTCCGGCTAATTTATCTCCAGATTTTTCTTCATTTGCTTTGGCTAGAACGTCTACTACATTTTTAAATTCATAACTTTTTCCGTAAAGTTTTGTTTTAAGCTTCAAAATATTACCCCTTTCTTATTTAAATACTAATGTTTTAATTACTACTGGCAGAACAATGGAACTACCTATAGGTTTTCCAATGTCAACGTAGTCACCATTATTTACACTTATGCTATCAATGCATACAATGGGATAATCGTAACCAAGTATGCTCTTTAAGGTTTGACCGAAGACTTTTGCCATGTCCTTTTCTATAATAACTATAAGTGGCTTTTTATTGTTAATTATAATTTGAGTGTTATTAATAAGTGCATTAGCTTTGTCCATAACTTCTTGAAAGCTTATGCCTTTTTCACCTTCAAATGAAATTGCTACATTTTCATTATCCGCACCTATTTTAAACCAATTTAGTTTTTTGTTTATTGCTGTGCCAAAGGATAATGGAGTTTTTTCATCTTTTTTTGTTAATTTTAAAATAGGAAGATTTTTAATTGGCAGTACATTTTCTGTGTACTCAATTGTACTACCACTAATTTCCGCCATATGAGAGCCTGCTCCTACCACTGTGGCTCGTATTGTTTCCTTAGGCTCAACAAAATTAATTTTATTAAAAATTGGATGGTTCTTTATGCTTTGACCTAATAAAATACCTATATCACCGAATTTAAATGTATTGGAACTTGTATTATTATATATAAAGTCGGCAACTCCACCAGAAAAACAAATATTTTCGATTTTAGTTTTTAAGACTGTATTGCTGTTTTCCAATGTTAATATATTTTTGTAGAATTGGTTTTTTTCTATTAGGTTAAGGGACATCATTAGCAAATTAACCATTTCATAAACAACAATATTGATTTTTTTTATGTCAATATTGTCATTAACCTTTAAGTCTATGTTTAAAAATTTTATTAGTTCTTTTATTTTAGGTGCAATATAAGTAATTATATTTTTTGATGTATCAACTTTTATTAATCTACCTCCGATATCAAGGCAGTTGGTTTCTAGAAGTTCGCCATTTTTAAATAAAGAAAAGTTTGACGTACCGCCTCCAATGTCGTAGTTGGCAATGGTAGTTGAATATTCTTTTGAATATAAATCTGCACCGGCTCCTCTACCGGCTATTATGCTCTCTAAGTCTGGTCCAGCAGTTGCTACAACGAAATCTCCCGCGTATCCACTTAAATATTGAATTACTTCGCTGGCATTTTCTTTTCTGGCTGTTTCTCCTGTTATAACAACGGCACCTGTTTTTATTTGGTTTTTGTTTATACCTGCTTTTATGTATTGGGTATCGACTATGTTTCGAACTTCTTCCATATTGATTTTTGTTTCGGAAATCATAGGGGTGAAGTATATATCACTTTTAAAAATAATTTCTCTATCTATTATCTCGACTCTTGGGACAGTAAAGTCTGAGGCAAGATTTTCTATTGTTATATTGGAGAAAATAATTTGGGTTGTTGAGGTGCCTATATCGATACCTACACTTATAAATTTTTCTTTCATACACAACCTGCCTTGTTTTAGTTATTGGTTAAATACTCTTTAAGTTCTAACATTCCGATTTTTTCGAGAGCAGAAATTTTGAAAATTTTACTACAACCTGCTTCTGTAAGCCGCTCCTCGGCGTTTTTTATACTTATGTAGTCACCTTTGTCTATTTTAGTAACTATTCCAATAGTTTCCTTAGAAAAAGTTGTTGAAAACAAAGGGGGAATCCATTTTTCGTCAGATGTACAATCTTCTATAAATCCTATAATGTCAGCTTCTACAGCAGTAACAATAAGAGCCTTGTAGAACATTTTATTTTCTAAATATTCCCCTGGAGTATCAATAAAATTCATTTGTATATCTATTGCTTGTGTTTTTTTATACTTAACTTCGTTGCTTAACAGTCTTTGTATTAAAGTAGTTTTACCACTTTCTCTTTTTCCGATTAAAATAATTTTTTTCATAGTCACGACTTCGTAATTTCTGTTGGAGTAAAATGCATTTTTATTGATAATAAATCAATAATTGATTGCATCCCTTCTTCAACGGCAGAAACATCTCCGGTTATAATTAAGGAACCACTAAATCTATCTACAAATCCTATTTGTACATTGGCAGATTTTGTAGCAATATCTGCAGCGATAATTGCAGCTTCGCTAGGGGTAATAGTTAATACTCCAATGGCTTGAAAGTTATCACTATTAAGGCCTAGTTTTTTATATAAATCGGGAACGGGGTTTGCTATTAAGTGTGCCAATGTAATTTGTTTTCCAGGAACATATTCTTGGATTACTCTTTGTTTGCTATTCATTTAAAACACCGACTTTCCTATTTATAAATCTGCCCAATCAGCTGGATAAACTACATATATAAATCTACTTTTATTAGGTGACTTAAATATTATTTTGCTGTTTTTAGGGATATATATCATTTGCCCTTCATTAGCTACAATTGACCTACCATCAACTATTATTTCCAAAGTGCCTTCAATTATATAATCTACTTCATCGTATTTTAACGTCCATTCTAATTGGTCGTTGTCTATTTCCATAACGCCTAAACCCATTCGTGGGCTTTCTTCCAAGGTTAAAACATCCCTTAATGTGACTTTATCTGTTGGTATGGAAAATGGAAATTTTTCTGTTTTAACTTTTTTAGTATCTATAGCTATTATTCCGGATTTATCTATAGTTTTGTAATTATTAGAAGGATTTAGAGTATCTTTTAAAATGCGTCGTACCACATCTTCTATTAATTTTTCATTTATCTCCATACTTTACTCCTATTCTGCAGATTTTTTTCTTAAAAATAGGGATGCGATAAATAGAGCTACTAAACCACCGCCTATTTTTCCAACTATCATGGCAAAAATTATATTTGGATTTTCAGCTGAGGCGTATCCTAGGTGGTCACCCAAAGCAAATGAGGCACATACAGAAAATGCCACTGCCATAACTTTTCCTCTTTCATCCATATCTTTCAACATACCAAAAGTTGGAATGTTGTTTGCCAGTGATGCAACAATACCAGCTGCAGCAACTTCGTTAACCCCTAATAATTTACCAAAACTTTTTAAAGGTTTATTTAAAACTTTTGTAATAAAAAATACAAGGGGGTAAGCCCCAGCAAGAGTAATAGCTATAATACCAACCGTTGCTAATTGGTCAGCAATTGGATCCATGCCTTTAATAATGGCAAATCCAGTTAATCCTTCAATAATTGCTGCTGCAAAAACTATTAAAATAAATGTTGTAATGAATTTTGAGAAAATATCAAAGCCTTTTAACATTTTTTTAGGAGCAAAGGCAAGGCCAAGTGCAAATAATATTGCTATAATTATTGATGGAATAAGATTTACTATGGAAATAATTGGTGGTATACCCTCAACTAAAGCGGCTATAAATACACCAAAAGGAATAGAAATCATACCTGCAAGCATACCCTTTGCTAAAAAAGGACGGTCCTTTTCTTGTACTATTCCAAGGGAAACAGGAATAGAAAATACAACTGTAGCACCCATCATTGCGCCTAAATATATACCAGATAAATTTTGAATTTGTGCATTGTCTGTCATAGCTTTTGCCAATGGGTAGCCACCCATATCTATGGCTAAAATACTACCGGCAAACATAGCTGGGTCAGCGCCAACTAATTTAAAAATTGGTGCTAAAACTGGAGTAAGAACATTCCCTAGAACAGGGGCAAAACACATAATACCAACCATTGCCATGGCTAAAGTACCCATTGCCATTACACCCTCTTGGAATTGTTCACCGTAGCCGTACTTATCTTTAAAAACAATTTTATCAACTAGACCAATAATCATGAATATCATCATGATCCAAATTATTATACTATTTATAGACATACTAACCTCCCGATTTATTATTTGATTTAATATCTTTTTGGATTTGCAGCAACGAATTTAACAGCCTCGGAAAATGCTTCGGAAGCTGATATACAAGCGGACTGGCTACCTGTTAAAAGTCCACCACCAAAGTTAGTTTCTGAAGGTGGCCCGAAAAATGCTGCTAGTTTTACGTCAGCGGCTTTAAGGGCTGCGTCTAAAGCGTACATAGCCTCAATAGGTGGAGCTATTAAGTATGCAAGAGCTTCGCCTTCTTTAATACCAGCGGTTTCTGATAAATATGATCCTGTTCTAGAAATACAGTGTGCATAGTATGCAATAGAATCGTCTTCATTTGCACTTATAAAAGATGCTTCGTTTTCAATAAAATTTACAATACAATCTAATCCGCTTTTCACCTCTGCAGGTGTTGGACCAGATATAATTCCAATAACTTCCCCAGCTAATTGGGTATTTGCGTTTGCAGCTCCACCGTAAAATGATTTAGCATAAACGACTTGTACATTTGCATTTTTAGTTGCTTCGTCTAGAGCTGTATAGGCAACATCATCACAGTCGGAAGTGAATATGCCTATACTTCTGTGACCCTCAGGTAGATTAAATTCTTTAATAAGACCGCTATCAATGTTTGATATTGATTTAATACTTAGTACACTTGCTCTTAGTTTGTCATTAATCATAAATAACCTCATTTCATAATATTTACGATGGAAGGGATACAAGAAGGTAAAAAAGTAAGTTAAAAAATATACTAATACAAAACCAAAAAAGGCCATAATAATCCTGTAGATTATTATGGCCACATTGCCTTGACGTGTACGACTTTGTACAAATCAATATAAAGTTGTATTAGTAAAACTAAAATAAGTTTTTGTTCCCTCATTGGACGAAGTGATTTTTAATTCACCCATTAACTTATCCTCAACTAGACTCTTTACTAGCTTTAATCCTAAACTAGAACTAGTAACATCAATGTTCTTATATCCATTTCCGTTGTCTGTAACTATTATACCGAAATGGTTGCAACTTTTCAAGACTTTTATCCTAATTTTACAATTTTTTTTAAAATTAAAACCATGAGTGATGGAATTTTGTAGTAATTCATTAACAATAATTCCAATGGTAGTGCCTATATCAGACGAAACATAACAACTTTCGCCTTCTACGAAAATATTTAAATTAATATTTTTAATGGAAACGAAATTAAGAGTATTAGTTGTAAGGGAGTTTAGTATTTCTTTTATATCGATTTTATCGATATTTGATGTAGCTAGAAGTTCATGAGTAATGGCAATGGATGAAATTCTAGAAATTATTATATCACATTCATTTTTAATATCTTTGTTTTGGGTTCTATTAAGTTGTAGCCTTATTAAACTTATAATTGTTTGTAGGTTGTTTTTAACTCTGTGGTGAATTTCTTGAACCGCCAAGGATTTTAGAATAAGTTCCTTATCTTTTAGAACTTTTTCTGTTATATCTTTAATTAATATGGCAAAGCCTAGGTTTGTATTATCTACATTTATAATTGAATGTATTATATTATAGTAACTTTCATGGTCTTTTATTTTTTCGTCTATAATTAATTCCTTGGCTAAAATATCTTGTTCATTATATCCTTTAGGACTAAGAGCGTCTAATGAAGAACTGAAGATATTACAGTTGCCAAGTTTTTTGTTATAGTATTTTTTAGCAGATTCATTGGCGAAAATAACATCACCTTTTCTGTTAAAGAAGATTATACAGTCGCTGATTATGTTACCAATACTATAATTGTAACTAATATAGGGCATAAGATTTTTTTCTTCACCGGAAAGATTTTTCTCGGAAATGATTACTCCGATTTTTTTACCATTTTTATTTTTTAAAACAGTTATGTTTTGTTTAACAAGAACTTCTGTTCCTGTTTCAAAATTTTTTATAGATGCCTTCATTTCTATAACAGTGCAGTCTTTTTCGTAAGACTTAAATACTCCTGGCTCTTTGTGGCGGTGAATTTTTCTTCCAATATAGCTATGTTCATATACAGAGTTTTTAGGGCTGCATTGAGCTATTACAATGGCAACGTTTCTATCTTTTGTCATACAATCAATAAAGGTATCGCAGTTATTTTTGAGCTGACTAACAACAGGTAGCATTTTACTATAGGATATTAGTTCAGTTAAATCTTCATCAGTTAAATCATGGTTAATATAATTTTCTTTAAGGTCTTCAATACTTATTGATTTGAAATAATAATTATCTCTGAAATTCTTACCATTTTGCATTGTTTATCCATGGCCACCTTCCGTATATAAGAATAGGCTTCTTCTTCTGTCATGTTTTTTTTTACCATTAATATACCTTTAGATTTTTCTATTATTTTACGTTCCTCTAAGGTTTGCTTTAATTTTTTTAATTCATTTGCTTTTTTTGAAATGATTTTTTGTTTATTAAAAGATATATTTAATGAAGCTATTAAAGCAGATTCGCTTATGGGCTTGGTTATATATGAAAGTACTTCTGCTTTTTTAGCTTTTTCTATCATAGCCGTATCGCAGTATGCACTTAACATAACTATTTCCTTTGCTAGGTTTTCTTTTTTAATTATTTCAGCTGCTTTTAGACCATCTAGTAAGGGCATTTTTACATCTAAAAGTGCTATATCTGGATTGTGTTTCATACACATTTCTATTGCGTCAAATCCATCTTTTGCTTCTGCTACTACATTAAAACCGTTTTTAACTAATATTTCGCATAAGTCCATTCTTATTATAGGTTCGTCCTCTGCGATTAAAATATTTTTTTCCATAGGGTACTCCTTTGACTTTAAAGTAACAAAGTTGTATATAAAAATGCCATAATAAGTTTTAAAATTATTATGGCTTGTGAGTTGAAAACATTTCTCTATGACTTGATTATAATTAAGTGTATATTAAAAGTCAATTGATTATAAATTCTTTAAATGATTTATTTTTTATTGTACTATTGTAGGAGGCAAGGTTGGGAAAAAATAATGAGTAAAGGGAGTTAATATGAATAAAGTACTAGGTGTTATTTGTGGAATTTGTATATTTTTTGTAATGTTATATGTAAGTGTTTGCATACCTGCATTAACATTAGGGTACTACGAAAAATCATTTGAAAAAAATAATGTAGTAGAGGATATTAAAGTTAACAAAGATGATTTAATGAAAGTTACAAAGGTTTTAACAGACTATATGAAAGACGAAAGAGACGACCTAGAAGTAATAGTAACTGTTAATGGCACTTCAAGAGAGTTTTTTAATGAAAAAGAAAAATTACACATGGTAGATGTTAAAGATTTGCTTTTAAATGGCAGGATGTTGAAAAATATTTCCCTTGTTGTGTTAACCATTTGTGTTTTATTTTTTGTATTTAAATATAAGAAAATACCTAGGGGATTTTTATCTGCTTCTGCTATTACCATAGTTGGTATTACTATTTTACTTCTCATTTTAGGATTGCTAGTTTCTACTAATTTCAATAAATATTTTATTATTTTTCATGAAATATTTTTTAGTAACGATTTATGGATATTGGAACCAGGGGTTGATTTGTTAATTAACTTGGTACCACTTCAGTTTTTTATAAGCATTTCAGTTTTTATTGTTGCCTTGTTAGGATTTTTTATGGCTACCTATGTTTTTTTAGTTAGGTTTCTAATAAAAAAACTAAGGCTAAAGAAAAATATTAGGTAGTTACGGTAACTTAAGATATTAATAAAATAAATTCATATTGATATCTTGTTTGTAATCGCCGAAGTGTTTACCGAAAATGTTTATTCCTCCTATTATTTTGCTGTCATCAACGGAGATTTTGAAGGTAATATATGGCTTGCTGTTTAAAGTAAGACTAAAAATATTAATACTTTTATTAATGAGATTATTATTTACGTAGCAACCACATTCACTTACGCTAATAGTAGTTAGTAGGCCGTATTGAGAATTTCCTATTTCCCAAAACTCGGGAGTATAAACGCCTTTGCGGTCTCCGAAATCTCCAGGGGATGTATAGTTTCCTACATATATATCATTTATATAAAAGGAAATATGAGATGGCCAATTAGGGTTTGAGCCTCTCGCCTCAGAACATAACTCTAGGTTAAATTGAATATTTTGCAGCGTAATATTCGAGTTTATGTTATTTGGAAATTTGTATTCTAGAAATCCATTTCTAAACCAAATAAGTTGGGCATTTAATCTTTCTTTTGAATAAAAAGTTTTTATGTTATTAAATGTTCCTATTATTTGATCTTTATTACACATGCCACAAGTTGGCTCTATTTCACAGTTAGAATAGGCACCAATAGGTAGCTCACTAGTAATTATTTTCGATTCTAATTTAGTATTTTCCATAGCCATGGAAATATTAATATCACGCACAGTGCAACTACATATACGGGAAGTGCCTCTTATACCTTTTCTTGTTTCTGTGAATACTATCCCCGCGCTTTCTAACTGTTTTATATGTGAATAAACTGTAGATATTGGCAAGTCTAAGGCTGTAGATATATTAGTCATAGGAAGTTGCCAGTGCACTCTCAGCAAATCAATAATACGCAATCTGTCTTTTGATGCTAACGCTTTGCCTATTATTTCAATATTGTCCATACTTTCGTTATCAAGTGATAGAGATAAACTTTTTAAACTATTGGATAGATCATTCATATGCTCTCCTTTATTTTATAAATTATGAAGTGAATTTTAATTCATTTCATATAATTCGAAAAAATGCATAAATTTATATCGTTATTTAAAATAATTTTATGCAATATGTTGACAAAACATTTTAGTAAATATATACTTTAAATAAATAGGTTGAATATATGCATATTTCAAGTGTTTTTTTTTATTTTTTTATTTCTTTAATATTAAAATATCTTATATTTAATATTAAGTAAAGCTGAGGTTAATTTTAAGGAGGATTTATGAGGAAAAAATTTATTAGTTTAGTATGTGTGTTATTTTCTGTTGGATTAATTGGGTGTTCGAGCAAAGAAAAGATTACGCTGTGGACTCCTTTTACTGGCCCGGCAGGAGTGCATTTTGAAGAAATAGTGGAAAAATATAATGCTACTTCGCCGGCTTTTGAAATTGAGTATATGCCTACACCGGATATGTATACACAAATTTATACGGTAATGAATTCTAATGATAATTCAAATGTACCAGATTTATTAGTTGGTCATATTGAAAGAATACCTTTATTTAAAGAGCAAGGTATGATTAATGATATAGAGGAGGTAATTAAAAATCAAGAAAATTTAGTGGGAAAAAATTTTTTGCCACAGGCATGGAATGCTGGGGAAATAGATGGTAAACGTTATGCTATACCTCTAGATATTCATTCAATAATTTTATATTACAATGAAGATTTATTAAATAAGTATGCTCCTAGAACCTTAGATGATAAAGTTATAACTTGGGATGAGATACTTGAAATAGCCCCAGTGGCAGCACAAGATGGAATAGTTACTTTTCCATCTAGAATTTTAGGTTGGCTAGTGAACTCAATGGTGGCACAACAAGGTGGAAATATACATGAAGGAGCTAAACCTACTTTAAACACAGCAGAGGCGTTGCATGCATTAGAAACATTAATAGAAATTCAAAAAGTGGGTGGAATGCAAGTTGATGGTGATGATGCTGAATTATTATTTAATTCTGGTGAATCAATTTTTATTGAAGAGGGTATATGGTATCAAAATAATCTTTTAAATAATGAAGATTTTACTGTTAAAACAGCAAATACACCTGTGTTCACCGAGGACTTATTAGCTACATGGTCATCATCACATCAATTTATGGAATTAAGTAAAGAACGTACACCTGAAAAGCAAGAGGCTATTGGCGACTTTTTGGAATTTGTTAGGCTTAATTCTGAAACTTGGGCTAATGGTGGACAAAATGTAGCCAGCGTAGAGGTTTACAAAGATGATAGTTACTATGAAAGACCACAGGGATTTTTAATGAGTAACGATATGGAATTAAATTCAATGAAAATTTTCTCTTTTTTAAACTATGGAATTGTTGATCAATCTTATGGAACTTTATTAAATGACGCTATTTACGGAAGGATTAGTGCAAAAGAAGCATTAGATACAGCACAAAAAACAGCAGAGGATTTATTAAAGGAAGGGAATTAAATGGTAAGAAAAAAAGATATTTTTAAATATAAACATTTATTTTTTATAGGACCGCATTTAGTTTTGTTTTTAGTTTTTTTAGCATTACCTCTAGTATTTGGTGTATTTATTTCTTTTACCAATTGGGATTTAACAGGAAGTCCCAATTGGGTCGGATTAAATAACTATGGTGAAATATTATTTGATATTAATAGTACTTTTCATAAACAGTTTTTCAATGGCATGAAAAATACTTTAGTGTTTGTATTGTGTAGCGTGCCTCTATTTGTAGTAATACCTTTAACTATTGCATTGGCTTTAAATACAGGGGTTAAAGGTGGTGGGATATTTCAATCTATATTTTATATTCCATGTTTATTTTCTATATCTGCAGTTGCTATTATATGGAAACTTGTGTTCAATTTAAGGCTTGGCTTAATAAACCAAATTTTTTCTTTAGATATAAGTTGGCTTACAACTCAACCCTATGGATGGATGAGTATTGTTATGGTATCAATATGGTGGAATATTGGTGGGAATATGATAATTTATAGGTCGGCATTAGGTGGAATTGATATAAATATATATGAAGCTGCTGCTATAGATGGTGCCAATGCATGGAATTTATTTTTAAGAATAACATTACCATCAATTAAGTTTCCGTTATTATATACAACGGTTATTACTACTTTAAACACTTTTAATATTTATGGACAGCCTTTATTACTAACAGATGGTGGTCCAAACGAATCAACTAAGGTAATAATGATGTATATAAGAGAATTAGCTTTTGGCTCGGGAAAATCTATATCTGGCATGGCATCTGCCATGGCTATGTTACTTGGGCTAGTTATGGTTCTAATTTCAATCTTTCAATTTAGGGTGATGAATAAAAACAATACATAGGAGGGTATATGAGAAAAAACAAAAATTCTAAAATTGTAGGTTTTATTTTTTTACTAGTGCTTGGAGTGATGTGGACGGTACCGTTAATGTTTGGTGTATTAACTTCTTTTAAGCCCAATAAAGAAATTGCCTCACTAGGTGGTTTTAGGCTATTGCCGGTGGATTGGACTATAAGTCAATATATAAATACATTTACAGGAACTGCTAATTTTCCTATTGTTAGATGGTTTATGAATTCTATAATAATTTCATTTTCTCATATGGTACTGATGGTTTTGGTAGTCTCCCTTGCGGCATATGGATACACTAGAATAGAGTTTAAGGGTAGGGATAAAATGTTTTTTGTGTTGTTATGCATATCCATGTTTCCACAAGTAGTAAATATAATTCCTACTTACAAAATTGTGGATAGCTTTGGATGGGTAAATACATTTATGGCAGTCATAGTCCCAGGTTTAGGTGGAGTTACAAATATTTTTTTAGTTAGGCAATTTATGTTGGGCATACCAAAAGAATATGACGAATCCGCAAAGATAGATGGGGCAAGTGATTTATATATTTATGCTAAAGTAATTATACCCTTGGTTAAACCTATTTTAACTGTTGTGGCATTATTTTCTTTTACTGCATCTTGGAATGATTTTTTATGGCCAACCATTGTATTTACAGATGTGAATAAAATGCCAATAACAGCGGGCTTACAGCTACTGCAGGGTACATATTGGACTTATCAATATTTAGGTCAAATGATGGCAGCGGCAACTTTTGCAATATTACCTACATTTGTTATATTTCTGTTTACACAAAAGCATTTTTTAGAATCTATGTCTTTAGGTTCTGGAGTTAAAGGATAGTAAAGAATGTTATAAAATAATACAATACTTTATTGATATATTAGTCAATAGACCTATTCGTCAGTGGGGGCTTATACCTACGCTGAGCGGCGAATTCGGCTGCATAACCGAGCCGAAAGCAAAATTTAGATGCCAGCATTGAGATGGGGGTCTAATTCTTACCAATAAAAAATAAAAAATGAAGTTAATAAGTTAGGGGAGAGTTATGATAGAACAAATGAATATATTAACAATTATGATGGACCATATAGCATATTATAATCATAAAGACGTTAAAATGCCGAATTTTCAGCGTTTAAAAGATAGAGGCGTGTATTTTCCTAATGCATATTGTGCGAGTCCTTTGTGTGCTCCATCTAGAAGATCGTTATTTACAGGATTGTATCCTAGTAATCACGGTCAGTTAACCAATGGTGAAAAAATACCAATAAAAGCGACAGAAAGTTATTTCGATGTATTTATGAAAAATGGGTATAAAAATTATTATTTTGGTAAATGTCATGCAAGTTCAAGTGAGGCAATAAGCGGGCTAAATGGAGCGTTGTTTACTGATGATGGTTATGGCAACCCTTATGGTAAGAAAGAATATAAAGATTATATAAACAGAGAGGGCTTGCCGAAGGCAAAAATGTTCGTAGAGCGAAATTTTTCTTCAGAAGGTGATGTAATGAAAATAAAGGAGAATGAGGAATATGATTTTCCAAGAGCTATATGCGAAACTCTTTCAGGAATTTTAATGACGCCAAAGGAAACTCATGAAAGCTATTTTTTAGCTGACATGGCTAGAAGGCAACTAGAGGAACTATCAAAAAGTAATGAGAAATTTAATATGCGAGTAGATTTTTGGGGTCCACATCATCCATATTCGCCTACACAAGAATTTATAAATTTATATGACGAAGATGAGGTGGAGTTGTATCCAAGTTTTAGTGATGACTTGAAAAATAAACCTAGTTCTCATAAATTTGAGTTAAACAAATATTGTAGTAAAAATAAGGAAATAATTATACCAAATCCAATGGAAGAAAAAGAGTGGAAGAAAATACTGACAAGGTGCTATGGGATGATATCTATGTGTGATGATGCTATGGGAAAAATAATTGACAAGCTAGAAGAGTTAAATATGTTTGAGAACACCATAGTTATATTTGCAACAGATCATGGGGATGCTATATGTAGTCACGGTGGCCATTTCGATAAATCTTCTTACATGACGGAAGAAGTTATGAGAATACCTTTGGTAATAGTAGATCCTAAAATCGGTAAAAAGGTGTGTAATGAATTTATTTCGAATATAGATTTAGCACCAACTATGCTTGCCTATGGTGGATTGTGTTTTAGTGAAGAAGTAGATGGCAGAGATATAGGCGATATTTTTATAGGTAACAATTGGAAAGACACTGTATATGCTCAAACTCACGGGCATTTTCAAAAATGGTTTGGACGTATGGTAAGGTTTGGAAATATTAAATATGTATTAAATAAAGGCGATATGAATGAACTTTACGACTTAGAAAAAGATCCTTATGAGATGAATAATTTAATTGATCAGAAAGGATATGAGAATTTACAAAATATAATGTCTGAAAAAATGAAAGATTTATTTGAAAAATATCAGTAAATAAATTTTAACATAGCATCTACTTAGCAAAAATTTATAAATAGGGAAAATCATTTTGACTAGAAATGAAATATATGTTAGTATAATTTTAAAAAAATGAAACTATGTTTGATATAAATTTAAAAAAGGATTTGATGTTATGAAAAAATTAACTAAGCAACAACAAAGAGTTTATGACTACATCTTGGAAGCTGTTTCGGGAAAAGGTATAATACCATCTATTAGGGAAATGTGTGATTCTTTAGGCTTTAAATCTACATCAACAGTGCATTTACATCTTGTTTCTTTAGAAGAAAAGGGATACATTCGTAGAGAAAAATCTAAGAATAGATCGATAGAAATATTGGATCCGTTTTTTTTAAAAAAGTTTAATGAAGAATATGTACAAGTGCCTATTATTGGTAGTGTAGCGGCAGGAGATCCGATTTTTGCACAGGAAAATGTTGAAGATTTTTTCCCTATACCTGTTAATTATGTTGGGAATCATGAAGTTTTTATGCTAAGAATTAAAGGGCAAAGCATGATAGATGCTGGTATTTTTGATGGCGACTTGGTGTTATGTAGTAAGCAAAATACTGCCAGAAACAAAGATATAGTAGTTGCATTAATTGATGATGAGGCAACATGTAAAACTTTTTACCGTGAAAAAAATCATATACGTTTACAGCCGGAGAATGAGTCCTACGAACCTATTATTGCGAAGGAATTATCTATCTTGGGTATAGTTATTGGGTTGTACAGAACTTATTAGCACATATCCTATCAAGTAAATATAGCAATTCCGCTTTTATCGGTAAGAATTAGACCCCCATCTCAACGCTGGTATCTAAATTTTGCCCTTAGTAATTTTGTATACTAAACCTCTAAAATTAGGTTCAACAAAAAAAGTAGTCAATAGACCTACTGTCAGTGGGGTACAAGCCCCTATTGACGGTAGGTCTATTGACTAAACAATGCTTTGGTAGAGGTAAGCCTTTGAATCAGAGGATGGAAAGGTGTTTTGACTGATAGAGAAAACATATGTTTAATGGAAATACTATTAATTTATGGTAAAATGTAACGAAGATAAAAAAATCGTTTTTTCTAAGATTAACTCTTGTAATTTTTGTTTTTTTTGTGTTTATATGTAAAGTTACAACTTTTATTTTTAGATACATGCTATAAATAGTACTACTCAGACAGGTTATACTTTTGGTGTGACATATGATGAGGTATATGATTTTGCAGATATTATCAATTATAGGAAAGATATTAGCGCTGGTTCTAGAGGTCAGGTATCTTATTCGTTTTTTTACGAAGGAGTTGGAACTCTTTACAAATATGATTGTGATATTGAAGGATATTTAACACTTTATTAATTTTATTTTTTTTAGTTGCAATAATACTGTGCATTCGCTATTTTTTAAGAAAATTTGGCAATAGTAAGTGAAATATTTACTTTTATGGTTATCTGAATTTTATTATAATTAAGAAATTAATTATAGAAGTAGTAGTGGTTATATTATTTTTTGCGTTATTCTTACTTATGTTTATGATACCAGTTCTAGATTTAAAGGAAAATAATATAGAGTATACAAATAGAAATACTATAAAAATAATTGATGATAATAAGAAAAACCTAACCAAAGTGATTTTAAAATTTTGGTTAGGTTTTATTATTATTATTTTTCTATTATTATATTTAAGGATAATTCTTTTAGTTGCTTTTCATCAACTAAATCAGGTGCTTCTGTCAATGGACAAGAGGCATCTTTCACCTTAGGGAAAGCTATTACATCTCTTATAGCTTTAGAACCGGTTAAGTACATAACTAATCTGTCCAAACCGTATGCCATACCACCATGTGGAGGTACACCATATTTAAACGCCTCTAGGAAGAATCCAAAACGGCTGTATGCCTCCTCTTCACCTATACCGATTGCTTTAAATACTTTTTCTTGAATATCTCTTTTATATGTCCTTAAGCTACCGCCTGCTATTTCCGAGCCGTTTAAAACTAAGTCGTAAGCAATGGCACGAACTTTTTCAGGACTAGTTTCTAACATATGAATATCCTCTTCCATTGGTAATGTGAAAGGGTGGTGTTTTGCACTATAACGTTGACTGTCTTCATCCCACTCAAGTAAAGGAAACTCTGTAACCCATAGGAAGTTGAAAGTATTTTCATCTATTATATCAAGACCTTTAGCTACTTCGTTTCTTAAGTTTCCTAATGCGTCAAATACGATTTGATCTTTATCGGCACATAATAAAATTAAATCTCCAGATTCTCCGCCAAAGGCTTGTATTATTTCTTTAATTTTATCATCATTAAAAAATTTAGAAATTGTTGACTTAAAAGTACCATCATCATTAATATTAATCCATGCTAAGCCTTTGGCTTTAAAGTCTTTTACAAAGTCCACTAGCTTATCTATTTTTTTTCTGCTAAAAACTGAGTTACCATCTTTAGCACAAATACCTCGAACGGAGCCACCTGCATTAATAGCGCCTTCAAATACTCCAAACTCACTTCCTTTAACAATATCCGTCACATTAACTAGTTCCATTGCAAATCTTGTGTCTGGCTTATCAATTCCATATTTTTCCATTGCTTCCTTATAGGTTAATATAGGGAAAGTATCTTGTATTTCTACATATAATATTTCTTTAAAAACTTTTTTCATTAAATTTTCATTAATTTTTAGCACGTCTTCTTGGTCTACAAAGGACATTTCTACGTCCACTTGAGTAAACTCTGGTTGTCTATCTGCTCGCAAGTCCTCATCTCTAAAACATTTTACAATTTGGTAATATTTATCAAAACCCGAAATCATTAATAATTGTTTAAAAAGTTGTGGCGATTGAGGTAATGCATAAAACTTTCCACCATGAACACGGCTAGGTACTAAGTAATCTCTAGCACCTTCAGGTGTGGATTTAGTTAAAACAGGAGTATCTATGTCTAAAAATCCATTTGTATTAAAAAACTCTCTTATGCTTTGTATAGTTTTGTGTCTAGTTATTATATTTTTTTGCATTTCTTCTCTACGTAGGTCAATGTACCTATATTTTAGTTTAAGGTCTTCACGCACGCCTTCATCCATAACTGAGAATGGTGGTACTTCAGCTTCAGAAAGTATTCTTAAATCTTTTGCATCAATTTCAATTTTCCCTGTTTTCATATCGCTGTTTATATTATTTTCATCTCTTGCTATTACAATTCCTTTTATAGCTATAACGTATTCACCACGTATAGTTTCGGCTTTAGCAAATATTTCATCTCCAGAAGTTTCGCTATTTATTACAACTTGAAGTATTCCGCTTCTATCCCTTAAAGCAATAAAAATTAGTTGGCCTAAATCTCTTCGTTTACTTACCCAACCTGCTACTGTTACTTCCTTACCTATTAGTTGTTCTGTTACTTCTGTACACATATGAGTTCTTTTTAATCCGCTAAGTGTGTCCATTACTTCCTCCCAAAAAATTCTAAAATATTGTTAAATGAAACGGTTTCTTTTTCACCAGTTTCCATGTTTTTAATAACTAGCTCTTTATTTTTTATTTCTTCACTACCCACTATTGTAGAGAATTTGCTATTTAATTTATCTGCATATTTCATTTGAGCTTTTAAGCTCCTTCCGATTATGTCAGTTACTACAGAAATACCACCATCTCGCAATGTTTTTGCCAATTCTATAACTTGGAAATCTGTATCCAAGCTTCCTATGTAAATATCTGTTTTTTTTCTTTCAAAAGTATCTAAATTTAAGTTTTTAAGTACAAGTGCTAAACGTTCTATTCCTATGGCTAAACCGATAGCTGGAGTAGCTGGACCGCCACATTCTTCCACTAGGTTATTATACCTACCACCACCACATATAGTACCTTGAGCGCCTATGTCGTTACTTATAAACTCGAAGACTGTTTTTGTATAGTAGTCTAAACCACGGACTAAACGGCTATCAATTTCATAATTAATACCTAGTATATCTAAACCTTTTAATACTTTTTCAAAATGGCTCTTACATTCTTCTCCTAATACATCAATAACCTGGGGTGCGTTCTTTAATATATTTTGGCAATCTGGATTTTTGCAATCTAATACACGTAATGGGTTTTTTTCATACCTATCTTGGCAAGTGGGACATAGTTGATCCTTTTTTAAGGATATGAAATTTTTCATTTCATTATTATATTTATTACGACATTCTTTATCTCCTAGGGAGTTGATTTTTAAAGTAAGATTTGTAATGCCTAGTTTATTAAGTAGGTCATTGGCTACAGAAATCACCTCTACATCAGCTAGGGGACTGTCTGTTCCGAAGTACTCTATACCAAATTGTGAGAATTCCCTAAAACGACCACTTTGCGGTTGTTCATATCTAAAACAGTTAATTGTATAGTAAAATTTTGTAGGTTGTGGGTTTGCATATATTTTACGTTCTAAAAAAGCACGAACCACACCGGCAGTGCCTTCAGGCTTCAGGGTCATACTTCTATTGCCCTTATCTTGGAAAGTATACATTTCTTTTTGTACAATGTCGGTTGTATCGCCAACACCACGCTGAAATAGCTCTGTACTTTCAAAAGTTGGTGTTTTTATTTTGTTTAAACTATATGTATTGGCTATTTCTTCTATGTTTTTGTATATGTATTGGAAGATTTCCATTTGATCATCATATAAGTCATAGGTTCCTTTTGGAGCTTTTGCCATAATTTCCTCCTATATTTTAATTATAAAAATAAATTCTCTTTTCTTATTATTTGTTCGTTAAATCTTTTTATATATTCTTCAACATTTTTAAAGTTGAAACATCTTTCTAATTTGTTAGTATCTAGAAAAACTCTCTTGGAAGTTGAGCCAGCTCCAAGACCGATAATTGACTGTTTATCTTCCATTATCTCCACATTGTATATACAGTGGTTATTTTTTCGAGAATACCCAACATTTTCATTACAGCCTATTGTATTTTTTTGTCGATACATATAGTAGGGTTCAAGATTAATTTTTTTTGTATAAATTGAGCCTATTTTTAGCATTTCATCTATGGTTTTTATATCTTCAAAATAGTTAGTGTTCTCTAAAGATAGATGACTACCACGTTTTATGGAAAGGGAATGTATAGTAATTGAATGAGGCTTAAGTTTGGTTATTTCTTCCATTGTTTTTTCAAAATCTTTCGCTGTTTCTTGTGGTAATCCAGCTATTAAGTCTATATTGATATTTTTAAAGCCCATAATATTGCCTAACTCGTAGCTTTTGCAAAAGTCATTATAATTGTGGTTTCTTCCAATTATCTTCAAGGTTTTATTGTGCACAGTTTGAGTATTAATTGAGATACGTGATACATTTTTAATTATTTTAAGCTTTTCTTTAGTAATTGTATCTGGTCGGCCGCATTCAACGGTAAATTCTACAGTTTGTTTTAGGTCGATATATTTATAAATGCTTTCCATTAATAAATATAGTTGATTTTCATTTAGGGAAGTAGGTGTACCACCACCAATGTATATAGTGTATGGACTAGGGAAGTTAATGCCGAACCATTTAATTTCTTCAATTAATTTTTCTAAATAAATATCAACAATTCCTTTTTTTTGGTATTTGCTTACTTCACAAGAAGTAAAAGTGCAATATTTACACTTACTGGGGCAAAAGGGTATACCAATGTAAAGGGAATTTAAATTAGGTGCTCTTTTACTTAAAATGTTATTTTCGGCTATGGCAACTTTATAGGCTAAATCAAATTTTTCTTCTGTAATGAAATAATCATTCATAATTATATTTTTTATATAGGAATATTCATTTGGAAAAAAAGAGCCTATAAATTTTGCAGGCCTAATACCTGTAAGCATACCCCATTTAGGCATATACCCTGTATAGCTTTGTAATAAAAGAAAAAGGGATTTTTTAATTGAGTATTTTAAATCTTTAATTTCTTCGCTATGCCTAGCAATTAAATCTCCGTTTTTATATAAGTTAGAAAGTATAAAGTTATTATTCTTTATACTTTCTATTATAAAACCTTCTTCCTTGGTATTAAAAACCTCTATAAAGCTTTCTTTAGGGTAGAATATTTGGGAGGTAGTCTGTAAAATATACCTTTCACTATGGCCTTTTATAATATATTTCATTTATCTTCTTTCTAGTGTATAAAGTAGGGATTAACTCGCTTCTCTTTACCTACTGTTGTAGATGCTCCATGACCAGGGTGAATAATTGTGTCATCTGGCAAGGTTAATTGCTTTTCTTTTATGTTCTTGATAAAAACTTGACTATTTCCATTATGGAAATCTGTCCTGCCAATAGAACGATTAAAAAGTGTGTCTCCAGAAAAAAGTGATTTGTCTGCCTCAAAGTAGTAGCTGACAGAGCCAGGAGTATGCTCCCCAATAAATTGAGTTTTTATGGAATAACCATTGATACTTAGCGTTTCATCATTTTGAAAATAAACATCTGCTTTGGGTGCAATACTGGATGTATACTTTTTAGAAAAATTCATTTCAGCATTTTCTAAAATTTCCTTTTCATTTATATTGGCATAAATAGGAGCATTTGTTAATTCTTTTAAGGCTGGCACACCTAGTATATGGTCAAAATGTCCGTGAGTTAATAAAATAGCAATAACATTTAGATCATTACTTTTTACATAATTTAATACCTCGCCGTCCATATCTCCTGGGTCAATAACAAAGGCTTCTTTAGTGTCTTCGTTAAAAATTATACTTGAATTTTCTTGCATTTCTGTAACGGATATAACATTTGTTTTCATAAATCCTCCTGTTTATAGTCTTGTTACCTCGCCAATATTCCGTGAATTTGAAAGTTTTTTTATAATACTATCTAGTTCATCTCTTGAATGTACTTTTAATTCTATATTAATAAGTGCTGTTTCCTTATGACTTCTTATACTTAAATTTTCTGTTTGTATTTTTTCGTCTAACAATAATTTACTTACTTGAAGTATAAGTCCGTTGTAATTTGTTGCTGTTACTTGAATAATACAGCCATAAGTTTTGCTTGTAGACTCTGGCCAATGGGCATCAAGTACCCTAGGTATATCGTATTCGCATAAATTTTTTATATTATTGCAATTAGTACGGTGAACAATTATACCTCTTCCACGAGTTGTAAAGCTAACAATGTCGTCACCAAAAATAGGGTGGCAACAGCCTGCAAAGGAGGCTTTTGTATAGCCAAGGCCATCTATTATAACACCAGCATCGTAATTTTTTGAATCCGGCTTTTTAATGATTTTTTCTTTTATTTCATTTAATGTAGCTAATTTATCTTTTTCTAAAATTTCTTTGTGGTGATCTCTTTTATAACATTCAATTAATTTATTTACTACATAGCCTTCTTTAATGCCATTATGTCCAACAGCTGCACAAAGGGTATTGAAGTCCTTGAAGTTGTATTTTTCTGCTACAAAGGTTTCGGAGCCTCTGTAAATTACTTCAGATGGTACATATCCTTTTTTCTTAATCTCACGGTCAATAATTTCCTTACCTTTTATAACATTTTCTTCCTTATTCATAGACTTAAACCATTGGTTTATTTTTGTCTTTGCAGAAGAAGTTTTAACTAGTTTTAACCAATCCAAACTAGGTCCTAAGGAATTTTTAGAAGTTAGTATTTCAACTCTATCGGAGTTTTGGAGTATATAATCGTAAGGTACTATTTTACCATTTACTTTGGCACTAATCATTTTATTGCCAACTTCGGTGTGAATGCTGTAGGCAAAGTCTATAGGTGTTGAACCGTTTACTAAGTTAATAATGGCGCCAGCAGGAGTATAACAATATACACGGTCTGCATATGGGTTTAAGTCCCCTTTAATTGTTGTAACAAACTCGTGGTTATCTTCTATGTCTTTTTGAATTTCCAAAATATTTTGTAACCATGCAGAGGAGTCGTTTTTAGTCGATGTACTATTTTGTTTATATTTCCAATGGGCTGCTACACCATTTTCTGCTACACGGTGCATTTCGTAAGTCCTTATTTGAATTTCAAAAAAATTACCACCTGGTCCAATTAAGGTATTGTGCAATGAGCGATATTTATTTTCTTTTGGGGATGAAATATAATCTTTAAATCGGTTGTTTACTGGGGTAAATGTATTATTAACAATACCAAAAACCATATAGCAATCGTCTATAGTATCTACCAAAACCCTTATGGCGAATAGGTCGTTTATTTCATAAAATTGTTTATTTTTGGATCTCATTTTTTTATATATGCTATAAAAGTGTTTAGAACGACCAGAAATATTGAAGTTAGATATACTTTTTTTAAGTTTAGCGCTTACTTCTTCTGTAATAGCGCTTATAAACTCTTGGCGTTCGGATTGTTTGAATTTTATTTCATCTTCAATTTTTTTGAATTCTTCTGGTTCTAAATATTTAAAAGCTAGGTCTTCCATTTCGTATCGTATTTTAAAAATACCAAGTTTATGTGCAATTGGTGCGTATATGTCCATGGTTTCTTGAGCTTTTTCAATTTGTTTTTTGCGAGGCATAAATTCTAGAGTACGCATATTATGTAGTCTATCGGCTATTTTAATTAAAATAACACGTATGTCTTTTGCCATGGCAAAAAACATTTTTCTGTAATTTTCTGCCTGCATATCTTCTTTATCTGAGTATGGAAGTTTATCTAATTTAGTAACGCCATCAACAATTTTAGCTATATCTTCGGAAAATAATTTACTTATACTATCATATGTGTATTTAGTATCTTCTATAACATCGTGGAGTATGCCTCCTACTATAGACTCAATATCTAACTCTAAGTCTGCAAGAATAAGAGCAACTTCTATGGGATGGATTATATATGGTTCTCCCGATTTCCTGATTTGTAATCCATGAGCACTAACTGCTAGGTCATATGCTTTTTGTATTATTTCCAAATTAGGATTTGGATGATAGCTTTTTATTTTAATTAAAAGTTGTTGGAACTTTTCTTCGTAGGACATATTAACACCTCCTTGCGTGTAAAATTTTAATATTTGTAAGTTCATTATTTTTTGAGTTGCATAATTTTTTTATAATACGACTATTATAACTTATTTATTGTAATATGTACAAATTCTTTTGATTTTTTTAGTTAAAAGTTTCTTGTGCTTTTTTTAAAATATTTTGTACAAAAAAAGAACTCAAAGAGATATCTCCATGAGTTCTAAATTTTTTATAAAGTAGTTGAGTCGCTAGAAGTTTCTGCTTCTTCTGTTTTAGTAGTTTCTTCAGTTTCTTCTTTTGTACCAATATTAAATTTTTGTAAGATGCTTGGCACCATGTCAATTATTTTATTAATGCTATCTTGGTCTTTTACATTAACTAGTTGAACGTTTCCGCTATTAATAACTAGAATTGCAGAAGGTGTTATTTTAGCACCTAAACCACCACCAACAGAGTTGGACTTTCCATTTTTTTCTTCTTTTGTATCTATAGAGTCGCCAGCGCCAGCACCAACGCCAACCATTACATCTACAAGCGGTACAATTATTACGCCGTCTATAGTTATAGGCTCGCCTACAACAGTTTTAGAAGATACAAAACTTTCCATTTTAGATAATAGTACACCTAAGCTTTCATTAAATTCATTTGCCATACTCACCATTCCTTAATTTAGTTAAATAATTTTTTTCTGTTTTTAATTATATATTTAAATGCCCAAAAGAATTCCTTAAGTAGCTGCCATAAGGTGAAGTTACCATTTATGTTAATTTCACCTTTAGCAACTTTTTCTTCGAAATTTCCTTTTAGGTAAATATTTTTATTTTTGGCACCATTATATGCCCATACTGCACCAACTATTTGCCCTGTAGTTGCTGGATTATCTAATCCTAATTCACCGTTTATATATAAATAGTTGGGTAAAATTCTATTTAATAAGTTTTTTACTGTAGTAAATACTTTTTTAATAAAGTATTTATCTTTTAACAAGTAGGAAACAGGATTTTTCTTTTTCTTTTTTTTCTTAACTTTCTTACTTTGAACTTGCTTTTTTTTCTTTTTCTTTTTTTCCTTAGGTTTTTTATTTTTATCCTTAAAATTAATTTTATAAAAAAATATTTTTATAAAAGAATTTACTGAACCGTTGTCGTAAAGAAAGTGGAACTTTAGGGCGTTGCAAAACCAATGGATGTCTACACTTGCTTTAGCCTCTTTTAAAGCGAAATTGTGTGTATCTTTTTTTCCTTCTATAGTGTAAGTAAAGTTTGAAAATAATACTACTAGTAAAAGTAAAAGTATAATAGCTAGTAAAGCGAGGATGATAAATAATAGTATTTTTAAAACTAACAAAAAAATTGCCATACTCACCTCGATAATTAAAAATAATATTCCTTTATATTTTCTAAACCTTTAGGTAAAAAATTTTCGAAAATTTTCTTTACATGGAGGAAGCATGCTTTTTTACTTGTTAGTATAGCTATTATTTTATAATCCTCTAAATTATGTCTTTTTCTAAAAAAGTAGTAGGAGTCCATAATTTCAAATAAATTATTGCTTTTTAAATTAACAAGAATAATATACATGCCTGCAACAGGCTTGTTGTTTTTTAATTTTTCTATATCATTTTTTCTTAATTTAGCTTTGGTGCTAATATAAATATTTTTAGAAAAAATCATTGCTACCTCTCATAAATGTTTGTTTGTTGTTTTATACATATTTTTCATGTATAAGACTATATTAATATGAACTTGCAATTTATTCAAGGATTAATATTTCGTTTTTATGAAAAAGATACAAAGCGACTTCTTTAACTTTTTTATTTGTACTGGATTCTAAAGCTTTTTTATATAGCTCTAGTTGTAGGCTATATTTATCTATTAGTTCTTTTTTATTATTGTAAAAGTCAGTTTTGTAGTCAACTACAACGTATTGGTCATCTTCAAGAAAAACGCAGTCTATAGTGCCATGTAGCAAAGCATTACTATTAGTTTCTATATTGTATAAGTCCTTGTATTCCATAGACATAGCAAAGGAAACTTCTTTTTTTACTTCTGTAGATTGGGAAATTCTTTTGCCCAAGGGACTATTTACATAAGAAAGAATTTTTTTAGTGTTAATATATTCTAAATACTCTTTTTTTAGCAAAAGTTTATTTGACAGTTCATCTATTAATTTTTTTATAAGCACTTCTGAGGTATGTGTATCTTCTTTTATATTTTCTAAAACCTTGTGAAATGCAATTCCAATTTCTGTGGCTTTAGGAGCTTTTTTTTCATTACCATAATATATGTCAGGTAGTAGAGTTGTCTTTTCTCTGTATTTTTCAAAAATATTATTTATATTTTCGTAATGTTTACGTTTTATTTCACTAATGGTTATAACTGAGTTCAGGGTTGTATCAATTTGATTTCCATAGGACCAGTTTATATTATTATTTAGGTCTATATTTTCTATGGTATTTAGCGTATTTTCTGTTTTTTCTATGTCAAAATCTTCGTACTCTTGTATTGTAAAATTTACATTGTAGTTATATATTTCTTGGCTGCCCTTACTTAGTATTGCATGGTTAGCTCTAAAATTATCCACAGTTTTATGCTTAAGTATGCAGGGCATGAGGAAATCCATATAGGATTTTGCATT
Source organism: Lachnospirales bacterium (assembly GCA_047974375.1). Classification (GTDB taxonomy): domain Bacteria; phylum Bacillota; class Clostridia; order Lachnospirales; family CAMZNU01; genus JBKECF01. The sequence continues at coordinate 186,740 of JBKECF010000054.1, forward strand.
TTCTAAATAATCCGCATCTATTTCATTTTCTCCAAAAGTATATTTTTCCCAAGGCTCTTTTTCCTCATTGTAAGTTCCAGTAAAGATTAGTTTTTCTTTTGCTCTTGTCATTGCTACATATAACAAACGCATTTCCTCGGCTATCATTTCCTTTTTAATTTCATTGGCAACAAATGCTTTTGGTAATGGATTTGTTACTACTCGTGTTTCAGGGTCAAAATTTTTAAAGAAAAAACCATACTTATCATGTTTAGTTAAACTAGAATTTTTATCAGTAAAGTTAAATCTTTTTTGTATTTGGGATAAAAATACTATAGGGTACTCCAGTCCTTTGCTACGATGAACAGTGGTAATAGTCACCATGTCGTTGCTTGTGCCGGTAAAGGAGTTTAAAGAAATTTCGGATTTTTTTAAACGCTCAATATATTTTAAAAAACTGAATAAACCTGCTAAATATGTTTTTTCGTATTCAACTGCTTTTTCTTTTAATAGCAAAAGATTGCCAACTCTTATTTCTCTATCATCTAAAACATTCATAAAGCTAACTATGTTTGTATCCTCATAGATTGTACCAATTAGTTTGCTAACCTTTGTGTTTTTTGCCTGTTTTTTCCAGATATTTAGGTTATTTAAAAGTTTTTTAATTTTTTTACTAGTTGGGTTCTTATTTTCCTCTATGTACATAAGGATTTTTTCGTAAAAAAAGTCTTGTTTTATGGAAGAAATGTTTAAAAGTTCTTCAGATGTAACGCCGTATAAAGGTGAACGAAGAACGGTTAAAATATGTAGGTCTTGCATGCTATTATCTATTATTTGTAAAATAGAAACCATAAGGCCTACTTCATAAGTGTCAAAAAAGCTAATTTTATTTAAGGCAAATGCAGGAATGTTCATTTTTTTGAAGATATCTATAAAAGTGTTTATATGTGTCATACTTCTTAGGAGTATGGTAATATCTCCATATTTAATAGGTGAACCATCAGATAAATTCGAGTTAATAAGCTTTTTTATTCTTTCGCCTATTATTTTACACTCTACTTCTATAGGAGGTTCATCTTTGTATTTTCCTAATAATATTTCGATGGCATCTGTTTCTTTTATTTCCTCTTCTGCAATGGCTTTTAATTTCACATCACTGTTATAATCAATATTGCCTGTTTCAGCTGACATAATTTGTTCAAATATAAAGTTTGTACCATTTAGAATTATGTCTTTACTTCGGAAGTTGTTAGAAAGATTTATTACTACTTCCTTTATGTTGTCGAAGTTATTATATTTATTCATAAAAATTTCAGGGTCACTTTTACGAAATTTATAAATACATTGCTTTACATCACCTACCATGAATTTGTTATAGGGCTTTGTTTTTTTTGCAACACATGAAAGTATTTCTTCTTGGATTTTATTTGTATCTTGATATTCATCAACTAATATTTCATAAAATTTATTTTCATAGTATTTTGCTATATCCTCATTTTTAAGTATTTTTAAAGCAAAATGTTCTAAGTCGTTATAATCTAGAAGATTTTTTTCTAACTTCTTTTGGCTGAATATTTCTTCGAATTTTTTTATAAGATCTGAAAATATTTTTATTGGTTTATAAAGTCTATTCAAATCTTCTTTAGTATTTTCAAGGTCATATATAAAATAATCTTTTTGCCAGCTATTAAATACTTTTTTTATTTTTTTATCACGTATATCTTTTACGCTATCCATTAAGTCTGGGTCTATTTCGTCTTTAGCTGCTCCTCGGTAGGAGTGGATGCGTGTAAAAGATGAGACAAGTAGTAAACTATGGCATTTGTCCCAATCTTTATTTTTAATTGCTTTTTCCATGGCAAGAATAATAGTTTCGTCAGATAGTAGGGCTTTCATATATTCAGTTGGTCCCATAGGCTTTTTGCATAAATCCATTGCTTGTGTTAAGTTCTTCTTAATATAATTAATATTTTTTTCTAGGCTAGATAAAATTAATTCTGTGAAAAACTCATTATTAAAGTTTTCTGAATTTTGATTTAGCCATTTATTGGGGTCTGGCAGACTTCTGGTAAAGTCGTATAGCTCAATTATTTTTGACATAAAAGTAGCATCTTCAACACGATTTGAGAATAATTCTAGTAAATCTTTAAATATAATCTTATCGTTGTTTTTGTTCGGTAAATTATAGTAGTAGTTAAAGGTTTCTTCAATGGATTCTTGTTGTAAAAGCTTAATTTCGTTGGTGTCGCCTACTCTGAAGGCTGGGTCTAAATTTAGCAAGTGGAAGTTACTTCGTATTACTTTAGAACAAAAACTATGTAAAGTACCAATGCTACTTGAGGGTACTAAGTTTAGTTGATTTAAAATATTTTCTTTATAACTACCTGTTGCATGCTCTAGTTCCTTATGTAATTCCCTTTGTAATCGTATTTTCATTTCTTTTGCTGACGCATCAGTAAAAGTAGCTACTAATAGTTTATCAAGATTTATACTGTTGCCTATATAGGTTCTTGTACCGTCTGGATTTATTTTAGTACCTGTTATTAATGAGATAATTCTATTTATTAATACAAATGTTTTACCTGAGCCGGCTGCAGCTGAAAGTAGTATTTCTTTTTCTCTTAAATTAATTGCTTGTTGTTGAGGTAATGTTAAATTCATGAAAAACTCCTATGTGTTAAAATGTTGTTAGGATAAAAATCTATTACATGAATAATAACAAATGTAATGGGAATATAAAAGCATAAGGTAAATTTTTCTTGCAGAATTCTAAAGTTACATATAATATTTAAAATAAAAAGGTCAGGTATAAAAATGAGTAAAAAATCGGTTTATATTGATGTAGTAAATGAATTTAAAAATAAAAAATTATATAGAGAAAAAAAATATGACCAACGAAGCGAAGAAATATATAGTAAAAATAGCGAGTTAAAAAAGGTACACAAAGAATTACAGCAAGTAGGCTTTGAAATAATAAAAAGAATAATGGAAGGCGAAAAGTCTGAAGCTTTACTAAGGGAACTAGAGGAAAAGCAAAAACTGCTGTTGCTTAATGAGGCCGAAATAATAGCTAATTTAGGTTATCCTGAAAATTATTTAAAGGATACATATAGCTGTAATATTTGTAATGACGAGGGTTTTGTACATGGCAAGGAATGCCATTGTTTTAAACAAAGACTTATAGAGAAGTACTATGATATTAGCAATATAAATGTATTGGAAAAAGAGAATTTCAATTTTTTTGATATAGCTTTGTATAGTAGTGATGTTCTGGAAAATAAAGGAATATCACCAAGGGAGAAAATGGATTATACTCTAATGTTATGTAAGGAATTTGTAAAAACTTTTCCGAAAAATAATAGCAATTTCTTTTTTTATGGGGCAACTGGTAGAGGTAAAACTTATATGTGTAACTGTATTGCAAAGAGTGTTTTGGACAAAGGATATAGTGTTCTTTATTTAACAGCACCAGAAATGTTTAAAGTATTAGCTGATTACCATTTTAATAAAGGGGCAACAGAAAATCCTGAATATTATATTCAAATGCTGTCAGATACGGACTTACTAATTATTGATGATTTAGGTACGGAAATATCCTCGGTTGTAACAAGTTCGGAATTGTTCAATATAATAAATTCTAGAATTAATAAAGAAAAGCATACAATTATTTCTACGAATCTAAGGCCGACGGATTTAGAGAATATATATAGCCATAGAGTCGAGTCTAGAATAATAGGTGAATATGACATGATGGAGTTTATTGGTGACGACATACGAATTAAAAAGAAATATAGTAGGTGATGATGAAAATAATTTGTATAGGACGAATAAAAGAGAATTTTATGGAGAAATCTATTAAGAAAAAATCTAAGAATATTGAAATCATAGAACTGAAAAATGAAAAAATATCCAGCAATCCCAATATTAGCGAAATAAAAAAAGTAATTGAAATAGAGGGAGAGAATATTTTGAAAAAAATACAAAGGGATTATGTTGTTGCTTTGTGTGTAGAGGGTAAGGAAGTGACTTTGGAAGAGTTTGAAAGGATTAAAAGTAAAAATCCAACATTTATAATAGGTGGTTCTTATGGATTAAGTGAACAAGTGAAAAATAGAGCTGATGAAAAAATAAGCTTTTCAAAAATGACATTTCCTCATCAGTTAATGAGATTGGTTTTAGTTGAATCTTTGTGAAGGTGCAAAAAAACGGCTTTGGTAGTTAGATTTAAATCTAGCTACCAAAGCCGTTTTACTATTTACTCAACTTCTGTAGAAGATTGTCTTACTTCTTTAGTAAATATAACAGTAAAAAATGATACAACTAACCAGAAAATATATCTGGCAAACAAACGAAATAAAAACGTTAACATGCCGTCATTCCATGCATTTATCCAGGATAGCCTACTATTAGGGAAGATGAGGTCGGTTATTAGAATGAATGCAAATAAAAATAGGCTGGCTATAAAAGCAATTTTTAAGATATATTTTTTATTCATTATCTCTCCTTTGCCTAAAATAATAGGAAGGTTATAACTAGGGTTACTCGGTTGGCTGTTTTTGTTGACATGCCAACGTATCTACAAATTGAGTATATTACGTCTTATATTTTACCTGTGAAATGGTCAGTTGCCCCAAGAAAACCACGTAAACTCGTTACTATATTCATCTTTCAAAGAAGATTCTATATTATTTGTGGATTGAGCGATTTCCTTAGCATAAGATGGAGTAATAGTGATATTATAGTTTTGTGATTTTATTCAAAATTGTACCTAGCACTTCTTTAAATGTAACTAGTAGAAACTAGTTATTATTGTGTTGAAATTTACGTTAACGTAAAAAAAACATATTATATTACAAAAAAAACAATATTTAATATAGCTATAATGCTATCTTAAGCTAAGTTAAAAAAGTTGTCAAGTTTTTAAATATAATTATATAATACTCATTTTATTCAATATATGCCAAAATAAAAAACCAGCTGACATTTTATTATTCTATAAAATATCAGCTGGTTTTTTAAAATACACGAATACTATAAAATTTTACATAAACTTCTTTTGGAGCCAGCTTAACTAGGTTCCTTTTTTCTGTAAGGTGTTTACTTTCATTAATGAAATCAGGATGGCTATTCCAAGGCTCAAAGCAAATAAAAGGGGCTTTATCTTTTGTCCATATAGCAAAATAATCAAAATTGTGTTCAAATTCCATGTATTTATTATTATTTACATTTCTTAAATAAAACTTTTTAGAATTTAATTCATTTAGTAAAATTGCATCATCGCAAAATAAATCGTAGTTTAACGGTAACTCCTTAACATTATCGCATAGGTTCACCTTTTCACCAGTAAAACTATTGGAAGAAAATTCGAATTTATTTAGGTCTTCCATTTTGTCAAATTCCACATAATTATTAGTAATATCACCGTAAAGCATTAGAGATGGGTGGCCACCTAAGTTAAAATAAATTTCCTTGTTATGAGTATTAGTAACTTTATATTCTGTTATAACTTTATTTCTGTCTAATATGTATTTTATATCTAATTTAAAACTAAATGGATATATCTTAAGAGTTTCTTCATTTTCTTCTAAGGTAAACGTTATGGAAGTATTATTCTTATTAGTTATTTCGAAAATTTGATCTCTTGCGAAACCGTGTTTTGCCATTTTATAAGTTTTGCCGTCATATATGTACTCGTTGTCTTTAATTGCACTAACAAAGGGAAATAAGACAGGGTTGCTCCTGTTCCAAATGGAAGCATCACCTTTCCATGTTTGTTGACTATTTTCGCTTACTCTATATATAGATGTAAGTTCACCTCCGTAAGGATTAAAATCCAGCTCTAAAAATTCGTTGTGTAGCATAATACCCTCCATGCAAAAAAATAATATAGCTCTATAATATCACATTAATTGGGAATATGTTAATTAAAAATTTTTAAAATTATTTTAGGTAATTTTTTAAGTAAATTAAATGAAAATTTAGTTAAAAATACTATTGTTTTTTGAAATTTCATGGCCTATTATTATTTTAGTAAGTAGTCAAATATATAGGAGGAGCTATGAAAATAAGTATTGAAAATAACTGGATTTTAAAAGTAAATAATAAAGAATTTACTACAGAAATTCCTACATCTGTATACAGCACTTTATTGAACCATAAGGTGATTGAAGACCCTTATTACAGAGATAACGAATTAAGCCTTTTGTCATTAAATGAAGAGGATTATAAATTTGAAACTTTTTTTTCAGTGGACGAATTAAAGAACAATACGGAACTTGTATTCGAAGGGTTAGATACATTATGCGATATTTACTTAAATGATGTTTTTTTAGGCAGTACTAATAATATGTATAGGCAGTGGATTTTTTCTGTAACAGATAATTTAAAAATAGGAAAGAACAGTTTGAAAGTAGTTTGCAAATCTCCAACTAAATTCATAAAAGACGAAGACCGCAAACACCACCTAGGTGGTTCAATCCATGCAATGGTTGGATTTCCTCATATACGTAAGGCTCATTGTATGTTTGGGTGGGATTGGGGTCCAAGAATACCAGATATGGGTATTTGGAAAGATGTATATATAAATACATTCGAAGAAAAAATAAAGGATATTTATGTTGAGCAGTTTCATGACGATGAGGTTTATATTAGAGTAAATGTTGATGTTGAAGCAAAAGTTGAAATTACATTAACAGACCCTGAGGGCAAAATTAGGCTAATTGAGAATAACACCAAGGTACAAGTTGAAAATCCTAAATTATGGTGGCCAAATGGGCTAGGGGAACAGTATTTGTATACTATAGCAGTGGAAACTAAAGACGAAACTATAGTAAAAAAAATCGGTCTTAGAACAATGACAATAACAAGAGAAAAAGATGAATATGGCGAAAGTTTTTCTCATTGTGTAAATGGAATAGATTTTTTTGCAATGGGTGCAGATTACATACCAGAGGACAATTTGCTACCAAGAGTAACTGAAGATAGAACAAGGAAGTTGCTGGAAAACTGTGCATTAGCCAATTTTAATTGTATAAGAGTATGGGGTGGTGGTTACTACCCAAATGATTTTTTCTATGATATATGCGACGAATTAGGTTTAGTTGTATGGCAAGATTTTATGTTTTCTTGTGCCCATTATAAAGTTACTGATGAGTTTGAAGAAAATATAACTATGGAAATAAAAGATAATGTAAGACGTATACGCCATCACGCTTCTTTGGGGTTATGGTGTGGTAATAATGAAATGGAAATGTTTACGGCAGATATGGCATACCATGGCACATTGGAGAATAAAGCGGATTATATAAAAATTTATGAACATATTATTCCAAAGATTTTAAGGGAAGAAGATCCTAATACTTACTACTGGCCTGCATCACCGTCTTCTGGTGGTTCTTTCTATATTCCTAATAACGAGGATTTTGGAGATACACATTACTGGGATGTATGGCATGGAGCTAAGCCATTTACGGAGTATAGAAAATTTTATTTTAGATACTTATCGGAATTTGGATTTCAATCTTTTCCGGAAGTTAAAACTATAAACTCCTTTACTCTAGAGGAAGATAGAAATATATTTTCTAGAGTCATGGAAATGCACCAACGAAATGAAGGGGCAAATGGAAAGATATTAGGATATTTAGCTCAGACGTTTTTATATCCAAAAGAATTTGAAGATTTAATATACGCATCTCAACTTTTACAAGGGGAGGCAATTCGATACGGAGTTGAACATTTCAGAAGGAATAGAGGAAGATGCATGGGAGCTATTTATTGGCAATTAAATGATATTTGGCCTGTTGCATCTTGGGCATCTATAGATTATTTTGGAAGATGGAAAGCTTTGCACTATTATGCTAAAAGGTTTTTTAGTCCAATATTAATTTCTTGCAACGAAGTGGGGGAAACTACAACAAGACCTCATGTAGTGCTAGAGCCTAGTGAAATTGAGATGTCTGCGGAGTTAGTTATACAAAATGAAACGCAAAAATTAAGTAAAGGAATAGTACAATGGGAACTAAGAAATAACAAAGGCTGTGTAGTAGAACAAGGTGAAAGTAATATAGAAATAGAGCCTTTTAGTGTACTCAAATTGGAAAAACAAGATTTTAGTAAGTATGATTGCTTAACTACTTATTTTTCATATAAATATACTGACGGAGAAATTATTTCTAAAGGCACAGCTTTATTTACTGCTCCAAAACATTTTAAGTTTGAAAAGCCAAATGTAACTTTAAGTGTAGTGGGGGATATAATAAAGGTAAAAGCTGATACATTTGTGAAAAATATTCACATATATAGTGATGAAGATATGATATTAGAAGATAATTTTTTTGATGTAAATAATGAAGAAATTGAAGTTAAAATTTTAGAGGGAAGTGCAAAGAATTTAAAATATAAATCTGTGTATAATATAAGATAGAAGAGATAAAAAAGAGCACCTGCAAAAAATGCAAGTGCTCTTAGTATTTAAGTCTACGATAATATTGCTTTTACAGCTGTACTAACTCTTTTGCCATCGGCTTTACCAGATGTTTTGGGTTCTAATGTCATCATAACATAGCCCATATCCTTCATTGAGGATACTCCAAGTTCTACAATTGTTTCTTTAACAATATTGTTAAGTTCGTCGTCGGTAAATTGTTCTGGAAGGTATTCATTTAGAATAGATTGTTGTCTTTTAAGCTCTTCAAGTAAATCAGTACGACCACTTTTTTCATAGTCTGGATAAACGTCATTTTTTTTCTTTGCCTCTTTTATAATAACTTGCAAAACGCCGTCGTCATCAAGAGTTATTTGCTCATCCTTTTCAATTTGTAAAACGCCAGCACGTACAATTTGAATTATATCTTTTCTTAAGGTATCCTTATTTTTCATGGATTCCTTTAAATCTTGCATTAACTTATCTTTTAAAGACAAAATATCTCCTCCAATTTGCCAAAATAAATGATTGCCCTTGGCTTATAAAGCCTATAACGCTATATAATTAATCATAAGGACTAATTATATTTTCTTTTTCTAGCTGCTTCAGATTTCTTTTTGCGTTTAACGCTTGGCTTGTCGTAATGTTCTCTTTTGCGAACTTCGCCCATAATACCAGCTTTTGCACAGTTTCTTTTGAAACGTCTAAGAGCGCTATCTAAGGATTCATTTTCTTTTACTCTAACCTCTGACATGAATTTCCCTCCCTCCAGTTGCTTTAATAGGTTCAAAACCATTTTAATATTATACAACGCTTATAGTTGTATGTCAAATTTTTTTGTTCAACTACGTTTTTAGTAAAAATTGTTTTAATTGTACTCAGTATACGTATAAATTCAATGTGAGTTTTAGAAAGTTTTAAAAATGGATTGATAATTTTAATTTAAGAAATTACTGTTGTGATAAATAAAAATCTAATGTATATTAAAGTAAACATAAGTCAATAGACATTTTCGTCAGTGGGGGCTTGTACCTTCACTGAACGGCGAATTCGGACGCATAACCGAGTTGGTTGCAGACTTGGTTGCATAGTCGAGCAGAAAGCACAGCTTTCGACCAGACACGAGCAATAAAGCAAAGCTTTATGATCAGAGCAGTTTACGTAGTAAACGACCAGATGTTATACATTGAGGTTGGGGTCCAGTTTTTACCGATGAAAAGGTGCTATATTTAGCTAAAAGGAGATTTATATATGAAAAGATTTTTTTTACTTGCTATTGTGTCATTACTATTAACTGTGTCGGTGTATGCTTCAAATGGTTTGGAAAAAGAAGTAAAAGTAAATTCTGATGTTGTAAAAATACAAATTGAAGGTAATAATACAAATATTAGCACTTTTTTGTATGGTAAAACAACCTATGTACCAATCCGTGCGGTATCGGAAAATCTTGGGGCTAAGGTTGATTACAATAATAAGACAAAAGAAGCTAATATCTATTTTGGTGATAACACACAGGAAATTTTAGAATCAACTAATAAAAATAAGCCGTCAACTAAAAAAATATCAGTACTTATGGATTATATTTCATTTAAAATTGATGGTAAAGTTGCAGGTATAAATAATTTTTTTTATGATGGAACAGTATATATACCTATTAGGGCTGTTAGTGAGAATTTAGGTGCTACAGTGGATTACGATAAATCTACAAAAATTGCTAATATTTATTTTTTTAAAAAAAAGACTTCGGAAACTGCAGGTGTTACAACTACTGAAAAAGTTTTAGAACTTGTAAATTTAGAGAGAAAAAAAGCGGGACTTTCAGAGATTAGACTAAATCCTGAAGTAACGAAAGAGGCACAGCTAAAAGTTGAAGATATGATTAATTTAGGATATTTTTCTCATGAATCTCCAACTTATGGGACAGTTAGTGAACAGCTAAAAAATGCAAATATAGTATTTTCTATGATGGGCGAAAATATTGCACTAGGACAAACTACTCCTGAAGAAGTAATGGATGCTTGGATGAATAGTGATGGTCATAAAGCTAATATTTTAGAGCCGAATTTTACAGACATAGGAATAGGATTTTTAGAGAATTATTGGGTTCAAATATTCATTAAATAAAAAACTTTTGATGTTTAGTTTTCTTTTGTATAAGAATTTGGATAATATACAAATGTAAAAACAATTCAAACTAAAAAAGGGCATTTTTCTAAATATTTAATAGAAAAATGCCCTTTTAATGTAAAATACTTTGGCTATTATATTTTTACTCTACTGGCTTCATAGTAGGAAATAATAACACATCTCTAATGGAATAGGAATTTGTAAGTAACATAACTAGCCTATCTATACCTATACCTAATCCGCCTGTTGGTGGCATTCCATATTCTAAAGAGGTAATAAAGTCCTCGTCTATCATATTGGCTTCTTCGTCGCCAGATGCACGTAAGTTCTCTTGATGCTTAAATCTCTCTCTTTGGTCAATAGGATCATTTAGTTCAGAATAAGCATTTGCTATTTCTCTACCAAAAATAAATAATTCAAATCTTTCAGTCAATTCAGGGTTTTCTGGTTTTTTCTTAGTTAAAGGAGAAATTTCAATTGGATGGTCTATAATAAACGTTGGGTTTATTAAATGATCTTCAACAAATGCCTCAAAGAAAAAGCTAAGGATATCGCCTTTACCGTGATGTTTTTCATACTCAATATGATGAATATCAGCTAATTTTCTCGCTTCTTCTAAAGTTTTTACTTCATTAAAGTCAATGCCTTTATATTTTTTTATACTATCTACCATAGATAGTACTTCGAAGTCTTTTCCTAAGTCTATAGGTGTATCGTTATATGTTATTTCGTAAGTTCCATTTACTTCATAACAAACCTTTTTAATTAAACTTTCTGTAAGTTCCATCATGCCATAGTAGTCAGTATAGGCTTGATATAGTTCTAGTAAAGTAAATTCCGGATTGTGTTTTACACTCATACCCTCATTTCTAAAAACTCTACCTATTTCGTATACTCTGTCAAATCCACCTACAATTAGTCTTTTAAGAGGTAGTTCTAAGGAAATTCTTAAAAACATATCTATATCTAGTGAATTGTGGTGAGTAATAAAAGGTCTAGCAGAAGCTCCGCCTGCAATACTTTGTAATATAGGAGTTTCTGTTTCTAAGAACTCTCGTTCGTCCAAAAAGTTTCTAATAGTGCTAACTATTTTAGAACGTTTAATGAATGTTTCTTTTATGTCCGGATTTACTATTAGATCGATATATCTTTGTCTGTATCTGATTTCATGATCTTTTAAACCGTGGAATTTTTCTGGTAATATTTGTAAACTTTTTGTTAATAGTATAACTTCTTGAGCTTTTACGGATATTTCACCTTTTTGCGTTTTAAAAACAACGCCTTTTACTCCGATTATATCGCCTATGTCAAATCTTTTGAAATCATCATAAAGCTCAAGGCCGATTATTTTACTTCCAACGTAACATTGAATTCTGCCAGATTTATCTTGAATGTCGCAAAAAGCTGCCTTACCCATTATTCTCTTTGTCATAATTCTACCAGCAACAACTACGTCTTTGCCTTCATATTGGTCAAACTCATTGATAATGTTTGTGCTATATGAATCGACTGGGTATTTAACTTCTACAAAAGGGTCTTTGCCTTCATTTTGAAGATTTTTTAACTTCTCACGGCGTATTTGCATTTGTTCATTTAAATCTACTTCTTGGTTTTGTTCAATTTCCATTGTAGCCTCCTACTTAATAATTTCTAAAACATCAAATTTCTCTGTTCCATCTTCGGTTTCGTAACTAACAGTTTCTCCAACGGATTTACCAATTAGATGGCTACCTAATAAAGATTCGTTAGATATTTTACCTTCTAGAGGGTCCGCCTCAACAGAACCTACTATAGAATAAATTATTTCTTCTTCAAAAGTAAAGTCGTAGAGTTTTACTTTTGCACCAATAGTAACTGTATCTGTATTATTACTATCGCTATCTATTAGTTCTACATTTCGGAACATTATTTCTATGCTGCTTATTCTTGCTTCTATTTCTGCCTGTTCTTCCTTAGCGCTGTCGTATTCAGCGTTTTCTGATAAATCTCCTTGGCCTCTAGCTTCTTTTATTTTTTCTGCAACTTCTTTTCTTCTATGTATTTTTAAATTTTGCAATTCAGCCTCTAGCTTTTGTAGACCCTCTTTTGTTAATACTACATGTTTACCCGACATTTTTTCCTCCTGAATAAAAGATATTTATATATGCAAGCAATTTTTCTTAAAATTAAAAAATTGTACTCATTACAATTAGCCCCTTGATATATAACAATTAAAGAACATTATAAGATTAAATAAAATCCTTGTCAAACTGTGGACTTGGTTTCTATTTATTTGAGAGCTAGTTTTTTAAAGATATAATTATATGATAAAATATATTTTAAAAATATATACAACTTTAAAAATATACAATATAGGAGGTAATTATGGAAAATATAAATTTTTTAGGAGAAAAAAGATTAGAAATGTTATTTGATGAAGGTACTTTTGTAGAACTAGGGGCGTTTGCTACTAATAGAGCTTCAACCTTAACTGAAGAAGAACATCAATGTCAAGGCGATGGTGTAACAACAGGATATGGAAAAATAAATGGAAGAGTTTCTTTCGCCTTTTCCCAAAACATTAGGGTTATGAGTGGTTCTTTTGGAGAAATCCATGGTAAAAAAATAGTTAATATTATTAGAAAAGCAATAGATACAAAGTCGCCAATAATTTGTATTTTAAATTCAAAAGGGATTCGACTTCAAGAAGGAATACGAGCTTTACAAGTGTACAATGAAATTTATTTGGATCTTATAAAATGTACTAATATACCTGTAATTACTTTAGTCATTGGTGAGAATACGGGCTTGCAATCTTTTTTATTACCATTTTCTGATTTTGTTATAATGGAGCAAGATAGTAGCATTAGTGTAAATAATAGAAATGTTGTGTCGGCTTTTGAAAAAATGGATTTAAAGGACTTTGGTAATGAAAGCCAACACTCTAAAAATAATAATTGTCATTTTATTTCAGATAATACAGCTGATAGTTTTGGGAGAATAAGAGAAGTTTTAGAGTTTCTTCCACCAACTACTAGGGCAATACAGCGTTTTGAGCCTACTGATAATATAAAGCCTTTGGACTTTAAAATGGAGAATTTTTATTTTGAAAATATAGCGAAAAACATATTTGATGAAACTATTGAATACAGCAAAATGGAAAATAAAAATGTATATACTGCCTTTGGCGAAATTCTCGGGTATAGAGTTGGCATAGTGGCAAACGATGAAGAGTATAATGGTGGAGCACTAACGTCAAAGGGGATAAAAAAAATAAGCGATTTTATAAATCTTTGCAATAAATTTAATATTCCAATTATTACATTTGTAAATACACCAGGAATATATCCGTCCTATAAAGATGAATGTGATGACTTATTAAGTAATACAAAGGATTTATTAACAAGCTATAGCAATTCAAAGCGAAAAATAACTATTTATATGAATAAAGCATATGGCAATGGCTTTAACCTGATGTGCCCCAAGGAAATGGGTGCAGATGTAGTTTTTGCTTGGCATACAGCAGAAATTTCCATACTAGGTCCAGAAAGTGTGGTTAATGTTCTATATAATAATGAAATAAAAAATGCTGATGATCCATTAAAAATAAAGTCAGAGTATTTAGAGTATTATAAAAATAATTTTACAACACCTCTAGCCGGTGGAAAGATGGGTATTCTTGATAATATAATAAATTATAAGGATACTAAATTAGCATTGGTAGATTCCTTAGCCTTAATAACTAGTAAGTTAACTCAGTAGAATATATAAAAAGGCCCTAGAGATTACTTTAATATTAATAAGTAATTTCTAGGGCTTATGTCATCAACGCCTCTGTTTTATTCCTGAGTTTTATAGTCAAAAGTTTAAAAAACACCCTAACCCCCACTGAGTCAATAGACTTATCCGTCAGTGGGGGCTTGTACCCCCGCTGGAGGCGAATTTGGTCGCATAACCGAGTTGGCTGCTCGAGCAATAAAGCGGAGCTTTATGACCAGAGCAGTTTACGTAGTAAACGACCTATACATTGAAGTGGGGGTCTAATTCTTACCGATAAAGGTTGTAGGGTGCTTATGTGTTAAAGAAAAGAGTAGTCATAAACCGCTGTCTTTAATTTTCGTCTTTCGTTATACGCTTTCTTTTGAATGATTTAATTTTAAATGTTTTTGTGCTGTTATAAATATATCCATATTTTTTCAATATTTCTTCCTGAAATGCCATGCTGCTACCTCTGAGTTTCAATTGCATCTTTTTTTGAACTTGGTTCTAGTACTCTGTTAAATAATAATAATTTGCAAATTTCGTCAAGATTATAATCAAAATTTCTTTTTCTATTTTCGCGTTGCAAAATATCATTTATTCCAAGGGAACGATAGATTGATTATAAAAAATACGCCATAATTTTTATCCGCTTCTGTAATGCCATTTTTTTCAGATAAATTAATATTCATAGTAACAATTGAGTTCTCAATAGTTGAAGAGTACATTTTAGCTTCATCTTTCAATTTATCTAATATACTCGGGTCTTTATTTTCTAAGTCAATTAGTTTGCCATATTTTTTTACAATTCTTCTTCTTGGGTTACCATACGCATTTCTATAACTTTCCATAAGATATACCTGATCTTTTTCAGGAGAACTATTTTTATTAATTGTTATATACATAAAATTACCTCGTATCTATTATAGTGAAATGAATAATGAATGACTACATTTATTTTTAAAAAATACCACTGAAATTTACTGTATTTTCAGTGATATTTTGCGTTTTTTGGATATCTTGGGTGCAAAACCCAGGTTTTATTTTGAAAATTTATTTCTGTATTCGAATGGATTTATACCAAAGTTCTTTTTAAATACAGTAGAAAAATAACTTAAGTTAGAATAGCCAACAATGTCAGCTATTTCATAAACTTTTAAGTTGGAGTTTTCTAACATTTTTACTGCCTGTCGTAATCTTATATTATTAAGATAAACAATAAAGTTAATACCTGTTTCATCTTTAAATAGCCTACTTAAGTATTCTGGGCTAAGGCTAACTGTATTTGCTACATCAGTTAAATTTATGGAATTTCTATAGTTTTCATTCATATATTTTATAGCATTTCTAATTGCTAGAGAGTAAGTACTATTTTCATATTTATAGGCGTTATTTAAAACTCCAAAGGACTTTTCTAAAAGTATGTTAAGGTCAGAAAAATTTTGAGCCTGTATAATATTTTCATTTGTTTTTTTTATATTTTCTTCTATTAACTCAATATTTTCATTAGTCACATGGATGATTGAAGTTATAATAAAGCTATATAATTTTTTTATGTAATTAACATCTATAGGTTTTTCAAGGCTAATTTCTTCTTTTAATTTATTTTTTATGGTAATTACTTCGGAATAGTTTTGCTTAATTAATTCTTTAGTAAATTTTGCTTTTAATCTTTCACCGTTACTTGGGGTTAATACTATATTTGTTTGAAAAGCAAATACTCTTTCATTATTGCTATAAAATTCAAGAGATACTCTATGATGGGCTTGAATTAGGGCTTTACGTAGTCTGTATATATTGTCAAAAATATCGCTTATTCCAATAGTGCAAGAGTATTCTTTTAATATTTTATTGCAAAGTTCCATACACTTATTTTGCTGGTCTTTTCTGGAGTTAGAGCCTTGTATATTACCTATAATAAAAAGATGGTTGAAGTCAAATTGAAATTTTATTATATTATTTATGGAATTTATTTTAGGTATTAATATTTTATTTTCTATATGGTTATCGGTTTTAAAGTATATGTCTAATACAAATATTGGGTCTTTGTCAAAGAAAATATCATATCTCTTTAAAATTTCATTATTAACAATAGCATTGCCATCTTTTAGAATAAGAGATTTAAGAAAGTTATTCCTTTTTAAGGCTCTTTCGTATAGAGTTTCGTCTTTAGTTTCTTTCCTTAGGTTGAGAGTTTTTTTGCCTTTTTCTAATAATTCCCCAACAACCTTTTCGCTTATTTCTGTTTTTAATATGTATTCAGCGGCTCCTAGTTTAAAAGTTTTTCTTGCGTATTCAAAATCTACATGACTTGTAAGTACGATTGTAAATATATCAACATTTAAGTTTTTAATTGCCTCCATTACTTCTAAACCGTTCATAATTGGCATTTTTATATCAGTAAATACTATATCCGGCATGGTTTTTTTGAAAATTGAATAGCCTTCGGCTCCATGGCTTGCCGTTCCTATTACTTTATATCCATCAAATTTATTTATACAAAAAGTAAGCCATTCTCTAATGGGTGCTTCATCATCTATAATCAATATTTCTAGCATATTTCCTCCTACCTATAGATTATTCAATAGCAGGAAGTGTGAGTATAACTCGTGTACCCTTCCATTCTTTGCTTTCTATTTTCAGTCCATATTTATTGCCGAAATTCAAATGTATTCTTTCTTTTACGTTGGATATACCAATATGATTTTCAAAATTTACAGCTTCATCATTTTCTAACTTTTCTTTAAGAGCCTTTGTAATACCAACGCCATTGTCTTCTACAATTACATATAAATTTCCATTATCTTCATATGCTGATACTGATATACATCCTTTTTCCTTTTTTATTTCAATGCCGTGGAAAAGTGCATTTTCTACTAAAGGTTGTATTAATAGTTTTGGGATTCTATAATTCAGTACGTCGTCTTTGTATATGTAGTTAATATTAAATTGACCATCATAACGCATTTGTTGTAGTAGGCAGTATTGCTTTAATATTTCGAATTCTTCTTCTAGTGTAAGGAATTCATTTGGATTTGATAAAGTATTTTTAAGTAATTGAATAAAGGATGATAGCATTTTAGTTGCTTCTTTATTTTTTTCCATGTCCACCATGCATTTAATGGAAAATAAAGTATTATACATAAAATGGGGGTTTATTTGGGCTTGTAAAAATCCTAGTTCTAGCTTCCTTTTTTGCTTTTCCTCTTGCTTTATACTTTCAAGTAAATTTTTAATTCGCTTAAGCATAGAGTTAAGACCTTTATTTAATACGTTGATTTCGTACCATCCCTTTATTTCGTATTCGCTTTCAAAATTTTCATCTTTAATATTTTGAAGTAAATAACATAATTCTTTTATTGGGTTAGCAACTTGTTTTGAAAAGTTATAGGCTATTATAGAACCTAAAAAAATTATAGCAAATGTTACAGTTATAGTGATGTATTTAATTTTGATAATAGGGGTAATTACCTCTTCAAAGGGGATTTCTTCAAGCATTGTCCAACCTGTGCCTTCTTCTTTGTAACCTGTAAATAATACTTTTCTTCCGCTGATATTAATAATAGTGTAAGGTTTTTCGGCAAATAAATTACGTAGTCTGCTAATATGAAAAAAATTAAATCCCAACATACTCTTATTATTACTAGATAGAATGCTACCTTTTTCGTCTACAACATAAACAGTATTTGTTTTTGTTAAAGAATTAGTGTAAGTTTGGCTCAGTAGTTTTTCATTGACATTTATTAATAGAATGCCTTTTTGTTTACCATCATAGTTTTGTAAGGTTCTGGCTGCACAGAATACATTTTCTTTTCTCTGTTTATCCCTATAGCTACTAACCCAAAATATTTTTCCGTTATTTAGAAATACATTCTTATACCAAATTTCTTTTTTTGGGTGGTTATATTTATCCTGCGTTACATCTTCAGAATAGTTGTAGCCATTTTCTCCAAATATATTTACGTAATAATCCATGTCAACTTCATTGAAAGCTATTTTATATTTTTCGGTTACTTCTTTCAAGTATGTAGTGATTTCATCAGAATATGAGCCGTCAGAATGCATAAAAAGGTTTAGTTTATTGTCGTAATAATATAAATTTGAAAGGGTGCTAGCGCTATCTTTTACGATTTTAACCCTTTCTCCAATTTGCCTTAATACATCAACTCTGTTGTAACCTATCTGTTCTACTAATGTTTTTTCAAATGTTTTAAAACAAATAAAACTTACTAGAGATACAGCTACAATAATGGTAATGTTAAGGAGTAAAAATATTCGAACTTGTAGCCTGTTCACCAAGTTATATAGTTTTTTTAGGGCTAATAAAATACTACTTTTTATTTTATTCATATTTTAGTATTTTCCTATTCTAATAGGTATAGAGTCTTCGGTCTCTATAATTTTATCCATTAATTTTTTAAGCAACACTCCTTTAATTTCTTTATATTCTTCTATATCCCATAAGTTTTTAAACTCATTAGGATCTTTATTTCTATTGTAAAGTTCCCCAAAATTTTCACCGGCGTAATAAGTGAGCTTATAATTTTTCCCTGTTAAGGTTTTAATATTTAGGCCCCAGTCGTAGCAATTAAATTCAGTCATTGCGTATTCTCTAGCTGCGTTACTACCTCCATTTAAAGCTGATAGCATTGATATTCCTTGAGCACCGTTAGGCGGCCGAATACCAGCTATATCTAATATAGTGGACATTATATCAACATGTTCTGTAATGCAAGAGTATCTTGAGCCTTGGGGTATAATACTTGGCAACTTCATAATTAAAGGAGCTTTTATAAGGCTATCGTAATGGAATGGACCTTTAAATAATAAACCGTGGTCACCTAATAGTTCACCATGGTCGCTAGTAAATAGTATTAATGTATCATTTTCAAGATTATTTTCACTTAAGGATGATAAAATTCTTCCTATGTTGTCATCTATTAGGGTTATCATTCCATAATATGCGGACTTAATTTTTTTCCAGTCATTGGCGTATAGATTTCTATAGTCGTACTTTTCATTACTGTAGCCATTTCCAGTTAAATGCTTTAAAAAATGTGGTGGCTTATCTTCTAGCTCGTTTTTTCTAGAAATAGGTGCAGATAGTTGCTCAGGCTCATATAAAGCGTCATAGGGTGCTGGAGGGTCAAATGGGTGATGTGGATCCACAAAGGAACAAAGTGCAAAAAAAGGTTTTTCTTTACCAGATTGTTCAATAAATTCTATTGTTTTATCTGCAATCCATGTTGATTGATGGTACTTAGGATTTATATTATTTTTATGCATTTGTGGAAGTCCAATTTTATCTTTTTTTGATGCGGAGGCTTGGTCTTCTTTTATTTTTCGTTCTCCTTGTTCCTTTACTTGTAAATAATCTTCATAGCTAATATTTTTTAGCCAATTCAAGTATTCGCCTGTTTTATTGTCGCAAGTTGTGTGTAGTGTGCTAAAGCCGTAATTCCCTTTTGGCCAGTCATCCTGTTCATCATTTTTTTCAACTAATAAAGATGTTAAGTGCATTTTACCAATTGCTGCTGTTGAATATCCATTTTCACTCAAAACTTCTGCTAGGGTTATTTCGCTAGCTTTTAAAGGTATTCCATTATCTCGGGTTCCGTGATTTTTTGGATACCTTCCAGTTAATATAGAGCATCTTGAGGGTGAACAAACAGGATTTTGTATAAAATGATTATCAAAAATAGATCCATCTATAGCGATTTTATCTATATTGGGAGTGTTTATTTCCTTATTTCCATAGCAGCCAAGTGCATTAAACCTAAGTTGGTCTGCCATAATTAATAGTATATTTGGTTTTTTCATATTTTTTACCACCATTTAATTAAATTAGTTATATTATTTCTCATTTCAATAAACTCTGGGGAAGTAATATCTCGTGGCCATGGCAAGTCGTTTATTATTTCTTTCTTTATATTCGTTGGTTTATTTGTAAGAACAAGTACTCTTTCGCCCATGTATACAGCTTCTTCAATATTATGGGTAATAAAAATAACTGTTGTACCTGTTTTTTTCCATAGCTTAAGAAGTTCATCTTCTAGTTTAAACCTTAGAGCTATGTCTAGTTGGCCATAGGGTTCATCCATAATTAGCAATTCGGGTTGTACTGCAAATGCTCTTGCTATAACAACTCTTTGTAGCATACTAGCTGATAATTGCCTTGGATAATAATCACGATAGTCATTTAGTCCAACCATTTCTATAACTTCATCAGCTTTTTTTTGAATTTCTTCAGACGGGAATTTTTTTATTTTAAGCCCATATTTTATATTTTCTTTAACTTTAAGCCAAGGCATTGTAGAGTATTCTTGAAAAATATATGCAATGTTATGTTTCCTGAGATCAACAGGCTCGTTATTAACTAATATTTCACCGGCTGTTATGTCGTATAGTTTTGTTAAACTATTTAAAAATGTTGTTTTACCACAACCTGTAGGTCCGACTATACACAAAAATTCACCATCCATAACGTCGAATGAAATATTATCTAAAACGAGTAAGTCGCCAAACTTTTTTGTTAAATTATTTACCTTAATCTTTACCTTATCCAGTTTCATTTTGTTCCCTCCCATTTAAAAAAATTTATAAAGTTTCTTCTGCCGCTGCTGTGATTTTTGAACGTAGTTTTAGGAATTCAGGGGCAACATAGCTGCGAGGTCTAGGTAAGTCAACGATATACTCATTCTTTATTTTCATAGGACAATTTGTTAATAGAATAATGCGGTCTGCTAAATATATTGCTTCTTCAATATTGTTAGTAACAAATACAATTGTTTTTCTCTCCTTACTCCATATTTTTTCAAGTTCTTCTTCCATCATGTAGCGTGTTTGGGCATCGAGATGTCCGAAAGGTTCATCGAGTAACATTACCTTAGGGTTATTACAGTAGGCCCTTGCTATACCCACACGTTGTCGCATACCACCAGATAATCTATTAGGATAACTTTTTTCAAAGCCCTCCAATCCAACTAAATCTATATAATATTGTGCTTTTTCTCTTCGTTCTTTTTTATTCATACCCATAGATTTAGGCCCGAACTCCACATTACCCATTACAGTGCAAAAAGGAAATAATGCTGTTGTTTGGTATACTACTCCTCTGTCTGCCGATGGGCCTGTTACTTTTTTTTCATCAACTATTACATCACCGGTTGTAGGTTTTTCTAAACCGGCTATTAAGTTAATAAGTGTTGTTTTACCACATTGACCGGGACCAAATAATACAACGAATTCGTTTTTGTTTACATCTAGGTTTATTTCTTTTATTACATTATTTTCGTGACCATTTTCCTCAAATGTTTTTGATACTTTTTTTAAGGATATAATTTTATCTACAAATCCATTATGTTCCATGAGCATAGTCTCCTTTCAATGTTTCTCATAATTGAAGCAAGTAACAATCCTACTCCGCCTATTACAATCATGCCCACAAGTACTTGAGCAATATTAGCAGTATCGCTTCCACGAATTATTATCCATCCAAGCCCCTCAGATGATCTAACCATTTCAGCGGCAAGTACAGCCATCCAACTAGTAGATAAACCTACTTGCATGCCTGCAAATATTTGTGGAGTACAAGTAGGTAAAATTACTCTAGTAAAGATTTCTCTTTCTGTAGTGCCAAGCATTTTTGCAGCACCTATTAATCTAGGGTCGATATTTATTGCAGCAGTAAAAGAGTTTAACGTTACATTGGTAAATGCACTAATGAATATAATAAAATATTTTGTAGTTTCGCCAATGCCGAACCAAAGAATTGCTAAAGGTATCCAAGCAATGGGAGGAATTGGTCTTAACATTTCAAAAATCGGTTTTACAATTGCTCGTATATATCTAAAGGTTCCCATGGAAATACCACATATAATTCCAGTTATTGAACCCATAGAAAAACCAATAAGTACACGCCTTAGGCTAACAGCTAAATGACCCCAGATTGTATATGGACCAATTGGATCTTTCATTGATTTAAATAATAATTTAAAAACTTCTAGGGGTTGTGGAGTTGTATTTTTAGCAGATGTAAAGGTAGTTACATATTGCCAAATTAAAATAAAAGAAGCAAGTGCTAATGTTGTGTAGAATATTTTTTCTTTATTTAATTTAAATATTTTTGTCATTATGCTCTGCCTCCTTTAACTAGTTTCTTTTCTACTAAGCCCAATAAGTATGCAAGTAAAGCGCCTATAGAACCTATTGTAAGCATACCAACTATAATAAGATCTGGTCTGCCTAATTGTCTATTTAGTTGGATCATATATCCTAAGCCACGATTTGCTGCTAACATTTCTGCAGCGCATAAAGATGTCCATGCTGTTCCTAATGAAATTCTAAGTCCTGTAAATATTAAGGGGAGTGCAGTAGGTATTGCTACAGTAAATAACATTTCTCGCTTCGATGCTCCAAAGGTTCTTGCTACCCAAAGGTGAACAGGAGATGTTTGTTTTATACCAGCGTACGAATTTATTACACATGGCACAAATGCGGAAACGAATATTATAGCTGACTTCGCCCCGAGGCCAATGCCAAACCATAGTATCATAAGTGGTATCCATGCAATTGTTGGCACGGGTCTAATTAAGTCAAATAAGGGAGTAACAAAAAGATCTATTTTTTTATACCATGCCATACATATTCCAAGAGGTACTCCAACAAATGCGCCAAGGAAATAACCACTTAATGCAACTTTTAAGCTAGTAAGTATATGTTGTGTCAAGGTGCCATTGTCTGGATTGCGATTTGTAAATTTATCTATAAATGAGCGAAATACTTTTACAGGGCTAGGTAAAGAATAGTCTGGCATTATGTGGAATACATCTGTTGCCAATTCCCATATTGTGAAAAATGTAATAATAGATATTATTGATATTATAGTAAATTTTCTTTTTTCTTTTCTTCTGATTTTTTCTGCTTCTGACATCATTATCACCTTTCAAAATTAGGGATGCCATAGACATCCCAATAATAAATATTTTTTAATATCCAAGTGCTTCTTTAACAACATCATCTTGTACATGGTCATTTACTATATTAAGTTTATCAACCTCAATCAATCCTTGAGATGCGTAAAATTCTGCCGTGATTTTTACAGAATCTCCTACGGTAATTCCTTTTGCTTCTTCTGATGTTACAAATGGCCTAGTAGAAATTTCCATTTTGCAAGTTTCGGGAGTTATATCTGAACCATTTTCTTTATACCAATCCATTAATAATTGCTCTGCCATGGCTGGGTTGGCTTGTAAGGCGTTTGTGGCTTCAAAAAAGGCTTTTGTGTATTTTACTAGCAATTCCTTTTTATTTTCATGAGCATCTTTGCTAGCTATTATGGAATCGTATAGAGGTATGTCTAATGAAACTAAACTAGAAGTAACAGCCATGCCTTTATCTTCTGCTGTGTAACTTGTAGGTGGATTTAATGCAGCAACATCACATTGTTTTGCTAGTAATGCTTGATAGGCTTGAGCAAAATCCATATGTACTATACTTACTTCTGATGGGTCCAGTTCGATTTTTTCCAACCATTTAAAAACGTTTAATTGTGATAATGTTCCTGTAGGAACGGCAATAGTTGCTCCACGTACAGTGTCTGGGTCTCCTAATATTTCTGGATACGTTGGGTTATATCCCTTAACACTAGCAATGGGTGAGTCTGAATTTACTAATGTTTCTATTCCGCCTTCTGCATGGCCAATGTCAGCTACAACATAAGCTCCATATGTAGCTAAAGAATACACTGAAGCTGCACTAAGGGTGCCTACATCCCAAAGGTTGGATGCAAGAGCTTCATTCATTGGTCCACCAGTAGGAAAGAAAACCGTTTCTATTTTGAATCCATTTGCAGTGTCTAATCCGTTATCTACCATATACTTAACAGGTATACTGTTAAGAAATGGTAGTACACCTACTTTTAAGATTGGTAATTCTTCATCATTGTTGCTTACATCTTCAACTTTTGTACTTGAGCTACTATTTGCTTCGTTTTTTTCGGTACAACCTATTAGAGTTGTCATAGATAAAATAATTGATAATGTTGCGGCTAATAATTTTTTCATACTATCTCCTTATACATTTATGTCTTTGTTATATTCCAAGGTTAGCATTTTAAGATTCTGATGTATATTCAATTTATTATTAAATTTTTAGATTTATTGATATCTTGGAAATTGAGTTGCAAAAAATTGATATTATTTTAAATATTTTGACATTAGGGTCTAATATAGTTGGTGCAACAAATTTTCACCCTTAATACAAAAAAAGACTACTAAAGGAATAGGAGCTTTATATAATAAAATCATAAGAAAGGAGCGTAAAAAATTGAAAATACAAAAAAATAATCGACTGAGCTTTAATAATTTCTATTTTTACATAATATTAGTTGCGCCTATATTCATTATGTATTTATTATTTTTTCTTATTCCAGTAGTGGCCAGTATGTTTTTTAGTTTTACAAACTTCAGACTATCATTGGAACTTTAGGGTGTGTAGCACTTTTACTTTCTGTTCTTGGAATAAGAGATACAATTAATGATGTAGTAAGTTCAACTTACGACGAATCATTTCTATATGCTTCAAAAATTTATTTAAATGAAAATAACGTAACGACAGAATTCATAGATGAAGCTAAAGGAAATTCAGGTGACTTATTTTAGAAGAAAGATTGGTTTATTTGAAATCGGAAACTGAAAGTAAAAATACTATTATGCACATTGAGAACGATGGAAATAAATTAATTAAGCTGTATGACTTATGGAACAATGAGATAATACTTGAATTGGGAAGTGTTGTTCCGACAGAGAACTTAGCAAATTCATTAAAAGTAAAAGAGGGAGATTCCTTAAATTTTATTGCTTTTACCATGGAGAAAATAGAATTCGAAATTTTAAAAATAGCAAAATTAAATATAGGGCAAGGTATATATATATAAGCCAAAGTACTTGGGAAAGTTGTGATATTACTTTTCAACCAACAAGTATACTTTCTACAAATACTAAGTCAAATTATTCAAATGAGATGGTTAATAATTATTTCGGCAATAATATTAATAATTGTAGTATTGTATAGTTTAGGGTTATTAAATTTTGAGGATAGGTATCGTGATTTAGCAACGCTACCTGTTTTAGGCTTTAGAAAGAAAGAATTAAAATTGTTTTGTCTATTAAGAATACTTTGTTGACTAGTATTGGTTTTGTAATTGGTATTCCAACTGGAATTCTTTTACACTCAATTATTTTTAAAAAAGCGGTCATGGGGGACAAACTCAAGTTTTATCCAGTTATTTCAATCGAGAGCTATGTTGTAACTGTTATATTTACTGTTTTATTAATAGCTATTGTTACAACAATCATCAACAAAAAAATGGAGAAGATTCAAATGATAGAGGCATTAAAAAAGTGTTGAATGGATGGCAAAATGCTTACAATAATGTAAGTAACAGATTATGTTCTTGCTAAAGAAAAATATTCTTGCGGCAATAAAAGCATAAGCATAAAAGAAATGGTGTATACATAATTAAATATAAATAAGTTAAAACAACAGTACCAGTGATTATACAAAAAAAGACATAACGACCCCAATATCCTATAATTAAATTAGGTAAAAAATAATAAAGGAGGTTGTTATGTCTTTTGACTAAACTTTTTAGTGAAGTTACAACATTAACCTATATATCTTAATAACATCTTCTTCATTTAATTTAACAAAACCATTTATAAAACCAACTCTGCCATCGCCATAACAAGCAGTGTGTGCCATTTTTTCAATGTCTTCTTCTTTTGCACCTATTTCTTCGAAATTCTTTGGCATGCCAATGGATATTAAAAATTGGCGTAATTTTTCTATGCCTTCAAGGGCTGTTTCTTTTGGGTTCTCAAAATTCATTTGGCAACCCCAAACTCTAACGGCTGCTTTTGCAAAACGCATTACATCATGGTCTACATTGTATGTAAATACTGCAGGCATACATATAGCAAGTCCAGCTCCATGGGCTGCGTCATAAGTTGAAGAAATTTCATGGTCTATAGTATGGCTTGACCAATCTTGACTACGTCCTACGCCACAACTATTGTTATGGGCTGCCATTCCTGCCCACATTATATTAGCTCTGGAATCGTAATCTTCTTCATTTTCCATTGCTTTTTTACCTTCTTTTATCATTGTAAGCAAAAGAGCTTCAATCATTCTATCGGTTACTTCTACTTCTTTTGTATTTGTCAAATACCTTTCGTAAAGGTGTGCTATTATATCTGTAATTCCGCAAGCTGTTTGGTATTTAGGTAAAGTTTTTGTAAGATCTGGGTTAAGTATGCTAAATACTGGTCGTATTGCGTCACCATTTGAACCACGTTTAAACATACCATTCTCATTTGTTATAACGGAGTTGGCACTGCCTTCGCTACCAGCTGCCGCTATTGTAAGAACAGTACCAACAGGTATGGCTTTTTCTATGGTTTTTCCTTGATAAAAATCCCAAAAATCTCCATTATAAACTATGCCTGCTGCAATAGCTTTTGCTGAATCTATAACACTGCCTCCGCCTACGGCTAAAATAAAATCTATTTTTTCTTTTCTGCAAATTTCTATGGAATCGTAAACTAAGCCACTTCGTGGATTTGGCTTAACTCCACCTATTTCAATATATTCAATGTTCTCTGCATCTAGGGATTTTTTTACTCGCTCCAGTAGACCGAAACGAACAACCGAACCACCACCGTAATGAATCATTACTTTTGTACCATTAAATTTTTTTACATATTTACCTGCTTCTGTTTCTGTATCTTTACCGAATACAAAGAAAGTAGGTGAATAAAAAGTAAAATTTTCCATATTATCCTCCATTAAAATTTAGAAATCTACGCCACAACCACAGTCAAGTAAGATTTGAGATTCAATATAAAGTTTACCTGCGGTTTTAATTTTTCCATTGTCTATCATTGTACTTATTTCGCTTTTAATAGCTGAATCTGTAATACTATTTAATAAGTTTTTGTTTGCTTCGCTGTTTATGTCATCATTTATATTTAGTGATGTAGTAGGAACTTCTTTTTTACTACCAGGAGCTTGTAAAAACTTATTATCTACTAAGTATTGGATAGCCTTATGCTCTTCAGTGCTTACATCTGGAACTGTATGTAATGACCAGTTGCCATCAATTTCGCCTTTTAACTCTTTATTTGTTACATAGTCAACCAATAATTCTTGAATTGTTTTTTCGCTTGTACTTACAATGTCCTCTGTTTTTATTATTTCTTTATCCAGTAGTTCAATTGCTTTATTGCTGTTTATAGCAATTGTAAATACATCTTCAGGTTTAATTTCTACAGTATCTTTTGTAAGTTTAATAATTCTATTACCTACTTCATTTTTTATTTTTATTGTATAATTTATACCAGAGAAGAAATCAAGATTTGTCACATCTGTATTTGCGAAAGAAATTGTAAGATCTCCATTTTTTAACTGGTTATAATAGCTTACTGAAAGTTCAAGGTATTTTTTTAAATTTTCTCCTGTTATTTTATAAGTTTTTAAAGATGCTGCTGTGGGATAAAGTGCTTTTATAGTTTTTGCTGTAACATCACCTTTAGGGATATTACTGTATGGGCTAAAAATAGGAGTTGCAGAGATGTCGGCACCACTATTTTCCAATTGAACTGTGTTTATTAAATCTGGTATTGCTGAATCTTTTAATAAAGATTTAGGCTGGTTTTTTAAGCTATCTTTTCCTAAATAAGTTACTGTAGATGTAGCTATAACTGGATCTTCTACAACCTCGGCTTTTGCTTCAGCAAAAATTGGTGTTCCTAAAATTGTTGTTGCTAGTAATGTACCTAAAATTAAGTTTCTTTTTTTCATATTATCCTCCAATATTGAATTTATTGCCTTGAAAAATACTTTCATTCTTCATTATAAACTCTATTTCATCATTAATTTTTCTCCAACTCATTCCCCAATTTTCAAATAGTGAAATATCTTCAGGGGCACGGCCTAGTAAACGTTGTACCGGTATATTTGGGTCTAAGTACTCTAAGAATGTAATTACTCTTTTTACGTACTCATCTTTGCTACATATTTCAATTTCATTATTTAAATACATTGTTGCAAGTTTTGTATTTTTTACAATGTATAGGCTGTGTAGCTTAATGAAATCAACTCCAAGTGCAGATACAAATTTACTGGATTCAATTGTATCGTAAATGTTATCCCAGGGCAAATTTAAAATTAAATGAGTACATATTTTAAATTTGTATTTTTTTATTAGCAATATAGCCTGTACAAATTCAGATAGTCCATGGCCTCTATTTATTTTTAGTAATGTATGGTAGTTAGTTGTTTGTAAGCCGAGTTCTACTGTAATATTAACATTATATTTGTTTTCTATTTTTTTCATAACATCTAAATATTCTTTAGATATGCAATCTGGTCTTGTCGATATAGCTATTTCCACAACATCATCTCTTATACATTGGTGTAAGTATTTTTCAAAGTTTGTAATAGGTAAAAATGTATTAGTATAGTTTTGAAAATATATAATAAATTTTTTAGCATTGTATTTTTTTCCAATGTAACTTATATTTTCATTTATTTGTTTATTAAAATCTATTGCTCTACTTTCGTGACCAGCACCATCTTCACCACAAAAAATACAACCTTCACCATTTGTTCTGTTTGGACAACCACAATTAATATTTACAGGGATTTTGTAAACTTTTTCGCCGTAGGTATTTTTTAAGTATGTAGAATATTTGTAATAGCTTACTCTGCTTTCCATGATTCCAATGTCCTTTTTTTGTACTCTTGAAAGTTATCACTATCTAAGGCATCTCTTGTTTCTTCCATTAAATTATTATAAAAGTATAAGTTATGTAAAACGCAAAGACGCATTGCTAACATTTCCTTAGCTTTAAATAAATGTCTTATATATGCTCGGCTGTATTTTTTACATGTAGGGCATTGGCATTTTGAGTCTATAGGAGTATCGTCTAACTCATACTTTTTATTATTTAAATTTAATTTACCTGTAGATGTGTAAACATGCGCATGTCTACCATTTCTTGCTGGCATTACACAGTCAAAAAAATCAACACCACGGTCTACAGCTTCTAAAATATTTTCTGGAGTACCTACACCCATTAAATAGGTTGGCTTTTCCAATGGTAAATGTGGGACTGTTTTTTCAATTATCTCATACATATCTTCATGGCTTTCACCAACGGCTAAACCACCTAAGGAATATCCATCAAGATTTAATTCGCTAATTCTTTTAGCTTGCTCTATACGAATATCTGCAAAAGTTCCACCTTGGTTAATTCCAAATAGCATTTGATTTTTATTTATGGTATCTTCCATATTGTTTAATGTGGACATTTTTTTTACGCAGCGTTCTAGCCAACGTACTGTACGATTTACAGAATCATCCATGTATTGTCTTGTTGCTGGATATGGTGGGCACTCATCAAATGCCATTGCAATGGTGGAGCCTAAATTAGACTGTATTTGCATACTTTCTTCTGGTCCCATAAATATTTTATGGCCGTCTATATGAGAGCGGAAATAAACTCCCTCTTCTTTTATTTTTCTCATTTGAGCTAAAGAAAATACTTGAAATCCACCGGAATCAGTAAGTATTGGCTTATCCCATACCATGAATTTATGTAGGCCGCCTAGTTTTTTTATAATTTCATCACCGGGCCTTAAATGTAAATGGTAGGTGTTAGATAATTCTATTTGACATTTTATTTGATTTAAGTCTTCTGTTGAAACAGCTCCCTTTATAGCGGCGATTGTCCCAACATTCATAAATAATGGGGTTTGAACAGTGCCGTGGACAGTTTTAAACTCCCCTCTTTTTGCCATTCCTTTTGGATCTTTCTTTAATAATTTATACATATATATTATTTCCTTCTATGTCAATTGCGACAATTAATTCTAAGTTTTCAACTTCTAAACGTCTTATAGCTTCAGTTCCTAGCTCCTCATAGCCGATTACATCTACTTTTTTTATTGCGTTTGCTACTACTAGCCCAGCGCCACCTATGGCTACTAAATATACAGCCTTGTTTTTAATCATGGAGTCAATTACACTTTTGCTTCTATTTCCTTTGCCTATCATAATTTTCAAACCATTGTCTAATAAAGTGGGGGTATAAGGGTCTTGCCTATAAGAGGTTGTTGGGCCAACACTCCCTATAATTTCATTGGGTGCAGCAGGGCATGGGCCTGCATAGTAAATTGTAGAGTTTTTCAATGGAAAAGGCAGCTCCTTGTTTAAAGATATAGCTTCGGTCATTTTTTTGTGAGCAGCATCTCGTGCTGTATAGATAACACCAGATATATTTATTTTATCTCCACATTTTAATTGCTTTAGTTCTTCAGGGGTTAAGGGTAGATTCATAGTCACCTCTATATTTCTACAGACATATGTCTGCTGGCATGGCAACAGACATTTACAGCAACAGGAAGTCCTGCTATATGTGTTGGTAAAACTTCTATATTAACCCCCAAAGCCGTTGTTTTACCACCTAAGCCTTGAGGACCAATATTAGTATTATTTATTTTTTCTAGAAGGGTTTCTTCTAATTTACTGTAGTATGGATTTGCATGTTTACTATTTATTGACCTAAGAAGCGCTTTTTTTGAAATATAGGCACATTCATCAAAAGTGCCACCTATTCCGATGCCTACTATAATAGGTGGGCAAGGATTACCGCCTCCGTTTTTAACTTTTTCTAAAACAAAGTCTATTACACCCTTTACACCGTCAGCTGGCTTTAACATTTTAATGCCACTCATGTTTTCGCTTCCGAAGCCTTTTGCCATTATGCTTATTTTTACCTTGTCGCCTTTTACAATGTTGTATTTAATAATTGCTGGAGTGTTATCATTTGTGTTGTTCCGCTCCAGAGGGTCTGATACAACAGATTTTCGCAAATATCCGTCAATATAAGCTTCCTTTACTCCTTGGTTTACAGCTGTACTTATATCACCATTTACTAAATGGACATCTTGTCCTACTTCTAAATACACTATGGCCATGCCGGTATCTTGGCAAATTGGACGTTTTTGTCCTTTTGCCATATTCATATTTTCTACTAAAATATCCATTATATCTCTTGCTAGTTTTGTATCCTTGGTATTTTTAATTGTGCTATAAATGTCCTCAGAAATATTCCAATTACATTCTATGAACATTTTTTTAATTTCCTCTTTAATTATTTCTACAGAAATTTCTCTCATTTTATAACTCCAAAATCTCACATTGGTCTACAGCTTTTGTCATGTGTTCTTCAAGACCACGTTGGAACATAGTGGCTTCTATATTTTCAATGATACTTCTTTTAGATTTGGTTTCTGGGTGTTTTGCTACAAAAATAGTACAACAATCTTCAAAAGGTCGAATGGAAATAGGGTAGGTGTTTATTTTTAATGCAAGGTCTATTATTTCTTGTTTGTCATAGCCTGCAAGGGGCCTAATAATAGGTAGCTGACTGGCTGAATTAATGGCATTGATGCTGTGCAGAGTCTGACTTGCAACTTGGCCTACACTATCTCCTACAACTAAACATAGGCTTTTATTTTTCTTTCCGATTTTTTCGCTTATACGCAACATTATTCTTTTTAAGAGAATTGTCATTTTTTCAGGTGGAGTATTTTCATATATAAAAAGTTGGGTTTCTGTAAAAGGAACGATATATAGCTTTATACCACCAGTGTATTTACTTAATTCCTTTGCTAAATCAATTACTTTTTCTTTGGCTCTGTTGGAGGTGTAAGGCGGACTGTGGAAATAAACGCAGTGTAGTTCAATACCTCTTTTAGCCATTAAAAAACCAGCAACAGGGCTGTCTATTCCGCCGGAAAGAAGCAGTGTTCCATTTCCTGTAGAGCCTTTTGGTAGACCACCAAAGCCTTTTATCTCTTTGGAAAAAATATAGGCTTTGTTTCTAAGTTCTACGTGAATTTCCTCCTCGGGATCGTGAACATTTACAGATAGAGTTGGAATATTATCTAGTATAAATCCACCTATGCGTATACTTACATCGTTTGACTCTATGGGGTATCGCTTATCAGAACGTCTTGTAAAAACTTTATATGTAAAATCTAAATTTTTATAATTTTCTTTCACATATACTACAGCCATTTTTTCTATATTCTCTATGGATTGGTCTTCTATAACATAGCAAGGGCACACACCTACTATTCCAAAAACATTAGCTACTCTGTGAGTTACACGGTCATACTCAATGTCTTTAGATAAATCTTCAAGAATAAGACGCCCTTGCTCTTTGTGTACGTAAAAATTATCACCTACATCCTTAACAGAGTTTAATATTGCGTGGATTAATTTTTTTTCAAAAAGGCCTCTATTCCTTCCACGCAAAGCTATTTCACCGTATTTAATTAAAAGTACTTTTTTCATCGTTTCACAAACTTTCTTAATAGATCTACATGATATTTTATTCTGTCCTTTACAAGTATAATTTCTTTCTGTGAATTATTTATGGAGAAACTAAATCTAACAGTTCCATCAACTCTTGGGTCTTGGAAACCATAGGCATGGAGCATTGCATTTTTGGATTTACTACTACAAGAAGAGCCTGTTGAAACGTAAATTTCATCGGATTCTAATGCGTGCAATAGTACTTCTCCCTTTAAATTTTCAAAATACAGACTACATATATAGGGGGATGTGTTTTGTCCGTTTATTTTTATTCCTTCAATTTCTTCTGTTATTTTTAAAAATTCTTTTTTTAGATTTAGAACATAGTCAAAATGTTCATGGATGTTTTTGTTTAATTCTGCTGAAACTGCACCAATGGCAGCTATGGCTGATATATTTTCTGTACCAGGTCTGATTTTTTCCATTTGTTCGCCGCCGTTTAAAATGGAATTAATTTTTGTACCTGTCTTAATGTATAAACCGCCAGAACCTTTTGGGCAGAATATTTTGTGTCCACTAAAAGTGTAAATATCAATGTCTTTACAATCGATGTCCAGCTTACAAAAACCTTGTACGCCATCGATATGGAATATAATATTTTTATCTTTTAGGATTTTTTTTATTTCATTAATAGGAGATATTGCACCTGTTTCGTTGTTTACGTGCATTATGCTTACTAGGGCAGTGTCTTCACTTATTGTGTTTTGTAACTCCTTTAAATCAATTTCACCATATTTATTTAGTTTCAGGTAAGTTACGGTGTATCCTTTTTTTTCTAGGATTTTATAGTTTGCCAAAACGCTTGGATGTTCAGCTTTAGTTGTTATAATATGTTTTTTTCTAGTAGCAGATAAAGTTCCTTGTATAGCTAGGTTATTACTTTCTGTTGCGCCAGATGTAAAGAAAATTTCTTTTTCTTTCACTTTTAGTATTTTGGCAACTTCTTTTTTACTATTAATAATTTCTTTCTCGCTATTTATCCCTAAGTTGTGTAGAGAAGATGGGTTGCCAAAATTATTTGTATTTAATTCAATTATTTTTTTTATTGCTAGGTCGCAGGTTTTTGTTGTGGCTGCATTGTCTAAATAAATCATTTAATCACTCCATTTAATACTTTTTGAATATTATAGCATATTTTATAATGAAATATTCATAAAAATCAATGGTCTGATTTTTATGAAAAAATAATACTAAAAGCCATTTGAAATCTACAGGATATTACATAGGTTTCAAGTGGCTTTTAGCTTTTAGTTATATATTAAATTTATGTAGTAAGCCTATTTAATTTTTCATTTGCTATTGCTTTGGCATTATATTTAATTTTTTCTATATCAATAGTAGGGTATTCACCATTTTTATATACCACTTTACCATCAATAATATTTAGTATAATGTCACTACTTTGAGCAGAATACAATATATTAGACATAGGATTAATAAGTGGTAGCATATGAGGGTTATTACTATTAAAGACAACTATATCGGCTTTATTGCCAACTTTAATTTCGCCGCAGTTTAATCTATTTTGAGCTGTAGCGCCGTTTTTACATGATATTTCAAAAACTTTTTTTATTTCTAATACAACAGGGTCTTTATGCAAACCTTTTTGTAATAATGCCATTAGGTTAATTTCTTCTAACATATTTAAATTATTGTTGCTGGCTGCACCATCAGTGCCAACGCATACATTTATAGAATTTTTATCCATGGTAACAATATCTGCAAAGCCACTACCTAATTTTAAATTACTCGAAGGACAATGCAATACGTTAACTCTATTATTTTTTAAAATTTGCAAATCATTTTCTTCTAGGAATACACAATGTGCTGCATTGGTATTGGCTTCAAATACACCTAAACTTTCAAACCATTGAGATGGTGTTTTGCCACCTCGTCGTTTTTTGCATTCCTCATGTTCTTTTTTTGTTTCTGATAAATGTAAATGTACATTTAATTTATTTTCTTTAGCAAAGTTGCCAGCTTCTTTGCATAAAAGCTCTCCGCTCGTGTATTCGGCGTGTATACCCACATCGGCTATTATTCTACCATTGGTGGTATTGGAAAATTCCATTAAGGTTTTAGTGCCTTCATATCCATTTGTATCTTTAAAATGAATGTCTTCGTTACCACTGGAACCATGGCACAAATTTGCTTTAATACCACTTTCATTTACGGCTTTTGCTACAGACTCCATTTTAAAGTACATATCGCTAAAAGATGCAACTCCGCTTGCTAACATCTCGGAAATTCCTAGTAATGAGCCCCAATAAATATCTTTATTTGTAAGTAATGCCTCGTAGGGGAACATTTTTGTTGTAAGCCATGTGTCTAAGGGTAAACCTTCACCATATCCTCGCAAAAGACTCATTGGGGCATGACAATGCATGTTGTAAAACCCTGGTGCGGCTATTTTCCCTTCTCCGTTGTAGATTTCTCCGTTGTAGTCAGTGGGAATTTCTGTGGAAATAGATTTGATTTTTTCATTCTCGATTAAAATGTTTACATTTTTTTGTAAGCTGTAGTTTTCTCCTATTAATGTAATATTTTTTATTAGCATTTAATTCCTCTTTTCTTTTGAATTTATATGTTTTTTTTTGTGGATAAAACAACATTTATATTGTTTTATCCACAAAATATGTGAAAAATTATGTTTAATAATGGTAGTCGTGTTTAAAATGTTATATTGAAATTTAATAAATAATAATATAATATTTGTAAAAAATATATATTGAAAATATATATTTAATACTATAAACTAAAATTACAAAATTTTCAACAATTTATTTTGAGATATAAGTGTTATTATATGCATAAATCTTTTTGTTGATTTAAATGTGGATTTGTGTTGAATTTTAAATACAGTAGGAGGTAACTCTAATGATTAGCAGCAGATTAGATTATATAACGAATTTATTGGTTACAAAAAAATATATAACTGTGGAAGAAGTCAGTCAACATTTTGAAATAAGCGGAGAAACTGTGCGGCGGGATTTTAAATTGTTGGAACAGCGGTCAATACTAAAACGAACTCATGGGGGAGCATACTTAGAAGGCTCAATTGTTAGCGATGTAGGAATAGAAGTACGTAAGAATATGCTTAAGGAAAATAAAGAAGAAATAGCTAAATTATGTTGCGATTTTATTTCGCCAGAGGATACTATATTTTTAGATAATTCTACTACTTCATTTGAGGTAGCTAAAAAAATTACCCACTTACCTGTTACAGTGGTTACATTTTCTTTATTAATTACTCAATTTTTATCTAATTACAAAAATGTACGCATAGTTTCCACTGGCGGAACTTTAGATACAGTAAATATGTGTTTTATTGGGAAAATGGCCATTGATAATATAAGTAGTGTTTATACTAGAAGGGGTTTTATATCCTGTAGATCAATTTCCGATAAGTACGGCATAATGGATTCCAACGAACAAGTAGCACAAATACGCTCTGCAGGTATAAAAAACTCCTATTCCAAATACTTAATTGCTGACCATACGAAATTTTCAAATACAGCACTTTATAAAATTGCTGATTTAGGTGATTTTGACTATATAATTACTGACCAAAGGCCAAATGCTGAATGGTTGGAGGTTTTAGACAATAGGGGGATAAAATTAGTTTATAGCGATGACGTTAAAAAAAGTTAATTAATATAAAACCATAGCATTTTTTCTTCACACAAATAACACCCTAATTTAGTAAGCCATTTATAAGATGCGTTATTGTTTTCCATTACAAATAAAATTGGTAAATTATTATGACTAAAGGATTTTATCATTTTTTCGTACATGATATCGGCTAGGCCACTACTTCTATACTCAGGAGAAACATATACTGGGCCTAGTTCTGCATCACTATGTGTAAGAAAAAAACCAATAGGTTCTTTATTATTGTTACAAGCAATAACATATGGATTTTTTCTTGTTCGCCTTAGTATAAAATCAATGGTTAATTCAGGGTGCTTATAAACACTTACCATCCATTTAGCGAAATCTTTTGTAATTTCCATAAATGCTATATCACTAGTATATTTTATTTTTTTAGTAATGTTTTGGGGGATCATTTGGTAACATGACACAAAGTCAATCTTACTATTTAATCTTAGAAGGGATTTTCGTACATCACAGCCGTTATTTACCAAAGATAACTCCATACCGTTTTCACTTTGTACTTCAG
The DNA here is from genome assembly GCA_047974375.1 of Lachnospirales bacterium. Taxonomy (GTDB): domain Bacteria; phylum Bacillota; class Clostridia; order Lachnospirales; family CAMZNU01; genus JBKECF01. Next base: position 223,631 of record JBKECF010000054.1, read on the forward strand.
AAAATAAATCCAAAAAATTTTGGGCATTGTATGTAGTATATAAATACTTGTTATATTCTTTATCCCATAGACATACACAATTATCTTTTATATATATTTTACCTATGGCATTTTGATTAAGACGTAAAATAGAATATTTATTTTGATTAATATTTCTGTTTAAAATTTCTTTGGCTTTTATTATATTTTTATTCATGACACACCTACCTTAAATATTTTTTTCATTATATTTGATACTACCTGCGTTGTAAAGTTTTATTAGAAAGGAGTTTTATATGAAAAGACAAGATGATGATATGGCGTTTTTGTTAAAATACGAGAATGTAGCTTGGTACGATAAAGGCAGTGTAAGAATTCTGGATAGACGAGTCTATCCCTATAAAAAAGAATTTGTTACTTGTAAAAAACATACCGAGGTAGCTAAAGCTATAAAAGATATGGTAACACAAAGCGGAGGACCTTATACAGCAGCTGCCATGGGTATGGCTTTGGCTGGATATGAATGTAAAAACAAAACTAAATCAGAACAAATTAGTTTTTTAGAAGAAGCTGCATATCTATTATCTCATGCAAGACCAACAACAAGTGCAAAAATGCAAGTCATTACAAATACATCTTTAGAATTAGCGAAAAAATCTTTAGAAGAAGGAAAATGTCCTATAGACAGTATGTTTAACTATGCTTATAGCTCTTTAGAGGAGCGTTATAAATCCTATAAAGATGTGGCATATCATCTAGTGAAACATTTTCCGGAAAATGGAACAGTTATGACTATGTGTTTTGCAGAAACGATAATAGGAACAATGCTTTTAGAATGTAAAAAAAGAAATAAGACTCCACGTTTTATTTGTCCAGAAACAAGACCATACTTACAAGGTTCTAGGTTAACGGCTAGTTGTATATCCGATATGGATTTTGATGTGAGAGTCATTTGCGATAATATGCCGGCGTATATAATGGGTAGGGAAAATGTAGATGTTTTCACTTCTGCGGCGGATGTTATAACTATGGATGGCTATGTGGTAAATAAAGTTGGTACTTTTCAAATAGCATTGGCTGCTCAGTATCATCAAATCCCCTATTTTGTTACTGGTTCACCAAATAAATCCCACCCAGATATTAAAAGTGTAAACATTGAGGAACGAGATCACACACAAGTTACAAATATATTTGGTACATCTGTAGTCAAAAAAAAAGTTAATGCATTTTATCCGGCTTTTGATATCGTGCCACCTAAATTTTGTAATGGAGTAGTTACACAGAAAGGCTTATATTCAAATTTCGAGCTAGAGAAATATTATGAAGAATAATACAAAATTTTCACTACTACAAATTAGATATATTATTTTAGGTTTTTTATTAATGTTATTTAGCGGGTTAGTTAATGCTTGGAGTATATTTGCAGAGCCTATAGAGATGGATTTAAATATTATGCGTAAAGATACAAGCTGGGTTTTTGCCATATCAATGAGTGTGTCTATATTAGGGCAATTTTTGTCTAGTAATCTAAATAAAGTTATAAGCAATAAATATATTTATTGCTTAATTGCTTTATTTTCAGTTGTTGGATTTTATGGAACATCTGTATCCAACAATATTTATAGCATTTATATTTTCTATGGTGTTTTTGCCGGCCTTACCATAGGTATGATATATAATTTATGTATGAGTACTTTATTGCCCTTTTTTAATGACAACGCAAATTTCGTTATTGGTATTTTATTAATGGGTTTTGGTATTGGCCCATTGCTTTTAGGTACACCATTGTCTTATAGTATTAACTATTTAGGGTGGCGTAAATCATTTGTAATTTTATGTGTTTTATATCTTTTATTACTTTTAAACTCTGCAATTTTTTTACCGTCTTATACAAATAATAAAAGATATGTTGAAACTTACACGCAAGTGGGCGTGACTACGGAAAAAATGTTAAAAGACAAATATTATTGGATTTTCTTTTTATCTAGCATAACTATTGCTTGCACTATATTAACTTTAGTAGGGCATTCTTCTTTAATATCTTCGGATTTAGGACTAACTTATAAATCATCAACTTTAATGACAGGAATTTTGGCAATTTCAAGTGGAGGGGCAAGACCATTTTTTGGAAGCCTAGCAGATAAGTGTAATTGTAATGTACAACGAAATTTTTTGAGTTTTTTTTCAATTTTAGGTAGTGTTTTTTTATACTTAGGTTATAAGTTTAATTTATTACCTTTAATGATAGTTGCCTATATTTTAATAGGCTTGGCAAATGCCTGCAGTGCTGTCTACGTTTGTGCTTTTTTAACACATAATTATGGAAATAAATATTTTGGCGTAAATATGGCTTTTACAAACATCTATATGATTTTAGGCTCAATATTCGCAGCAACAGCAGGAGCTATTAAACAATATACAGGATACTACACCTTTGCCATCGTGCTAATGGTTACATCTTCATTAATAACAGGAATTTTAAATATAATATTAAATAAAAAAAATAGGAGGTCATATGTTAAAACAAAATTTTGACAAAGATTATTATCAAAAATCAGCAGACTATATATTAAATAGAGTTGAATCAAGGCCCAAAGTTGCAATAATTTTAGGCAGTTGTTTAGGGGGTATGGCAAGTTTAATAGAAAATCCAATAGTAATAAAATATAGTGATATACCTAATTTTCTTCTTTCAACGGTAGATTCTCATGCTGGGGAATTGATTTTTGGAAGAATATCTAACTGCGATGTTGTGTGTTTGTCTGGGCGTTTCCATTATTATGAGGGTTATGATTTTGAAGAGCTATCCATACCTGTTAGAGTATTAAGTTTGCTGGGAGTTAAAACACTAATAGTTTCAAATGCTGTAGGAGGAATAAACGAGAGTTATATTCCAGGGGATATAATGTTAATAAAGGACCATATAAAACTATATGGAGCAAGTCCTATGCGTGGCAAAAATATTGATGAATTTGGAAAAAGATTTTTTGATACTACAGATATGTACACAAAAGAATTGCAAAAGTTAGCCGTAAATGCTGCTAAAGAATCAAATATAGATTTAAAGGAAGGAGTTTATTTTTATTATCCTGGACCACAATTTGAATCTCCAGCTGAAATAAGAGCTTTTAGAATTCTTGGAGGTGATGTTGTAGGAATGTCCACAGTAACAGAGGCAATAAGTGCAGCCCATTGTGGTATGAAAGTTTTAGGATTATCTTTAGTAGTTAATATGGCGGCAGGTATAACTGGACCTGTCACAACGGAAGAAGTTGACGAGACTGCAAAAAAAGCATCAGGTAAATTTCAAAAATTAGTAATGGAAATTATTAAAAACATAAATTAGGAGGTATGTATGAATAAAAGAAAAATGAAAATTGTATTAGCAATATTTGTAGTATCAATAATATTGGCGTCTTGTGCCAATTCTCCGGCTAGTAATTTTAGTAGTAAGGTAGAAGAAAGTAACACCAGTACAAAGGAAGATGGAAGTAGTAAACTAGGAGAGGGGAAGACTGTGGCCTTAGTCTGTGATGAGGCAGGAACCCAAGTTTTTATACTATCTATGATAGATGGTTTAAATGAAACTGCTGAAACCTATGGATTTACTCCTATTATTGCAGAATGTGGAGATAGTGCAGCCTATGAAGATAACATAAACGCATTAATACAAGAGGGAACAGATTTAATTATAGTAGGTGGATGGCAAGGTGTTGATGCCTTAAATAAAGGGGCTACACAATTTCCAGATGCAGCAGATTATGCAATTATAGATTCAACTATAGAGGCGGAAAATGTAAAATCAATATCATATCGTGAGCAAGAGGGAGCTTTTTTAATTGGTATGATGGGTGCATATGTAGCTGATGAAAATGAAAATACTTTTGGGGCTATACATGTAAATCAGGGGCCAGGTTCTTGGAAATGGCGTTATGGATACATGGAGGGGGTTAAGTCGGTTTATCCAGATGCAGAATTTATATTTAACTATACAGGTAATTTTAACGATCCAGCAAAAGCAAAGGAATATGCTTTATTACAAGCAGAACAAGGATGTAGCTTTATAAATGGTGCGTCAGCTGGTGGAGATATTGGCGTTTTTGAGGCAGCTTTAGAAAAAGGATTTTACACATCTGGACAAGATGAGGACCTAACGAATCCTGAAAATCCATACATTATATCGAGCCAAATAAAAGATACCAATGTAACTATTAAATATCTATTAGAAAAGTACTTTACGGAAGACTGGAATGGTGAAGATGAAGTTTGGGGTTTAGAAGAAGGAACAATTGGTGCGGTATATGCTACTCATAACAGCGATAATCCTATGAGCGACCGACTAAGTGAAGAAGAATTAAATAAGGTTAAAGAAGCTGTTGAAGATATACGTTCAGGTAAAATTGATTTGACGCAAATGCCTGAGGAAGAAAATTATGAAAATCAGTAAGTCAATAGACCTATCCGTCAGTGGTGGCTTGTACCCCCACTGAGTGGCGAATTCGACCGCATAACCGAGCAGAAAGCAAAGCTTTCGACCAGACAATGCGTAGCATTTGGTTTTTGTGAAACAAAAATTCAGAGTAAAACAGCAATGAACAGCTGCCAAACACACAGTGTTTGGTATTGCCGAAAGCAAAATTTAGATGCAAGCATTGAGGTATGGGTCTAATTCTTACCGATAAATTTGTTTCTTAAAAGAAGAATTGAGGTGACTATGTTACTAGAAATGAGGAATATCACTAAAAGATATCCCAATGGTGTACTTGCCAATGATAATATGAATATAAATTTAGAACGAGGAGAGGTTTTAGCAGTTATAGGTGAAAATGGCGCTGGTAAATCAACTATTATGAAAATTCTTTATGGTTTGGAAAGACCTACTGGTGGAGAGATATATATTAATGGCAAAAAACAAAATTTTAAAAATCCTCAAAATGCAATGGCTGCTGGTATAGGAATGGTGCAACAAAATTTTATGTTACTACCTATATTTACTGTTGCGGAGAATGTAGTGTTTGGTAATGAACCTTGTAAAAGACGAATTTTTTTTAATAGAAAAAAAGCTAAAAAAGAAGTAAGTAACATAAGCGAAAAGTATGGTCTTAAAATAGATGTTGATTTAATTGTGAAAGACTGCCCAGTGGGATTGCAACAACGTTGTGAAATCTTAAAGGTACTTTATCAAAATTCAGACATAATAATTTTTGATGAGCCAACTGCAGTATTAACTCCACAGGAAGTAGAGGGGCTTTTATATACATTAAAAAGTTTAAGTGAACTTGGTAAAAGTATTATTCTTATTACTCATAAGCTAAATGAAGTTATGGCAATTTCTCATAGATGTGTAGTAATGCGTCAGGGCAAGCATATAGCAACTTTAAATACATCGGATACAAATGTCAAAGAACTATCTTCTTTAATGGTAGGACGTGAAGTGGCAGATAATGAAATTCCATATGTAAAAAAGGGGAAAGAAGTTTTAAGTGTTAGGGAATTATCTTATACCACAAATGATGGCCACAGAATATTAAAAAACTGTTCTTTAAAAGTAAATGGTGGGGAAATTGTAGGTATAGCTGGGATTTCAGGAAATGGTCAAAGTGAATTATTACATTCTATATCAGGTATGTTAAAGCCTACTAATGGAGAAATATTTTTAAATTCTCGTAAAATAAATGGACTTACGCCAAAAGAAATTAGGGATGTAGGTTTAAGTTACGTACCTGAGGATAGAAATACAATAGGTGCTGCCCTTGAAGCGAATTTGTGTGAAACAATGCTAATGACCCATCAGTATGAAAAGGACTTAAATAGCAATGGTGTACTAAATTATAAAATTGCTGAAAAATACTTTAATAAATTATTGGAAGAGTATGGCGTAAAATATTCTTCTCTAAAACAAAAATCTAGGGAGCTGTCCGGTGGAAATTTACAGAAATTAATTGTAGCAAGAGAAGTAAGTCATAATTCGCAGTTGCTTATAGTTTCTGAGCCAACACGTGGAGTTGATTTAGGTGCCATGGAATTTATACATAAAAAAATCATTGAAGAGCGTCAAAAAAATGTAGCAATACTTTTGGTTTCATCTGATTTAACAGAGCTTTTAAAACTTTCCGACAGAGTCTATGTAATGTATGATGGAAAGATTGTAGGGGAGTTGCCAAGGGACAAGGCTAATAGTCAAGACTTGGGAATGCTAATGATGGGAGGTGAACCAGATGACCTATTCAAGAAAAATGAAGAGTAAAATATTTTTCGTGAAAAATGTAATTTTTGGCCCTTTAGTAGCGATAATATTAGGGCTTATAGTTGGGGCTTTGGTTATTGTTTTAGCCGGTGAAAATCCTGTATTTGTGTACAAGGAAATGTTTTCAAAATCATTTTTTACTTTATATTATTTAATGCAAACCCTTACACGATCTACCCCGGTAATTGTTTGTTCCTTGGCTACAATTGTTGCTTGGCGTGCAGGATACATAAATTTAGGTATAGAAGGTCAAATGATTTGTGGTTCTCTTGTAGCTACTTTAACGGCAATATATTTACCTGGGCCGCCATTTTTAGTTTTAGTATTTAGTATAGTTTTTGGAATGACGGCAGGTGCTGCCATGGCAATTTTTGCGGCTTTTATAAATGACCGTTTTAATGTATCCATAGTAATATCGACTCTTATGATGAACTATATTGCTACCTTTATTACATCGTATTTTGTTACATTCCCCTTTAGAGATGATGCTAATGAATTAGCTATACAATCAAAAGAAATAGGCGTGGAATTACAACTACAAAAAATTTCTCAAGTTAGTACATTTAATATTGGTTTTTTCATAGTCATATTTTTGGTATTGTCTGTAGTGTACATTATAAATAAAACTAACTTTGGATATGAATCTAAAATGACTGGTTTAAATCCTGTTTTTGCACAGTATGGTGGAGTTAAGCACCGTAAAGTTATGTACAGTACTATGGCTTTAAGTGGGGCTATGGCATCCATTGCAGGTGTGTTGGAAATTTTTGGGGTGAAGTATCGTTTTATAGATGGAATGTTTACAACTACTTCCTATGCTTGGACAGGTCTTATGTCTTCGCTTATTTCAGCATTAAATCCAATTGGTGCATTTTTTACATCGATTTTTTTATCTGGATTACAAGTTGGTGGGCAGGCTATACAACGTACAACTGGCATTCCTTTACAGGTGTCAACTTTAATTCAGGCTACAATTACTTTATTTGTTTCTGTAAAAATATTTGAACAATATCAACAATTTAAGAAGAAGTCTGATGATGCAGAAAAGGCAGGTGAATTATAATGGATATAGATTTTGTTTTAGCTATTACAAATTCTGCTATACGTTCAACTACACCCATTATGATGGCGGCTTTAGCAAGTGCAATTTGCAATAGAGCTGGAGTATTTAATGTTGCCTTGGAAGGACAAATGCTTATAGGGTGTTTTTTAGCTATTGCACTAAATTGGTTTACAGGAAGTATTTTTATTTCTGTGGTTGGGGCTGTAGTAGCAGGTGGCATAGTTGGTTTGGTAGTAGGAGTTTTGCAAGTGAAATATAAAGCTGCAGATATGGTTGTAGGTACTTCTATAAATTTATTTGTAGGGGCATTTACTTCAATATTGCTTTTTATATTATTTGGAGTAAAAGGAAGTTTCAAGAATCCAGAGCTTTTATCTCTACCTAAAATTGAACTTCCTGTAATCAGTGACATACCTCACTTATCTATTTTATTTAGAAATTTGACTGCATTAGATTATATTAGTTATGTAATTGCAACAATTATGTTTATATATCTATTTAAAACAGTAAGTGGTTACCATTTGATTTCTATTGGAGTTAAAAAAGAGGCAGCCTTGTCTATGGGAATTAATGCGAATAAAGTGCAAATTATTGCTGTTGTTGTGTCGGGGCTTTTGTGTGCTTTTGGTGGTGCAGTACTTAGTATGGGACAAGTAACATTATTTACTGAGAACATGACAGCGGGACGAGGTTTTATAGGGATGGCAGCTTGCAATTTAGGTAGAAGTAACCCTATTTTAATTATATTGGCTAGTTTATTTTTTGGTTTTTGTGATGCATTTGCAAGTGTTGCCCAAAATACAATTCCTGGGCAATTAACCCAGTCTATTCCCTATATAGCTACAATAATTGCATTAATTATTTTTAGCAAAGATAAAATAAAAACTAAAGAACAAAGTAAGGTTCAAGTATAAGAAAAATGCGAGGAGATTATATGTTACTGGATTTACAAAGAGAAAAAATTGTATTATATGGCAATAGAATGATAGAAAATAATTTAACTACAGGATCTGGGGGAAATATAAGTATATTAGATAGAAAACATAAGTTAATAGCAATTACACCAAGTGGAATTTTATATAACGAACTTACGCCTAAGGACGTTATAGTTGTAGATATGGATGGAAATATAGTTGATGGTAAAAACAAACCATCTTCTGAAATTAATATGCACTTAGCAGTTTATAAAAATAGAAAAGATGTAAACAGTGTAGTGCATACACATTCTGTATACGCAACGGCGGTAGCTTGTATGGGTTGGGATTTAGAACCGTTGCATTACCTTATTGCCGTTGCAGGTATAGAAGTAAAATGTGCAAAGTATGCAACCTATGGAACTCAGGAGTTGGCTGATAACGCAATTGAAGCTTTGGGAAATCGTGGTGCGTGCTTGTTGGGTAACCATGGGCTTTTAGCTGTGGGTGATTCTTTAAGTGGAGCTTTTTCTGTAGCTGAACACTTGGAATATGTAGCACAACTAACTTGTATAACTAAACAATGGGGGCATGTTAATATTTTAAGCCATGAACAAATTCATAATGTTATGGATAAATTTGGAACAAATCCCTACAAGTAGAAAAATAAATGGACATGAAATAAGCTTGTAAATTTACCTTTTAATAATAAGGTTTATCTACAAGTTTTTTTATATAGAGTAGATTTTTTTAAAAAAAATGGAAATAAATCCTAAAAAAGTGTTAAACTAATAAAAAAACTAATATACATGAAAGGATAAAATATGTTAAGTAAAAATACAATAGCAGACATACTTACAGCTGCTTTATCAACGGGTGGAGATTTTGCTGAAGTGTTCATTGAACACAAAAATGCAAATTCAATTTCTTTAATAAATGGCAAGGTTGAAAAATCTTCCGGTGGAATTGATTATGGTGTAGGTATAAGAATTTTTAATGGTTTTAGTGGTATTTATTGCTATACAAACGATACTAACTATGAAAATCTAATTAAAGTAGCAAAAGAGGGAGCTTCAGCTGTTAAGAAAAAGCAGAGTATAAAGGTTATGCCTTTTATTGACCAAAAAATTGAAAACAAGCATAAAATAATAATTCCGCCAACTACATATAGTAAAAAAGAGGCAATAAATTATTTGCGTTTGGCTAGTAAAACGGCTTTTAATACAAATAAATTAATTACAGAAACTAGTTGTGGCTATATTGATTATATACAAAATGTGATAATAGCAAATAGCGATGGGCTTTATGCCGAAGATAGTCGCACAAGAAGCCGATTTACTTTAACGGCAATTGCCACTAATGAAAAAGACAAGGAAAATTTTTATATCTCTAAAGGTGAACATTGTGGCTTCGAATTACTTAAAAAATACAATTTCGAAGATATGGGAACAGAAATAGCAGAAAAGGCAGTAAATAATTTATATGCAGAACTTTGCCCAAGTGGCAAAATGCCCGTAATTATAGATAATGCCTTTGGTGGAGTTATCTTCCATGAGGCCTGTGGACATAGTTTAGAGGCAACATCAATAGCAAAAGATGCTTCCGTTTTTTGTGGTAAAAAAGGAAGTATAATAGCTAATGAAAAAGTAACGGCTATTGATGATGGAACAATAGAAAATGAATGGGGTTCTTTAAACATAGACGATGAGGGAACTAAGACACAAAAGAATACATTAATAAAAAATGGTGTATTAAATTCCTATTTAGTTGATAGACTAAATGGCAAAAAAATGGGTGAAAATTCAACAGGTTCATCACGCCGTGAATCCTATAAATTTGCACCAACATCAAGAATGACCAATACATATATAGATAATGGAACAGATACTACAGAGGATATTTTTGCCAGTGTTGAATATGGTCTCTATGCAAAAACTATGGGCGGTGGCTCTGTATTGCCAAGTACAGGGGCTTTCAACTTTGCTGCCAATGAGGCGTATATAATTAAAAATGGAAAAATCCATAAGCAAGTAAAAGGTGCAACACTAATTGGCAAAGGCTCGGAAATACTTATGAACATAGATATGATTTCCAATAATTTAGATAAAGCACCTGGAATGTGTGGTTCTATAAGTGGCTCGGTTCCTACAAATGTAGGGCAACCAACTTTAAGAGTAAAAGAAATAACAGTAGGAGGTAGAGCATAGTGGAAAAGATAAAAAATGACTTTATTAAAAAACTTTTTATTAAAGCTAAAGAAAATGGCTTTACAGAGTATGAAGCCTATTATGTAAAGGGTAAAAGCTTTAGTGTGAATATTTTTAAAGGCGAGATATATCAATACAAAAATTCTGATAGCCAAGGCATTGGCTTTAGGGGAATATACAATGGCAAAATGAGTTATTCATACTCCGAGGAAGTTTCAGAGGGAGTAATTGATGTTTTAATAGAAAATGCCATAATAAATAATGAAATACTGGAAGTAGAGGAAAAGGAAGAAATATTTAAAGACTTTAAAAAAGTAAAATATAACACAATAAATTCATATAATGAAGCTTTAAATAACACTACTGTTGAAGAAAAAATAGAAATAGCTAAAGAAATAGAAAAAATATGTTTAGAAGATAGTCGTGTAAAAAGTGTTAATAGTTCTGTGGTAGGAAGTAGTGAAAGTTATTTATTATTAGCTAATTCCGCTGGTTTGTTAAAAGAAGAGGTTTCCAACTTAGGCTATGCTTATGCATATTTGGAAATGGCAGATGGTGCTGATACTAGAGTAGCTATAGATACATGGCTAGGAAATGATTTTAAAGATTTGGATGTAGAAAAACTAGCTAAGTCAACTATAAAAAAAGCTGAGATGCAATTAAATGCAAAGCCCGTTAAGTCTAATAATAATATGAATATAATATTTGACAATAATTCTTTTATAGAATTTGTTTCTGTCTTTATTCCTAGTTTTTATGGCGAAAATGTCCAAAAAGGCTTTTCTAAATTAAAAGGGAAATTAGGCGAAAAAATAGGAAATGAAAAGATAACAATAAAAGATGATGGAGTTTGTGAGTGGTATACAAATAGTAGCTTTGATAGTGAGGGATATCCAACATCTAATAAAATTCTTGTGGAAAAAGGAGAATTAAAAATCTTTTTACATAATTTAAAATCAGCTAAAAAAGATAATGTATCCCCTACGGGTAATGGCTATAAGCCTTCTTTTAAATCTTCCGTAGTAACTTCACACACAAATTTTTATTTGGAAGGTGGGAATAGTACTTTAGAAGAGCTAATTGGAGAAATGGGTACAGGTTTGGTTGTACATGATTTAGCAGGATTGCATTCAGGTGTAAATACAATATCTGGGGATTTTTCATTAGCAGCAAAAGCTTTTTATGTTGAAAATGGAAAAATAATAAAGGCTGTTGAAGATATAACAGTGGCTGGAAATTTCTTCGAAATGCTATTTAATTGCATGGGTGTAGCTAATGACTTGAAATTTGACTTTCCAGAAGGATTGGGAAGTGTTGGTTCGCCTAGTATTTGGTTTAGCTCTTTGGCTGTGGCTGGGGAATAAATGTATTAGTCAATAGACCTATCCGTCAGTGGGGGCTTGTACCCCCATTGAACGGCGAATTTGGTTGCATAACCGAGTTGGTTGTATACTTGGTTGCATAGTCGAGCAGAAAGCACAGCTTTCACAGTCCCGCCACCTATTATACATTGAGGTGGGGGTCTAATTCTTACCGATAAACAATGACTACGAAAAAGGCTAGTAAATTTAAAGAAGAGCCTTTCTATTTCGTAAATTATTTAATGATGTTACAAAGGGCTTAAACTATAAACTAGCTCACCTTTAACAAAGGTCATTTCTACAGCTCCTTTTAATTCTAGGCCATCATACATTGAATATTTAGCCTTAGTTTCAAACTTAAGAGGGTCTACTATTGTAGTCTTATTAGGATTAAATAAAAATAAATCTGCGTCATAGCCTTCTTTTATATGGCCCTTGTTTTTTATGTTAATTAAATTATAAGGGTTTACTGCTAATTTATTTACTAGTTCTTGCAATGGCATTTTATTATCTATAACTAGAGTGTTGTAGGATACTAAAAAAGTGGTTTCTAAGCTAGAGATACCGAAAGAAGAATTTTCAAAGGCCTTTTCCTTTGTTTCGCAATTTTCAGGTTTATGACCGGAAGAAATAGCGTCTATAGTTCCGTCGGCTAGGCCGTATAAAATAGCTTTTAAGTCTGTTTTTTTTCTAAGAGGTGGACGAACTTTAAATTTACTATCATAGTTTAATACTTCGTCTTCTGTAAATGTAAAGTAATGGGGTGATGTGTCACAAGTGACATTAAAGCCTCTTTTTTTTGCCAGACGAATTAAGTTAACACTTCCCTCTGTAGTTATTTGAGTAAGATGGAGTTTTGCATTTTTATTGCCGGCTATTAATAGATTTTTTGCTAGCTCCACTTCTTCTGAAGTTGATGGGATTCCTTTTAGCCCTGTAAAAACAGAAACTTTTCCACTATTTACCATGCCTTCCTTGCTTATGGACTTGTCTTCGCAATAGGTAATAACGGGAATGTTAAACATATTGGAGTATGAAAAAATATTACTAATTAGGTAATTATCCTTTATACTGTTGTTTCCGTCAGATATACCCACTATTTCCCCATCTATCATTTCGCCAATTTCAGCGATTTCTTCTCCTTTGCCTTCCTTGGACATATGGCCGTAAGGGTATATATTTATAGTAGCGCTTTCTTTGGCTAAAAATCTTATATAACGTGCGACTACTTTATTATCAATTACAGGGTCGGTGTTTGGGTTGCAAGTTACAGCGGTAAAGCCGCTTTTTATTGCACATTTAGAAATACTTTTCATATCATCTTTATAGTCATAACCAGGTTCGCATACCTCGCAATTTAAGTCTAAAAATCCAGGTAAAATGTAGTAGCCATTGCCGTCAATTATATTATTAAATTCGCCCTTTATTTCTTCCGTGGAAATTTGCAGAATTTTACCATTTTCAATTAATAAGTTTATTTTTTGTTCTTTATAATTTTCTGTTGTAATTACATTTTTTATTAAGTAGTTCATTATTTGTCACCGCCTTTTAAAGAAAGCATGTAGTAAAGTGCCATGTTTAAGGCGATTGGATTTAAGTTTTGTACGTCAATTACACACTTATCACTGCTTATAATAGATGAAGTTATTTCAATGCCTTTTCGCACAGAACCAGGGTGTAATACTAGACAATCTTTATGTGCATTGGAGATTAGCTTTTCGTCTATTTTAAATAATGTTTTGTATTCATTTAAAGACGGAATTTTTTTACTGTCTAAGGAATTTTCTTCTAGTTTTACACAAAAAATTACATCGGCATCCTTTACTGCGTCAATTGGTCTGTTATAAACGATTATATCATCGAAGATATTTTCACTTATTAAGGTGGGAGGACCACATACACTTATTTTCGCACCTAATTTCATTAATGCATAAATATTACTTTTTGCCAGTCTATTATTTTCTACATCACCTATAAATGCAACTTTTAGACCGTTAAATCCACCTTTGTAGTGTTGAATTGTCATTAAATCTAGCATAGAGCGTACAGGGTTTTCATTTTGCCCATCTCCGGCGTTTATTACACGTGCACTTACATTTTCCGCAAGGTATTTGGAACTTCCAGATAAATGATGACGAACTACAATAAAGTCCGCACCCATTTCTTCCATCATTTTACCTACTTCAATTATATTTTGGTTTGCATATATATTACGTGCTCCCGATAAGTCGGCTACAGCTGCACTTAAGTGTTTTGCAGCTAAATCGAAAGCCAATTTATTTTTACTTTGTTGGTTTTCGAAGAATAAAATAACGGTTTTGCCTTGTAAATAAGGTGCATTTTTTGAATTTTTATTTAGCATAAGTTTCATTGTTTCGGCTGTGCTAAGTAAATCCATAATTTGTTCTTTTGTTAAGTCTTTCATCGAAACGAAATCTTTTAAATATAGCATAGTATTCCTTTCGTTTTTATTTCATTAAACCTAAAGTCTAATTTGATTTTATATATCTTATTGCTTTTAAAAAGTGCTCTGGCAAAGGTGAGTCGAATTCCATATATTCCTTTGTTGTAGGGTGAATAAAGCCCAAAGTTTTAGCGTGTAAAAGTTGGCCTTGTAAATTTAATTTACCTTTGTGCTGGCTATACATGTCATCGCCTAGTACAGCATTGCCAATACTTGCTAAATGCACTCTTATTTGGTGAGTCCGCCCTGTTTCCAAAGTTAATCTTACTAAGGTGTATTTACTGTATCTCTCTATTACTTCATAATGAGTAATGGCCTCCTTGCCTCTTCTATCTATGGCTCTTTTTTTTCGGTCTAGACCATGCCTTGCCAATGGTTTATTTATAGTTCCTTTATCTAGAACAACATTATTTACAGTAATTGCATAATACTCTCTTTTAATAGTATGGTTGAAAAATTGCTCTGCTAAAAAGTTATGGGCATTATCATTTTTAGTACAAACTAAAAGTCCTGAGGTGTTTTTGTCAATTCTATGTACAATACCAGGCCTAAGCTCACCATTTATACCTGATAAATCTTTACAATGGTATATAAGGGCATTTACTAAAGTTCCAGAATAATTTCCAGGAGCCGGATGTACTACCATGCCTTGAGGTTTATTTATAACTATTACATCTTGGTCTTCATAAAATATATCCAAGGGGATATTTTCTTCTTTTATTTTTAAGACTTTTGGCTCTATGTCTAAAATTTCAATTTCATCGTCTAACCTTAATTTATAACTAGCCTTTGTAATTTCTTGGTTAACTAAAATTTGACCTTCGTCTATTTTCTTTTTAATATGACTTCTGCTTACATTTAATTGGTCAAAAAGAAATTTATCAATTCTAATATTTACACTTTCTTCATCATCAATTTTAAAACTATTCATTGATTAACTCCTTTTTATTTTTCTTTTCATCTTCTGAAAAAATTAAAGTTATTATAATAAGTAAAAATGAACCAATAACAACATAAATATCAGCCATATTAAAAACTGGAAAATCTATAAGAGTGAAGTGGAACATATCGACTACATAGCCACGGGAAAGTCTATCTATAAAGTTCCCAAAAGCACCAGAAAGCAACAATAAAATTGTAAACTTAATATAATTATTTGGCTTTGTGGAGTCTAACTTTTTGTAGTACATAATTAAAAAAATAACAACTACAATTGTTATAACAACAAAAATAGGTATACTTCCTTGAAAAATGCCAAAAGCTGCGCCTCTATTTTCAACATATGTTAAACTAAAAATATTATTTATTAATGGAATGGTACTTATAGGCTGTAAATAGTTTAGGGCTAAGTATTTTGTTATTTGATCAATAACGACTAAAAAAAATATAAAAAAGATTGCTAACATGATTCTCTCCTTTGAGCTTTGGTTTAAAGAAACTGCATTACGTTTTATTTTATCATTTAAAGTAGAATGTTACCACTATAAAATTTTTTGGTAATAATTTTTTAAAAATACCCCAAGGGATAAAATACAAAAATGTAAATTTGTCCCTTGGGGTATAAATAGTTTAGATTAGTTTATAATATTTTCTCTTAGAATAACACTACTAAATTTATTAAGTGTAATATTAAATTTACCATTTTTTACAAAGTAGCTATAGTTAGGTGTATTAAAATGACTTTCTGTAGTTTCTAAAAGTACTTTAAAGTCTGAATTATCTTCAACGCCTATTTTCCAAACAGGTACTTCTAGCTTACGTGGCAAATTATTATTATTTAGTATAGTTATAACTTTTTCATTTTCAGTAAAACGTGCATAACATAATAGACCGTAGTCATGGAAAAGCATTTTTATAGAGCCGTACTTTAAAGCGTCATTGTCCTTATGTAAACGTATGGCCAACTTATAGTATCTATGTATATCTCTGTTTATATTGTTCCACGGAAATGTTCTTCTATTATCGGGGTCAGTCCAGCCTGTCAGTCCTACTTCGTCGCCATAGTAAACAGTAGGTGAGCCAATCCATGTATTTTGGAAGGTAATAGCTTCGTACATAATACCAATATTTGTATTTTGGTCGGCAACTATAGAACCCCTTGTGTGTAAACGTCCAGCTGTCATATTTGTTCTTGTTAAAAACCTAGAGTGGTCATGGTTGGAAAGCTGGTTCATGGAAGTAAGCAGAGATTGCATTGGCACTTTAGCCATATGGTACCTCATAGCATTAACAAAAGATGAGGAATTACAAAGTAAATCACTGCGAAATTCTTCGCTATGTTTTTCCATACCTGTTAAAAACCATGTAATAGGCTCCATAAATGCATCGTAGTTCATTATAGTATCCCATTGGTCGCCCTCCAACCAGCTTGATGGGTCACCATAATGTTCAGCAATAATAACTGTATTATTATTAGCTTTTTTTACTTCGTCTCTAAATTTTCTCCAAAAATTATGGTTATATTCTTTGCTTCTACCTAGGTCGGCAGCGACGTCCAAACGCCAGCCGTCGGCATTAAATGGAGGTGAAACCCATTTTCTTCCAATGGCAAGTATATATTCTTCTAAATCTTTGGAGTCTTCGAAATTTAATTTAGGGTGATTGCTATGCCCCCACCAACCATCATAATTTCTATTGTTTGGCCAGTCTTCTTTTAGCCAAAGAAAATAATCGTGGTATTTACTATCTTTAGAAATAAAAGCTCCATTTTCGTATCCGGATTTTTTGTAAAATTCTTCTGTATCCAACCATTTATTAAAAGCGCCACAGTGGTTAAACACACCGTCTAAAATTACTTTTATTCCTTTGCTATGAGCTGTTTCAATTAGATCTATAACAAGTTGGTTACTAAGCTCTAAATTTTCTTTATCTATAGTTCTGCTCATATATTTGGTTGCATAGTCGTTTTTAAAATTTTCGAAGATAAGGGGTTTACCATTATCATTTTTAATTACACCTATATGAGGGTCAACATAGTCGTAGTCTTGGGCATCGTATTTATGGTTACTAGGAGAAACGAATATCGGGTTAAAATAGATTGCCTCAACACCTAGGTCTTTTAAGTAATCTAATTTATCAATAACCCCTTGTAAGTCGCCACCATAAAAGGACCATACATCATCTGTAGTTATGGGCTCGTCCCATTGGTGTTGTGTTACAGCTTTACCAAGGTATTTATACTCAAATTGAACAACATCGTTGCTTTTGTCGCCATTAAAAAACCTGTCTATG
The DNA here is from genome assembly GCA_047974375.1 of Lachnospirales bacterium. Lineage (GTDB taxonomy): Bacteria > Bacillota > Clostridia > Lachnospirales > CAMZNU01 > JBKECF01. The sequence goes on from JBKECF010000054.1 coordinate 241,097, forward strand.
TAAATTTGGTACATAACTGAACTTTTTGCCCATTGTGGTACTTCAAAATCTGGCACTATTTTAAAATTGTAGTAGTTATCTAAAAAGTCATGAACTCCGTTTTTATTGTAGTAGAAATGGAAATCTTCCTTTTCCAGATAAAAGGCATAATTCATTATTTCAGTTACACCACCTTCAATTGTTACTTCATAGAAATCGTACATTTTTTTGCTAAAGGATTTAGTCATTTCCAGTAAACGGCCCTCTATGTGAATAAAAGCTTTATCAACATTGTTTTTGCAAGTTCTTAATTTTATTCTTATGTTCTCGCCACTTTTTGGCTCTGAAGGTGTAACGTAGTTTTGGCTTTCATCACTAAAAATTCCATCAGTAATTATATATGTTCTATGCATATTAGCATATAATAGTTTTAGTTGGTTTTGAGATACTTTTTTTATGTAGTCTTCATTCATAATTTACTCCTTAGTTTTTGCAATACATTGTACTATTAGACAATGGAAAAACCAATTATACAATAAAATACATGTAGGCATGTATTTTCCTGTATCCTTAGTTTTTGCAGTGAATAGCAACTTATTGTATAATTATACAATAACTGGAGAAAATTACAAATGGGGTGGTAAAATGAAGATACCGAAAGATGTAGATTATATATTAAATAAATTGGAAGACAATAATTATGAGGCTTATGTAGTTGGTGGATGTGTGCGGGATTTTTTAATGCATAAGGAGGCCGCGGATTGGGATATAACAACATCTGCCTTGCCTTGTGAAATAAAAAAAGTTTTTAACCATACTTTCGACACAGGCATAGACCATGGGACCATTACTGTGGTTTTAAATAAAATAAATTATGAAGTTACTACTTTTAGAATTGATGGTGAATATAGTGATAATAGAAGACCGAATTCAGTGGAGTTTACAAGAGATATTGTAAAAGACTTAGAACGACGTGACTTTACAATTAATGCTATTGCCTACAATAAAAAGATTGGGTATGTAGACCCTTTTCATGGTATGGAGGATATAAAAAAAGGAATAATCCGTGGAGTGGGTAACGCCGCTTTAAGGTTTCAAGAAGATGCTTTGCGCATGATACGAGCTATTCGTTTTGCAGGGAAAACAGGTTTTGTTATTGAAGAAAAAACTTATGTAGCAATAAAGGAAAATAACTATTTATTTAAAAACATAAGTGCTGAGAGAGTAAGAATTGAGTTTGAAAAATTATTACTTTCTCAGTATTCTAATAAAATGGAATTATTAATTGATTGCGAATTAATGAAATATTTTAACGAGGAATTTCATGAACATTTAAAAAATAATTGGAAGGTGTATACTTTAGAAAATCACATACAAGGGTTTTCTTTGTTGTTGAGGGAATACAATAAAGTAAAAGAATTGTTGCAAGATTTTAAATATGACAATAAGACAATTAAAAGTGTTTTAAAAGTCGTAAAGGCGCTTCATATTACTACATCTAATAATGGATTTGACAATAGGAAATTTATATGTGAGTTTTTAGATGATATAGAGGATGTTATTAAAACTAAGGAACTTTTAGGATGGGATATAAGTTATCTAAATAAATTTTACTTAGAAGCCTTGGAGAAGAAATATCCTTTAAAAATAAAAGATTTAGATATTAATGGGAATATATTAATGGAAAAAGGATACAAAGGAAAGGAAGTAGGGGAAATATTAAATAATATGTTGGAGTTTGTACTGGAATATCCTGAAAAAAATAATAAAAATGAATTACTAGATACATTGTAATTACAAGGAAAAGCAGGGTTTTGCATTTTTTAAGACAGTCCCTTACTTAATATAAATTCCAAGTCTTCCTTTGTATCAATATCAAAAATTTCTAGGCCATTAACTTCTAAATAATTTATTGGGCTGTTTACTACATACATTCCTCCTTTATTATCTGGTAGATAATGGAATTTTTCGCTGTAGTGCTGTGGAAAAATAACAGGGTTGCCACTTTTGCCTTTTGCTATTGGTCGAGTTACATTTTTATTTGAGTTAAAAAGATTAATTAAATCTGTTATGGTATTTGTTTTTAAAAAAGGCATATCTGATACAATAAACATAAAATCATCCTTTAAGTATGGGATGGTTTTTTTTATGCTAGTGCCCTGACCTTTTTTATAGTCTTCATTTAATATAATATGAACATTATTTTTTTTACACATATCTATAACTTCTTTGTAGTTTGTAACTACATATATTTCTTTGAATAAGGGAAGTACTTTTTCCAAAGTTATTTGGAAAAAAGTTTTGTTTTCGATTTTATACAGTAATTTATTTTCTCCGAAGCGTTTACTTTCTCCTGCTGCTAATATTATACATATCATTTACTAGGCCCCCTTTATGTGATACCATAAGTTTATTGTTTACATTGTGGTTTTTATAGCATAAACAATATAAAAAAAAATTGCAACTGGAGGGGAAAATGTATTATTTATTATCAATGGGGATTGGTGTTTTAATTTCAATTTCTATTTTATTTAATGGAAATTTATCGGCTAGTTATGGCGATATTTACGGATTATTTTATATACATCTTTTTGGTTTTATATTAACGGCTATCATTTGTATTTATAAGAAAGAAAAGCCTTTTAGAAGGTTCGGGGTATCGCCTTTTTATTATTTAGGTGGATGCATTGGAGTACTAACAGTTATTGGAAATGTATATTCTTTTGGGAAGATATCAACAACTGCAATTGTTGGACTAGGATTATTAGGACAAACAATAACATCTATTGTTATTGATAATTATGGCCTTTTAAATATGGAAAAAAGCAAATATAATAAAAGTGATATTATTGGTATATCTGTTGTTTTAGTCGGTATTACTGTTTTGATTTTTGGCTCTAACTATGCGTTTATGCCTATAGTTCTGTCATTATTAGCGGGCATTACATCTGTTGTAGCTAGAACGGTTAATGCAAAGCTGGCTAAAGAAAGTACACCCTATGTTAGTACTATGTACAACTATATTACGGGTATAAGTTTTTCTGTTATTATTATTTTGCTTTTTGCAAGAAATGAAATAGCTAGTGCAGATTATGGTTTAAACATATTATGGGCATTTGGTGGATGTTTTGGCGTTTTAATCGTTTCTTTATATAATATTTGCATTTATAAAATATCGTCTATATATACTAGTCTATGTACATTTGTTGGACAAATACTTACTAGTATTATTTTAGATATACTAATGGCAGGTGAATTTTCTATACAAAATTTTATGGGAGGATTTTTTGTTACTTTAGGATTATTTATTAACTTGATGTTAGAAAAAAATAGACAAAAATAATTTGGGATTATTGAAATTATAAAATAAACATGGTATATTACAGAAAAATATAAAGGAGTGTTAGTATGGCGACGAATTTCACGTATGTAAAAAAAGGTTACGATCCAGATGAAGTAGATAGATACATTGAAAAACTAGAGGAAGTTATTAAAAGTTATAAAGATAAGGATCTAGCTATAAAAAATGCCATTGTAAGTGCGCAAATAGCGGCAGACAATATTGTAAAAAATGCTGAGTTGCAAGCAATATCTTACAAGTGTAAAGCTGTAGAACAACTTAAAAGTATTCAAGGTGCTTTAGACGAACAAAGAAAAAAAGTTGGGGAATTTAAAAACGATTATAATTTTATGATTAAAAAATATATTGTAGATTTTGAAGGTTCTGAAATTAGTTCTGTTGAAAATAAAATAAATAGTATTGATTTAGAAATTGAAAAAATTCAAGAAAGGCTTACTGGTGGTAAACTATCTTCAGTAGAGTCTTTAAGCGATACAAAGGTTGTACATAAAATAGATGAAATAGATAAAGCAGATAAAGTAGATAAAACTAAATAATTTTTTAAGTTTTATTTAAGTATGTAAGGGTATTATATATTCATAAGCTTGATAAAGGTATAAATAAATAGAAGTTTTAGAAAACACGAACCCTCCCTCCCGTCTTTATTAAGTTTTGTCCCCCCTTTTTTTATATATAAACTCCCTTTAACTAATATAGTTTTCTAAAACGCAAAAAAACTACCTTACCCACTAAGGTGGTTTTTTTGCGTTTTTGTACAATAAACTAAGTCAAGTGCCAATTAGACATAGGAGAACGAATTCTTAAGTAAATTATCTGTGATTGAAAAGAGTTGGTTTATGTGATAAACTTTTCTTGCTTAGGAGGATAAATTATGAAAAAAAATATTTATCTGGTTATTTGTTTATTTATTTTCATTTTAATGAGTGGTTGCTCAGGAATGTTAGACAATACAAGCACTAATGGTGGCGTAAGTGAAGTTGTAGTAGAAGAATCAGTGGAAATTAAAAAGAACGATGGACTTACTGAATCAAAAAATGCAGAAGACGAAAAAGAATTAGCATCTAAAAAAGAAAATATAACAGATATAACGGAAAAGACAAGCTATCCCAAAAGAGATAGTTACTTTATAACTATAGATGAATTAAAGGAAAAAATAAATTCAAATGAGGAACTTATTATTATAGATACTAGAAAAACTGAAAAATACAATACTTCTCATATAAAGGGCTCTATTAACTTAATGTGGGAGGAACTTTCCTATGCACCAGAATCGAAACCGCATACAGTTTCGGACTATGGTGAGCTTTTTAATGTAGAAACCCTAAAAAGGATTTTAGCAAATAAGGGTATAGCTATGGACTCGGAAATAGTTGTATACTCAGACAATTATGTAAATAATAATGATATGTATAGAACGGTTTGGAGTCTAGAGGCTTGTGGCTATGAGAACATAAGCATACTAAAAGATACTTATACTAGTTATGCTTTAGAAAATGAGACAACTAATGAAGTTGAAAGGATTTATTCTGTAACTGTTAACTTTTACGAACTAAATAAAAGATATTTGGCGACAGTTAAAGATGTAGGTGAAGAAGGGTATGTTATAATAGATACTAGAAGTAAAGAGGCTTATAAAGATGGGCATATACCTGGAGCTTTGTCTTTTCCAACAGAGGTTTTATTAAATGAAAAGGGAAACTACAAAAGTCAAAGTGAAATTGATACAGAAATGGAGATTTTAGACATTGGCAAAGACGATAGTGTAATAGCTTACTCAGACTACGGGGTTAAATCTGCCCAAGTTACAATTATATTAACTGAGGCAGGTTACAATGTGAAAAATTATGATGGCTCTATAGAGGAGTACTTTTACGATATGGGTCTACCTTTGGTGGAATAATGAGATATTATACATATAGCAATTTTTTAAAAGATAAATTTGGGGAGAAAGTAAGTAAAATTGCGGTTGATGGTGGTTTTACTTGCCCTAATAGGGATGGTACTTTAAGTTATGGCGGTTGTATTTTTTGTAGTGAGGATGGTTCGGGAGATTTTACAGCGGGGCGAAATTTTAGCATACATGAGCAATTTATTTATGGAAAAGCGCTGCTAAAGAGTAAATGGAATTCAAATAAATTCATTATATATTTCCAATCCTATACAAATACTTACGGTGATGTAGATAGTTTAAGAAAAAAGTATGAAGAAGCTTTGGCGATACCAAATGTTATTGGCTTAAGTATTGCAACCCGATGCGATGCAATAAATGACAAGGTTGTAGAACTTTTAGCGGATTTAAACAAGGAACACTATATTTCTGTAGAAATTGGATTGCAAACATCAAATGAGGAAAGCAGAAAAAATTTGAATTCTTGTTTTACTAATGAAAGTTATGTAAAAGCAATGAAACTCCTTAGGGAAAGGAATATTGATGTAGTTACACATTTAATTATTGGACTGCCGAAGGAAAGTAAAAATGACTTTTTAAATTCATTGCAATTTGCTATAATGAATGGGACTACAGGGCTAAAATTACAGTTGCTGCATATACTTAAAGGCACAAAAATAGCTGATATGTATAAAAATCAGCCGTTTTATATTATGCCTAAGGAAGAATACATAGACATAATAGTGGACTTAATAGAACATATGCCTAAAAATATAGTAATACATAGGATTACAGGTGATGGAAAAAAAGATGACTTGATTGAGCCAGTCTATAGTTTAAATAAAAGAAGTATATTAAATGGAATAAGTAAGGAAATGAAAAACAGAGATACCTATCAAGGTAGTAAATGGGAGGTTAATATGACATATGAAGAAAAATTGGCGAAGTATGCCAATGCATGTATAACAGTGGGAATAAACTTAAAGAAAGACCAAATGGTGTGTATTTCATCACCGATAGATTGTTCAGGCTTTGCAAGACTTGTGGCAAAGGAAGCATATTTGGCGGGAGCGTCAGATGTAGAGCTTACCTATTCAGATGAAAAATTTACGAAAGTTAGATACGACTTAGCACCGGATTCAGCTTTTGAAATTTGCTCAGATTGGGTTTTAGCTAAAAGACAAGAGGCTTTAAATAAGGGTGCAGTGTTTATAAGTATAAGCTCTTCCGATCCAGACATATTAAAAGATTGTGACCAGAAAAAGATTGCTTTAAATAGTAAAACAACATCAATTAAAATGAAACCTTTTAGCGATGCATTAATGAATAATCAATCTCAGTGGTTGGTTATTTCTGTGCCATCTGATGCCTACGCAAAAAAAGTATTTCCGGATAAAAGCTTGGAAGACGCAAAAGCTGCTTTATGGGATGCTATATTTGCTGCTTGCAGAATTGACGAAGGTTCGCCAAAAGAAAATTGGGATAGACATATAAAGACATTACATGAAAAAAGTAAATTTTTAAATGAAAGTAAGTTTGAAAAATTAGTATTTAAAAATTCATTTGGTACGGATTTAGAAATATATTTGCCAGAGAAAAATATTTGGGCAGGTGGTGGAGATTACACTATAGATGGTCATTTCTTTTTGCCTAATATGCCAACAGAAGAAGTTTTTGGCATGCCCCATAGAAATAAAGTAAATGGAGTAGTAAAAAGCTCTAAGCCTTTGAATTATAGAGGTAATTTAATTGATAATTTTAGTTTAACTTTTAAAGATGGCGAAGTAGTTGAATACTCTGCTGAGTCTGGCTATGATACACTAAAAGGAATGTTAGAAACTGATGACGGGGCAAGAAGAATAGGTGAGGTTGCTTTAGTACCATATGCATCGCCTATATCATTATCTAATTTATTATTTTATAATACATTGTTTGATGAAAACGCTTCTTGTCATTTGGCTTTAGGCCGTGCATATCCAACTAACTTAGATGGTGGAGAAACTATGGACCGTGAAACATTGGCTGAACATGGGGCAAATGATTCATTAATCCATGTAGACTTTATGTTTGGAACTAAAGATTTAAATATAACAGGATATTTAAAAGATGGTACAAGTATAGAAATATTTACCAATGGAAATTGGAGCAATTAGTTAGAAGATAAAAACAGCCTTGTGGATTCTATTTTGAAACCACAAGGCTGTTTTATACCTTTCTAATGAAAAAATAATAAATTATTTTTTCAAATCAAATGAATTAAAAATTACATCTTTTTGGGTTGAATTATCGGCAACGGAGGCGTAAAAGGCCACGATTGTATAATTATCCGTAATTGGTATTTTATAAAGTATATTTGTAAAATTTTCATCGGGTAATGTAATTTGGCAAGAATACACGGATGCTTTGTTACCATTAATATCTTCGGTATATTCTTTAAATTCGAAGAATTCTTCTATATCTAGCACACCATCACCAGCTACAAGTTCAACAGTATCCCTTATATCCTTAATTACATTTTTGTAATGATCCTCCATATCTAATGCTTCTCCACCAGTAATTACATAGTAGTAAGCTGGATCTTCTGGGGAAGTTAAGTTTATTAAAGTATGCTTGTCGTTTATAAATGTTGTTTGCATACCTTTTGGGTAGTGAAATTTATAGGGAATATCTTTAGTATTAAAAGTAGTATATCCATCTGGTGCAGGATTACTGCATCCAGTGAACAAAAACAAAGAAATTATTAATATACAAAGGGCGTTTCTCATATTTCCTCCTGAAGGTGTAATTCTAAAAAACATACCTTTACATAATGGCTAGTTTTAAAGCAGAATAATTAATACTACTTATAATAGCAAAAAAAACCTATAAAAAAAAGGTAAAATTTAACTTTGAAATTTTATTTATTACTAATTATTTTATAAATCTTACGTGTGGGTATATTAAATTGTCTACTTAATTGAGCTGTTGTATACAGGTGGTAGTTTTCAATAATAAATTGCTCTATAGCTCCCGTAAAAACACATTGTACCGATGGAACGTAAATCTGGGTGCCATTGAAGTATGTACAAATGTCGTACACTACAGATGACCCGAAGTATTCCATCGTATCCTTGTAGTTAAGTTTAATATAGCCTGTATACTTTTCTCCTATGTAAATAATTTTGTTTTTATCCATTAATTACTTCTCTCTAAATTAGAATTTGGTGTATAGTGACGAATTTAACATTCGACTCTATAAAACATTATACGAAGGCAGTGAGATTACCGAATATATATTTTGTATAACGTATTTAGCTTACAATATGGCGAACATAATTTCAAGTGATTTTTAAGAATTTAAATATTGAACTTAATAAGATTTAAAAGTATAATATATAAGTTAGGATAGTTTGCTTGGAGCTAATTAAGCGAATTATTTTGGAAAGAAAATTTTCCTTAAGTATTTTAGTTTGGTCACTAAGGGTGTGTTATATTGCAAGTGCACAGGTATTTAAGGTAAATGTTCTAACCACTATAGTGTTTGATGAAATTCTAAATTGTGTAGAAGTGTTATATTTCAATATCATGCAATAGTGATGTAATGCTAATGTTTGTTACTGGATTTTGTATTATATATAATTCAGATGATTGTTAAACACTATAGCTAACTATAAATAAAAACTCCCGTTTGATTTCAAACGGGAGTTTTTATTTATAATTATGAAGGGATACTCGTTTTTCTTAATACTTCTTGTTTATTAACAGGAATAATAAAAGTTTTGTTTGTACCAAATTCAATCATAAAAATATTTTCGCTAATGCTTACAACTTTTCCATACATACCGCTAGATAATAATACAGTGTCACCTGTAACAATAGCTGCACGTTCTTCTTGCATTTTCTTTTCACGTTTACGTTGTGGGCGTATCATAAAAAACCACATAGCAACAATGAATATTCCCCAAATAACTAACCAGGAAAACATACTGCCTGCGCCTGGCGCAGCAGATTGTCCAGTAGTGTTACTTGGTGCAGCTGTTTGGCTAGTTGTTTCATTTGTAGATTCGCTTTGGCCTTCTACAGACTGTCCGTTTAATTCTAATTTGGCACCGTCTTTAGACCCTTCTAAAACTACATTTCCTTCTTTGGAAAGTAAAGTTAAGTAATTCACTTAATCAGCTCCTATAAAAAAATTTGCTATTTAAAAAATAGCATTAACATTTGTATTATATAGAAAAAATATATTTAATACAAGTTTTTAAAATTATAATGTTTTTAGAAATGTAGCGTGTGCAATAAAAAAATATTCTAACAAATATTATAGGCAATAATTAATATATATGTTTTATGAATATTAATAGAAATTGACAAATTAAATATAATATTTTATTTATTAAAAAAAAAATATCGAAATTAACAAATATGAAAAAAAAGGTTGACGATGGTTCTAAAAAGATGTAATATATAGAAGTTGTCAAGAGAGGCAACGACGTGGCGGAATAGCTCAGTTGGCTAGAGCATGCGGTTCATACCCGCAGTGTCGGCGGTTCAAATCCGTCTTCCGCTATATCCTGGCCCGTTGGTCAAGTGGTTAAGACACGGCCCTTTCACGGCTGTAACATGGGTTCGAATCCCATACGGGTCACTTGTAACAAATTTGGGAGCATAGCTCAGCTGGGAGAGCACCTGCCTTACAAGCAGGGGGTCATAGGTTCGAGCCCTATTGTTCCCATTACAAAAAAAAGAAATGTTTATGCATCTCTTTTTTTTGTGTTTTTTATGGTAAAATAGATAAGGTTTTATATAAATTTACAAGGATGGGTTTTATGATATTTAATTCAATAGAATATATTTTATTTTTACCAATAGTTATAATATTGTATTATACTCTACCTTATAGGTTTAGGTGGGTATTATTACTTTTGGCCAGTTATATTTTTTATATGGTGTGGAATGTTAAGTACATTGCTCTAATAATTTTTTCCACATTACTTGATTATATTGTAGCAATTTTAATGGAAAAGAAAGCGAAGTATAAAAAGAAATTACTTTGTATAAGCTTGTTATCAAATTTAGGAATTCTTTTCTTTTTTAAGTATTTTAATTTTTTTGCTGATAGTATGTTTAATTTGGTTACACTATTTGGATTTGAAAGACCAAATTTTTATTTGAACTTCTTGCTTCCCATGGGGATTTCTTTCTACACCTTTCAGACTCTTAGTTATACTATAGATGTTTATAAGGGTGAGAGAAAGGCAGAACGTCACTTAGGATATTTTGCCTTATATGTAACTTATTTTCCTCAATTGGTTGCTGGACCAATAGAACGTTCCGATAGGCTTTTGCCAGTATTACAAAGAAAGAGTAAGTTGGAGTTTAAAAATATAACAACAGGTTTATTACTAATGGCTTGTGGCTTTTTTAAAAAAGTAATAATAGCTGATAGGCTTGCCGTGGTTGTAGATAATATTTTTTCGAATTATACTTATTACACAGGTATTTATTTGGTAATTGCTATGGTGTTTTTTACTGTGCAAATTTATTGCGATTTTTCAGGATATTCATTAATTGCAAGAGGTTCGGCGAAGCTTATGGGGCATGACTTAATGATTAATTTTAAATATCCTTTTTTTTCCAAATCCATTAAGGAATTTTGGTCTAGGTGGCATATTTCCTTATCTACTTGGTTTAGAGATTATGTGTACATACCTTTAGGAGGTGGTAAAAAAGGGAGATTAGTTACATATAGAAATATTTTAATAGTATTTTTATTAAGTGGACTTTGGCATGGAGCTAGCTTTACCTTTGTTTTGTGGGGATTGTTAAATGGCATCTGGCAAATTTTCGAAGATATTATTTTAAGAATAAGAAAAAGTATAAAAATAGAAGGAAATATAATTCCAGACATTATAAAAGTTGTATTTACATTTTTTCTAACAACATTGTTTTTTACTATTTTTAGAGCAACAGATTTAAATCAGGCGCTATATATAATAAGCTATGCATTGGAAAATAATTTTTATGCATTATTTGATGGCTCTATATATACGTTAGGTTTAGAAAAAATGGATTTCATTGTAGCTATATTTGCTGTGTTTTTACTTTTCTTTGTTGAATTTTTTAGATATGACAGTAATAAGGATTTAATAAAAGGTGATTTTGAAAAAGGATTAGTTGCAATTTTACTTTTTTTAATAGTAATAGTATTTGGGTTTTATGGTGAGTACGATGCTAGTTCTTTTATATATTTTCAATTTTAGGTGGATTATGAGAATTTTTAAGTTTATGCAGGGAATTATTTTAATTATTATTTTTATTGTGCTTTTTAATGGGGTAAATTTTTTAGCTTTTCCATATGGGGTTAGTTACGACAATACTTTGGGCTTTAAAAAGCTGGAGAATAATTCTTTAGACTATGTTTTTATAGGATCTTCCCATGTTTATAAGGGGATTGTGCCGGAAATTATAAATTATAAATACAACGTAAATAGTTACAACTATGCTACTTCAAATAATATAATTGAATATAATGAGTATCAAATTAAGGAGATTTTAAAGACTCAAAAGCCTAAGATTATTTTTCTTGAGCTTTTTAACTTAGTGGATTACTCTGCTTTTCCCCAATTAACTTATGATGATACAGCATTACATAAAGCCATTGATGTAACAAATGTATCTTTAGAAAAGTACAAGGTTTATAAAGAGAATGTAATAAATGAGTCTGTTGTAGATTATTTATTACCAATAACTAAATATCATTTGGAGTGGAAGAGCCAAAGGTTCTATGAGAAAATAAATAAACGTTTTATGCTTAAAAATACCTATAGAGGTTATCAATATACAACGAAAAAATTTAATCCTTCAGAGGAAAGTTTTTATTTGGAAAAGCCTGTAAAGGGTGTGAGATATTTAGGAGCAAGACAGAAATATTTAGACAATATAGTAAATATTTGTAAAGAAAACAATATAGAATTAGTTTTTCTTATATTACCATACATAAATTTCGATATATTTCCAAGGAGTTTAATGAATGAGTATAAAAATGGTATTGATGAGGTTTATAGCAATGATATATATGACTTAAATTCAATAGAATTAGGCTTAGTAAAAAGCGATTTCTATGATGAAAGTCATTTAAATGCATATGGCGCAAAAAAGGTTAGTGAATATTTAGGTGAAATTATTGAAAAAAACTATTATACCAATACAGTAGTAAACGAGGGAAATACTAAGGCTTATAAAGAGTATTATAGTAAATATAGGCAGGATTTGTTATACAAACCCTTTTAAAGAAAGGAAATGATATGGAAACTATATTAAGAATTTTAGAAAAAAACTCAAGATTATCTCTTGAAGAAATTGCGGACATGGCCAATATGTCCATAGAGGACGCCAGTAGTAAATTACAAGCACTTATAGATAATAAAACTATATGTGGATTTAATACATTAATTAATTGGGAAAAAACAGAGCGAGAGTTTATTACAGCTCTTATAGAGGTATGTGTATCTACTCAATCGGGTAAAGGATACGATAAAATAGCCAAAAAAATATATTCCTTTGAAGAAGTAAAGTCAGTATATTTAATGTCTGGTGTTTTTGACTTAACAGTTATTGTAGAGGGGAAAAGTTTGAAAGATGTTTCCTTTTTTGTGTCAAATAAATTATCTGCATTAGACGAGGTTACTAAGGTGTCTACCCATTTTGTTCTGAAAAAATATAAGGACCATGGTAAAGTATTTGCTGATGATGGGGAAGAAGATGAGAGGATGATAATATCACCATGAGTTATGTAAATGAAAAAGTAAGGAATATACCTTATTCAGAAATAAGAAAATTTTTTGATGTGGCAAAGTCGATGGAGGGTGTTGTTTCCCTAGGTGTAGGTGAACCAGACTTTTATACGCCATGGTCTATACGCCAAGAAGCAATAAAAACTTTGGAAAAAAGAAGAACGGCCTATACTTCTAATGCTGGTTTGCTAGAATTTAGATATGAGATTGCCAAGTATTTACATAATACCATAGGTGTAAAGTATAGCCATGAAAATGAAGTAATGGTTACAGTAGGAGCAAGTGAGGCAATAGATGTTGCTTTTAGAACAATACTTGACCAAGGGGACGAAGTTCTAGTTGTAGAACCCTCCTATGTTTCTTATAGACCCTGTGTAATTTTAGCTGGTGGAGTACCTGTGGTTATTGCTACAAAAAATGAAAATAATTTTAAATTAACAGCGGAAGAAATAAAGGAAAATATTACAAGAAAAACAAAGGCGATAATTATTTCATACCCTAACAACCCTACAGGGGCAATAATGACAAAGGAAGACTTAGAGGGAATAAGGGATATAATTATTGAAAAAGATTTAGTAGTAATAAGTGATGAAATATATTCGGAATTAACTTATGGAAAAAACCACGTAAGCATTAGCTCTTTAGATGGAATGCGTGAAAGGACTATAGTAATAAATGGATTTTCTAAGGCATTTTCCATGACTGGTTGGAGATTAGGTTATGCAGCAGGTCCTAGTGATATAATTAGTAATATGGTTAAAGTTCATCAATATGTTATTATGTGTGCTTCAACAGTGGCACAATATGCAGGAAGAGAAGCTTTAATAGGGTGCATGGATAAGGTTTACGACATGAGGGAAGAGTATAATATGCGAAGAAGACTAATGCTAAAAGGCTTTGAACGTATGGGGCTACCTTGTTTTGAGCCGGAAGGTGCTTTTTATCTGTTTCCTTCTATAAAAGGTTTAAATATGACATCGGAAGAGTTTTGCACAGAGTTACTTACAAAGGAAAAATTGGCTATTGTACCAGGAAATGCCTTTGGTGATTGCGGTGAAGGACATATACGATGTTCCTATGCCTACTCAATTGACAACTTGCGTGAGGCCTTAGTTAGGTTGGAACGATTTGTTAATAATTTAAAAAAATAGTAATAGATGAAAATTCTTAAAGGGAGTCGGGAAACTGACATCCCTTTTTTTATTCAAAAACAAGATTTATGAAAAACTATATTAATTGTGTTAAAATAATTTAGTTTAAAGTATTAGTGTGAGTATATTTCGGGAGGGATTATGACGGTTCAATCAGAAGCTGCCTTAGAAAATGGGTTAATAGTAGGTCTATTGACTAGTGATGCCTTTAAAGATGAGGATAACTTTGTTATTTAGAGCATATTAAAAAGTAAATAGAAAAAAGTAATGTTATTAACAAAGTTATACTTATGGATTTCATTGATAACCATTGTAGAAAAATTATTTAAAGGGCAAGGGATTAAAATTCAAGGAAAAAATAGCAGTTAAAAAGGAAACAAGATTATTTATAGAAGAAATAATAGAAAAATATTTTAAAGAATAGAAGGTGTCGTTATGGATGAAAAAATAATAAATCAAGGAAATAGCAGCACAGATGAAGTAGAAGTTATGAGTAAACAACAAGGTGAATTACATCAAAAGTTATGGGCGATTGCTGATGATTTACGTGGAAGTATGGAAGCAGGAGACTTTAAAGACTATATATTAGGACTTATTTTTTATAAATATTTATCAAGCAATATTGTTAGTGTATGTAGTAAATTACTATTGGAAGATGACATAACCTTAGAAGTAGCATGGGAAGATAAAGAATACAAAGAAGGCTTGGTAGAGGAATTGCAATATACTCTTGGCTACCATATTGAGCCTAAGTTTTTGTTTACGACTATGATTAATGAAATAAAAGAAGGGAATTTCGATATAGAAATGTTGCAAAAAGCATTGAACGCTGTTTCAGCTTCAACAATGGGTCTTGATAGTAATGAGGATTTTGATGGGTTATTTGCAGATATGGACTTAAATAATAATAAACTTGGTAAAGATATTAAAAGTCGTAGTTTATTGATTAGCAAAGTAATGGAGCGTATTGATGAACTTTCTTTTTTATTTGAAGACTCTAAAATTGATGTTTTAGGCGATGCATATGAATATTTAATAGGTCAGTTTGCGACAAATGCAGGTAAAAAGGCTGGTGAATTTTATACACCACGTCAAGTTTCTGACATTCTGGCAAAAATAGTAACCTTGGAAAGACCGGAAATTAAAAGACTTTATGACCCTACTTGCGGCTCTGGCTCTTTGTTGTTGTCAGTACATAAGGAGGCTAAGGTTCGTGAAACCTATGGACAAGAGAAGATATCCACTACATATAACTTGTGCCGAATGAATATGTTGCTCCACGGTCTACAATACAGGGATTTTAATATAAAAAATAGTGACACCCTAACAGACCCGCAACATTTAGACAAGCAATTTGATGCCATTGTTGCAAATCCGCCTTATAGTTTAAAGTGGTCTGCAGATTCTAGTTTTAAAAGTGATGAGCGTTTTTCTGCCTATGGGAAGCTTGCTCCAAAGTCGGCTGCAGACTTTGCTTTTATACAACATATGATATATCAACTTGAAGGCATTGGCACTATGGCTGTTGTATTGCCTCATGGTGTGTTATTTAGGGGCAACGCAGAAAAAGTTATTCGTGAACATTTAATAGACAAAGATTATTTAGATGCTGTTATTGGATTGCCTGCCAATATTTTTTATGGTACTAGCATACCGACTTGTATATTAGTGTTCAAAAAATGTAGAGATAGTAAGGAAATATTGTTTATTGATGCTTCTAATGAGTTTAAAAAGCAGAAAAATCAAAATAGGCTTACTGAAGACAATATAAATAAGATTATTGAAACTTTTAAAGAGCGTAGAGAGGTAGAAAAATATTCTTATAATGCTACAATGGAAGAAATAAAAGAAAATGATTACAACTTGAATATTCCAAGATATGTTGATACTTTTGAAGAAGAAGAGGACATTGATATTAATGCAGTTCAAGAGGAAATATTTAAAATTGATAAGGAAATTGAAAATACTAAGGCTGAATTGAATGTGTTTTTAAGGGAATTGGGGTTGAAAGAATTTTAGAAATTAAAAAGACTGTCTCGCCGTTCAGTGGGGGTACAAGCCCCACTTACGGATAGGTCTATTGACTTGGTAATATTTTTTATTTCAAGATAGCTCCTTTATGTTTATACAAACATTTTTTGTAGGAAGCCTTTTTCTGCTTTATATAGAGGGATAAAAGGTTTTCTTGTTGTGCTATTTTGGTGTCTAGGGTTGTTAGGAAGTTAACGATTTTTTGTTGATCGGCACTTTTAGGAAATAATTTCTGTAGCAAATATTTTTTTTATGCTTAAGGAGGAAACTAACTAAATTGTTATAATAAAAGAAAAATAACTTTAGGAGGTTTCTTATGAGAAAAATGAGTAAAAATTTAATGTATGGTCAATATATGGATGAGTGGTTAGAGTATCACAAGCAGTTTATAAAAGCTTCTACTTACTCTTTATATAAAATAATAATTGAAAATCATATAAAGATAGATTTAGGAATGTATAAATTAAAACATATTAACAATGATTTAATTCAAGAATTTGTTCTTCAAAAATTACAAAATGGGAGAAAAGATAATAAAGGTGGATTAAAAGAAAAAACTGTTAGAGATATAGTTGTTGTAATAAAATTATCCTTAAGATATGCATTTGATAAAGGCATTATGAAAAACTTTAATATGAAAATAATATATCCCAAAGAGTATGATACTAAAAAATTAATTTTATTTAATACTAGTGAAGTAAATATTTTAAATAACTACTTAATATCAAAACCTACTGAAAAGAATATAGGCATTTTACTAGCGTTATATAGTGGACTTAGAATAGGTGAATTATGTGCTTTAAAAATGTCAGATATTAACACAAACTCTAAATGTATAAATATAGATAAAACCTTACAGAGAGTTTATATACGCAATGGCTTTGATAATGGTAATTCGGAAATATTAATAACATCACCTAAAACAAAAAACTCATTAAGGGTGCTCCCTATACCTAATTTTATAAATGAGCTTCTAATAAAACTTAAAATATCTGAAAATAAATATTTGCTAACAGGAACAGAAAAGTATACAGAACCAAGGACATATAGAGCATACTATGAACGCTTATTAAAAAAACTAGAAATAGATTTTAAAAAATTCCATTGTTTACGTCATACGTTTGCATCAAAATGTATAGAAATTGGTGTCGACTATAAAACTGTATCGGAAATGATGGGGCATTCTAATATAAATACAACTTTAAACTTATATGTGCATTCAAATTTCGAACAAAAAGAAAAAGCAGTTAATGAATTATTCCTAAACTTTAATTAATATGCATATCCATTTTATATACATATAACTCTTTTTATTGTATAGTATCCTTAAGTTGTATATAAAAAAGCTTATTGTAAAGGCTTTTCCCTAAAAAATACATTGACACCATTAATTCGATTTCAAAATTTTAATACTGTTTGGTCATATTCAAAACTCGAAAACATTTTAGATATAATAAATGGTTTTGCATTTAAAAGTAATGAGTTTACTGAAATAGAAAATGATTATCCTATAATACGAATAGGTGATATTAAAAATAATATATGTATTTATAGTTTCGATGGTCTTTATTCAGCAAAATTCATATCAAATAAATTTTTAGTAAAATATAACGATAATATTATTGCCTTATCTGGGGCAATATTTGGTAAATTAGGGATAGTGAAAAATGTCGAATTTTACATTGGTCAATAGACTTAAAGAAGAACAACAAAAAATAGCCAACTCCCTAACAACCCTAGATACCTATATAACCTAACAAGAAATTCTACTAACCCTCTACAAAACCCAAAAAAAAGGTTTTCTACAAAAAATATTTGTATAAAAAAAGGCTAATTAGAAATGACATTAAATATCATTTCCAATTAGCTTTTAAACACTAATCTTTAATTTTAGCACTTTCTATATCTTTACCATTTTTTTCTTTTATATTCTCTTCGCTAACCTCTGAATTTTCATCTGAATCATCATTTGAATTTTCATCCATATATTCAAATATAGTAAAGGTTTCTGTACCTTCAACTTCATTAATTTCTTCATTATTAAGAAGATTCATAAAGGTTTCGCCGGATATGGTTTCTTTTTCTATTAAGTATTCGGATATTTTAACTAAAGCTTCGTAATTTTCTTTTAGCAATCTAGTAGCTTTTTTGTAACATCCATTTATTATTTTCATAACTGTTTTATCCAGTTCGGCACCTGTTGCCTCTGAAACTAAAAGTCGTTTACCATTTTGTAAATATTGGCTATTGGTCTTTTCCAATGCCATCATACCAAATTCCTTACTCATACCATACAAAGTAACCATGTTTCTTGCTAGAGTAGTAGCACGCTCAATGTCATTTGAAGCACCTGTTGTTTCTGTATCAAACTCTATTACTTCGGCACATCTGCCAGCTAAAAAAACAGTTATTTCATCTAAAATTTCTTGTTTAGACATTAAATATTTTTCTTCTTCTGGGACTTGCATAGTATATCCTAAAGCGCCCATGGTACGAGGTACAATAGTGATTTTTTGTACAGGTTTGGAGTTTTTTTGCAATGCACTAGCAAGGGCATGTCCAACCTCATGGAAGGCAACGATTCTTCTTTCCTTTTCCCCTAAAATTCTATCCTTTTTCTCTTTACCAGCTATTACAAGTTCTACAGATTCCATTAAGTCCTCTTGTATAACTTGCTTTCTGCCTAACCTAACTGCTCTTAAGGCAGCCTCGTTTACCATGTTGGCTAAGTCTGCGCCTACAGCACCAGAAGTTGCCAAAGCAATTTCCTTAAGGTTAATATTAGGGGAAATTTTAACTTTTTTAATATGAACTTCTAAAATTGCTTGTCTTCCTACTAAATCAGGTTTTTCTACAATGATTCTTCTATCAAAACGTCCTGGACGAAGTAGAGCCTGGTCTAAAATTTCTGGTCTGTTAGTGGCTGCTAATATAACTACACCTTTAGAAGAATCAAAACCATCCATTTCAGACAAAAGCTGGTTTAAAGTTTGCTCACGCTCATCGTTTCCGCCTATTTGGCTATCACGGCTTTTACCAATGGCGTCAACTTCATCTATAAAAATAATACAAGGTGCGTGTTGGTTAGCTTCTCTAAATAAATCACGTACCCTAGATGCACCAACACCAACGAACATTTCCACAAAGTCGGAGCCGCTTAGGGAGAAGAATGGGACATTGGCTTCGCCGGCAACGGCCTTTGCTAATAGTGTTTTACCTGTACCAGGAGGGCCAACTAAAAGAGCTCCCTTTGGTTGTTTTGCGCCAATATCAACATATTTTTTAGGGTGGTGCAAGTAGTCAACTATTTCCTCTAAAGATTCTTTTGCCTCTTCCTGTCCGGCAACGTCTTCAAAAGTAACTCCTGTTTTTTCTTCTAGGTACATTTTGGCATTACTTCTACCTACGCCCATTATTCCGCCTTTGTCACCACCCATTTTTTTAGCAGCAATGGAAATCATGAACATCATAATTCCGTAAATAAACAAAATAGGAAGTAGCCATTCTACAAAGAAGTCTAAAAATGGATTATTTTCTATAATAGGGGATTCGTATCCAACTTTTGCAGCGTCTAGTTTGTCATCTAAATCCATATCCGATACTATTCTACCAGTGTAAAGGTATTGAGTAGTAGGAGGATTACTGCCAAATAAAGGATGACTTTTACCAAAAAGAGCATCTAGTTGAGTTGTATCGCCTTCTAAATTTTTATCGGCATATTCATTTAACATGGCGTCAAGCTCATTGTTACCTGTTATTTGAGTTGTATCTCCTGTAGGTGATTCGCCTGGGGTTTCTGTTTCCGTAGGACTGTTCTTTGCGATTTCAGCCTCAATTTCTTTTATTTTGTCAGTTTTGTAACCCTCTATAGGTTCTATTTTTAACCTATCAGATAGTATCGTAACATATTTTATTTCGCCATTTCCTAACATATCCATAAACTCGCTGTAAGGTATTTCATCTGTGTTGCTTTTATCGATACCTGTAAGGAGCATATTCAAAAAGACTGTTAAAACCAATGAAATAATAACAAATTTTAGAATATTGCCATTATTGGGGTTTTTATCTTGCATGTTTTGGTTGTTATTTTTTTGTTTATTATCTAAATTATCCAAATTACACCTCTCCCGTATATATTATTAGATTTTTTTAAACATAATATCGAACTTAGATAATAGGTTAAATTGTCCTTTAACCTTTATTCTTCCAGTCATAAAAGCTTTTTGAGTTGAAAGACTGCCATCCAATATTTTTTTCCACATATGGTCATTTGTTGTTATAGTAACACTTGGATTTTTGTTATCTCCATCATAAAATTCGCATTGTCCATTATATACTTCAAAATATCCAATAAAATTTTCATCTCCATCTATATAAAGTTGGAAAATATTATTTACATCATTTGCTAAATTCGGTTGGAAATAATGAGTCATGTTTTGTGTTTGTTGCCTAAGGGTGGCACTTCTAGGTTCTATATTTGAGTTTGATGTTAGTTCGTTGTTAAATAGATTTTTTAGTTTAGGCGTACTACTAATAACTTCTGGTTCTAGGACAGGTGCCATTGTTTTTAATGTAGGCTCTATTTTTGGTTCTACTTGTACAGTAGAGCTTTTTGCTGTATTTGTCATAGAAGTTCTTTGTTGTGCCTGATATTTAACATATGGGTTTATATTGCCGTGGGATGTTGTTTTTTCCTGTGGCGATGAAGCTTGTGCATAGGCATTGTAAAGAGTTTTATTTGCAATTAATTTGCTTATTTCATCTATATCTTTTTCACGTGCTTCTTCTGATGAAAGACGCTCAAATTGTGGTTTTTGAATGACTTTCTCCTTAGGTGGTTCGTTTACTAGTGTTTTATTAACTGTACTCTCTTCAACATGGGGTTCTCCTATTCTAGGAATAGTATCGCTAACATATTTTACGGCTTTTTTAGTTTTGAATTCTGTTGCTCCAAAGAATTTTCTTTCTTGTTTAACAAAACGATAAAAGTCCTCTGTATATTTCTCAATTACATCTCTATTTGTATCAGTTGTTTTTTTTATCATGCTTTCTAAAATGGGCACTTTAATGCTATCGTAGCCACCTAAATAGGTTACAATATTACTTATATAATTAAGAGTTTCGCGGCTGCTATTGTTAGATACAACAACAATCATGCAATTTTTATCCTTTAGTATATTTTTATAAATAGGCATGCCAAGGTATTCCAAAAAAGTTTGCATAATTGCAGAAGGGGCGAATAAATTACTACTACATATAAAAACAACACCGTCACTATTTGCTATACTATTTAGTATAGAAGAAACAGTTATATTAGGTGAAGTGCCATCGCAAAAAGGTATGTCGAACTCCAATAAATTTATCTCTGTTATATGTTCTCCAATTTCTAACATAGTATTATATATTATATCTTTAGCATTATTTATACTATAATCATAGCCGGGTACTGCACCTACTATAGATGTTAATTTCATTTATGTCCTCCTTATTGTAAATATTCTGCCGAAACCTCAGGTAAAAATTCCTTAATAGAATCCAAAAAGTCTTTTTTTGTTGAAACTTTAAAGGCACTATGAGAAAAATAATTTCTTATGAAGTTAACAAATGCAGTCTTGTCTTTGTTATAAAGTAAATTTATAAGTTTAGACGGTTTTAGAAAATTATCTTTATAGTATTGGTCGTCATTAGAATATACTGTACTATCAATATTTAAGTTTATATTATAATCAGTATCTATGGGCCTGCCTAAAAAAATATTTGTATATAACTGGCTTAAACCATTACTTATAAATGTGCTTCTAGGTTCAAAGGCTATTATATGATTAAAATACTGTTCCGTAATAGCTGTTGCTATTATTTCCATTGAATTCTCATTGGTCAATAAATTTGAATTTAAATATATTATTCCTGTATTGGAAAGATATTCAGTTTCACCCATGTCTAAAAATAAAATATCAAGTTCATCATAACAATATTTTCCGATTTCACTATTTAAATATTCCAAAATTTCTGTAACATCATGAAGATAATTGGACACATTAGTTAAATTATCGCCTTCAACATAAATATTAACCATAGAGTTGTTTATTTGTGTAGATATTGCTTTATAAAATTGATTTAAAGAAAAAGCAAAATTATTTCCAATAAAATCACGTACTTCTATGGTATTTTTATCTTTTCCTATGGTTTCGTGCTCATTACCGCTAGTTATTACTGTGTAGTTTCGTGGGACATTAAAAGTAATGTCCATTGTATCAAAATTATAAAATCCCTTATTTGTATATGAGTTATAAAAAGGCTTATATACATCAGTGGGCACAATTTTTAAAATAATGTCTGTAGCCCAAATGTTTTTTGAATTAGCGCCTACATAGGTATTTTCGTAAGGTATAAGTACATCGTATTGGACATACATAGTAGTCGCATTACCTGACCTAAGGGCGGGTATTTTAACATTTATATAATCTTTTTTCATGGAATATTCTAAAGCTTTGTCTTTGGAGCTAATAGTATGTATACTTAGGTATGCATGGGGGAGTTGATATTCCTCTATTATATCCTTGTAATAGTTGGATATATTAATGGAATTTATGGTTTTGTCTGTATTGTTTGTAAACTCAATATTTTCTTTTATTGTAAAGGTATTATTGCCTTGATAATCAACAGTTATATTGTACTTAGCTGATTTCTCTTCAATTTCGTATTTTTTCATTTCTAAATTTACAGGTTCCATAGTTACGTTGGCATAGGCTATTTGTTTAGTTTTTTCTGTAAAAAGTGGAGCAGGTATTGTGTTTTTGTCGAACAAATAGTATTTTACTATAGAAAAAGGTTCTTTTAGCCAGTCGCATATTACCCTGAAATTAAAATTAAGATCGCTTTCACGTCCCCAAATAATATTAAAAAATTCCTTACCAGTTATCATAGAACGATTCATATGGAAGTCATTAGTTACAAAAATAATAGAATTTAAACCTTGGGAGCTGGCTAGTTGGCTAGAATAGGCAAAATTTTCATAAGTATTTTTGGCTTGGCCTTCTACAAAAATATTTTCACTAGGTATACCTTCTTTTACAAGCCAATCACGCATTACTATTGCAACTGGTACATCATCTTTAGGCCCTTGGCCACCTGTTACTATTATAGTATCGGAATAACCTTCTATATATAAGTCTAGTGCTGTTTCCAATCTTCTTTCTAAAAATTTGCTAGGTTCACCGTTTTTAATTGAATAACCTAAAACTAAAATTGCATCACTTTTCTTATAGTCGTAGTTTGAACTGTTTTTTATAGTAGTTCCCAATAAATAAATGTAGAATATTAAAAAAACAGTTAAGAATATTAGTGAGATTATAATTACTTTTTTCTTCATTTTTTTCCTCCGTATCCAGTGCATTATAGCATAAAAAAAAAATTGTGAACATAGGTGGAAAATTCAGAAATATAAAATGTTTTAAAGTAGTTAATCAGTAAGCATTAGACTTCCCATCTCAATCCTGGTATCTAAATTTTGCTTTCGGCAAAACCAAACACTGTGTGTTTGGCAGCTGTTTATTGCTGTTTTACTCTGAATTTTTGTTTTACAAAAACCAAATGATACGCATTTGTCTGGTCGGAAGTTACACTTCCTGCTCTGGTCATAAAGCCCCGTTTTATTGCTCGAGTAAGCAGCCAACTCGGCTATGTAACTTAGTCAGCCGTTCACTGGTCGGAAACTCAGTTCCCTGCTTGTGTATGCAACCAACACCGCTGTTCTTTTCTGCTGGATTATGCGACCAAATTCGCCGTTCGGTAGAGGTACAAGCCCCCACTGATGGATAGGTATATTGATTAGTTTTAAAACAGACAAGGAGCTGCCTTGAAATAAAAAATATTCCTTAATTAAAAGGTAATATTTAAATATTTTATATAAAAATGTAAAAAGAGCGATGGGTTTTCGCTCTTTTTTAAAATTAAAGTTTTAGTCAAGCTCTGGTCGTTCTTTTAAGGAATTGCTCGAGTCTGCAGCCAACTCGACTATGCAACCAAGTCTGCTACCAACTTTTTTAAAAGCTTGTGGGGCTGGTTGCTTGCCTGCCTGAATAGTAAAGCAAGGCTTTATGACCAATGGTTTGGGGCACAGCACCAAGGTTTTTTTTTCTGACAGCCTTTTGTTTAGCAAAAATTAATTAGAATGTCTACTTCAAAAGTTCAAATATTCCACCTAAAGCTTTTAAATCATCGAAAAAATTAGGATAGGATTTATTTATAGCTTCAGCATGGCTAATGGTAATTGGTTTATGGCAAACACTTCCTAAAACAGATAGCGCCATAACAATTCTATGGTCATTGTACCCATTTAAGTTTACTCCGCCTTCTAAATTTTCAACGCCATTTATTTCAACATATTCTCCGTGGTCTGTGGCGCTGCCGCCTAAAAGATTTATGGCTTCAACCATTGCTTCTACTCGCTCGCATTCCTTTATACGTAACCTTTCAACTCCTCGAATTATACTTTTTCCTTTAGACAAGGCACAAATGGAGAAGACAGCAGGACCAAGGTCAGGGGTTTCAGATAAATCAACTTCTATGGCTTTAGTTTCACTAATATGGTATTTAATTGATTTTTCCCCATAGGTGTGTTTAATTCCTAGTTTTTCACCAATTTTTAAAATTTCCATATCTCCTTGCTTGGATTGTAAATTTAAACCGTTTATTTCTATATTACCATGTAGTTTTCCGGCTAATTCGTAAAAGGCTACTTGAGAAAAATCGCCTTCTACTTCGTAATTATATGGTGATAAAGTACCACCTCTAACAACAAAGCTTTCATAATTATTGTTAATTATTTCTATTCCAAATTTATTAAGTATATCAATTGTTAAGTCTATGTACCCTTTAGACTCTAATTTAGTAGTTATATTGATTTTAGTGTCTGCCTTAAAATTACTATATGCAAACATTAATCCCGAAATAAATTGGGAACTAACATTTCCAATTATATCTACATCAATGGGTTTTAAATTTCCTTCTAAAATCATTGGAAGAAAAGCACCCTCTGGTGTTTTGTAGGCAACATTATTTTTTTTAAAAATTTCGTAGTAAGCATCAAGAGGTCTGTTAACTAAATGGTTTGCTCCTGTAAACGTTACTTTCTCGCCTGTAGTTAAAGCGATGGGTATTAAAAATCGTACAGTTGAACCAGACTCGTTGCAAAATATTTCTTTATTTACAAGGTGAGGTTTGCAACCCTTTACTATTACTGAACTTTCTTTTTCTTCTACAGTACTACCTAAGGATTTCATAGCTGCTATAGTTGCTTTTATATCTTTTGAATATACTAAATTTGTTATGTTTGAAGTGCCTTCAGCCATGGCAGCGCATATTATTCCTCTGTGGGACAAGCTTTTTGAAGGTGGAATTTTAATACTTCCCTTTAGTTCAGATTTATATATTATAACATCCATAAATACCTCCTATACAAGGGTTACAACGTGGAAGTTCTTCTTACCTTTTTGAACTATTAATTTTCCATTATCAAATAAAGATAAATCAATATTTAAAGAAAAATCCTCTACTTTATTGCCATTTATTTTAACGCCGCCTTGTTGTACTGCTCTGCGTCCCTCGCTTTTTGACGAAACTAGATTTATATCACAAAGTAAATCAACAATATTGTAGTTATTAAATACTTCTTTTTTCATTTTTGTTGTAGGTGCGTCACTGCTTACACCACCACTAAATAGCGCCTTAGATGCGTTTAGTGCGTCAGTTGCGTCTTTTTCGCAATGAACATTTTTAGTTATTTCGAAAGCTAAAATTTCCTTTGCTTTGTTTAGGTCGCTTCCTTCTAATTTTTCTAGTTCATAGATTTCTTCCATTGGTAAGAAAGTTAAAAGCTTTAAGCATTTAATTGTGTCTTCATCGTCTATGTTTCTCCAGTATTGGAAAAACTCGTAGGGGCTTGTTTTCTCTGGGTCTAACCATACAGCACCAGCTTGAGTTTTACCCATTTTAGTTCCATTACTTGTAGTAAGTAGTTTAAATGTCATGCCATAGGCACTATTACCATCTGTACGGCGAATTAATTCTGTACCAGCTAAAATGTTTGACCACTGGTCATTGCCTCCTAGTTGGAGTTTACAATTATATTTTCTGTTTAATTCTAAAAAGTCGTAGGCTTGCATTAACATATAATTAAATTCAAAAAAAGTAAGGCCTTTTTCAAAACGAGTTTTATAAGCGTCTGCTGTAAGCATTCTATTTACTGAAAAATGTATTCCGTAAGTACGAATAAAGTCAATGTAATTTAATTCTCTTAACCAATCTCCGTTGTTTAAAAGAAAGGCTTTTTCATCAGTAAAATCAATGAATTTAGACATTTGTTTTTTAAAACATGAAACGTTATGGTCAATTAAGTCTGTTGTCATTACTTTTCTCATTTCTGTTTTATCTGTTGGATCGCCTACCATTCCTGTGCCGCCACCCATTAAAGCAATAGGTCTATGTCCTGCGCGTTGCAAATGAGCCATTGCCATTACTGTAAGAAAATGACCAACGGTTAAACTATCGGCAGTGGGGTCAAAACCAATATAAAAAGTAACTTTTTCATCTCCCAATATTTTTTTTATTTCCTCTGCATGAGTTGTTTGCTCAATAAATCCTCTTTCTTCAAGTACATCGTATACATTTCTCATTTTTTTCTCCTATTCATATAATTCTAATAATGCTTATAAATCTAAAAAAATAAACACGTAAAAAAAGCCTTTAATCCTATATAAGGACGAAAGACTCGTGGTACCACCTTAATTCGTTGTTAAAAAACAACCTCATTATAGTATAACGGCAAAGCCGAAAATCCTCCAAAGTTGTAATTAATAAAAATGTACCTTTAGCTTTACACCAACCAGCTAATTCTCTGAACGTAACTAAATTTATATTTAGATTTAAATAAAGACTTTAATCTAATATCTTCTTCATAGGATTCTAACAATATTTTTTCAAATAATAACATTATTATTTTTTTTTGTAAAGTTTTATTTCAGATGTTAGAATAAAAAAGATGTTTTAACTAGCCTTAAAAAGTTGAGTTAAAAAAATATGGTAAGTGTTTAAAATGAAATTGGAGGTTTTAGAATGAAATTGATAGGAATTGTAAGTCAAGTGGAGGTAGTTAATGGAAGAGAATTTGAAACAGTGAATAATACATATATAAATGCATTAAAAGCTTTTGGAGCAATGGCCATAATTATACCAGCAACAATAAATATGGAAATGGCAGAGAAATATTTAGACATAGTTAGTGGTGTTTTGTTTACAGGAGGCAGAGATATCTCGCCTCAAAGTTACAATCAAAAATCTATTATTAATTATATAAGCGATCCAAATATTCAACCTAGGTCGCCGTATTCTATAAATAATGCACCAAATATTAAACAAGATGAATTTGAACTTAAACTTTATAAGCGTGCAAAAGAGAAAAAACTAAACATTTTAGGCGTGTGCAGAGGTATGCAGCTAATTAATGTCGCTGAAGGTGGTACATTAATTCAACATATAGAAGACAACGATGTTCAGCACTTTGTAAAAGAAGATGGTTGGATACATTATCATGACGTTAAAATTCAAAGAGATTCTAAAGCGTTTAAATTAATAAATAAAGAAATTATGGGTATGTCATCTCTACATCATCAAGGCATTGATACACTGGGAGAAAATTTACAAGGAGTAGCATATTCACCAGATGGCATAGTAGAAATTATAGAGAGTAAAGATGAAAGTTTTATAATGGGTGTACAAGGGCATATAGAAGTTACTTATAAGAATTTTCCTGAACATGGTGAAATCTTTAAAGGATTATTGATATAAAACTAACAATATATTTGTTTAAGATGTACGAAGATTGTATTTTAAATATCATTTCAATATATTAATTGCATTACCGGATTTAACGTGTTATACTGTCGTAGTAATAAAAATTACCAAAATATAAGGAGGAGTTATTTATGAGTATTAAATTAAACGACAAGTATCAACTATTTATCAATGGACAATGGAAAGATGCATCTGACAAATCAACGTTAAAAGTATACAACCCAGCTACTGGCGAGTATTTAACGGAAATTGCTAATGCTACAAATGATGATGTTGATGAGGCAGTTGCCGCTGCTCGTGAAGCTTTTAAAACTTGGGGACAAACAACTGTAACTGAAAGGGCTGCAATTCTAAATAAAATCGCCGATGTAATTGATGAGAACCAAGAGTTGTTAGCAACTATTGAGTCAATTGATAATGGTAAACCTATTAGAGAAACTTCTTTTGCGGACATTCCGCTTTCAGCAGATCATTTTAGGTATTTTGCTGGAGTTATAAGAAGTGACGAAGGAAGTTCAACCTTTGTAGATGAAAATACTCTCAACTTAATAGTGCGTGAGCCACTTGGAGTTGTAGGGCAAATTGTACCGTGGAACTTTCCGTTTTTAATGGCAGCTTGGAAACTGGCTCCGTTACTTGCAGCTGGAGATGTTTCAGTATTTAAACCATCTAGTGCCACTTCACTTAGTGTGTTAACTCTGTTAAAATTAATTGAAGACATAGTTCCAAAAGGTGTAATTAATATTATTACAGGTGCAGGTTCAAAAAGTGGTGAGTATTTACAGCACCATGACGGCATTGATAAATTAGCTTTTACAGGATCTACGGAAATAGGAAAAGAAGTTGGTATTTCTGCTGCTAAAAGTTTAATTCCTTCTACTTTGGAATTAGGTGGGAAGTCAGCTAATATCTTCTTTAGCGATGCAAATATGGACATAGCTTTAGAGGGATTACAATTAGGTATACTTTTCAATCAAGGTCAAGTTTGCTCTGCTGGTTCAAGAATTTTTGTACAAGAAGATTTTTACGATGAGTTTGTAGAAAAAGCAGTGGCTGCTTTTGAAAAAGTAAAAGTAGGCAATCCATTAGATTCAAATACTCAAATGGGTGCACAAGTTAGTGAACAACAGTTAAATAAAATTTTAGATTATATAGAAATAGGAAAAAAAGAAGGCGCTAAAGTTGCTACAGGAGGCGAACGTAATACAGAGGGCGACAATGCAAAAGGTGTATTTATGAAGCCTACATTATTAGTAGATGTTAATAATAAAATGCGTGTTGCTAGGGAGGAAATATTTGGCCCTGTTGGCGTTGTAATTAAATTTAAAACAGTTGAAGAAGTTATTGAATTAGCCAACGATAGTGACTATGGTCTTGGTGGCGGTGTGTTTACTCAAGATATAAATAAGGCTATAAAAGTTGCTAAAGGCATAAGAACTGGTCGTGTTTGGATTAATACTTACAATGTTTTCCCTGCTGGCGCACCTTTTGGTGGATACAAGGAATCCGGTATTGGACGTGAAACGCACAAAGTAATACTTGATCATTACACACAAATGAAAAATATAATAATTAATACAGCTGAAAACCCTGGCGGTTTTTACGTGAAAAAATAATAAATAGTAAATAAATTGGGCTGTTGGTAAATTAGGGTATTTCCCTTTTTATCGACAGCCTTTTTGTACTTGTATTTGAAACTATCCTTTAAAAGGTTGATAAATAAGCCGACTATAAAAAACTATTACTTTATTATAATATTATTATATAATATGACAAAATGGCACTAGCTAAGTTTGCTATTCACCACGGTTCTGCATTGTTAAAAAAAGATTCATATTCTCCAATACGTTAAAAGGTGCAATAGCTAGCGCTGCTATTTACAGCCTAGTTGAAATAGCTAAAGCAAACAACTTGATTGTGGAAAATTATCTAACTTATTTGTTTGATAACCTAGCCGTAATAGGTATTAGCGAGCAATCTTCACTTGATAATCTTATGCCCAGGTCTAGCGTATTGTCGGATGACATAAAATTAAAAATGGGGCAGTCTTGAAATAGCCCTGAAAAAAAGATAAGAACCTAGAAAAAATACAACTAGGGGCTTATCTTTTTTAGTGCAAATTATTATAATTAATGTATGAAAAAACTAATAAAGAAATTAATTCATTATGCGCTGATTAAAACATATTTATGAAGGAAAAGGATTACATACAAAAATATAAATTAGAAAAATTATCAATGTTTATAGTAGATGGAATGGGTAAAATAAAAGACAATGCTGAGAAAAACAGAATACGAAAAATAGAAGACAAGGAAATATAGGCAAGATATACCAAAATATAACAACCTAGAAAAAATAACAATGGAAGAAGAAATATACTATATATGGAGATGCAATGGTAAGATTAAATACAAATTACAGAAAACCTATCTTTGCATAAATAAGTGAAAAATTTCATAAAATAATTCAAATAAAAGTGATTATATGATATAATTTTTAAGAAGATTAAAATGCAAATTATATTTTATTAAATGAAAACAAATCATTATAAATTTAAATAGGCATTGTAAAAACAGAAAGGTTAGTTATGAGTGATTCTTTTAAATTGATTTCACAAAATAAAAAGGCATTTTATGACTATCATATAAATGAAACTTTTCAAGCTGGTATTGAACTTGTAGGAACAGAAGTTAAATCTTTAAGGGCTGGAAAATGTAATTTAAAAGATAGTTTTGTGCGTGTGGAAAACAATGAAGTTTATATAAATAATTTACACATCAGCCCCTACGAGCATGGCAATATATTTAATAAAGATCCTTTGAGAAAAAGGAAATTGCTTTTGCATAAATACGAAATAAATAAACTTATTGGAGCGGTAAAACGTGATGGATATACAATTATTGCAACTAAAATATACTTTAAGGGTAGCCTAGTTAAAGTGGATATAGCCTTAGCTAAAGGTAAAAAACTACATGATAAAAGGCATGATATTGCAAAAAAAGATCAAAAAAGACAAGCAGAAAAAGATTTTAAAGTTAGACATTTGACTATGTAAATTTTTAAAATCAGGAAGTTTCTAAAGGTATATTGTGGAGGCAACAAATGAAGTTTAAAGAGGCTCTTATTGGTATTTTTGTAATTGCTATAATTATTACCTTTATTATTCCTATATCACCAGTTTTATTAAATTTACTAATAATGGTAAATATAGCAATTTCATTGCTTATACTGTTAAATGCCATATATTCTAAAGAACCATTGGAGATGTCAACATTTCCTACATTACTGTTAATTACGACTTTGTTTAGGCTAGCCATAAATCTATCATCTACAAGACTTATGCTCGGTACAGGATATGCCGGCGAGGTTATAGAGGTCTTTGGTGAATTCGTTGCAGGTGGCGATTTAGTTGTTGGTACTATAGTATTTGTGCTATTGGTATTAGTTAACTTCATGGTTATAACTAAAGGTTCTGGTAGAATAGCTGAAGTTACTGCTAGGTTTACCCTTGACGCAATGCCAGGTAAACAAATGGCAATAGATGCAGATTTGAACTCAGGAATTATAGATGAAAATGAAGCAAGAGAAAGAAGAAAAAAAATACAAGATGAATCCAATTTTTATGGTGCAATGGATGGTGCCAGTAAATTCGTAAAAGGAGATGCCATAGCAGGCATTATTATTACAATTATAAATATTGTAGGAGGTATAGTACTTGGTGCTACAGGTAGAGCCACAGGTACGCCACTTCCAATTGGAGAGGCAGCTCAACTATATACAATTATGGCAATTGGTGATGGCTTAGTTAGCCAGATACCAGCTATACTTATTTCTACGGCAACAGGTGTATTAGTTACCAAAGCTACCTCCGACAAAAATTTAAGTGACCAAACATCAGAGCAATTAATAGGTAAATCTATGGTTATGTATATAACTGGAGGGGTACTTATATTCTTAGGTGTATTTTCACCCCTACCTATGGAGTTTGTAATAGGTGGTTTAATTATACTTATAGGTGCTTTTATGTTAGATAAACAAAAACAAGTTCAAACTATGGTTAATGAAATAACTGAGGAGGACGTGGAGGCAGAGGAAATACGTAGGCCAGAGAATGTAAACTCGCTTTTGCAAGTTGAGCCTATACAGTTACTTTTCGGATATGGATTACTGCCTTTAGTAGATACAAACCAAGGTGGAGACCTATTGGATAGGGTTGTAATGATTCGTAGACAAATTGCAATGGAGCTAGGTGCTGTCGTACCTATTATACATTTACGTGACGATATTAAATTAAATCCAAATCAATACAAAATTATGATAAAGGGTGTAGAAATAGCCACGGGTGAAATTCTATTTGATCATTACATGGCCATGAATCCAGGTTTTGTTGAAGATGAAATAGATGGGATTGAAACAGTTGAGCCCTATTTAGGCTTACCAGCTTTGTGGATTTCAGAAAGTTCTCGCGAAAGAGCTGAGGCTCTGGGATATACAGTTGTAGACGCTCCGGCGATTATTGCAACTCATGTTACTGAAATAATTCGCACTAACTTACATGAAATATTAACAAGGCAAGACACCCAAAGTCTTATTAATAACGTAAAAGAAAAACAACCAGTTTTAGTTGATGAACTAATACCAAGACAATTATCCGTTGGTGAAGTGCAAAAAGTACTGTCCAACTTATTGTCGGAAGGGGTTTCCATTCGGGACTTAGTAACTATTTTGGAAGTTTTGGCAGACTATTCCGTAAATACAAAGGACACAGATTTACTTACAGAGTACGTAAGGCAAGGATTAAAAAGAGCTATATCTAGCCAATATTTTGAACTAGATAAAAATAATATTGTTATAACCTTAGACCCAAATTTAGAGCAACAAATAATGGACTCAGTTCAGAAGTCTGAGCAAGGCTCATATTTGCTACTGGACCCGTCAATTGCAAAAAAAGTTTATGATAATTTAGAAGTTCAAATGACAAAAATATTAAACATGGGTGTGCAGCCAATTATACTTACTTCGCCTATGGTTAGAGCTTATTTTAAAAAATTAGTAGAACAAGTTTCGCCAGAACTTGTTGTACTTTCATATAATGAAGTAGATCCAAAGGCAGAAATTCAATCAATAGGGATGGTGAGTGCATAGTTGAAAGTAAAAAATTTTGAAGGAAATGACGAGCAAGAGGTACTAACTCAAGTTAAAAACGAGATGGGACCAGATGCTGTTATTTTAAATATAAAAAAGATAACTCAAAAAGGTCTATTTGCTTTTTTAAGAAAAAATAAAGTAATTGTAACAGCGGCGATAGACGAAAAAGAGAAAAAAAGGGAAATACCATCTAAGGTATATATGCAAGAAACAAAGCAGAAAGAGAAAACAGAAATCAAAAATGTAGCTGATAAAGAGGATATACAAGGCAAAAAAAATACAGTTATTAATAAAAATTCTGCTGCTTTAAATGAGCTGAATGAAAAGCTAGCAGAAATAACAAGTATGGATAAAGATAGCATTATACGTAAGCAAAATAAAGAAATTGAAAAGCTAAAGAGTAAGTTAGCCGAGTCAAATGTTTTAATAAATAAGCTGGGTGATGATTTAAAGGATACAGGTAGTAAAAGTGGTAAATACACAAATCAAATACTAAATATTATTTACGACACTCTAATAGAAAATGAGATATGTGAAGAAGTTGCTGAATTTTTAATAGATGGAGTAGATGAAGAGCTAAGTGAAACAAATTTAATTGTTACCTATGTTTATTCCAAAATAGTGGAGCTTATTTCCAATGGCGATTTTTCTGGACCTTTTAGTAAAGTTTTTAATAGCAATACTCTAGTGTTTTTAGGCCCAACAGGAGTGGGTAAGACTACAACTATAGCAAAGCTTACTTCTAAATTAGTACTAGAAGAAAGTGCAAATGTAGGGTTAATTACAGCGGATACATATAGAATAGCAGCCGTAGAGCAATTGCAAACATACGTAGATATATTAAATTTAGACATGGAAGTTGTATATAACCATGAAGATATGAAAGTGGCTTATAAAAAGTTAAAGAATAAAAAAGATATAATTATTGTTGATACGGCTGGACGTTCTCACAAAAATACAGCTCAAGTAAACGAACTAAAAGAATTGGTGGAAGTAATACCAGAAAGCGAAAATTTCTTGGTATTAAGTTTAACAACAAAAAGTGAGGACTTAAATAAAATAATCGAGGTCTATACAGGTTTGTTTGATTATAGTTTAATTTTCACAAAGGCAGATGAAACTACAAGATACGGTAATTTAGTAAATACCTGCTTTATTACTGGAAAGAAAATAGCCTTTATAACAAATGGGCAGCTAGTTCCAGATGATATAGCTGTTTTAAACGCAGACTTTATAGCAAGGTCTGTAATGGGTTTGGAAGGTGATGGAAGATGATGGATCAAGCGTCTACCTTAAGAGAGTTATACAAGGAAAAAAATGAAGAAATAAGTGAACAAATAACGGAATTTTCTTCAAAGAGCAAAGTTATATCAATTTCCAGCGGTAAAGGTGGGGTAGGCAAATCAACTTTTGTAGTAAACTTAGCAATTAGTATTGCAAATAATGAAAAAAAAGTAGTTATTATAGATGCGGACATAGGACTTGCAAATATAGAAGTGTTGTTTGGGGCTTTGCCAAAGTATAATCTATTGGATGTAATACATAACAATGTGTCTATTGAAACTGCTATAAGCCAAGGGCCAAGTGGAATCCACTTTTTATCAGGTGGTTCGGGGCTTTCTCAATTAGTTACTTTAAATGCCAAAGAGCAAACCTATTTAATTAGCTTGTTCAAGTATTTAGATGAAAATTTTGATTATATAATTATTGATAATGGTGCGGGAGTTAATGAAATGGTTATAAATTTTATTAAATCTAGTAATAATGTAATTATTGTAACAACACCAGAACCAACGTCTATTGCAGATGCATATACATTAATTAAAATGGTAACAATAAAATCTGACATAACAGATATAAGTTTAGTAGTAAATAAATCTACAACAGAAAGTCTTGCATTGGAAACACATAAAAAAATGAATATTGTTGCAGAAAAATTTTTAGATATAAAAATAAAGTATTTGGGGTATTTACCCAATGACGGGAAGTTAGTGGAATCGGTTATAAACCAGAGGCCAATATATAATGAGTCACCAAATTCTAAATATGTAAAGTCGCTAAATAAAATAACAGAAAATATAATAAATACGGAAATAAAAACTAACGATATTCCATTTGCTAAAAAATTAATGTTGTTTTTTAAGCAGAATAAGTAGTAAATAGGATTTAAGAAATAAGTGTAGGGATTACTAAAATGGGAGAAAATATGCTATACAAGAAAATAAAACCAGGGAATATGGTAGAGATTGCTTTAAAGTTAGATGATGATAATTCAAGCAAGGTCTACGTGACAAAGGTGGAAAATGTAGAAAGTGAAGAAGAGGTATATGTAAATGTACCTTTTAGTATGGGACAGCTAGTTAAGCTGCCTATAAGCGAGAATTATACCATGCTTTTTATAGACGCATCTAAGTCTATGCATAGGTTTGATGCAGCCATACGTGAATATGCAGACATTGATGGGTTTAAATACATGAAAGTTGCCTTGCTTTCAGAAGGTAAGCGAGTGCAACGTAGAGAATACTATAGGTATGCGGTGGAAATGGATTTAAAATTTTATGCATATGTTGGAGATAAAATACAAAGAGATGCCATGTATGAGGGGCAAATGATTGATCTTGGTGGTGGAGGTGTTAAGTTTGTTTCCGATAATGAATTAATGGAAAGAGATTTAATACAAATAGTAATTATATTAAACGGAGAATTTATTATATCCGATGCCATTATATTAAGTGTGGAGAAATCTAAAAATGTTAATTTTAAGTATGAATATAGAGTGAAATTTGACGGGATTGTGGATGTAGAGAGAGAAAAAATAGTTAAATTTGTTTTTACTGAACAAAGAAAAGAAATGAAAAGAATTTCAAAAACTGACTCTAAGCAAGAAGTTGACGTAGAGTAGAAAGGAGTGGTGAAAATGGAAATAAATAGTACTCACAAAATGAAACTAGACTATTTAAAAGAGTTAAGTAATATTGGTGCAGGAAATGCCTTGATGGCACTTTCGGAGTACACAAAAGCACAATTTTTAATGGACGTGCCAAAAATTAGTTTTTTAGATATAAAAGATATTCCGAATATTTTTGGTGACCCAGAGGAATTAATAATAGGAACATTAAGTTTTTTAGAAAATGACATAAGAGGAATTATACTTTTTGTTCAGAATTTAGGTGCAGCTGAAGGTCTTTATAGCATGTTTGGAGAAACTTTAAAAATTGATGTAAACAATGCTGTTTTAGAAGATGAAGAAAGAGAAAAGTTAATAAGAACAGGCAGAATTATGTTTGATTCTTATTTTAATGCATTAGCAACAATGTTAAATTTAAATATAGGTGTAAGTGACCCTAAAATATCTATAGATATGGCGGGAGCAATATTAAGTGTACCAGCTACAGAATATGGAAAATATTCAGACACAGTACTCATTATAGACTCTGTATTTAAAACGAAGGATCAAGAGTTTAATGGATTTATACTAATGATACCAGAC
The DNA here is from genome assembly GCA_047974375.1 of Lachnospirales bacterium. Taxonomy (GTDB): domain Bacteria; phylum Bacillota; class Clostridia; order Lachnospirales; family CAMZNU01; genus JBKECF01. The sequence continues at coordinate 277,770 of JBKECF010000054.1, forward strand.
TCTGTGTCTTTCGATAAATTATTTAAGATTTTTATGTAGGGGGTAAAATGGGTACAAGAATTTTAGTGAGTATGGCAGACTTGAACATTGCATGCAATACTGACTTTTTAACTACAATAGGACTAGGCTCTTGCCTAGGTATCTGTTTTTACGATGGGACACATAAAGTTGCCGGCATGGCTCATGCAATGTTGCCGAGCAGCGAGCAAATATCTAATAACCTAAATAAACGTAAATTTGTAGATACATCAATTACAGAATTAATTACAAAAATGGAACGAGCAGGAGCTATAAGAAGTAGAATTGCAGCTAAAATATTTGGTGGGGCACAAATGTTTGCCACGACAAGAATTGATGACAGTATGAGAATCGGGGATAGGAATATAGAGGCAGTTAACCGTATATTAAGTGAAATGAGAATCCCTATAATTGCTAAAGACGTTGGTGGGAATTATGGGCGTACAATTATTATGTATGCCGAAACAGGAATAGTAACAGTAAAAACAGTAGGTAAAGGTGTAAAAGATTTATAAGAAAAGGTGCTTTATGCTAGATAAATTACATATTATAATCAGTATTTTGGCGGGTATAATATTTACAGTTATTGTAATTATTCTAAATGAAAGCTTTCAATATTGGTTGCCGCATATTATTTTAGTATTAATTTTATTTTATGTATTTGGTTCTATAGCGGCTAGCCGTTTAAAAAAACAGTTTATTAAAAAGAAATTGGCAGAGGGCAAAGAAGATGAAAGTATAATTGAGAGAGAAGAGCCCTCTGGGGATAACAGTGTATTAAAGGAATTTGCAAATGAAGCAGACGATGAGGAATAAAGTAGGTGGTGGCATTGAAAAAAACTAAAGATGAATTGTGGGCTGAATATAAAAAAAATAGACGTCAACAAATTAGAGATGCCTTAATTGAAGAATACGCCTATTTAGTAAAAATAGTTGCAGCAAGGTTAAGAGCTAAGTATGGAACATATATTGATTACGATGATTTATGTGGTTACGGAGTATTTGGACTAATAGATGCAATTGATAAATTCGAAGATGATAAAGGTGCTAAATTTGAAACTTATGCATCACTTAGGATACGTGGGGCTATTATAGACAGCATTAGAAAGCTTGACTGGGTACCAAGAGGCGTACGTGAACAAAATAAAATACTAAAAAATGCATATAAAACTGTTGAGGCAAGAGTGAACAGAGATCCTACAAACAAAGAGTTAGCCCAAGAGCTAGGTATTAGTACGGATGAACTAATTAAACTTATAAATAAAAATTCCGTATCTTCTCTAATATCCTTAGATGAATATGACGAAAAAAATAGTGGCAACATAACCTATAGCGGGGAGAAAGAAAGATATGCACCAGATGCTAATGTTATGGAAGATGATAGAAAAACTATGCTAATTACTGCTTTAGAATATTTAAATGAAAAGGAAAAGTATGTAATAAACCTATACTATTTTGATGAATTGACTTTTAAGGAAATCGGTGAAGTATTAAGCGTTTCAGAATCTAGAATATCTCAAATACATTCAAAGGCTATTTTAAAATTAAGCATGAAATTAGGAGATAAAAAAGATATACTGATGAGTCTATAAAATGAGGTGTACTATGGAAGCGGAAAAAATGGTAGTTCTGAAAAATTATGAAGGTGTCTTTATTGTTTTTCATAGAAAAAATCAAGAGGATTATATTCTCTTAAATGAAGTACAAGATATGCTAGTTAAAGAAGGTATTAAAGATATAGACTTTAATGCAATATTTGAAGCAGTAAATAATAAATTATTGGATTTTACAATAAAAGTGTCTGATGAGAAAAGTGAAATTGATGTTAGCACCTTAATACACATAAGTGTAAGAAATAATAAGCAAAAGGCATATGTGAAATTAAGCACGCCATTTATGGAATATTGTAGCGATGTAAAAGGAACAATTAAAAAAGCTATTTTAGATAGTGGCATATCCTTCGGAGTAAAAGAAGATGTAATTGATGCCATAGCACAATCGGGAACACATAATAGGGAATATTTAATAGCTACTGGCCTTGAGCCTCGTAATGGTAAAGATGGCTATATTGAGTATAACTTTGACACATCACCAAAAAGTTTAGTACCAAAAGAAAGAGATGACGGTACAGTTGACTATTTTAATTTAAATTTAGTAAAGCAAACTGCCAAGGGAACAATTTTGGTTAGAGGCCATGAACCGACACATGGAGCTTTAGGTAAAAATATTTATGGCGAGGATATTCCCTTTGTGGAAGGTCAAAAAATGCCAAATATGCCAACAGGTAAGGGTATTAAACTTATAAAGGAAGAATCTATTATAGTTGCCGACGAAAGTGGCCAAATAGAGTATAAAGAAAGAGATAAAAAAATAAATATAAATCATATACTTGAAGTGCAAGGTATAAGCTATGCAACAGGCAATATTAAATTTGACGGTACAGTTGTAGTGCAAGGCAATGTGGACTATGGTATGAAAGTTGAGGCAAAAGGCGATATAGAAGTACATGGCATAGTCGAAGGTGCAACAATTATAAGCGAGGGAAATATTACTCTTATAAAAGGTTGTATGGGTAGAAGAAAAGCATTAATAAAATGTAAGAAGAACTTAAAAGCTAAGTTTTTAGACGGCTGTACAGCTGAGGTAGATGGTAGTATTTTGTCCAATAGTATTATGCATTCGGAAGTAGTTTGTAACGATAAAATAATACTAGATGGTAAAAATGCCCTTCTAGTAGGTGGAAAAATTTATGTTAAAAATTATATAGAAGCCAGGGTTGTGGGATCCCATTTAGCAACAACAACAGAAATCGAAATAGGCAATATACCAAGTGTAATGCAAGAATTTAAGGATTTATTAAAGAAGAGAAAAGATTCTGCAGAAAGAATAGAGAATATTGAAAAAATAATAAAGGCTTTAAGTTCTATAGAAAATTTGCCAGAGGATAAAAGAAGAATATTGGCAAAAACTTTCTCTAGCAAGGTTATATTAAAAACAGAAATGAGTGACTTAGATAAAAAAATAGCAGTGCTAGAGGCGGATATTAATGTAGAAGATGGTAGGCTAAAAGTAAGAGAAACTATTTATACAGCTGTTCGTATTACAATAGGTAATGCAACAAAGTTAGTATCTGAGGAAATGAATAACGTAGTTATGGAAAATAAAGATGGTAAAGTCGTTGTTTACAATATGTAAAAGGGTGATTATATGGATATAGGACCAATTAGAATAAATAATCCTGTAAATAATACAAGGAGACCTACAGAAAATTTATATAAGTACGAAAAGGACGGAAAGCGTAATAATGAGGATTATTTAAAGGATTCAAAAAGGAAAAAAAATCAAAAGGATCAGGAAAAAGAAAAAAAAGATGAAACTAAGGATGAGGAAAGTAGAAACTCGTCTAGTATGTTTGATGTTTCCATATAGAGGATAATATGAATTTAGAGATAATTACAATTATAATGATTTTTATAGGTATTAGTTTTGTAGTAATAGGCGGAATAATTAATAAACGAGAAAAAAAGGACAATGACATACTTTATAAGAATATGTCTGAAACCTTCGATTTAGTAAATGTGCTATTTAACGATGTACAGGACGAAAGTAATAATTTCAATGAACTAGCAGAATCTGTTTTTAATGAAATGGAGGAAAAGCAAAGTGAATTGCAGCATTTATATAATATGATACGGGAAACAAAAGAGCAGTATGGTGAAGTAAAGCCTAGTGTGGATGCACCTAAAATAAATGAAAAAGTAGCAAAACCAACACTTAATACTCCAAAAGCTAGAAAAATTTATGAATTTGCAGATAGTGGTATGACTAATGAGGAAATTGCTAAAAAGTTGAGAATTGGCAAAGGTGAGGTTGAGTTACTACAAAATTTAAGAGGGGTTTAAAATTGAAAAAGCATGAATTTTTTTTAGGCATAGGTGTGGGCATAATAGTTACGTCTATTGTATTTTATTTAGTTCTTAACTCTCAAAAAAACCTTGAAACTGAAAATCCTTTTGTAGAGAGAACAAAGGCAGAACAACCTAAGACAAAAGATAAACAAGAATTAGAATTAACGGAAGCTCCCACAGAAAGCACAAATGAAGTGGTGGTAAAGGCTAGTGAGGGCGTTAATAAAGAAATTAGTAAAGAAAAAAAAGAAAAACAGGAAGTAAAAGAAAAAATAGAAGTAGTTATTCCAGTAAATAGTACAGCACAAGATATAGCAGGAACTTTATTTGAACTGGGAATAATAAATAACAAGAAAACATTTATTGACTTAGCTGTAAAAAACAATGTAACAAGAACATTAGAAAGTGGCACTTATTTTTTCGAAAAAAATAGCGATGAAAAGAATGTGCTTGACAGTTTGTACTAGGATTTGTATTATTCAAAAAGAATGTACAAATCCTTTTTACTATTAAAAGATTGGAGATAATATGACTTTTGATTCACATGCCCATTATGACGATAAAAGGTTTAGTAAAGACCGCCATGATATATTAGAAAATTTAAAAAACAAAAACGTAGGATGTGTTGTAAATATAGGTGCTGATATGAAATCCTCTAGGGCGTCGGTAAAATTGGCAGAGAGCTACAACTTTATATACGCAACTGTTGGGGTACATCCACATGATGCGAAAAGTATGACCGATGAAAATTTAATGGAGATAAAAAAATTATGTTTAAATAAAAAAGTAGTTGCATTGGGGGAAATAGGACTAGATTATTATTACGATAATTCGCCAAAGGACAAACAAGTATTTTGGTTTAAAAAACAATTAGAACTTGCAAAAGAACTAAATATGCCTGTGGTTATTCATTCGAGAGATGCAGACCAGGAGTGTTTTAATATTATAAAGGAGGCTGGCCATTACAAGGGTATAATACATTGTTTTTCGGGTAGCAGTGAGTTGGCAAAGGAGTATGTAAAATTAGGTTTTTATATAGGTGTTGGTGGAGTATTAACTTTCAAAAATAGTGTGAAGTTAAAAAAGGTTGTAGAAGAAATAAATTTGGATAAAATAGTTATTGAAACTGATTGTCCTTATTTAGCACCAGAACCCTTTAGAGGAAAAAGAAATATATCGGAGTATTTGGAATATGTTTGCAAAGAAATAAGTAATATAAAAGAAACATCTGTAGAGGATATAGAAGAAATAACATGGAATAATGCTAAAAAAGTCTATGAAATAGAGGCTTTTTAGTAGATTTTTGTAAAAGTATTGCATAAATATTAATTTTATGTTAAGATATTTAAGAATTAAAAGAGTAAATGTTACTCTTTTTTTTATTGTAAATAAAGTTTGTCTTTTGATATTAAGTTTATGTTGGATATATGTGGCATTTGCTGTATATATCTACCCTTTAATAACAATCTAAGGTTGTGTTATAGGGAGGGCCTTGCCAGTAGATTTATATCATAAATTTTGACTTAGCAATAAGCGGAATTTTAGGCACAAATAGTTAATTTTAGTTTTTTGACTTATAAATAAAGCTGGACTAAAACTTACTATTCTTCATTTGAAAAAAACAAATGAAAAAAATTTATAGCTTTCATTGACCATTGGAAAAGCTAATTAGCAAGTTTACTTGCGAAGGAGGATAATAATGGTAAAAAAAATAGTAGGGTGTGTTCTTGCTGTCATCCTAGTGGTAGGTATATCACAAACTAATATAATTTTTGGTAGTTCTGCCGAAGATTATAATAAGGTTTTTGTAGAGTACAAAGACAGAACAGTAGAGTACAATACAAAAGTAGCAACAGTGGGCGAGTTTATATCTGATATGGATATACAATTAGTAGGAACAGAAAGTGTGGATTTACCGCCGGAAAAATTAATTCAAAATAATTTAACTATACCTATTAATCCAGGTATTAAAACTACATTATCCATAAATGATGTAGAAAATGAAATTACAGTTATTAAAGGCACAACAATTAATGATTTGATAAAAGAATTATCTGTAGAGACAGGTAAAGACTACTATTGTGTAGATCCTGTTGATTTCGAAAATATGACAATAGAGGAGGGTATGGAAATAACTTTACTAGTTAGGACTACTGCTTCTCAAATAACAACAGTAGCTATACCATTTGGTATTACTTATGAAGATACAGAATCCATACCAGAAGGTGAGGAAAAAACAATAACTGAGGGAGTTCAAGGAATAGAAACTATTGAAGAAGAAGTTAGTTATTATAATGGTCAAGAACATTTAAGAAAAGTTGTATCTCGTGAAATTACAAGAGAGCCTATTAACCAAGTTGTACAAAGAGGTGTAGCAAAAACTGTTTCTACGCCAAGTGGTAAACGTGTATACTCAAAAATGTACAGAATGTCGGCATCGGCATATACTGCAGGTTATGAAAGCACTGGTAAAAATCCAGGTGACCCAGGTTATGGAGTTACTGCTACGGGAACAAGGGCTTCTCATGGCACTGTAGCTGTAGACCCAAGGGTAATACCTTTAGGTTCAACTCTTTATGTAGAGGGTTATGGTATATGTAAGGCAACAGATGTAGGTGGAGCAATTAAGGGAAATAAAATAGACTTATTTTTCCATGATTTAGGTGCTGCATTAAATTATGGTAGAAGAAATGTAAGGGTATACGTACTTAAATAGAATATAGTAAAAGGCTGTAGGTAAATGGTTTCATTTTCCAACAGCCTTTTATATTTTAATAATCTCATCGACATAATTTTTAATCTTGCTATCATGGCTTACAAAAGAATGACTTTATTTTGTTTTAATTATATCATATTTCTCACTAAAGTGGTAATTTAAGGATAGTCGGTAATTTTAGGCGTAAAAATAACCCCACAGACAGGGCAGGGGTTATTTTTAAAAAAATCTAAATAATAAGGGGTGAGTCCTTATTTGTATTTACTAAAAGGGGGTGAGACCCAGTTAGTATATATATTAAACAATCGGGCAATTGTTTAAATCAGATTAATAGTATTTTGTAACTGTATACTTACTAGCAGGCTTTACCATAGTCGTATTTTTAGCTGCTTCTTTCATTGCCACATCGTAAGTTATATCTATGGTGTTCCATTTGCTTTCGTAAAAGACTTGGTTCCACGCGTGGTAAGTACTTATTTCTGGGGTATAACCCATTGCTAGTTTTGTTGGTATAGAGTTTGCACGTAAAGATGCTGCAAATAAACTGGCAAAATCATAACATATACCATTTTTTGTTGAATAAGTGGATTCTATATTAGGTATATAGGAAGTACTATTGGCTAAAGCTTTTACTTTATCAAAGTCGTAACTATAGTTTGTAACCATATAAGTGTACAAAAGGGTTACTTTATCTACTACTGTTGCACCTTCGGACATAATTTCTGTAAGTGCCTTAATAGATGCCATATTTGTATTAAAATTAATCATTTGTATTGAATTTGTGTATACAGAGTTTCCAGCGTCTTTAACATTTAAAGTTTTTTGCGAAACTGCACGATACTTGTTTCCTGATACAGCTTGAAGTAAAACTATTTTGTAAGAACCACTACCTAATTGTAATGGTATATTAACTGGCGAGGACGACGTAATTGTATAATTGTAGGTTTGTCCACTATTTTTTACTTGTGTAACGTATGGTTTCATTTTTGATGCACCACTAGCCGTAACAGTTATATAGCCAGAATCGGAGTTAGTTGTATCTACGCCGGCATATACTGAGGAAGCTGTGGATAATGTAAGGGCTAATACAAACCCGAAAAAAATTATTTTATTCATATGTCCACCTTCTTTCACAATAAGGATACCAGCACAAAAAAGCACAATCCTCAAAAAAGAATCGTGCTTAGCATCATAATATATGAACATGAGGCAACTTGGCAATCATAGATAAATATCCTTAGACCCATAGCTTTGCGTCACTAACTTTCATTAGCTTTGCCGATTCTATTGTTTTATTTCTACCTTTATTATAGCACAGCTAAAATAGAATGCAAGCTTTTTTTGAAAATTTTATATAATTTTTTTTGTGATGGCAGAACCTTTATTTACCTAGGTTATTTTAAGTTTCTTAACAACTCTGCATTACTGCTTATGGCAGCTTGTTTATTTTCTTCTTTAATCATATCGTAAATTTCTTTTCTATGAACAGATATTTCTTTAGGTGCGTCTATACCTAATTTAACTTGTTCTCCATTTACTGCTAAAATTGTTATTTCTACATTATCACCGATTATAATGCTTTGCTTTCTTTTTCTAGTTAATGCTAACATTTTTTCACCTCGATTATTTAACTTGCGAATATTTTACATTTAATATCGTAGTCTTCGTTACTACATAGGACTTGACAGCCTTTTTTTGTAAGTTGATTTATTATAATAGGAGCTTTTAAATTTACTCTAGTATCTTTCATGCTTTTTTCTACTACTGCTATATTGTAGCATAAAATATTTGGTAATGTGTCACCGCCAGTATCACCAAGAGAGATAATGCTTTCTTCAGATATTATTGGGTCATACAATGGCATTACACGTAAAGTGTCCAATAGTACAAAAGCGATGGTAGGGTCGTCTATAGATTGCATCCATAGAAATAAGCCGTCGTTTGATTCTTCATCAAATAAAATAAATCTGCTAAGATCATCAAACCCTGGTAAACCATCTTTAAAAGTAATAATTTTTTCCTCTTCAACTTCAATTTCCCCAAAATGTTTTGTGTTTAATTTCATAAATCCTCCTAAATAATTTCTAAGTCTTTCGACTTTTCCCCTAAATATTTATACTATAATTAGTTGCTTCTTTTGTAATGGATATACTATGTGGATGGCTTTCTTTATGGCCTTGATCTGTAATTTTCATAAATTGGCTATCTTCTTGTAAAGTATGTATATCTTTAGAGCCACTGTAGTTCATACCAGATTTTAAACCGTTTAACAATCCTTGCACTATATCTTTGGCAGATCCTTTGTAGAACACCCTTCCCTCAACACATTCTGGAACCTCTTTTATTTCTTTCTTTTGAGTAAACATTTTAGGTTCAGATGTTGATATTTTAGGAATAGGCATTACACCACGGTAAATCTTGTACTTTCTACCTTGATAAAGTTCAATATTGCCTGGGCTTTCATCACAACCAGCGAAAATTCCGCCAATCATAACTGAGGAAGCACCTGCTGCCAATGCCTTAGTAATATCGCCGGAGTATTTTACACCGCCGTCGGAAACAACAGGTATATTATGCTTAACAGCAGCATTATATACATTCATTATTGATGTGATTTGTGGTATACCTACACCAGATATAACCCTGCTAGTGGATATGGAACCTGAACCAAATCCTGCAATTAGTCCATCGCAACCAGCATCTATTAGGTTTAAGGCATCGCTTTCTGTTGCTACGCTACCAGCGAGTAGTTGAATATTGTACTTGCTTTTTATTGACTTTATTGTACTTAACAATCGGTCATTATTACCACTTTTTTGGTTCAAACATATTATATCAACATTTTGTTTTATAAGTTCTTCTATACGTTCGTACATATCTGGCGTTATACTTACTTTTGCTCCGCAAATAAGTCTGTTTAGGCTGTCTTTAGCAGAGTTAGGGTATTTAATTACTTTGTCTATATCTTTTATAGTAATTAGACCTTTCAACATGCCTTCTTCATCAATTAGAGGCAATTTTTCTATTTTTTTAGCTGTAAGTATTGTTTTAGCCTCACTAAGGCTTGTGCCCACTGGGGCTGTTATTAAATTATCTCTTGTCATTACCTCGTATATTTTTTTGGAATGGTCTTCCTCGAATTTTAGATCTCTATTTGTTATTATACCTACTAAAAATCCATTTTCTGTAATAGGTACTCCAGAAATATGGAATTTACCCATTAAGTCATTGGCCTCATATACATAATGATTTGGTGACAGAGAAAAAGGATCAGTAATTACTCCATGTTCTGAACGTTTTACCTTATCAACTTCTGTACCTTGATCTTCTATGGACATGCTATTGTGTATAAAACCAATGCCTCCTTGTCTGGCAATAGCAATAGCCATTGCAGATTCTGTAACTGTATCTAGTGGGGCACTAACTATTGGGGCATTTAGTGCCATGCTTTTAGTGATTCTTGTTTTTGTGGATATTTCCTCTATTAAAAAATTACTTTTTTTAGGAACTATTAATACATCATCAAATGTGAGCCCTTCACCAATTATTTTTCCCATTATATCACTCCTATTGCTGGTTTACGGTTTTTTTATAAAAGTTAGCCTATTTAGTTTATTTTCAAAACACTCTAGTAGCTTTTCATTTGGTTCTACAAGCAACTTGGTCTTTTTTCCTTTTATTGGTATTACTATAGCATATGTTTTGTCTGTGTTTACGCCAGAGGAACAGTCCATAGTAACTTCTGTATTAGATAATGTATGAGCAGCTTTTTCGTTACCTATGTAGGTCATTAATTCAATATTCTTAACATCAAAATTTACTTTCTTTTTTCTTCTTATACGGTTATATATAACATCTATATCTATCTCGCCGTTAGTAAAAATATATTCGTATTCGATTTTTAAAAAAGTATTTAAATAATAAGCACCAAAAAAAACTGCAGCAGCTATAAAAATAGCAAACTGAGGCAATATTAAAAAAGAAAATAATGTTACTACTATAGCAAGAAAATAGTAACTAGCTCCTTGCAATTTATCCTTAGTTGAAGGAATTTTTTTAACTAATTGTTCTTTAAAAACGTCCATTTCATCACTCAACTTTCTTCTGCAAAATTTTAATGTTACACTAGTATTATACTACCATATACTTTTTTTTATTACAATTGTTTATAAAATTTTATCAGGACATTTAAATAGAAAAAGGCTTAAAATATATTTTGTTCTTATACAAAAATATACTTTAAGCCTTTTTAACTATGCAAATATTATTTCATTATCAATATTTATTATATTTACAACACTGGTTTTTATTATATTATTATCTTTAAAAATATGGGCAGTATTTTCAAAACCTTTTTCTATAATGAAACTGGCACCATATAAATTAGCCTTTCCTTGTGTTAATAGATCCACTACTCCTTGTACAACTTGACCCTTTGCTAAAAAATCATCTATTAATAGATAGTTTGCACCTTCAATTACATTATGCTTATTTGCTGTAATAGTATAGGAGCGTTTTTTTGTGAAGCTATAAACATCAGTAGAATATACATTGTCTAAAATAACTGAACGTTCCTTTTTTAAAACTAACAAGTCTATACCGAATTTAGCTGCCACAAGTGTTGCTGGCATTATTCCACTTGCTTCTACAGTCACAATAGCGTCAATTTTATGATCTTTAAAGTCATCGTACATTTTTTGAGCGATTTTCACCATTAGTTTAATATCTACATTTCCATTAATGTACTTATCAACTCTAACAATTTTTCTTTCTAAATCATTTGGACTATTTAAAATACGCTGTTTTAGTTCTTCCATTTTTTCCTCCTAGGCTATAAGTCAATTACAATAATATAATATAGTAAAATTTAAACTTTTTCAAAGTATTTATAATTTTGGTAGAACGCGATTTTTACCAGATTTTTTTGCTTTAAGTAAAAATTCATCGGCTTTATTAATTACATCTTCGGCAGTCAAATCCTTTTGTATTTCGGCAACACCAAGAGAAACAGTTATTTGTTCTACTTCTGGTATATATGCTGCAAGTATTGCAAGGCGTATTTTTTCTGCTGTAAATACTGCCTTGTTTAAGTTGGCGTTATCAAGTATTACTATGAACTCCTCGCCCCCCCAACGTACTACGAGATCTGTTTTTCGCACAGTATCCATTACGGTTTTGGCAAGTATTGTTAAGGTTATATCCCCAACATCGTGGCCGAAAGTATCATTTATGTATTTAAAATTATCTATATCTAGCATTACCACAGAAAAAGGTCTATTTAAACTATTAAAGTTATCTTCGTAAAAAGGAAGCTGTTTGTTAGCATGATACCTGTTGTATACTTTAGTTAAGTGGTCTTTAGTTGTTTGTTCTACTAGCTGAACTTCCTTGTCTTTTTGTTCTTTAAGATCTTGGGCTAAAGTTGTATGCTCGTCTATTAAGTCTTTAAGGTTTTTTACAATTTCGCTTTCTATATCATCTTTTATGTTTATATATGTTTGTGTTTTATCTATAAAGTATATATAGTCATAAATTAGTAGAGATATAGATATAGTGAAAAATATTACAATTCCTATATTTATATCCATAGATTTATTGAATCCAAAAGTGGATACTATAAATACTAAAAGTAATAAGAATATAATAAGCACAAAAAACAAATTATTTGAACTGTACTTTGGCACATTTTTATAAAGTTCATAGAAACAAGCTGAAATGCAAAATATAAGCATTAAATAGCGAAGCTTAAATAAAAATGCTATTTCTGCCGCGTTTGCAGTTATTAGTGCATACATGAAAATTATATAAATTAATAATATAAAAAAGCTTCGTATCCTTATAGGTCGTGTGTCCATAAAAAAGGTTATAATTAAGTAATAAAGAATGGTTATACTATTAACAGCCATTGCAATTAATAATTTTATACTTAATACATGAGAAAAACTAAAAAAGTTTGAGTTGTATAAAAAGTAGTTTGTAATGTATATAACCACCAAGTTTGCACCTATAACGGATATGTAAATGGCTGACCGCATTTGGTGGTCATCTTTACTTGCTCTTTTGGCAAAAATATAAATTAGAACGGAGCTAATAAGTAATATAATAAAAGTTATGGTTATTAAGTTTCCTACTTGATTTGCTTCGCTAGTTAAGTATGTTTGAGAAAGATATAGTACAGCGGTCTCGCTGAAACCAGTAAAAAACATATTACCACGGTTTAGTTGCATTAAAATATTAACTGTTTCGTGCTCGGGTATAGTTATGTAGTTATCTTTTTTATTATTAATGTAATTTGTAGTGGTATCAGCAGCTTGTTTTGTTCCGTCAACGTAGATGGAGTGAGGGTTTAAAAAGGTTGGTGTTTTAAAAACAAAAGCATTATCACTAAAGTTGTTTATAACAAGACTAAGGCTAACATTTTCTTCTTCGAAAAAATTAATTCCTATATCAAAATTATAGTACTGATTCAATTTATCGGTTTCATGGGGTTGAACTATGTTGTTGGCATAATTCCATGTACCGACAACATTGTATTGGGAATCGCTGTTATAGTTAGTAATATTTAAATAACCGTTGCTTGCCTTGATTTCTTCTGTTTTTTCTACAAAATGTACAGAAATAATAAGTGTTATAAATATTAAAGCAAAAAAAGTATAATAGCTTTTGTATAGGAACATTTTTTTTAACATATTTACTCCATTTTAAAAATTAAAAATATATTTGTACTAGGTTAATAAATTGATTTGGGATAAGTACAGTTCTTCCCTGATCTTTTTGCTTTTAAAAGGTATTCATCTGCTCGGCTAACTAATTCTTCAAGAGAAGTTTCGCTTTTAGTTTCGGCAACACCTAGAGAAATAGTTATTTTGCCTACAACATTTATTTGTTTATCTGCAATTATTTTCCTGAGTTTTTCTGCTACATATATAGCATTATCTAAATTTGTATAATTAAGTATAACAATAAATTCTTCTCCACCCCAACGTACTAGTGTATCAGAAAATCTTGTGTTATCAATTAATGTATGAGCAACCGTCCTAAGGGTATCATCTCCAACATCGTGGCCAAAGGTATCATTTATGTATTTGAAATTGTCTATATCTAAAATAATTACTGAAAAGTTGTGCCCATAAAGGGAATATTTTTTTATTAAATCTTTAAAAGTTTTATTAGCGTAAAAACGATTGTATACCCCAGTTAGATGGTCCTTAATAGTAAGTTCAATTAAGTTATTTTCTGCGATTTTTCCTTTTTGAATCTCCTCTTTTATTAAGGCGTTCTTTATTCGCATTTTTTGCGAATCTTTATAAATACGGTAGTTGATTTTCTCTCTTAACTTGGCATAGCGTAGGGCTGAAGTTGTAAAGTAGGAATAGTCTTCCCCTAGAATTAGTATAATAAAAGCTAAATTTTGGACTAAAATGAACGTACTAGTTTTACCCAAATGTAGTGTAAATAAATCTAAAGTAAAACCCAACAAGGATATATAAACAAGGACAGATGAAAAAACGCCTCTTCTCATGTTGGCATGTTGTGGATAGTACATCATATAACTAAAGGTTGTAGCAATAATAAATAAATGCATTATTATAGCAAAATTATATAGCTGTTGGCTAAGTTCTACAGGGCAAAAAATTGCAAAAATTACAAAAGCAAGCTCAAGTAATGCAGTTGTGTAGTATACATATTTTGACTTCTTAAATTCTATTACAACCACGTAAATATACGATGCGAGGGAGAGTAGTATAAGAGTTCCGGTAATCAAGTAAATTTTAAAATTCAAGAAATAGGATATAGTGTGTAGACTATTAACATAAAAATATTTGTGTACTACATATTTAGAAATAAAAAGAATAGTTATAAACATTAAAAATAAATGCGCATAATCCTTTATTTTTCTGCTTTTTAATATAAATAAGGATATAATAGTTGTTAATAAAGCTATAGCTATAACAGCTGCACCGTCCAGCATTTTTTCTTTAAAAATCCATTGTTGATACTGACTAATATAGTTACCAATAGTTGGCGCGTTAGGAAACCCTAATATAAAAAAATTGTTACGATCTAGGGTGATAACTAGGTCGCTTATTCTTTCTTTTGGTATTTGTACAATAGGATTTTTAGTGCCTGTGTAAAAGTCTTCGTCACCAAATATACTTTTTCCATTTACATAAATATTATGTGGATTATAAAAAGTGAAAAAACGAACCCCAATTGGCTCAGAGGATTCATTGTTAATTTTAATTTTGAAGGTTGCACTTTTACCTGTAAAAAAATTATTAATTTCTTTAAATTCGTAAGGAGTTGAATTTACAAATTTAAAGTCGTCATAGTATTTAATTGTACGGTCTTTGTAATATTCCCATTCGCCTAACAGAGAGTAGCTCTTATTTGTTACCATGTCCTTAGTAATGGTAATAGCACCATCTTCAACATATAAAATATTTTTATTACTGTTAATTTTTGGTATAAAAAATATTGATAGCACAAATAGCAGATACAAAAATCCTCCTGCAAATAGTGATAATTTAAAAATATTATTTTTAGTTTTCATTTTAACCTCATTATTGCGTGTAATACTAATTTTAAAATATATTTGTTAAATAGCTTGTTGCCTATAAATTTTACTGCTTAAACTCATGAGGTAACTTCCTCATTTTTAACCTAATTATAACATAAATATTTGCAATTTAATTTAAATTTTTTTTACAATTTTTAAAAAGTGATAAATGCCATAAAATAAGGCTTAATTAAATTTTTATAACATGAAAAATAAAAAAAATAAAAAAAATCAAGAAAAAGTGTTGACAAAAATACAATTGATATATATAATAATTTTTGCACTGGTCGAGTACGAGTTTTTAAAAATGCCATGAGCAGTTGTGGCGGAATTGGTATACGCGCTAGACTAAGGATCTAGTGGTCATATCGACCTTGGGGGTTCGAGTCCCCCCAACTGCATATTTGCATAAGTGGCTCAGTGGTAGAGCATCGCCTTGCCAAGGCGAGGGTCGCGGGTTCGAATCCCGTCTTGTGCTTTTTTTAATTTAATATTGGGTTGTCGCCAAGCGGTAAGGCACAGGACTTTGACTCCTGCATCCGCAGGTTCGAATCCTGCCAGCCCAGTTTTGCCATCCATTTAGGGTGGCTTTTATTTTTATAGAGAGGTGTTATATGACGTTAAAGGACATAGCTAAAGAAGCAGGGGTTAGTATTATGACTGTTTCTAATGTAATAAATGGAAAGGATAATAGAGTTTCTAAGTCTACCAAAAAAAAGATAACTAGCATAATAGAAAAACATAATTACATACCAAATTCTACAGCAAGAAGCCTTTCTGTTAAATCATCTAAAATTATTTTAGTAGTACTTCCATATTTAGAAGAGGGGAATGTTCAAAATTACTACATAACAACCTTTTTAAGTTATATTCAAAATGAAATAAGCAAGAGAAATTATTTTGTTATGCTTTATTCTACTAATGACTACAAAGAAATTTCTTTTGCTGCATCGTCTTGGAATGTAGATGGCATTATTTTTTTGCTTTCTAGTGTGTCCAGTAAAGCTTTAGCAATGGATAAATTTATAAAAAAACCTCTAGTACTTATGGATTATTACAGTGAGGAAGTAAAAAATAAATATTTAAATGTATATGTAGACGATTTTAAAGGTGGATATACCCAAACGAAGTATTTAATAGATAAAGGTCATGAAAAAATTGCTTTTGCTGGATTAAAAGATAATTCTTTGGTATTACAACAACGTTTTTTAGGATATGAAAAGGCAATGGAAGATAATAATATTAAAACTAGGAAGGATATGATTTATTATTGTAACATAGACTTTGAAAGCGGAGTTAAACTAGGGAATGCCTTGATTAAATCTATACATAAGCAAAGTGCTATAGTTTGTACATCAGATTTATTAGCCTTAGGCATAATGGAAAGTTATAGACAAAAAAATTTAAAATTACCACAGGATCTTTCTATTATAGGTTTTGATGATTTAGATTTATGTAAATTTGTTACACCATCTCTTACATCTATTTCCCAAAATATTCGATTTAAAGCACAAGAAACAGTTAATTTATTAATAGATAATATTGAAAATATTAGTAAAAATAAAGTTGTAAAGATTGATGTAAATTTAGTAGAAAGAGAATCAGTTTACAATTTAAAATAATTTTTCAAATTTTAGTTTATTTTTAATGCTCAATAGGGTATAATGTAATAGCTTTCATTTTATATCAAGTTCATATGAACCAAAGCGCTTGAAAAAGAGGCAGATTTATCTGCCCCTTTTTTTTAGTCTATTTTTGCGTCATACCTATTAAAGGTCATAGTAAAGTTACCTCTGCCCTTTGTCATTGTTCTTAGGTCTATAGCGTACTTATATAGTTTACCTAGTGGGGCTTCTCCATGAATAGTAGATTTTCCGCCACGCTCGTCTACACCTAGTATACGGCCACCACGTTTTGTTAAATCTCCCATTATTACACCAGTATCCATATTGTTAACTGTTACATCAACGGAATATATAGGTTCTAATAATATGCCATTACCTTGGTCGAAAGCATCTTTTACTGCACTAATTGTTGCCATTTTAAAGGCTTGCTCTGATGAATCCACAGGATGGTATGACCCATCTACAAGAGTGGCTTTAAGGCCTACTATTGGATATCCTTCAAGGAAACCTTCCTTAATACTATCTTGCAACCCTTTTTCCACAGCAGGGAAGTATTGCTTTGGCACAGAACCACCAAATATTTTTTCTTCAAATACGTATCCTATGCTGTAGTCGCCCAAAGGTTCGAAATCAATTTTTACATGACCGTATTGACCATGACCACCAGATTGTTTTTTGTATTTACTTTCTATAGTAATTTTTCTTTTTAAAGTTTCTTTATATGGTACTTTTGCATCTTGTATTTCTACGTCTATTTTATATAGTTCTTTTAATTTGCTTTTTGTTAATTCTATATGAGTAGTACCCATTGCACGCATTACTAGTTCTTTAGTTTCTTTGTTGTATTGGAAGTGTATTGTTTTGTCTTCCTCTGTTATTTTAAATAATGCATCAGATAATTTGTCCTCATCTTTTTTATTTACAGGTATTAAAGCTACGTGAGTAAGACTTTCTTTAAAATTTATAAATCTATTTAATTTTACAATTTTATTTTCGCTACATAAAGTATGACCTGTTTCTAAAGATGCTGCTTTAGATATAACTCCTATGTCGCCGCAATGGAGTTCGCTTGCGGGTATTTGCTCTTTTCCACGTAAAATAAATAAATTTGAAACACGTTCAGCTTTGTCTGCACTACTATTAAAAATAGAGTCGCCATTTTTAATAATACCAGAAGTTACTTTAAAAAATGAAAGTTTACCAACATATGGGTCAGATAGCGTTTTAAATACAAAGGCAGAAAAAACCTCATCTTCATGGAATTTAAGAGTAATTTCTTCGTTATTTTCGTCTAATGCCTCTGTTTCTGTACGGAAATTTGACATATTAGGCACAAATTTAATTATTGAGTTTAAAAGAACTCTTGTTCCTATATCATCTATGGCAGCACCACAAAATACAGGTGTAACATCGCCAGTTAATATACCTTTTTTTATACCATCTTCCATTTCATCAACAGAAAAGTCACCGTCTTCAAAGAATTTTTCCATTAGTTCGTCATCGGTTTCGGCAACAGCTTCTGTTAGCATACTATGAATTTGCTCAACGGAATCAGAAATATCTTCTGGTACATCACATTCTTCTGTTCTTCCTTTAACAAAACGTCGACCTGCTCTTTTTATTGTATTTACAAATCCAACAAATTCATCATTTTCATAAAAAGGAACTTGTACAGGCGCTATGTTTTTACCAAATTTACCCTTTAAATCAGTTAAAATTTCTTGTAATTTAGTTTCTTTATTATCCATATTACTTACATATATTATTTTTGGTATACCAAGCTTAACAGCCTCTTCGTATGCACGCTCTGCCCCTGCTTCTATACCTTCTTTAGCCGAAACAACAATAAGCGCTACACCGCTAACGGATACGGCTTGTTGCATTTCACCAATGTAATCATAATAACCAGGGGTATCTAAAAAGTTTATTTTTTTATTTTTCCACTCTACAGGTATTAAGGAAGCGTTTGTAGAGCTTTGTCTTTTTATTTCTTCTTTTAAATAATCACTGGTTGTATTGCCTTTTTCAATTGTACCTTTAGTTGCTTTTGTTTCGGTAATTTTCAAAATACTTTCTATTAGAGTTGTTTTGCCAACACCACTATGGCCTAATATAGATACATTCCATATGTTATCTTTAGTATAAACTTCCATAATATGCCTCCTTTAAAATAGTTTTATATGCACTACAGAGTTTCGCCACCATTTATAGAAAAAGTTGACGGCTGGCGTTTGCCTAACTCTATGTCTAAACTGTCTAGTAGTACAACATTGCCACTTGCTCTTTTTATTCTTGTTAGAATCTCTTTTGCTGTAGCCTCTTCTTCAATTTGTTCTCTAACAAAGTTTTGTATAAAGTCATAAAAAGCATGATCTTTACTTTCTAAAGCAATAGTCGCTAAAGTATTAATTAGCGATGATATCTTTTTTTCATGAGCTAAAACTTTTGTAAAGCAGTCTTCTAATGACTTGAAGTCTTTTGCTGGTGCATCTACAGTAAATAATTCAGGTACTGCATCACGTTCTACTAAATGATCAAACATAGCTAGGCTGTGTTTGCTTTCCTCATCTGCTTGTAAATATAGCCATCTTCCAAAACCAGACCAACCTTCTGCATGTGCCCATGCAGCCATTGAAAGGTATAGGTGGGAACTGTAAATTTCGTTGTTAATTTGTAAGTTAACTTGCTCAATTAGTTTGTTATCCATAATTTCTCCTTTAATAAACGTCTGTTTTTATTTAATAATTTTTATGACACATGGTTATGTGCCTAATACCGGCTTCAGAGTACTCATTACCTTGAGGCTTAAAACCGAGTTTTTCATAAAAAGCTTTTGCTGTTATTTGGGCATGAATGTATTGCTCTCTGCTACCAATTGAAATAGCTTTTTTAATTAGATTTTCTATAATGATTCGGCCATAACCTTTGCCTCTATACTCCTTAATAACTGCTATACGACCAAGGGTATAATCTCCATTTATCATTATTAGTCTGCCTGTGCCTATGGGCATGGTATTATAAAAAAGCAAAAGGTGTATTGCGTCAGAATCGCTACCATCTAATTCCAATTCTTCCTTTACTCCTTGCTCGTTAATAAACACTTTTCGCCTTATTTCGTGTACTTCGGCTAAATTATCGTAGCCCATTAACCATTTTATACTTGTCTTCATAAACCCCTCCTATAAATAAAGATGAAGTTAGTCTTAAACTTTTAAATCTAAGAATACCCTTTTGTTAACAGTTTATATGAAAAAAATTCATATGTAAGATTGTTTAATTGTTGATTATTGCTGTGGGGTCATGGCGTTTTTCATGAATACGCCTTATTTTGCGATTTTCCACAGAATCAAAAATTATTGAAAAGTCATAGTCTGCTGGATAGAGCTCATGGCTTTTAACTTTTAATATAAGACGTTTGTAGTTTACTTTTAACTTTTCGCCTTTATAAAATACAGTTACATCGCCATATTTATCGGCTTTTTCACAAACTATACCTATACCCTTTTTGGGGATTTCAACACTATCGCCAATGTCAAAGCTATCTTGTGGCAATGTATTTTCAAGTTTTTGCTTATCTTTAATTATTTTGCTTTTTACTACCATGGCTTTGTTATTGCTTTCTATTATGCCATCTACTTTTATGTTTCTTATTTCTTTAGAATTTGCAATTACTCTAGCTTTTTCTAAAATATTTTCACTTAGGCCTAATCTTTTGGCAATATATATTGCACAGCTTTCGCCATGAGTGCCAATTACTAATTGGTACAATGGCTTTAAATTTTCTTTGTCGAAAGCCATAGAACCATTTATATATTCCTGCGACTTATCACAAAAGCTTTTAACTTCAGGATAGTGGGTAGTACATAGTACTAGCGATTTTTTAATCATTAGCTCATCTAGTATTGCTATAGCTAGACCCATACCTTCGTCTGGATCTGTACCAGAGCCCAACTCATCTAGCAATATTAGTGAATCGGATGTAGAAGTATGAAGAATACTAATTATATTTTTCATATGTGATGAAAAGGTTGATAAATTTTCTTCTATACTTTGTCCATCGCCTATATCGCAAAGAACATTGTCTGTAAGTGGTAGTATTCCGCTTTTAGCAGGTATGTGCAGACCGCTTTGAGTAAGTAAAGTAAACAGCCCTACTGTTTTAAGAGTAACGGTTTTGCCACCAGTATTTGGTCCTGTAATAATCAACCCTTTATTATCTAGTTCTATATTTAATGGTACTACTTCATTTTTAGGCAACAAAGGATGTCTTCCATCTACTATGGAGATGATTCGTGATTTATGGATTTCTGCAGCTACACCATTATACTCTAAGCTTAATTTACTTTTAGAAAAAATGAAGTCTAACTTTTCCATTTGATCCATATTAAGGGAAATTGAGCGAAAGTTTTCTTCTACCAAGGCTGTTAGAGTGTATAAAATTTTTCTAATCTCGTTATCTTCGTCAATTTTTAATATGGATAATTCATCTTGTAGCTTGGTTACAGCTTTTGGCTCAATGTAACAGGTAGAGCCTGCACGAGAAACATCTATTACGCTACCCGTAATCTTGTTTTTATACTCTTTTTTTACAGGCAGAGCATATCTATCGCCTCGTTTTACTACTAAATTGTCGGATAGATATTGTTTATTAGTGCTTAATAAACTGTCTAGCTTGTTCCTTATTTGATTATTAACAAATATTATTTTACGGCTTATATTGGCCAAGTTTGGCGTTGCGTTGCTTGAAACTTGGTCGCCATGTATCATGGAATCTATTTCCGACTTTAAAAAGTCTAGGTCGACTAAGGACTCGTGCCATGTTGTTAAAGGTAGCTCTAGGTACATAGCCCTCTTTAAGTAAGATTTCATTCTATTGCAACTACTTATAAATGAAGATATTTCCCTAAGTAGAGAAGGGGTCAGCATGTCACCTTTTTTTATTATGCCGTCTATATTATATATTTCTTGCATAGTGAAGATAGGTGGCGAACCCATTTTGTCTATAAGGGTTTTTCCATCGGAAGTTTCTTGCAATTTTTCTTTTACAATATTTATATTGTTATAAGGTTGCAAGTTTTCTGCCATAGTTTTTCCACCATGAGAAAGAGCATGGCCAGAAAGTTGTTCTAATATTTCATAATAATCTAAAGTTTTATAATGTTTATTCATTTTTTTCTCCTAAGTTAAGTTATGTAATCACCTACTAGGAGATGCTATGGTTTTAAAATATAGAATCTCCTATATTTTTTAAAACACTTAACATGTTTTCCTCACCTTCCTTTTTATAAATATGCAAAGCTAAAAAATAGTTTTCCAAGCGCTATATATATTGTGCACCATTTTAACCAATTATACAATGATTTTTACAAAAAAATGTGGAAGATATTTTATTTTTAATATAACATTTTAAAGTGAGTCCTTAGGAAATATATTAAATAAAAGATAAAAAAATCCCCCTAACTAGTAAACCTAGAAAGGGGAATAAAATTACTTAACTTCTACATTGAACCAAGATTTTTTACCATTGTATTCAGCAACAGCACCTAGTTCTTCTTCAATTCTTAATAATTGGTTGTATTTTGCAACTCTGTCTGTACGAGCAGGAGCACCAGTTTTCATTTGACCAGCATTTACAGCAACAACGATATCAGAAATTGTAGAGTCTTCAGTTTCGCCAGAGCGATGAGAAACAACAGCGGTCATATTATTTCTGTTTGCTAATTTAATAGCGTCAAAAGTTTCTGTAAGTGTACCAATTTGGTTAACTTTAATTAAAATAGAGTTAGCAGCTTTAGTGTCGATACCTTTTTGTAGTCTTTCTACATTAGTTACAAATAAGTCGTCACCAACAAGTTGGATTCTGTCGCCAATTCTTTCTGCAAGTAATTGCCAACCTTTCCAGTCTTCTTCATCAAGACCATCTTCAATTGAAACAATAGGGTATTTGTTTACTAATCTCTCGTAGTAATCAACCATGTCTTCAGATGTTCTAATAACTTCTTGTCCTGTAGCTTCGCTCTCACCTGGGAAGTGGTATTTACCAGTTTCACTATTATAAAGTTCTGTTGCAGCAACGTCCATAGCTATTTTAATTTCTTCCCCTGCTTTGTAACCAGCTTTTTCTACTGCTTCAATAATTGTATCGATTACTTCATCTGGAGTAGCAAGGTTTGGTGCAAAACCACCTTCGTCACCAATTGCAGTAGCAAGGCCTTTACCTTTAAGAACTGTTTTAAGAGTGTGATAAATTTCAGCACAAATTCTTAATGCTTCTTTAAAGCTTTCAGCACCAACAGGCATAATCATAAATTCTTGGAAATCTACAGTATTATCAGCATGAGCACCACCGTTTAAGATGTTCATCATAGGTACTGGTAATTGTTTTGCATTGAAACCGCCAAGGTATTGGTATAAAGGTATGTTTAATACATCTGCAGCAGCTCTTGCTACAGCCATAGAAACACCTAAAATAGCGTTAGCACCAAGTTTAGCTTTATTTGGTGTACCGTCTAACTCGATCATTGCTAAATCAATAGATGCTTGGTCTAATGCGTTCATTCCAACTATTTCTTCAGCTATTATGTCATTTACATTAGAAACAGCTTTAGTTACACCTTTACCTACGTATCTGCTTTTGTCGCCATCTCTAAGTTCAACAGCCTCGAAAGCACCTGTAGATGCACCAGAAGGAACAATTGCACGACCTAAAGCTGTATTGCCTTTTTCGCCTTCAACAATAACTTCAACTTCTACAGTTGGGTTACCTCTAGAATCTAGAACCTCTCTTGCGTATACATCTACAATTTCAATATAACCTTTCATTTTTTAAATCTCCTTTCAGAATATATATTTAATTCTCATATAAATTTGAGAATTTATATCAATTTACTTTATTAATAATGAAGAACCTTCCATTTCTTTTGGCTGCTCAATATCCATCATGTCTAGTAATGTTGGTGCTATATCGGAAAGTTTACCGCCTTCCTTTATGCCTTTTGCTTTTTTACAATTTACTATTGTAAAAGGAACAGGGTTTGTTGTATGTGCAGTATGTGGTTCGTCTGTTTCAGGATCTACTAATTGGTCGGCGTTGCCGTGGTCGGCACAAAGGAAAAATTGACCATCTACTTCCAGTATAGCGTCCATCGCTTTGCCTACACATGCATCTACTGCTTCTATGGCTTTAACAGCAGCGTCGTATACGCCAGTATGCCCAACCATATCTGGGTTTGCAAAGTTAATAATTATTAAATCGTATTTTTGGGATTTAATAGACTCAACTAATTTTTCAGCTACTTCATAAGCACTCATTTCAGGCTTTAAATCATATGTGGCAACTTTAGGTGAAGGAATTAAAATTCTATCTTCCCCTTTATATGGTTCTTCCACACCGCCATTAAAAAAGAAAGTAACATGAGCATATTTTTCCGTTTCAGCAATACGTAGTTGAGTTTTGCCTAAAGTTGAAATGTACTCACCTAAAGTATTTTCAATTTTATCTTTCTTAAATACGATTTCTGTATTTGGAATTGTTACATCATATTGTGTAAAACAAATATATTTAACAGGGAAGTATCCTTTTTTTCTTTCAAAATGAGGGAAATCTTCCATGCAAAAACTACGAGTTATTTCTCTGGCTCTATCTGGTCTAAAATTGAAAAAGATTATTGAATCATTTTCACCAATCAATCCATTATTATCAATAACAGTAGGTAATACAAATTCGTCATTTTTTCCTTTTGAATATGTGTTTTCCATACATTCAACTGCTGAATTAGCCTTTTGACCTTCACCTAGCACTAAAGCTTTGTACGCTAGTTCAATTCTATCCCAATTTGTATCTCTGTCCATTGCATAGTATCTGCCGGCAATTGTTGCTATTTTTCCTACACCGATTTCTTTCATTTTCTTTTCAAGGTTGGCTACAAAACCTTTTCCTGAAGTAGGAGGGGTATCTCTGCCATCCATAAAACAATGTACATAAACATCATTGAAGTTATTTCGCTTAGCTAGTTCTAGTAAAGCATATACATGGGTAATATGGCTATGTACTCCACCTGTGGAAAGCAGGCCGTAAAGGTGTACTTTAGTTCCATGTTTTTTTGCATTATTTATAGCATCTAAAAATTCTGATTTTTCATAAAAATCTTCATCTTCAATAGACTTTGTTATTTTAGTTAAATCTTGGTAAATTATTCTACCAGCGCCAATATTTAAATGGCCAACTTCGGAGTTGCCCATTTGACCATCAGGTAAACCTACATTTAAGCCGCTAGCTTGACCTTCTGCAGTAGGGTAGGTAGATAGTATTTTATCTAGATTTGGTTTTTTTGCAAACTTAATTGCATTGCCTTTTTCGCTATTACTTGAGCCGTAACCATCTAGTATCATAAGCATTGTTGTTTTACTCATATAAACCTCCTAGTTTATAGCTATGCTTTTACTATGTCCACAAACTCAGCTTTAAGACAAGCACCGCCAACTAATCCACCATCAATATTTTCTTTAGAGAAAATTTCTTTAGCGTTGTCACCTTTCACAGAACCGCCATATTGGATTCTTATTTTATTTGCTGTGTCTTCTGTATATATTTCTGCTAAAACTTTTCTTATTTCACGGCAAGCCTCTTCAGCTTGGTCGCTAGTAGCTGTTTTACCAGTACCTATAGCCCAAATTGGTTCGTAAGCTATAATTAATTTTTCTGCTGCTTCTTTAGTAACGTCTTTAAGAGCTATTTTTGTTTGGCTTCTTAGTAATTCGAAAGTTATATTTTGTTCTCTTTCTCCTAATGATTCGCCAATACAAATAACAGGAGTAACATTATTTTCTATTGCTTTTAAAACTTTTCTGTTAACTATTACGTCGGTTTCACCGAAATATTGGCGTCTTTCAGAGTGGCCAACTAGAGTATACTTAACACCTAAGTCTGTTAGCATTTTTACAGAAGTTTCACCTGTAAAAGCACCTGAGTCTTCAAAATATATATTTTGACAACCTACAGAGATGTTAGTACCTCTTACTAACTCCATAGCTTGTACTAAGTTAATCGCTGGCACAAATAAGATTACTTCTTTTTCCTCAGTATTAATACCATCTTTAAGAGTGTTAATTAATTCTGTTGTTTCTGAAGATGTTTTATTCATCTTCCAGTTTCCTGCAACTACTTGTTTTCTCATTAATATCAACCTTTCATTTATAAATTTCGCCTAAGGTGTATCAGCTTCATATAAAATAGGAAGCTGTAAAATTCAAATATTTAATACAAAGGATTTGAATTTTTATCAATGTTATTTTAACATAAAAAAATGCAATTTGTAACACTAATGTAATGAGTAGAAGTAGATAAAAGTCATACAATATGCATACAGTAAAATAATTTATGAATTTTTTAATATACTTTAAAAAAAAGTAGAAATTAAATGTAAACAAAATTAATATTAATAGGATAA
Organism: Lachnospirales bacterium; assembly: GCA_047974375.1. Taxonomy (GTDB): domain Bacteria; phylum Bacillota; class Clostridia; order Lachnospirales; family CAMZNU01; genus JBKECF01. The sequence continues at coordinate 304,046 of JBKECF010000054.1, forward strand.
AAAAATAATGTGCTTAAATTTACAATGTACCTAGGGTTAAATTTTGTTTACATTGGTTAGTCAAGAATTTAACAATTTCTTTTTGAGTTTAAATTAGCAATTTTTGGTGCGGATAATGGAGGCGGGGATTGATATGTCATCTTTTTTTAATTCATGGCCAAGCCTTAAATTGCTGCGGACATTGTGCATTACTTTGTCAATTTCATTTAAATCTTTTAGCAATTCCATTTCTTCTTTTGAAGTTTCAATAATGTTATGTATCCCACCATTTTTTATTATTATTCTTTTATGTGCCATTAGTGCGAGTAAGGGGTCATGAGTTGCTATTAAAACAATTTTATCTTGGGATACTAATAGATCCATGGCTTTTTTTCTGTCTATGCCAGCATTTTCAATTTCGTCTATTAAAACAATGGGAGATGTGCTTAAAATAGCTGTGTCGGCAATCATTAAAGCTCTAGACTGTCCACCACTTAAGCTTGTAACAGGAGTATTGATAGAAAAGCTTTCTCCTGCAAGTTTATTTGCTTCTGTGAATATTTTTTTAGTTATTTCATTAATATTATCTACCATTCTACTTTGAGCATGCATCACAATAAATTCATTTACAGTTAAGTCCATAACGAAATTCATATTTTGTGAAAGTTGAGCAACCAATTTATTATTTGGCGAGTATCTCCATTTCAAATCAGGCTTTTCACCGTCTATTAAAATACTTCTTTTTGTTGGGGTATCCCCTTGTGCTGCCCATTCAATATCTGCTAGTAATCTGCTTTTACCTGAGCCTGTGGGTCCGACAATGGAAATAATCTCCGATGTAAATATTTTAAGTTTCTTAAATTCTTCTTTTTCGCCATTCTTATTTTGCCCAGCTAAAATAGTTAGGGAGTTAATACTTTTTTTATTCATGCCTAAAAATTCTAACATTTGGTCTATATATGATTCTAGCTCGCTAACTAGGTTGTTAATATCAATGGCTCTATCTTCTTGTTCTTCTATATCTATAGTATTTAAAAAGTCCTTAAATGTTTTTTCTTCGTATCCTTTAATCATTAGTCTATTTTGTTCAAAGAAATCTGATACAAAGGGGTATTCTTTAAGTAGTTGGCCAATAGTTTTATTATTCATCTTTTTCCTCCCAAGTCATTTTTTTAGTATTGCCTAGTTGATAGCTTTCGCCTATTCTTGTTTCCCCTAGGCAATAGGAACACATAGCTGCAGGCATAGGGAACCTAAGTTTCATACCTTGAACAGATTGAACATTTACATTTTTTTCATAAAGTAATGTACTAAGTTCATAAGCTCCTTGGCCACTTAGGCCGTTTATATGCATTACCATGGCTTTGGGGTTTACTACGCTAACACGAGATGCAAAAACTTCTCGTTCGGCTTGAGATACAATATCTCCTTTAGTAATAACAACAATATCAGCACTTTTTAACATTGGACCAATTTTCTTTGGTGTATTAACACCGGATAAATTATCAATAACGCAAATTCCTTTTACTTCTTTTAAGTAAGGGGAACACCTATTACAAAGCCCTGCAGACTCCGTAATAAGTAAATCTAGTTCCATTTTATTGCCCCAATTTACAACGTCTTCTATATTTGCTGCAAAAAAATGGTCGGGGCATAATCCGCCAGAAAGTCCTTTTTTTACTGGTACTCCGGCGTTTTCATAAAGCACATCGTCGTCAGTGTGCAAACAATCAAACTTTACTACGCCAACGGAAATGTTTTGCTCTTTAAATGCTCCAATAGTTTTTAAAATAACAGAAGTTTTCCCTGATGAAGGGGGGCCTGAAAAGATAATTAAATTCATATGCTTTCACCACAACTTTCGTAAAATACTTTTTCCATTTTTTCTAATAAATTACTTATATCATTATTATGTATAAATTCCCAACCTGGCCATAAAAAGCTTTTGTCTTCTAAATTGTTATTAATATCCTTTTGAGTAACAGGGAATTTACTATCAGCCGACAAAATTTCTCCTACTTCTTTTGAAAAAAGGAAGTCAACTACAGGCTTTAGTTCTTCTTTGTTTTTTGTTACAAGTAAAATAGGGCTTATAACTGCACCATCCTCTGGCCATATTGCCATAGTATCTCCTCCTTCTTTAATCATTTTTGCGAAAAAATAAGGGGTAATACTTACAAGAGGGGCAGTATTTGTGGATTTCTTACTAGTATTTTTTACCATTTGTGCAGGGTGCATACTTTGTAATAAGTTTCTTCCTAAAGCTTTTATGCCGGTTTCTCCGAACTTTGAATATATACCTAGCAGTATTGCGTTAAACATGTCTAAGTCTTTCATTGGTATTGCAATAGAGTTTTTAAATTCTGGTTTTAATAAATCTTCCCAACTTTTAGGTGTATCTCTGTCGTTTAAAAGAGCTGTGTTAACTATAAAGACTGCTGGTACGACTCCTAAAACTGTATAGTGGCTTTTTGTATCCCTTAAGTTTATTGTTTCGTTACTTAAAGATGGGTTAAAAGGGATATCTAGGGTTAAATCCTTGTAAGTACCATTTTCTATATACTTTCCAAATAATTTTTTGTCGAAAAACATACTAAAGCCTGCTGACAAATAAGCGTCTGGTAAATTTGTTGCATCCTTGTTTTTTTCTACTTCGTTAATTAACCAATCTAAGCCCATGCTTGCGGCTTGTAAATCTAGCTCTATTATTTTATCTTGTTTTGATACCCAGTACTCTATTGTTTCCAAAAGTTGCATACGAATTGGGCAAGGTAATACACCAGCGATTCTAAAATATTTTTTATTTGAGCCATTATTATTTTCTTTTAAATTACTTTCTATAAGACTAATCATTTTTTTTTCGAAAATTTCGCTGTGGATATTTTTGCTTTTTAATGCCATGCCTATGGAGATTGTTTTTCCTATGGTCTTACGCATTTTAGCGTTTTCAAGCTTTTCAAAGCCGTTTTCTACAAATAGATTTATTAGCTCGGGGTATTTATTTGTAACATCATAAACTTTGTCTGACATTTTAAAATATTTATTCATTTCCTCACCTCAAATTTTATATTTTTATTATATTTATTTGTATTTTAACATTTACTATAATGGTTAAACGTTGCAAAGGAAACAAGTTTATTGAAGTTAACATGAAATTGTTCATAAGGAAAATATATTGGAGGTAAAGATAGATATGTAGAGTTATTATTCATTTGTTACAGAAAAAATAAAAAAACAAGGTACCTGATTAGAGGGAACTATAAATACGCAAATAAATGGAGTAATAAAAGCAACTAGGAATTATTAAACTCTAATGCGTGGTTATTTAAAGTGTAATATATGTTTGTATTCTTTAAAATTTGACATAGCTTATTTTCCCTGTAGACTTGCGTTTTTTTTTTTTTTTGGTGTATAATAATTAATATAAATAATAAATGCATTGATTATTTGAATTAGAACTCGGAGATTTAGGTTTCTGTGTTAGCTCTTGAACAATAAATTGAAAGAAATATTTTTAATTTCTGAAGAATTTAAAAATACTAAAGTTGAATATAATAAAAATTCAAGAATGTATGTTTCGGATTGGAAAGTGTATTTTGAATTCTACGAAGTAGCAACTACCTTATATACTGCTGCTTTGGCAGGCCCACCAGCTATAATGGCAGCACTAGCTGGGGTGGCTTCGATTGCTGGTCCTGCTGGTACAATAATAGGTGGGGCAATAGGATTTTTTGGGGCAGGTCCGATAATATATGCAGTTACACAAGCAGCGGTATATGGAAAAGGCTTTTATATTGGTTTTGACTGGAATGGTGTATTTCCGAATCCAGTAATGGGGAGTTGGTAAAAATGGAAGATAAAAATGATATTCCTAATGGATCAGCGTTGCTGACAGGAGTTTTTATAGGCGCTGTACACTTGATATTTACCTATAGAAACGATGCTTTTTTTAACGGAGTTTTTGTTAAAGGTTGTATTATTATAGCTATTATTCTTGGTGTTTTTATGGGAATGAAAGTATACAAAATTAAAGATAAAAAAATCAGGTTAAGGATTGCATGTGCGGAATTTATTTTTGTTTCGTTAATAATTTTTATGTCATCAACATTAACAGCTGTGATAGGTTCTATTTATACTTTAATTATATTAGTGACAGTGGGCGCTTTATATGTAAAGTATAGTCCGAAGTATTTAAATCGTGATTTTATCTGATATGGTGTGTTGCTGAATCCAATAATGGGAGGGTGATAGTAATGGAAAGTGAAAATGATATTCCTAATGGATCAGTATTACAAATAGGAGCTTACGTTGGTTTTGTTCATTTAACCCTTACATATAGAAATGAGTTTGTTTTTTCTATAGTATGTTTAGTTCTGGCCGTTATAACAGGCGTTTTTATGGGAAATAAAGTATTTAAAATTAAGGATAAAAAAATTAGGTTCAAGGTCGCACTTGCAGAGTATATTTTTGCTATGTTTATTATTTTTATTTCCTTAATATTAACACCTTTAATAGGTTTTATTTATACTGTAATTATATTAGCTATACTGGGGGCTTTATACGTAAAGTGCAGCCCTAAGTATTTAAAACGTAACTTTGTTTAATGAAAAGATTAAAAAGGTTGTAGGAAAGATATGGATTTCTATTATTTTCCTACAACCTTTTTTATGCAAAAAAAATTAAAAGTGGGGTTGCATTATAAAAAAAATCGTGATACAATAACTCGATAGTGTGTTTTTATGTTTGTTTTGTAAAATCTCACGTTTTATTGGCAGATGTTAAATTTTATGGTATGGATGTGGTTTATGAGTTCAGATTTTAAAGTCGGTCAACTATGTTATTCTAAAAATGGCAGAGATAGAGGAGTTACTTTCATTGTTATAAAGGTGGAAGATGATTATGTATATCTCGTAAATGGAGAAAGAAGAACATTGGACAGACCAAAAAGAAAAAAAATAAAGCATGTGCAAATAATTAATTCTATTTCTTCATGTGTATTAGAACATATGGGAAATAAGGATTTATTAGATAGTCATATTAGAAAAGCTATAAAAGAGCATACTAACAAAGTAGGGGTTTAATGCCCCTGTAAGTAAAGGTCATTTGACTATGTAGGCAAATTTAACCTAGGAGGTTTATCTTGTCAAAAAATGATGTAATTGAAGTTGAAGGCGTTGTAGTTGAGAAACTTCCAAACGCTACTTTCAAGGTTAAGTTGGAAAATGAACATGAAATTATTGCCCATATTTCTGGTAAGCTAAGAATGCACTTTATTAAAATAATACCAGGAGATAAAGTAATGATTGAAATGTCACCATATGACTTAACAAAAGGTAGAATAGTTTGGAGAGACAAGTAATTAACTGAAAGGAGTTTTATTATGAAGGTTAGACCATCAGTTAAACCAATGTGTGAAAAATGCAGAATTATAAAAAGAAAAGGTTCTGTAAGAGTAATTTGTGAAAATCCTAAACATAAGCAAAGACAAGGTTAATTTTAGCCATTACCTTGGTAATATACGCAAGTATATTATAAAATATGATTAAACTAGGGGAAATCCTAGGTGGGTCTTGTATAGGCTATAGGACGTATTAGCGGCTGGATAACTGGTGTGGTTATTCTATTAATATGCTCACTGTTTTGCTGAAACAGTACACAAATTGCGAATTAAACGAAAATAATAAAAATAATTTATGGAGGTGTAAGCACATGGCACGTATTGCAGGTGTTGATTTACCAAGAGAAAAGCGTGTGGAAGTAGGTCTTACTTATGTATATGGTATAGGTCGTAAAAGTTCCCAAAGAATATTAGCAGAGGCTAATGTTGATAAAAACGTAAGAATAAAAGATTTAACAGACGACGAAGTTGGTAGAATTCGTGATATTATCGACAAATCTCAAACTGTTGAGGGTGATTTAAGACGTGAAATAGCTCTTAACATTAAAAGACTTAGTGAAATCGGTTGCTACAGAGGAATTCGTCATAGACGTGGACTTCCTGTAAGAGGACAAAAAACAAAAACTAATGCCAGAACAAGAAAAGGTCCAAAAAGAACTGTTGCAAACAAAAAGAAATAGTATAGAAGATTTTTATATAAAAATTTTGAATGTAAAGTTTTTAATATATAAGGAGGTGCCAAGTAGATGGCTAAAAAGGCGGTAAAAAAAGGCGGTCGTAGACGTCGTGAGAGAAGAACTGTTGACCGTGGTCAAGCTCACATTCAGTCTACTTTTAATAATACAATAGTGACAATAACTGATGCTAAAGGTAATGCTTTATCTTGGGCAAGTGCAGGTCAATTAGGTTTTAAAGGTTCAAGAAAATCTACTCCATTTGCAGCACAAATGGCAGCGGATACAGCTGCAAACAATGCAAAAGAGTATGGTTTAAAAAATATAGAAGTTTTTGTAAAAGGTCCAGGTAGTGGTAGAGAAGCTGCTATTCGTGCCTTACAAGCAGCTGGTTTAGAAGTAACAATGATTAAAGACGTTACTCCAGTACCACATAATGGTTGTAGACCACCTAAAAGAAGAAGAGTTTAATATAAAATAAATGTAAGGAGGTAGCGTAATGGCAAGAGATAGATCCCCAGTATTAAAAAGATGTAGATCTTTAGGCTTAGACCCAGTTGTTTTAGGTGTATCAAAAAAACCTTCTAAAAAAGCTGGCAGAGAGCAAAGAAAATTAAGTGAATACGGTATTCAACTTAAAGAAAAACAAAAAGTAAAATTTATATATGGTGTTTTAGAAAAACAATTTAGAAACTACTATAAAAAAGCTGACAAAATGGGCGGAATAACAGGTGATAACTTACTTAGTCTATTAGAACTTAGACTAGATAACGTTGTTTTTAGAATGGGCTTAGCAAGAACAAGAACAGAGGCTCGTCAAATAGTACGTCATAAGCATATATTAGTTAATGGTAGCAGAGTAGATATTCCTTCATATTGCGTAAAAGCTGGCGATGTAATATCTGTACGTGAAAAGTCTGCAAATCTTCAAAGATATAAAGACGTATTAGAGTCTACACATGGTAGAATTACACCAGACTGGTTAAGTGCAGATGTAGAAAATTTAAAAGGAACAGTAAATAGTGTTCCAGCAAGAGCTCAAATAGACTTACCTATAAATGAAACGCTAATTATCGAGCTTTACTCTAAGTAATAATGTGAACTTATATAGCTATATAATACAGGAGGTTTATATATGTTTGAATTTGAGAAACCTCAAATTAATATTGTAGAAACGACTGGTGATTACGGTTGTTTTGTAATAGAACCACTGGAAAGAGGTTATGGTACTACTTTAGGTAATTCCTTAAGACGCATAATGCTTTCGTCTCTTCCAGGTGCTGCTGTTAGCAAAATAAAAATAGATGGTATAGTTCAAGAATTTTCTACAATACCTGGTGTTAAAGAAGACGTAACGGAGATAATTTTAAATTTGAAGCAATTGGCATTACGTGTTAATGGTGATGATTACGAACCTAGAGTTGCTCATCTTTATTTTAGTGGTGAAGGTGAAGTGGTAGCAGGAGATTTAAAAGCTGATAGTGATGTTGAAGTATTAAACCCAGATTTTCATATTGCCTACTTAAGTGGTGGCATGGAAAGTGAGATTGCTATAGAATTGACTATTACACGTGGAAGAGGATATGTTAGTGCAGACAAGCATAAAGATGAAGAGGAAGAAGTAGTAATAGGTACTATTGCTATAGATTCTATTTATACACCTGTTCGCCGTGTAAATTATGTTGTAGAAGATACTAGAGTAGGTCAAGTAACAGATTTTGATAAATTAACTTTAGAAGTATGGACAGATGGCACTATAGAGCCAAAAAATGCAGTAAGTTTAGGTTCGAAGATACTAAATGAACATTTGAATTTATTTATGGATTTATCGGAAGCTGTAAAAGAAACTGAAATAATGATAGAAAAAGATGATGTACAAAAGGAAAAAATACTTGTAATGAGCATTGATGAATTAGATTTATCAGTTCGTTCATACAATTGTTTAAAACGTGCTGGCATTAGTACTGTAGAAGATTTAATAGACAAGACTGAAGAAGAGATGATGAAAGTACGTAACTTAGGTAGAAAATCTTTAGATGAAGTATTAAGAAAAATGGATGCTTTGGGGCTTTCCCTTACAGCAGAAGAAAATAGAGTATAGGAGGTTGGTTATGTCTGGTTATAGAAAACTTGGTCGTACATCAAGTCAACGTAAAGCAATGTTACGTAACTTAACGACTAATTTATTATATCATGGAAAAATTAAGACTACTGAAACCAGAGCTAAAGAAGTAAGAAAAATGGCTGAAAAAGTTATTACTTTAGCTATTAAAGAAAAAGACAACTTTGAAGAGGTGACTGTTAAAGCTAAAGTTGCCAAAAAAGATGGTGAAGGTAGACGTATTAAAGAAGAAGTAAACGGTAAAAGAGTTACTGTTTTTGATGAAGTAGATAAAATAATTACTAAAGATGCTCCTTCTAGATTAAATGCTAGAAGAAAAATCCTTAGTGTTGTTTATCCTGTAACAGAAGTTCCTGCTGATGGCAGAAAAGTTCGCCAAAATACTAAATCAGTAGATATGGCTAAATTATTATTTGACGAAGTTGCACCTAAATATGTAGGTCGTAACGGTGGTTATACTAGAATAATAAAATTAGGCAAAAGAAAAGGCGATGGAGCTGAAGAAGTTATAATTGAATTAGTATAATTTGGGCTGTTTGGAAACGATTTTATTGTTTTCAAACAGTTTTTTAGGTTATATAATAAATGGTGTTAGCTTTGGGTTTTTAATCGCTAAGCTCATTTACTGTGTATGACTGGTATTACCTTGATATTATTACAGTTACTATGGCAAAAGCTAGTGGATTAATTGTACCTTTAATGTTATTAGAAAAGTACTAGGAAAGAAAAAAATATAAAATAATAAATACCTTATAAATCTGGATTGTTTCTCCAACAATGCTTATTAAGCTACTTTATAAAAGTCAAATTCTTACCGATAAATGAAATTAACATAAGAGCAATAGGTTGACTGTAAAAAAAGATATGTAATATAAATTGAAAATCCATTAGAAAATAGTATAAGTTATATTATTTTTTAATGGATTTTTCTGTGACTATAAAATAGTTAAAATTTTCAAATTTATCTTATAATTTTATTTTTTTACTGTATAATAGTATATATAGTAATCACTACAGTAATTATTTTGGTAAATTATATAAATAAATTATTTATTTATATAATTAGTAGTATTTAAGGCTATGAAGTAAGTAGAAATATGGCCTGAGTCAATTAGATTGGTAGCGTTATCTTCTGTGAATTTTTCGAAAATAGAATAGTCGGTATTTTTTGTTAAATGCTCTAATGTCGAATAAGAAGGAAGTGGTTTGAAAACATCGAAACCACATAGAATTACGATGAACAGTGGACAAACACAAAGTGCTTGGTTTTGCGTTAGCAAAATTCAGAAATAATAAGAAATTTTCGAATTGTTTTTTAAGAAGGTTTCTAAATGCCCATAATATTAAGGAGGAAAAATTATGAAGTTTAAAAAGAGTTTATTAGTTTTTTCGGAGGCTGGCGCTGAATTAGCAGGATTGGGATTTTCTGTAGGTACTTCTACAGGTACAACTATATACTATAGGAAGACATTTGATATGAATCTAATTTATAGGTTATATTAAGATGAAAAAGTATATATTGATCTTAGTATTGTTTTTAACAGTTATAGCTATTGTTTTAATAATTTATTCACTATTTAGTAGTAGAAATTATGTGCTTGTGAATGTACCAGATTCGTTTATAGATGTTACAACGGATATACCTGAATTAGATAATAGTTCCATAGTAGAAAAATCAGAGTTTTACTATTCAGAGCATTACAAAATTAAACTATATGGTCAGTATCTTATAAATGAGGATGATAATACGTTATATCTGTTATATTCTAAAGTATACTTTAGAGTCCAAGAAAAATATATAGATGATTTTGATTTTAGAGTTTTACATATTACGGACGTTACCACTAACTTTCCCCGCGTATTAAGTTGCATACTCATAGCAGATAAAAGAACAGAAATTACTCAAAGACATGTATTGAGTTGGATTTAAGATATGATTTGCAGCAAGAGTAAAACAAAAAGTTACAAAATGGTAAAATCCTATAAAATAATCCTAACTAGGAATCCAATGGAATTTTAGTTAGGATTATTTTTAATTGGTAAGAATACCTCGTTCTAAAGGCTAGAATCTAGTCATTTACTCTGGCTGTTTTACTATAAGTATGATTTAATAAAACTCCTGTTTTTTAACAAATCTATTAACAAGGAACATGAATAAAAAGGATATAGCAGAAATAACAATAACCCAAAAGCCAGCTATATTATATTCCCCTGCACCAATATGAAAATAAATACTACTGGAAATGGTTTGGGTTTTATCAGGTATATTTCCACAAACTAAAAGGGTTGCACCAAATTCTCCAAGGGATCTAGTAAAAGCAAGAATAATTCCATTAAGTATACCTCCATATATAAGAGGCAGAATTAAGTAGAAAAAAATTTCCCTATTGTTAGCACCACAAGAATAAGCTTCCTCTATAATAGTATAATCAATATGACTTAAGGATGTATTAATAGAACGATACATAAAAGGTAGCGTAACTATAACAGATACAAGAATACCTGCTTTCCACGTAAAAATAAGGTCTACATATTTTCCTAAGGCATTTCCGCCAAATAGCATTAGGACAGAAAAACCAACGACTATAGGCGGTAAAACCAAGGGTAAATTAATAATTGTATCTATTATAGTTTTGTACTTACCTTTATATTGGTACATAAAAAAGCTAAGGGTAATTCCTAGTAAAAGAGTTAGAATAACTGAAATGCTAGAAATTTTTAAGCTAACAAAAAGTGGAGCTAGACTAATCATTTATTGTAAAACCATAGCCCTTAAAAATTTCTTTTTGGGCATCTTCCTGTAAATATTCTAAAAATTCTTCACCATATTTATTATCGCTAATAGTACCAACTGGGTACACAACAGGTGTATGAGATTCAGCTGGTGCTGTGTCTGTAATTTTTACTTTGTCTGTTATAGCGTCTGTTTTGTAAACTATTCCACAATCTACATTGCTTGTTTCTACCCAAACACGAACTTCTGCAACATCTTTTCCATATACTAACAAATCTTCTATATCTTTTCCAAGGTATTCTATAACTTCTGAACCATATCTACCTGCAGGTACAGTTTTAGGCTCGCCTATACCAATTTTGCTAGCTGTTTCTAAAGTATCAAAGGTATAATTTTCTGTGCTGTCCACTGGTTCTATAAGGACTATTTCATTATTTAATAAATCTACAGAGTTTTTAACTAAGCCTGCTTCGTCTAGTTTATCCATTTGCTTTTTGCTTGCAGAAAAAAATACATCACTTGGTGCGCCTGCTAATATTTCATTTGCCAAAGTGCCTGAACCAGCAAAGTTAATATAAAGTTCTACATTGTTATCTTTTTCGTAATTAGTTTCAATTTCAGTTAGTGCGTCTTTTAAACTAGCAGCTGCCGATATAGTAATAGACTTTTCAGTGCTCCCGCAAGAAGTTAAAAAAATAATAAATAATAATGGTAAAAATTTCATAGTATTTCCTTTCATAATAAAAATAACTTATATTGTACTATAATCCATTAACCCTTTATTATTAACGTCATTTTGCTCCATTTTAACTAAATAATCACCTATTTCGATATTTTTAAGAATATAAGAAGTGGTTTCTTCGGTCATGTTTTTAGAAACTAGACTTTTATTTAGTATGCTTACTACGTATTCTTCTCTTTCAGACTCTTCTAGGCTAAAGAATTTTGCTGAATTAATAGTTAAATTAATAGTATCAGCAGTATCATCATCAAAAGTAGTTTCTATTGTTAGAGCTAGTTCATTAGCTAAATGTTCATCGGTATAAGTGGCTATTTGATTGTAAATTACTGTTCCAAAAATGGTACTAAGTATTAAAATGTTGCTTAAAGCTGTCTTCATACATACTCTCCTTTTAAGAATTGGTTATTTTGGCAAAGTTAAACTAATTACAAGGAATAATCTTGTTAATATCTTATTAATATTCTTATGAAAGTTTACGCTCCTTACAAAATAAAGTTTAATTAAAAAAAGATGTATTTAGTTTTTTAATAAAATTTGGTATTAGATTATTTAGTAAAGTGTATAACAAAACTAATTAAAAGTAAAGAAAATAAATTAAAATAAACTAAAATAAAGTATGTGATGAATTGCTATAACTTAGTGCTAAATTATCCACATGCTATGTCAAAATTGTGCATTTTTTATATTAACTATGTGCTATATCATTAACTCATAAGTTAAATATACAGTGGTAATGGGATATTACTATCTGTACGGAACATTAGTAACAGCTTCAAGGAATATTGAATATAAATTATAAGCAAGTTTTAAAACGGAGGGTAAAAATTATGAAAATGAAAACTAAAAAATTGTTGTCATATGGTTTGAGTTTAGCCATGTTAACAAGTGTTTTTGCTGGATGTAGCAGTAAAACTGAAGAATCAGCCAGTACGGACACAGCAAAAGTAGAAGAACGAGAAGAACCTAAAGAAGAGGTTAAAGAAAATAAAAGTGATGAAAAAATTACTTTAAGCCTTGCAGCATCTCAAAACTGGATAGTAGATGTAGATAAGGAATTGGCAAAGGCTTTTGAAGAGGAAACAGGTATAGCTATAGATTTCCAACTTAGCCCAGATGACCAGTACCAAACTATTATTAAATCTAAGCTAAATACAGGAGAAGGTCCAGACATTTACATGACTTATTCAGGAACAAAGCTTAGAGATTTTAATCCGGAAAAAAATATGGTAGACCTATCTAACGAACCTTGGGTAGATAATCTAGAGCAATGGGCAATTGATGGAAACTCGCTAAATGGTGTTTTATATGCTCAAAATACAGCTGGTGTAGATGATACCAATGGAGTTTTATACAAACCAGCATTATTTGAAAAGTTAGGAATAAAAGTACCTACAAATTATACAGAATTTAAAGAGGCTTGCGACAAATTAAGTGAAGCGGGAATTACACCAGTATATGAATTTGTAAAAGATTTATGGCATACTCATTACTGGATGGAAGGTGTAAGTGCCTTAGCGGTACAAAATGACCCAGATCTTTACAAAAAATTAAACACAAATGAAATAGGTTTTGCAGATGTACCAGAATATGTTAAAGCTTTAGAGCAATTACAAGAAATGGAAGCATCAGGATATTTTGGTGAAAACCATATGTCCAATATTTATGATAATTCCTATGATGCTATAAATAGCGAAAAATACGGAATGATAATTATTCACGGTTCATATCCTAATGAAATAGCATCAACAATAGAGGGCTCAAATCCTGACGAATATAGTATGTTCCCTAATCCTTTAGTAGACAATACAATGATTACTTTAACTGCAGGTGGAACAACGAAATGTATAAATGCAAGTAGTAGTAAAATTGACGCTGCAAAAGAATATTTCAATTTCCTTGCAAGAGAAGAAAATGTTAAAAAATTATATGCAGAAAAAACTATGTATGTGTCTTCTTCAATGAAAGGCATAGACGCTTCACCTACAAAAGCTTTTAAAGATTTACGTGAAGTTGCTTCAGGTGAATTACAGGGGGCAGAGGCTAGTGTGTATTTTTATGACGGTGGTAAAATAAGTGAACTTTGTCAAGAAATGTTTGTAGGACTTTTAACACCAACAGAAGTTTTACAAGAGTTTGACAATTCAAGAAGAGCAATAGCAAGTGACGCAGGACAAGAAGGATTTTAATAAATCTTAGCTTAAACTATTAAAGAGAGGCATGAAAATTTTATAAAATTTTAAGCCTCTCTTTTAACATACTATTAAAAGGATGTGAAAAAATGGAACACAAAAAAATTTATCCAACTTATTTCGTTATATTGCCGGCTATTCTATATATTGCGTTGTTTATTTTACCAAGTATTATGGGACTTGCCCTTTCCTTTACAGATTGGAACTCAGTAAGTGATGACATTAACTTTGTGGGGCTTTCTCACTTTATAGAAATTTTTACTAACAAAAGGCATTTATTAGTTATAAAAAACACTTTAATTTTTGCCATGGTTACTACTATATTTAAAAATTTTGTTGGACTAGGCATGGCATTAGCTTTAAATCAGGAATTTAAATCTAGAAACTTATTAAGAACAATTTTCTTTTTCCCTGTTATGTTGTCGCCATTAATTATTGGTCTTGTATTTAAATCAATATACAATCCAGAATATGGTGTTATAAATCAACTTTTAACTTTTTTTAATTTAGAAAGTGTTACAAGAGATTGGCTGGGGGATATTAGTACTGCATTGGGAGCGGTTATTATTGTAGAAATATGGCGTTTAGTTGGTCAAAATATGGTCATATATTTAGCTGGGCTACAAGCTATATCTAAAGATTATATAGAAGCTGCCAATATAGATGGGGCTTCAAGTTTTCAAAAATTAATTTATATAATTATTCCTCAACTAATTCCATCTATAACTATAAACTTGGTATTGAATTTAATAGCAGGCTTAAAAGTGTTTGACCTTGTGTTTGTTCTAACGAATGGTGGGCCAGCTAGAAGTACAGAGGTTTTAAATACAGTAATATATAAAGAGTATAGTTCTGGACGATACGGTTTTTCTTCTGCTCTTGGTTTAATTATGTTTATTTTTACTTGTGTAGTTGCGTTTTCTGTCTTAAAAGCCATGACAAAGGAGGAGGACTAATATGACAAAAAAAGATAAAATCTTTAAATTATTACTTTGTATTTTTCTATGGATATTAACTATTTTAGTTTTCGTCCCCATGTTAATTATTGTATTTAACTCATTTAAAACTCAAGGTGATGCCATATCTATGATGTTTACCCTACCTAAAGAATGGGTTTTTTTAAATTATGTGGACGTTATGGAGCAAGTTAATATTTTTGGGGCACTTAAAAACAGTTTTATAATATCTTGTTTCACCGTTATAATTGCAACATTTTTGGCATCATTAGCCTCTTTTGTCCTAGTAAGAAGAAAAACTAAGCTTCATAGATTTGCTTATAAATTTTTCTTAGTTGGTTTAGTTGCTCCTTTAAATATGGTGCCTGCTGTTTTAGTTATGCAAAAATTACATTTAATGAATTCGTTGCAAGGTTTAGTTTTATTATATTCTGCTTTAGTTTTACCTTTTACTGTGTTTTTGTATTATGGTTTTATTGGTTCAATACCAAGGGAAATAGACGAAGCTGCCATTATTGATGGTTGTGGTCCAATGAGTTTATTCGGAAAGGTGATTTTTCCTTTACTAAAACCTGTAACAGTTACAGTTATTATATTGAATTTTATGAATGCATGGAACGATTTTATTACTCCATTTTATATAATTAATGATTCTACAAAAATGCCGATGACTACCATGGTTTACAGTTTTTTTGGGCAATTTCAAAGAAGTTGGAATTATGTATGTGTAATAATGGTTATGATTATTATACCTATTATTATTGTATATGCATTGGGTCAAAAATATATTATTAGCGGTATGACTGCTGGGGCAGTTAAGGGTTAAGATATTAGATTTTGAAAGGGGAAATGTAAATGATTTTAAAAAAGATAATAAGTTTACTTTTAGTTACCAGTTTTATTATTCCGATTTTGCCAATGAATATTTTTGCATCGTCTAAATGGGTAGCAACGCCCTACCATGATGAAAATGGAAATATTATAGATGGTCTAGAAGGCGTAACAAAAGGTAAATTAGACTGGACGTCTACAACAGAAAGCATGCCTGCAGAAGTTGTTTTTAATGGAAGTACTTTAACAATGAGTAACGGCTCTATTGTTCGTGAATTTAATATTCCTGAAGTTGGAGATACAGATTTTTATACTAAAAGCTATAAAAATACTTATATTGAAAAAGAATTGTTATCAGGTGAAGTAGCACCAGATACATATTTAGGGCTTTATGACAAACCCTATAGGGAAATATACTCAGGGGAAAATATTTTAATTGAGCCTGACTATTACTTTATAGGTGGTAATGCTGAGGAAAACGCAAAATGGATAGAAAATGTTGAACCAAGGTCCGTTGTTACACCATCAGCATTAGTTGTGGAAAAGTTGGAAACTACAACCAGTGCAGCAGTTAAAGCTGCACCTGAATTAATACCTACAAATACTTTTGTATTTGATGGATATGAAATATTTGACACTTGTGAAAAGCCTTTTGAGTGGGAACCACGTAGCAAGCCCTATAGTGACCCTGCAGCTTTCGACTGGCCGCCAAAAGGAAAACGTGTTGAGTTTACTTTTTCAGCACCAGATTCTTTTCCTGCAGCTTATAAAGGTGTAAAAGTAAAATTGATTTATGAAATTTATGATAACCTTGCAGCAATGAAAAAAAGAGTTGTATTAACACAGGAAAATGACAATACTATTACAATTGGCCGACTAGCACCAGAAGTGTTAAAAGGCAATGAAAATATGGAAAAGCTGTTTTATATAGAAATAAGCTATACAGGTGGACACGATGGTACAATTCCCTTTGATAGTGGTTTAAGCTGCAAATGTTCTAGTGAATCTATTAATTCATCTTTTAAAGAATTGGAAAACATACGCCATACATGTTACGACATTGGCCCAGCCTATGAGTTACCAGATAATTTAGGGAAAAATACATTTTCTTCTTTTGAAATATATGAACTAGTACATAGCACATATTGGTTTGAGCAACAGTCTAGAGAAAGACTGGGTATGTATAGAAAATTGTTTCCTTGGATAACAGATAGCCCTTTAACTTTCCACAACACAGGGGCATTAACTAAAGATACAATAGACATGGTTGCGGAGTCTGGTTTTGAAATGATAATCCAGTCCTATGGTTCACCAGCTGTTGGCGAAACTAAGAGTATGTTAACTAGAAATACATACACACTAAATAAATATAGAGATTTAGTTAATTATGCTAGAAATAAAGGCATAGATATAGGTATATACCAAGCCCAATATCAGCTAAATGCTTACAAAAAAGATCCTACCTATGGTAAGAACAATATAGGAAATTGGGGTACTTGGTGTTTAGCCTCGGCTGCCTTCGATGATTATTGGGATAATTTTAAATATTTCCTTGAATATACAGGAGTAAATTGTGTGGAAATTGATGGGACTTATCCAAACTGTTTGTGTGACAATGGAGAATCTCATGTAAACGCCGATAGAGAAACAGACCCGTCGGATTCCAGTTCTAGTACTACAGGAAATCCGTCTAAATATGCAATTCACAATGGATACTTCGACTCTAAAGTAAAACAGTGGGAAAATGTTTTACGAATGATGAATACTGAATTTAGAGGTTCTGGCATATATATTAAAGTACCAGCTTGGTATTACGTGAACGGTGGTAATAAATGTGGTATTGGATATGAAGAAATTGCTTGGAGTCAGCCGAGAAAGGAACAATTGCTTTATGCGCGTCAGCTTATGTACAATGCTTCCTTTGTTCGTACAATGAGTATGAGTTGGTCCCATATACCTTTTAAAACATATCATGGTGGTGGTTCAGACGCAGCATTTTATCCATTTGCCAAAAATAAGGAAGACTACAATTGGGTTTTGGCACAAAATATGGGTAACGGTGTAACATCAGATTACAGAGGGACTACTCTTTATGATAATGAAACGAAGGACATTATAAAAAAATGGGTGGATATGTTCAAAAAGTATAGAGGTATTGTAAATGCAGATTTTGTTCATATATCACAGGCAAGTTATGGTAAAGATACAGCTACTGTAGATAGGAGTAAAGCCGTTGCAATGGATACCCTGTTTCATGCAGATACAAATAATGAAGGGGAAAAGGGTTTGCTTTGGGTATATAACCAAACAGATGAGGAAAGAACAGAAACTATTACAGTGCCAATGTATTACACTGGTTTAACGGATTTAGAATATCCACCTGCATCTGCCCCAGGCTCTACTGGAAAAGATGTTCACGGTTACGGTGAATGGCCTCCAAATTATAGTTGGTTGCCAGAGTATAAAGATGATTATGTATTACCAGAGGCAACGGGGCGTTCATCTGGAAAAGCTATATTTTTAGCAGAGGGCGTTTCTGGTGTTCCAAAGGAAATAGATTCCAACGGTAATGTAAAGTTAGAAGTAACGCTGCCACCTATGAGTTTTACTTACTATACAATATATGACGAAAGTGAAGCACCAAATATTTCAATTTCTGTAGGAAAAGTTCAGGGTCTTAAGGCAGGCAATGTTACGGACAATAGTATTTCTATTGAATGGGATAAAGATGTAGCCATTGATGTAAAGGAAGATGAGGCGGCAATAAATGACCACGAGTTAAGCGTTGACCATTATCAAATATATAGAAATGGAAAGAAATATGAAACATCTATAGAAAATACATTTACAGATGTAGAATTGAAACAAAAAGAAATTTATGATTATTCTGTAGCTGCTGTAGTTAGTGGTGTAGAAGGTGAACAATCTAAAACTTTAAGCATAGTTACACAACTTGATGATGTACCGCCAAAGTTAGTTAGTACTACACCTATTTCTACTTCTCAAATTAGAATTATATTTAATGAGGCAGTGAATAGTGAGGCTGAACTTATAGTAAACTATAATGTAAACAGTGGTAGTGATGTAATTTTTGTGGAACAGAAAAGTCCTAAGGAAGTATTGCTAACTGTTAAAAAATTAAAACCAGAAATAGACTATACATTAACTGTAAGTAATATAAGTGATATGTCCGGCAATACTCTAGAAGAGTCCAGCATGATTTTTAACTATGGTTATATTAGGAAATTTAATTGCGATACCTTAGATGAAAATGTACTAGTAGATTTAGCTAGTAAGCAAAATGGTACAACAAGTAATGTATCTAACGGAGAGTCCATTTATAATAAAGCTTTAGCATTTGATGCAGAAAAAGAATCTTTTGGCGACTTAGGTCCTAATATTTTAAAGGAAAAAAGAAATTATTCCATTTCTATGTGGGTAAAACCTTCTGTTTTAAATAATCAAGTGATTTTAAGTCAAGGCCAAGATGGTCATAGTGAAGAGGACTTTACTATTTCTATGGAGGATGGATATGTGGTATTTAGAACTTCTAATGAGGATGACAGCCAAAATATTAAACTCAAATCCAAAGAAAAATTATTGCAAGATTGGTCCCAACTAGTTTTAGTTAGAAAAGATAATGAGTTTAGTATGTATCAAAACGGCGATTTAGTAGCCAGTGATATAAATGAAAATATAGGCACTAATAATAATTTAAATTCAATGATAATAGGGGCACAAAAAAATCATGCCGGCGGGGAAAAGACTAATTTTTATACTGGCTTAATAGATGAAATAGTATTCTATGCATACCCTCGAAACAAAGAGAATGTATTAATGGATTATTATAAAAATCCAAAAGCTTTTGAAGGGTTACTTAATCAAGGGAAAGCTTTTGAAGAAAAAATTTACACACCTGAAAGCTATAGCCAATTAGCAAATAGTGTAAATAATCTTGAAAGTATAAAAGAACTAGTTAATAAAGAAATATATGAAAATGAATTATACATAGCAGTTATGCAGTTAAAGTCTGCCATAGAAAATTTAGAAATTGTGGATAAATATAAAAATATTTATGCAATATATTCTTTGGAAGATACCAATGGAACGACTGTAGAAGATAGTGTAACAGGTAAATTAGGAACTATTGTAAATGGAAATAGGACTAGTACAGGTACTCCCTTTGGTAAAGGTGTTTTATTTTCAGATTATATAGGCAACTATATTAAAATTGATACTGACGATTTAATTGAAAGAGATAAATATACAATACAGGGATATATAAAGCCTTGGGCGAAAAATACAGAAAATATGATGCCAGCAGATAAGTTTATTAATGAATATGAAGCTGCTGGAGAACAATTTATTTTTGCTAGTGGTAACGATTTAAAACTTACTTTAAAAGATGGATATTTAAATTTAACTGTAGATGATGGCACATCTCCTTTAAAGTTAACTTCTAGTACGGAAATTAAATACGATGTTATAAATTTGGAAAAAAGACAAAGTTGGAATAACTTTGCAGTGGTACGTAATGAAGATGAATTTATTTTATATTTAAATGGAAAAGAAGTTGCTAAAGGGAACAAAAGTGCAAGTAAAAACAAAAAAACAGAAGAAGTTAGTGATACGATGCACTTAGGTTCTGATACTAATGGGAAAAATAATTTTAATGGTATTTTAGATGAATTTATTATTTACACAGATGCTTTACTAAAACAAGAAATTCAGAAAAAGGTGTTGGATAATACTTTTGTAAAAGCTGAACGAACAAATATAGCAAAGGATGCAAAAGTAAGTGCAAAACCTAATGCAGATGATCCACATCGCCTTACAGATGGCAAGCTTTATGTTATGGCTGGTAAAGAAACACCATTTACGGCAAGGAGTAAAGGTAGAGTAGACAGCCAAACTTTTGATATAGACTTAGGTGGAGAATACAGTATTGACGCATTGTCCTATACTTATTTTTCTCGTGCTTATGGCTCCCAAAGTTCCGAGCAAAATAAATTTAGAACTTATATAGATGTAGTAATACAAACGTCAGATAGTGCAGACTTTACATCAGGAGTAGAAACTGTATACAATACAGATGCAGACAATAGTTTAGGTTATGGCGTTGGAACAGATATTATAAATTACTCAACGGATTTAGGTTATGATATTGTGTTAGATAGCCCTGTTATTGGTCGTTATGTAAGAATAATAAGTGGTAATTTTTATAATTTTAAAAATGTAATTGAAAAATATGTAAATGTTAATGAACTGGAAGTATTTGGATTAAACTTAGAGGACTTAAAAACTAAGCTTTCTGAATTTATTACTCAAGGAGAGAGTGTTGATCTAGAGAATTATACAGACAGTAGCGTAGCGAACGTAAAGTCTGCTTTAGAAAGTGGTAAAAGTACTTTAAATAATAGCGGTGCTACTTTAGAAGATATACAAAACCAAATAAACTCAATAAAAGAAGCTATAGAGTCATTAAAACCTATTAAAATAACTGAACCAAAATTAATTAATTCATATCCTTTTGGAACAGGTGTTTCTGTAGTGGAGAATACTGTGGCTGTTATGTTTAACAAGCCTGTAACTCCTGTAGCAGGAAAAGAGATGTCAATAGAAGTTGATGGAGTAATTTATAAAGCGGATGTTTCACAAATGAAAGTTGAAAATGTTGGTGTTGGCAGTGTAGCAACTGTTAATATTGATACATTTACAGGACAGTCACCATTAGTTTTAGACTATGAAAAGAACTATATTTTAAAATTAGAAGAAAGAGCTTTTGAGGACTTGACTGGGTCATTAACAACAGCTTACAATGGAGCTTTTTCTACATCTAAAAACACAGAAAAATATACAGTTAGTATTATAGCTAATACAGGTGGGCGAATTATACAAGGTGCAAGTGGAGAATATAATTCTAGCGACACTATTAAACTATTGGCTGAACCAGATGAAAATTATAAATTTTCAAATTGGGAACTAAAGGGTAAAGGTATACTAACGGATAATGCTTTATTGGAGTCTTCCTTTATTGTATTAGAGGGTGATGCGGAAATTATGGCGAATTTCCAATATGTAGAACCTGCCAAGATTCCTGTTGAAAATATCTCTCTTAATAAAACTAATTGCGAAATAAAAGTTAGCGATGTAGTTCAGCTTATACCGACTATAACACCAAAAGATGCAACGAATAAAAATGTTTTTTGGACTAGCCATAATGAAGAGATAGCAGAAGTAAATAACACAGGAATAGTTGTTGGTAAGAAAGCAGGAACAACTACAATAGTTGCCACTACAGAAGATGGAAATAAACAGGTAACTTGTGAAATTATAGTAATAGAGGGAGAAAAGGAAGTTGCTGTAAGTGGTGTAGAACTTAATAAATCTGAGTTAGAACTAAAGGTTGATGAAACTTATGATTTAGTTGCTACAGTATTACCTGTAAATGCAGACAATAAAAATATAACGTGGACTAGTAGTGATGAAAATGTTGCCGCTGTATATAAAGGCAAGGTGTTTGCAAAAGTTGAGGGTAAGGTTGAAATTGAAGTAAGGACTGTAGACGGTGGTTATGTAGATGTATGTAAAGTAGAAGTAAAGGCAAAAGATACGGATACTGGCACTGATGACGGAAATAGTAATGGAGGTAACTACCCGATTAAAGGCTCAAGAGGGTACAGTAAGAAAATTACAAATGAAGATGAAATATTTGTATCAGAAAGCGAAATACCTCTTAGCTATCCAACAAAATTTGATGACGTTAATGATAGTGATTGGTATGCAAAGTCTGTTAAATTTGTAGCTGAGCGAGGCTATATGTTTGGTATGGGTAATAATTTATTTAAGCCAAATGAAAATATGTCTAGAGCTATGGTTGTAACAGTATTGTGGAGAATGGCAGGAAGTCCTATAGCTTCGGAAGATGCGAAATTTACAGACATTCCAAAGGATACATGGTATACAAATGCTGTAAATTGGGCGTACGAAAATAAAATAATTAGTGGTTATGGAAATGGTTTATTTGCTCCAAATTCTCCTCTTACACGTGAGCAAATAGCTGTTATATTTAGAAATTTCGCTAATGAAAATGGAATAGATGTAAGCGGAAGTTCAGATGTATCTGGATTTGAAGATGCATTAGAAACATCGAAATGGGCTTTAGATGGAGTAGCATGGGCAAATGAAGTAGGTTTGCTCTATGGTAGAAATGAAACTTTATTGGTTCCTAAAGGTAATGTAACTAGGGCAGAAGTTTCTGCTATATTAGAAAGATATGTATCTATCTATGAAAGTAATATTAAGAAACAATAGTTAAATGAATATAAATAAATAATTAAAAAAGACATCGATTTAGTGGGTTTTTAAAAATCGGTGTCTTTTTTTATAATATTATTATAAAAAAAATGAAAAAAAGGGTTGCGTATTTTTTTTTTTTTGCTGTATAATGGACTTATAGCTAATCACTGCAGAGATTATTTATTTAAGACTGAGATAGGTACCTATAATATTAATTTTTTTTATACTTATAAGGAGGTATTTTATGTTTAAATTCAATAAATCAATATCATTATTATTAAGTTTTTTAGTTCTTTCTAGTTTTTCTTTTACAAATGCAGTATTTGCTGATGTTAAACAAGATATAACAACAAAAGACATAATGGAATTAGAGAAATTTGTTAATGTTAATGAATTTGGAGAATTATACTTAGAAATGGATTTTATTTCAAATGTATTCGCTAATCAAGATGCTGTTAGAATATTAAAGGATCATTTTATTGATATAAATGAAAGAGTTAGAAGTGGTGAAATTTTTATTGATAACAATTTAAATATTAAGGGTGAAAACATAGCAATAATTACCCATAGGTGTTTTAAGGGAACTAATAAGGTTTCTACTTATTGGTGGGGCTATAGAAGATATGCTTGTAATTGTGAAAGTAAAAGAATTACATTTGATTTAGATAGTATTGCTGGCGGGGCAACAATAAGTGCTGGTATTGGTGGTGGTATTGCTGTAATATTTCCAGTTTCAGCTCCTATTGCAGGTGCAATTGGAGCGGGATTTACCATAAGCTCTGGCTATGCTTCTTTATTATCAACTCGAATTAGTGCTAATAATAAAAATTATGGCACTATAATAAATATGACTAAAGCCTTTGTTTTTGATGTAGAACCTCAGTATGGAAATGTGGAGTATGCGCGATGATATTTAGAATTTTAGGTTTAATATTCTCTTTATTAGCATGTATATTTGGATTTTTATCACTTTATAACAAAGTTCCAAATACTTATAATTTAATATTCTTAAATTTAATGTTTATATGTTTAATCATAATTCAATATAAAGATAGAAAAAGATAAAAGGTAAAAATGAATTTAAGTTAAAGGATTACATAAATAATAATATTAATAAAAAAGGATGTCAATTTAGCGAAATTATTAAAATTGGTGTTTTTTTTTATAATATTATTATAAAAAAAATGAAAAAAGGGTTGCATATTTTTTTTTTTTTGCTGTATAATGGACTTATAGCTAATCACTGCAGAGATTATTTTAAAAAAAATTAAAATTCTAGTCAAGTAGAAATCATGGATGTGCATATTATGTTTATGAAAAAAGCTGTAAGTATATTAATTGTTATTTGTTTGTTAATGAGCGCAAATGTTTTTGCTTCTGATGATGTGGGGGCTGTTAACTCTGGAAATATAAGTTCTGGCACAGATATAATATCAAATCAAAGTTACTATGAAGGTGCTAGAGATAGATATATACAAGGTTTAGCAGATAGTAAAAATATAACAGTAGAAGAAGCTAAAATTTTAGATCAACAAGAAAATATAAAGATACTAATAGAAAGAAACGGAAGAATAGGATTAAGAGCTTCAACGGAAGAAATAAGATATTCTACTCAGCGTGGATACTATACTATCGACAGAAAAAATAATACAAAAGTAGAGTTATCATAGGAGGTGAAATTTATTATTAGTAATATTACTAATAAGTGTGAGAGGATCATATCAGCTCAAATGCCAAATATGGTAATACCAGGAACAAGCAGTGCTACAATACAGGGAAGCAATTATAACATATCCTACTCTAGTAAAAGGGATTCTGTTACTGTGAAAAGAAACTGTGCCTTTTCATATAATATAAGCACTAGTCAAGGTGTTTCAATTGGTGGGTACATTTTAAATGCAAGCCGAACTACGGGTTCAACATGGTATGTAACTACAAATTCTAGAGTGTATTCTACTATTAGTTACGTTAGAAATTTAAGGTAAACCCTTGGTGGAAGGAGCGATTATGAAGCTGATTAAATATTTGAAATTCGGGAATATTTCTTCGAGAAGTATTATGAATTTAATTCTTGTGATAGCGGTGATTATATATATTATGGAGTATGTACTGTCATCTTGGCATGAAATTAATATAAACTCTACCAATATAGATAAAGTACAATTTGAAATTTATTTTATATATTTTAGATATTTTGAGCCTGTTTTAAAATTAATTCTTATTAAAATGGTTCTTGAATATTTTTACAAATTATTGGAGTTACTGCAAAAAAGTTAAAGTGAAAATAAAATGATGTCAATTTAGTGAAATTTCAAAAATTGGCATCATTTTTTATAATGCAAATATGAAAAAAACATGAAAAGACCTTGTATTTTTTTGTTGTATAATAGCCTTATAGCTAATAACTGCAGAGATTATTTGAAAGTTAGTATCATATTTTAAAATAAAGGAGTGTTTATTTATGAAGATAAAAGGAATGTTTTTTTATTATTAACATGTACTATGGTATTTTCGAATGCAATTTGATTATTGGCAAGTAGCAATGGGTTTGTGGGTAATAATAAGTTGCTCGCTTCTAAAATTACAGAGATAGAAAGAAAAGTGTTGGAAAAAAATGGTCAGTTTCTATATAATCCCAATAATATAGAAAGAGATATCAAAAAGGCAATAAATCAATCCCAGATTACTTTTAGTAATTTTTCTATAAAAGTTGACTTTGATAACTTAGACGATGCTCAGAAAAATTTTTTATGGAATATGTCAAATAATGAACTTTATTTATATATGAGGGTATATATAGACGCTTATACTAAATATAATGACTTTATGGCTTCAAGTGAGTTGTATGCCATGTCTGCTAATGGTTTATCAAGGGCGACTAATACAAGAAATAATGATGTATGGGCTGGAGTTCCATTGATTGGTCATGGTTACATTAGAATACGCTATGAAGTTTCCTATAATAACAATAAATTTACTAGTGCTGAATATTTGGATAGTTGGTTTACAGGCGGCGTTACAGTGGGGTCTTATGATGCTAGATATGGCTACATAGAATTAACTGATAGAAATACTGTTGCAGAAATATATGCAACGGGCACATTAACATATGGAATTGAAATAAATGGACTGCCTACTTCGATTTCTACGGATGCTACTTTTTTATATTTTGACAAAAGTCCGTATTAAACATGATTATAAGGATGATTCATATAGTGTTTGATAAATTTATCTTAAACTTTAAAATAAATTTTATATTTGTGTATTTACTTGATTTTATTTTGTTGCTTATATGTAAAGTTGTTTATGTTGGGGTTACTAGGAAGCGATTATTTAAATATATACAAAATAGGCTTTCCTGTTAAGTATATAACTATTTATTCCAGTGGTATAAAATATAATGGATATGAGTGCTTGTTTGGTGGTAATTCTGGAATTAATATAAATATTCCTATGCTGTTTTTGAATTATATTTTGCTTTACATAGTAATAATGATTTTTATAAGTTTTATAAGTAAAAAAAAATTCTGAATTATAATGGGTAAGTGATTTAGTTTTTTATATTGTAAGGTGGTTGAACATGAATTGGGACTTCAGATAATAGTGTATTTATGTTAAATTATTATATGAAAAAGCAAGATGTCTATTTAGTGAAAGAATAAAAATAGGCATCTTTTTTTCGCCTTTTTGCCATGAAAAGGACCTTGTATCCTTCTTTATTTTATGTTAGCATGAGTTTAAACCCATCTTCAACACCAAAAACAGGTCAAATCTTGAATTTTAGGGATTTGACCTGAATTAGATATAAAAAACGAAGCAAAAGCATATAAATTTACAGAAATTAAAGAGGAAGATAAATAAATTTTCAAAAAAATGAAAGTTAAGATAAATAATCCGCCGAAATTAAATGTAGCCTAGAATTTTTTAAAATTAAAAAGCCATGAATCCTTTATGTAAAAGGGGTTTCATGGCTTTTTGACTGCTATTATATGTTGAAGATGGGTTTCAGGAACTGCTCGAGCCTGGCCGGAAGCTTCGCTTCCTACTCGACTATGCAACCAAGTCTGCAACCAACTTTTTCAAAAGCTTGTGGGGTTGGTTGCTTGCCTGAGCAATAAAGCAAAGCTTTATGACCAGAGTTTGGGGCAAAGCACTAAGGTTTTTTCTTTTCAAGACAGCCACTTTTTTATATACAATGGAAAAAATAGAATTTAGGTAGTTTTTGTATTTTCCGTCAGCCACTGGGATGGCGTTAAACCTACTTCATTTTTAAATATACGGCTAAAATATCGGGCATCATCATAGCCAGTAGCAAAGGCGATTGTTTTTATGTTTAAATCGGGGCTGTTTAACATTAACTTTTTAGCATATTCAAGTTTTAAGTTTATTATGTATTGCAATGGTGAAATATTAAATTCCTTTTTAAAAACTCTATTAATATATGATGGCGTATAGTTAAAGTGTTCAGAGATATCATTTAAAGAAATTTTATGTGTAAAATTATTATCTATATATTTTTGTATTTTGGTACTTAGGGCAACGAGATCTGTTTCCATAGTTTGGCTACTAAGTAATTCATTCATGTGAATTTCTATATGTTTCATAAATTCATCGTAATTTTTATAGGAAAAGAAGTCATTAAATAACTTAATAACAGCATCTTGTACAGTACCAATATCAATTTGAAAAACAGAAGGCATTGCCATAAAAGCTTCATACACAAAAAAAGATGTGGTTTCTGTTGAATAATTTTTATTAATATATTCTGCAACTACGTTTTTTACATAGGATAGATACTCAGAACTATTGCATATGCTTAGTAGTGTTTTAATGTTTTCTTTTTGAGTATGGGAGTCCATCACATTTATTTTTAAATCTTTTGAAGCGACTAAAACTTTTTGCATAAATGGTAATGCCTGTTGCTTTGTTATTTCTCGTAAAAATTTAGCGCTATTCCAAATATCCTGATAGGAAATTAATTTAGGGTAAATAGTAACAAAAAAAGGGTAATTCAATCTATTACAAAAATAGTTTTTAAAGGCCAGTTTTAAGAATTCAGGAGTAATTTTATCATTAACTTGTAGTATAATGAATTTTTGCATTGCATAGGTTTCATTTATAACCCAAATATGTTGTACATTTGATAAAGTTGATGTGAAACCAAAAAAATCAATATTATCCCATATATTAAAATTTTCATGGGATAATACAGGAGTAGTAAAAAGGTTGGACAAATTACCTATAGTAAAGTGTATAAGGTAAAAAGTTCCATTTTCCAATAAATTTGGTGGCATGTCCACAGGTGTAGTGTTGTTTAATGCTGTATATAATATTTCTCTGTTTTGTCTGTATTTTTCTTCGTAAATTTTTCCACTTAATTTTTGTAGTACATTATTTATAGTTTCTAAGGAAATTGGTTTTAAAAGATAGTCTTCTATATTGTTCCTTAAGGCGCTTCTGGCATACTCAAAATTATCATGGCTGCTTAATATAATAATTTTAATTTTAGGAAATTCACTTTTTACTTTTTCAATTAATTCCAGACCACTCATTTTTGGCATTTCTATATCTGTAATTAAAATGTCAAAATCATTATTTTGTAAAAATTCTAATGCCTCACGACCACTTTCGGCTGTTTCAACTGTTACTGTGCAAGATGATTGTTTAACTTTTTTAGCTATATTTTTTAATATGATTGGTTCATCTTCTGCTATTAGTATATTTAAATGCAATGGATTTAAATCTGAATTTTTAGAATTTCTCATTTTTATATAATCCTCCAATTTTAATAGAAGCACCGCAGATTAAGTTTTGTAAATCTATATTTTTAATATCAAAAATAAAATTATTTGAGTAGTATAGTTTAAGTCTTAGGTAAATATTTGCCAAACCAAGTCCGCTTAGGTCTATACTTAAGTTGTCTTTGTTTTCATCTAAATCCGATATTTTAGCCTTGATATCATTCAAAGAATTTTTAGAAAATCCATCTCCGTTATCTGTTATTTCAACGAACCAATAATTATTATCTAAATAGGAATTTATTGAAATTTCCAGTGTCTTGTTATCACTTCTGGAATATTTAACGCAATTTTCAATAATTGGCTGAATAATAAGTCGTGGTATTTTTAAAGATGATAGTGAACTATCAATATTATAGTTAAATTTAATTTTATTACCAAATTTAATGGACATAAGTTTTGTATAGTTTTGGGAATGGTGTATTTCTTCGGCAAAGGTTGTAGATTCGGAATAGTCATTTTGTATATAGCGTAACATTTCTATTAAGCTTGTGCACATATTGGAAACTTCTAAATCTTCATTTTCCTCGGCAATTATAGCAATAATTGTTAAAGTATTGTATAAAAAATGGGAGTCGATTTGTGCTTGTAGTGCCATTATTTGCGAGTGAACAGCATAGGTTTTTGAGGCAACAATGTCTTCTAGCGATTTTTTTAATCTGGATTGCATATGGTTGTATGCTTCATTTAGCATTTCAACTTCATTGTACGCCTCGTTTTGTATGTAGTTAAATTCTTTGTAAGAAATATCCTCTAAGGCAAAGTTGGAAATTTTATTTTTTAAATCGGCTAAAGGCGAAGTAATGCTTTTTGCGATTCTGTATGTTATGAAGAGTAATAGTGCGAAAGCAATAAGGCAAAAAAGCAGTACAGTATTTTTTATGGAACTTTTATTTTGGACTATAAAAGATTCTGGAGTAATAAGCATTGTTGTAAATCCTATATCTTTTGAATAATATGAGGTAATTATTTCTGTTTCATTGGTAAATGGATTAATAAACATGGATTTATCTTTTGTATCTAGGGTAGAGTAATACTCTAAATCTTTATAAAGGAAATTTGACGGATATATTAGCTGATTATTTTTATTAAATATTAAAACTTGGGCTTTTATGTGGTCATAGGGAACTAAATAATCCGTAACTAACTTATTAATATATTTTAAGTCAACTTGAATTTCAATGATAGCTCTGGGCGTAGATAATGGATACCTGCCAAAGGCTCGACATATGGATAGAGTTTCTGTATCCTCATTTGGGCTATATATATTTGCCTCATTAGTAGGGATAATATTTTTTGCTCCGCTTAAGTTAATTGTAGGCTTAACAATGTCCTTATAGATTTGTGGTGGAATATTGTAGGGTTTATTAGAATAATTTTGGCCAAAAGAAATTAAATAATCATCCTTTAGGTTGAAAATATTCATATGGTAAAATTCAAAGTCGTAGCCAACAATAGTGTATATATTATCTATAAAAGACCTTGTACTTATGGCATTTTTGTAAAGGTCTTCTTCAAAGATATATTCTAAAATCTCATTGGATTCTAGCATTCTTTTTTGAATTTTATTTAGTGACTCGAAATATTGATTCACTTGTGTTGATATGATTTTTGAAATCTGCTTAGATGAATTTGTATGATTTTCTAAAAAACCATTGTAGGAAATAAAATAATATAGAATAGATATAAAAATTATTAATAGGGAGAAAATAAGACCATAGGACGCAAATATTTTTGTGCCAATGGAGTTATTTAACTTTAGATATTTGGATTTAAGCTTATTATGTAATTTCATAATACTCTCCTAGTGTTTAATAAAATATGCAAATTCTTTAAACTTGCCTATGTTTCACGAATAATTAATTTATGGGGGATAGTATACCTTAAACAGCGTTCTTTAGGATTTTTTATTTTGTTTTCTAAAATCCCAACAGCTTCTCTACCTAAGAAGTTAGTATATATTCGTACAGTGGAAATAGAGGGAGAAAAATGTTTTGCTGTAGGGGTATCATTACAACCTACTACTCGTATATTTAAATTATTTTCTTTCAATTTACGTAAGATACCAATGGCAATTGCATCATTGCCGGCGAAAATGGCAGTAGGCAAGTCTTTAGCATTTTTAATGAGTTCCCCTGTCATTTGGTATCCACTTTCTATGGAAAAATCTTTTACATATATATAATTTTCGTTGTATATGTGTAATTTTTTAGTATAGTTTATGAATTCGTCTTCTCTGTCATTATCAAATTTAAAAGTTTTATTATTAATTATAGTTTTTTCACGTCCTCCTATGTAGGCTATTTTGCTGTGATTTTCAGATATAAAATAGTCAATTACATCTCGTGTTATTTCACGAAAATCAATTAAAAGGCAGTCATGATTAAAATTTTTGCTTTTGTTGTGTATCAGTACAATATTATTGCAAAGTTTTTCGTGGATTTCTATTTCTTCAGTTGTAAACCTACCAAGAAAGATAATTCCATTTAAATTATTTGCAATGGTTTTGCTGTTTACATGAATTAAATTTATATTTTTTAGTCGACATTCTTCTTCAATTCCTAGTCTTATGGAAAGAAAGAAGGAGTCGCTTATTTCCTCTTCCTCATTATATTTATACATTAAACCAAAATTTAAATTGCTAGAATTATTTTTTTGTTTATTTGGTTTTTCGTATTCTAAGCTCTCTGCTACTTTAAATA
Source organism: Lachnospirales bacterium (assembly GCA_047974375.1). Taxonomy (GTDB): domain Bacteria; phylum Bacillota; class Clostridia; order Lachnospirales; family CAMZNU01; genus JBKECF01. The sequence goes on from JBKECF010000054.1 coordinate 335,470, forward strand.
TTTTTCTTTTTGTTTCCATTGTAACGTTTATGCTGCTATCGTGATTTAGTACACGTGACACAGTACTTGGTGAAACCTTTGCTAGTTTTGCTATTTCTCTTATTGTTGCCATTTTTACCTCACTATATTTTTAAAAATTATATATAAGTATATCATAAAAAAAATAGTTTTATAAAGGATTAAGTGGGAATTGTATAAAATATATCCCTAAGTTTGATACTTAATCCCAATTATAATTTTCACATGTCATGTATAGCTGCTATTAGTTCCAATTATACTTGAAAAATAACTATTTTGCGTGCCGTTTATATTAATTGATAAGAATTATACCCCAATCTCAATGTATACATAGGTAGCGGGACCGTCTAATTCGCCGTTCAGTGGGGGTACAAGCCCCTACTGACGGAAAGGTCTATTGACCTTATACTGAAAAAATTATAATACCATCTCTAAGTATCAAACTTAGGGAGGGTACTATAAATATATAATATGAAAAATATAAATAAGAGTAAAAATTACAAAAAAAAACCAGCTTTGAGATTTATAGGTTTTGAAAAAAACTTAATAGAATATACCCTAGGAGAAATTGCAGAAATAAACGACGGTACACATTTTACACCAAATTATGTAAAGAGGGGTGTGCCTTTTTATAGTGCAGAAAATATAATTAACAAAGAATATCCAAAAAAATTTATTACAACTAGCGCACATAGAATTAATTCAAAAAGAATAAAAGTAGAAAAAGATGATATTTTTTTTACACGTCTTGGGAATATTGGTATAAGCTGCGTCTATGAATTAGAAGAAGAAGCTGACTTTTATGTAAGCCTTGCGTTAATAAAGAGTAATAAAGAAATATTTAATAGCTATTTTTTAAGTTGTTACATAAATAGCACAATTTTTAAAAAAGAACTCAACAAAAGAATATTACGTATTGCGTTTCCTGTAAGAATAAATATTAAGGAGTTAAGAAAATGTAGAGTATTTTTACCAAATATAGTTGAACAAGAAAAAATATCAGAATTATTTAAAAATTTTAATAAATTAATTGAACTTAATGAAAGTAAATTAAATTACTTCATATTGTGCAGAAAAGCAATTTTGCAAAAAAAATTTACTAATAAAGAAAAAAACAATTCGGAAAAAATCCTTGGAGATATATGTAATGAGGTTAATGAAAGAAATGATAAATGGATTTATAAAAGGGTGCTAAGCTTAAGTAAAAGTAGAGGAGTAATTGAACAAAAAGAGCAATTTACACGTGAAGTAGCAAGTAAAGATTTGCGTAAATACAAAGTGATAAAAAAGGGAATGTTTGCTTTTAATCCAACTAGAGTAGATGGAGGGGCTATTAATCAATTGGTTAATTATGAAGATGGTGTATTAAGTTCTACCTATGTTGTTTTTGAGGCAAGCTGGGAAGTAAACACGGAATATTTACAATATTTTTTCCAGTCTAGCGCATTTAAAAATAAAGTGCCTATGTACATGGAAGGCTGTGTTAGAAATGCTTTGTCCTACAAATCTTTTTCAAAAATAAAATTAACATTTCCATCACTTAAAGAACAAGAGAAAATTGTTGAATTAATAAAAATTATGGATAAAAAAATTAGTTTACAAAAAGAACTTATTAAATTGTTGGAAAAAGAAAAAGTAGCCATTGCACAAAAAATGCTTATATAATGCATATATACATTACATAAAAAAAAATTACTACTAAATAGAAATATTAAATGATATAATGGTAGAATATAGCAATTATAAAACTAAAGTCATAATTAATTAAATAGCTAAAGGAGTACTATGTTTGTAGATAGAGTAGAGATCACTATTAAAGGTGGTGATGGAGGAAATGGTTGCGTTTCCTTTTATAGAGCGAAGTATGTAGTAAATGGAGGACCGGACGGCGGCGATGGTGGTCGTGGTGGCGATGTTATTTTTGTAGCAACTAAAAGTGAAACATCTTTAGTGGATTTTAGATACAAAAAAAAGTTTAAAGCAGACCGTGGGGAAGACGGCTCTAAACGAAATTGTTCCGGAAAAGATGGGAAAGATATTATAATACGTGTGCCTGTAGGTACAATAATACGAGAGGCCAAAAGTGGTAAAATTATGGCGGACCTCCGTGAACACCAAGAGGAAAGAATATTAATAAAAGGTGGTAAAGGCGGTAAGGGAAATCAACATTTTGCCACTCCTACAAGGCAAGCACCTAAATATGCCGAAAGGGGAAAAATTGCAAAGGAATATTCTATTATTTTAGAGCTTAAATTAATTGCAGATGTGGGTCTTATTGGGCTTCCAAATGTTGGTAAATCAACACTTCTATCCATGGTAACCAATGCAAATCCCAAAATTGCAAATTATCATTTTACTACTTTATCGCCAAATTTAGGAGTTATACGTAGTAAATACGGTACGGATTTTGTTTTGGCAGATATTCCGGGACTAATAGAAGGTGCCAGCGATGGTGTTGGACTAGGACATGAATTTTTGCGACATATAGAAAGAACAAAAATGTTTATACATGTTGTGGATGCCTCAGGATTGGAAGGTGACGACCCTGTGGAAAACATAAAAGTTATTAATAATGAGTTGAAAACCTATGATGAAAATTTATTAGATAGACCGCAAATTATTGCTTGCAATAAAATGGATCTACCTTCATCAGAAGAAAATTTTCAAAGAATAAAAGAAAACTTCCCGCAATATACAGTATATCCTATTTCTGCAGGAACAAACCAAGGACTAGAGGAATTGTTTAAGGAAGTTGCTATGGAATTGAAAAATTATCCAGATGATGTGGTTTTTAACGAGGATTATGAAGAATATGTTGAGGTAGAAGAAATATACGAGCCATTTACAATTACTAGAGTAAAGGGTGCTTTCCTTGTGGAAGGTAACGGAATAGAGCGTATGTTAGGTTATACAAATTTAGAAGTAGAAAAAGGGTATGCTTTCTTCCAAAAATATTTACGTGACAAGGGCATTATTGAGGCACTGGAAGAAGAGGGAATACAAGAGGGCGACACAGTTCGATTATATGATTTAGAATTCGAATATTACAAGTAGAGGATGAATATGTTAACTAATAAAGAAAGAAATTATTTAAGGAAAATGGCAAATAATGAGGAATCAATATTGCAAATTGGCAAGGCTTCGGCATCACCAGAATTGGTAATAGCTGTAAATGAGGCATTAGAAAAAAGAGAGTTAATAAAAGTTACTGTATTAAACAATTGTATGGATAGTATTTTTGATGTGGCAAATATTGTAAGTGAAAGAACGCATTCGGAAATTGTACAAATAATAGGTAAAAAAATAGTTTTATACAGGGAGTCTAAAGAAAAGATTTACGATTTAAAAAAATTTAAAAAGAATTAGTTAAAACTTAAGGAGCTATAAATGAGGAAAATTATATTTATATTAAGCTTAAGTATTATAATAGGGGTAGTGCCTGTTTTTGCAACTGAATATGAGCCTATTATATTAAGTGGTTATTATAAAGTTATAAAAGTAATAGATGGTGAAACCTTTGAAGTTGAAGATGTACACACAGGGGATAAATCCAGAGTGCAATTATCGGGGCTAAATACAAAAGGGTACCCAGATACATATTTATATATGCAGGATTTAGTATTGGGGCAGGAAGTATATTTGTATCCAGACTTAAATTTAACTACAAAAGACAGGTATTCCCTAGTAACTATGGAGTATAATAATCAAAATATAAACGAATTTTTGCTTAGAATTGGCTTTGCAGAGGTTGATAAAAGAAGGACACCATCAACAACCTATAGACATGATTATGTGTATATTGAAGATACAGCAAAAAATAATAATGCAGGAATGTGGTTAGAGGGATATTATGATAATGTGTATAATGGCACATACAACTATAATGGCATAAACATTAATACAGCAACAGCTAGCCAATTGGCATCAAAATTAAGTATTAGCCAAAGCAGTGCAAAAGATATAATAAATTATAGAGAAAAAAATCCTTTTAATTTTATAGAAGAACTCAAATTTGTTAATGGCATTACTTGGAATGAATTTAATAGTTTAAATAGCAAAATAACAGTAGCCACTAATATACGTACTGCATCTAAGGTAGAAATTGCTGAACTTATTGATATATCCGATAGCGATGCAGTGGAAATAATGGAATATAGAGATGCGCATAAAAGTTTAACTTGGAAAGATTTATACAAGGATAGAATTATATCTAGTACAGAGTACAATAAAAATATAGATTTTGTTACAACTTCAAATGAAATTTTTGTAAATAAAATATATATAGATAAATCTATAAATATAAATACAGCAACTCAGTCGCAAATTGATAATGTAGGTTTTACAACTTCGGAAGCAAGGGCAATTGTTAGGGGGCGCAATGGATATTCATATAAGACTAAAGAGGAAATAAGGGAAGTTGAGAACCTTAACATTACAATAGAAGAATTTAATAATCTGGAAGATAATTTTAATGTAATGACCAATATAAATACCTGTAGTAAGTATGAACTGGAATCTTTATTTAGTGAGGATTCTAAAGTATCGGAGCTTTATGACAAAAGACCTTTTGGAAGTATTAATGCGGTTGAAAATATTGTAGGTACAAGTGCTTTTGAAAAAGTTGAGGACTATATATATGTTGATAAAATTAATAAATATAAAAATGATTATATAAATATTAATACAGCTTCATATAATCAACTGGCAGACTTAGGATTAAGTAGTTCAAGTATTGAAAAAATAAGAGATAAAAATATTAATAATTATAATGATATGCCTGTGTCCTTAAATAAAAGTGATATGAAAATTACTTTATTTACTAATATAAATAAGGCAAGTGTTAATGAGCTAAAAACTTTAAGTAGTGATTTATCAACAAACATGATAAATAAAATAACTAATTATAGAAGTTCTAATTTAATTGCAACAGATAGAGAATTGAAGGAGATATTTACAAATGCGGGGGAGATGAGTGTTTACAATAAAATAGAAAGATACGTTGTATATAGATGATTTTTATAAAAGGAGATTTAAATGAAAAATATAGTAGAAAAATGGATGAGTACGTCATTAATATTGAAAATAATTTGTGGTTTAATAATTGGTACATTTTTAGGTGTAGTAGCACCAGGACCATTTACTTTTGTGTCCTTTTTTGGTTCTTTGTTTGTATCGGCTTTAAAAGGTGTAGCGCCAATTTTAGTATTCTTTTTGGTTATATCTGCATTAGCTTCTCATGAAGATGGTAAAAAGACTAATATGAAACACATTATAGTACTTTATATAATAAGTACATTTACAGCGGCGCTTGTATCTGTAGTGGCTAGTAATATGTTTCCGTCGGAGCTTATATTAGTCGATGTACCTGAAACAGCGGCAGCACCAGGGGGCATAAGTGAAGTAGTAGGGACTCTTTTATTAAACGCAGTAGATAATCCCATTAAAGCTTTATACAATGGTAATTATATAGGAATACTAGTTGCAGCTTTATTATTTGGGGTTACATTAAGAGCTGGAGCGGAATCTACAAAAAATATAGTAACAGATATCTCCAATGCTACATCTACAATTGTTAAATGGGTAATAAGCTTAGCACCTTTTGGAGTAATGGGTCTTGTTTTTTCCACAGTATCTACAGTAGGTATAGAGGCTTTAGGCAGTTACTCAAGGTTGATATTAGTACTTGTTGGTAGTATGTTCTTTGTTGCTTTAGTTACAAATCCTATTATAGTTTTTATAAATACAAGAAAAAATCCATATCCATTAGTTTTTAAATGTTTAAAAGAAAGTGGAGTAACGGCTTTTTTTACTAGAAGTTCGGCAGCAAATATTCCTGTAAATATGCAATTATGCGAGAATTTAGGCTTAGATAAAGATACTTATGCTGTATCTATTCCTTTAGGAGCAACTATTAATATGGCTGGTGCGGCTATTACTATTAATGTTTTAACTTTAGCTGCGGCATATACTTTAGGCATCGAGGTAGACTTTGCAACAACTATTTTACTTAGTATAGTAGCTTCTTTAAGTGCCTGTGGATCTTCTGGTGTTGCTGGTGGTTCTTTATTACTAATCCCATTGGCGTGTAGTCTTTTTGGTATTGAAAATGATATAGCCATGCAAGTAGTTGGAGTTGGGTTTATTGTTGGAGTAATACAAGATTCTTGTGAAACAGCTTTAAATTCATCAACGGATGTATTGCTTACTGCTACGGCTGAGTATGCAAAAATAAGAAAAGGTAATTTATAATATCAACTAAAAAATCCAAAAGAGCGAAAAACTGTCGCTTTTTTGGATTTTTTTATGTTTCTCTTATACATGGAATTTTCTTTTAAAGTATTCTCTTATACTTTCGTATCTATTTTTTGGTATAAAAATAATTATAAGTATAATAGGGAGAAATAAAATTGTACTTTGAATGGACCATAAAAGGTTTATGGTTTGTTTATTAACTAAATCAATGTATATTTCAAGTAAAATTAATAATATACTTAAATAAATAAGTACCGAAATTAATTTGTAAGTAAAGTATATTTTTTTTCTACAAGAAAAAATTGAAACCATTAGGAAAAGTACAATGGTTGAAATTATAGGTAAAGCCAACTTAAAAAACCAAGTAACTTCACCATTTACTAAGTCCGTTAAATAACAGAGAAATGCAGTATTTATACCCCAAATTATAATATTTGCGTACCAACTTTTTATGTATCCTAAAAAAGGGAAAAAATAAATTATTCCACTAATTAAACAAATAGTTACATAAATAGACCATGATAGAGATTGATTTTCTAGGTCTAACAAAATGAGCATTATACTAAGGGAAAATGCTAAAGATACGTATACAGCGAAAAAAATATTTTTCTTTCGTTCGGCAATTTTGTTATATACATTTTTTTGTGAGGGATATCTATCCTTAGTAATGGCTTCTTCTTTTATAATTGGTAGTGGGTAGCTGCATAGTGGGCACTTTTTTTGACCATTACGCACTTCTACGCCGCATTTATAGCAATAGGGCATGGTTACTCCTTTATATCTTTTATTTGTTATATAAGTTAGTTGTTGTTGTTTTCAACATAGGCAGTTATTCCTAGTTTTTTTAATTTTCTAAAAAATTCACGTTCTAGCTCAGTTTCTAAAGTTAATTTAGAAAAGCAAAAAGTAAGATTATCTTTATAAGATGACATTGTGCATTTTACTAAGTTGCCTGTACTTGGTGGTGCAAAGAACTCAAATCTATCAATAAAATTTTCAATTTCTGAATTGAATTTAATCAACCCCAAATTAGATACGCTAGATGTATAGTTTTTTTCTCCATATTTATTATAAACTTTAGGTAAAATAATATTTTTTAATAAAAGTGGAAGTAATCTGTAATAAAGTTTTTCATTGTGTTTAGCAGAGCTATTTAAATAACATTGCATATTTTTTTTATTTAATGTAATGGACAAGTATTTATTTAAATAGTCTATTATTTCTTCAAGTCTATAGTCCCCAAGCCTTACATCAATACTAGGAGTAATAGTAACAAAAAAATTACTTAGAGTGTTTGATGGATAATAGTTTCTTAAACTAACGGGAATATTCATTACAATTGGCCTATTTATATTTGGTATTGTATCTATAATGGTTTTAAAATAAAGTGCTGTAAGGAATACAAAAATGGAGGCGTTGTATTCTTTCGCCACTTTTTTTACGTCATGTAACTTCATAAGGCCGGATACAACATAAAAACTTCCTTTAGGTGAAGTTTCGTATTTAAATTTATAGGCTTTTTTTGTAAATTTTATAGATGGTACATTTTTTTTATAATACTTTTTAAAAGCATTTTCACGTTCATCATCTGTGTAGTTATTTTTAGTATATTCATCTTTAATATCTTTTATATATCCTAGCTTAAAAAAATAATAATTAAGATAAACTTGTATAAATCTTGTGGCTGACTCCCCATCAAATAAAATATGAGAGAACTCAAAACTAAATTTTTTATTGTAATACAAAATTCTAAAGGGGAATTTTCCTACGTCTTTAAGATATAAATTCATAGAGGGGAAAAATTCTTCTGGCTCAATTTTAGGATATACTTTGCTTTCTCTTAAGTAGAACCAAAAAAAACCAGGGCGTACATAGGACTTTAAAAAGGGGTATCTTTTTAAAGTTTCTTCTAGTGCGTAATTGCCACATTCAATATTTATATTTTCTAGTAGGTCTACACTTATTCTAAACAATGTAGTTACTCTTGTAGATGTGATTGCAGAATATAAATGTCCCGCATTGTCAATCTTATACCATTTGCTCATAGTTGCCTCTTTTTACAATGAAATTTTAATATGTTTTTATATTAGTTCAAAGAAAAATAAGTGTCAATTTTTCTTTGAAAAAAGTAGCTCAAGAGGAAATGATTCATTGAAGAAAAAAAATTTCTGTGTTAATGTATGTAAAGTGGATTTTATAGGAATGAGGTGTAAAGTGATTAATTATGGATTAATAAAGGGTGGTATTTTTTTAATAACTATGGTACTTGCTTTTTATATACATGAAGCAGTAAAAGTTATGGTTGCAAATTTTTATTCCATGAACAATTTTAAAAATAAAATTAATATTAAAAAGTTTATTGAGCCTGTGGGTTTAATACTAATGGTAATGTTTGGCGTAGGTTGGGTTAATCCGACAGATATAAATATGTTATATTTGAAAAACAGGAATGAAAATAGACTTAAAATATATTTTCTTGCAATTGTAGCAAACTTCATATTAGGAATGGGGATTTATTATGGAATGAAATTTATATCAATTCCTAATGAAACCATAGTTTTAATTTTATTTTTTTTTGCAAGAAGCAATATGATTGTAGCAATAATAAACTTCTTGCCTATGTACCCTATGTCGGGATACCAAATTTTAATGGGAAAAGCTTCACCAGACTTAAAATTTAAATTAGTTAATTATAATTATGTAATTGTTGCTATTTCTGCATTATTAATATTTTTTGGTGCTATAACAGCTTTAACTAACTTTATAATAGGTGTTTTATGGTGGTAGCATGAAATTAGAATTTAAACTTGGTACTTTTGAAGGACCATTGGATTTATTACACCATTTAATAGAAAAAAATAAAATTGATATAATGGACATACCTATAGCCTTAATTACGGATCAATATTTGGAATACATAAATCAATACAAAAACATAGAACATATAAGTGAATTTATTGTAATGGCAAGTACATTATTGGAAATAAAGTCGAAAATGTTGCTGCCTATTGTATTGAAGGAGAGTGATGTAGAAGATCCAAGAGATGAGTTAGTTGAAAAGTTAGTGGAATATAAAAGGGCAAAAATTTTTGCCGAGAGCCTAAAGGATAAATTTATAAACAACACAATTGTTAAAAGTGGTGAGATGGATATAATCAAAATATTCAATACAACCTATATTGACCCTCATGAATTATTAAAAAACGTACCTATGAGTAGGCTTTACAAAATATTTAAGGAAGTAATGGAGCGGAAGGCAAATAGAGTTGATGGAGTGCGTATGGGCTTTAGTAAAGTGGAACGTGATGAATATACCATTGAAAATAAAAGAGATACAATCAATGCCTTGCTATTAAGACATGGGCAAATTGCATTTAGAGAAATTTTTGAGGACACAAGGAATAAAAACGAAATGGTAGTAAGTTTTTTAACTATATTAGAAATGATAAAATGTAGAGAGATAAAAGTAATGCAAGAAGAAAGTTTTGCAGAAATATATATAGAAAGAATGACGCCATGATAAGAAAAGCTAATATGAATGATTTAGAAGAAATAATACTTTTATATGAAGAAGTTACAGATTATTTAGAAAGAAATATAAACTATTCCAATTGGAAAAAATATGAATATCCAAACGCTGATACAGCAAGGAGTGCCTTAAGGGAAGATACTTTGTATGTATATGATAAAAATGGTATAATTGGAAGCAGTGTTATAAACCAATATCAACCACCGGCATATAATGATGTAAAATGGACTTTTATACCTGCAGATAAGGTGGGAGTTATACATACATTGTTAGTAAGCCCAAAGTACGCCCATAAAGGCATTGGTGAAGAATTAATTAAATATGCAGAAAATTTGGCAAGAAAAAATAATTTATTGTATATGCGATTAGACACTTATGAAGAAAATATACCAGCTCAAAAACTTTATTGTAAGTTGGGATATGCATATTGTGGAAAAATTGACTTAAAGCCAAATAGGTTGACGAAGATGTATTTTTGTTATGAAAAAAATTTGGAAGGTACAAAATGAATGAGCTTAAACACATGTACAGTATTATAGAAGCGGCTTTATTTGTTTCAGGGGAACCTTTAGAGCTAAAGGATATAGCCAAAGCAGTGGAAAGAACTGAAGAGGAAACACAGCATGTAATTTCCAGTTTAATGGAATTAATGGAAGAAGAAGAAAGAGGCATACATATTATAAAAGTTGATACAGCTTATCAAATATGTACAAATCCAAAGTATTTTCCGAATTTGGAAAAGGTCTTCAATACACCAAAAAGAATAAAGCTATCAGAAAGTTTACTGGAAACATTGGCGATTGTGGCCTATAGACAACCCATTACTAGAAATTTTATTAACGATATAAGGGGACTTAATTCAGACTACAATGTAAATAAGCTAGTTGAATATAACCTGATAGAAGAAAAGGGGAGAGATGAGGGTTTAGGTAGACCTATGCTTTTTGGCACTACCATTGAATTTCTTAAATTTTATGGAATTGACAGTATAGATAAAATTCCGGAAATATCTTTTGAAGATTTAGTAGTGGAAGCGAACAATGAATTAGATGAAATTCAGTTGAGTTTACTGGATTAGGGAGGAAAAAATGGAAAAAAGTTACGATGTAAAGTATTTAGCTACTTGTGGAGTGGCAACGGCCATTGTGTGTTTGGTAACTATGTTTTTGCAAGTGCCAAGTGGAGTAGGCGGTTATGTAAATTTAGGCGATGGTGTAATATATATTTTTGCAGCAGTTTTAGGAAATCCAATAGGTTTTGTGTGCGCAGGACTAGGTTCGGCATTAGCGGATTTACTTTTGGGATATGCTGTCTATGCTCCTTTTACTTTAATAATAAAGGGGATAATGGGATTTGTTGTTGCCTTTGGTTGTAAAAATGTTACTAAATATTCTGCTAGAAGTTGTATTTCAATTTTTCTAGCAACAATAATTATGCTTATAGGATATGCTATAACGGCCTATATAATGCAAGGTACTATGGCTGCTGCATTGGCATCTATTTCATCGAATTTTGTTCAGGCAATAGGTGGAGTAGTAGTTTACGCAGTTTTTGTAATGCCTTTAACATTAGCGCATAGGGCAGTGGCGAAGGTAGAATAAAGTAGAGTAAATAAAGATTGTATATTTTTTTTCGAATTTATATGGCAATTATTTACAATAGTTGTTATACTATGGTTATAATTAATTTTGAAAGGAGCATAACTAATGTTAGCTAAAAAAAATGTAGAGGATTTAAATGTAAAAGGTAAAAAAGTTCTTGTTAGATGTGATTTTAATGTACCTCTTAAAGATGGAGTAATAACTGATGAGAATAGAATTGTTGCTGCACTTCCTACTATTAAGAAATTAATAAATGATGGTGGAAGAGTTATTTTGTGTTCTCATTTAGGGAAACCTAAAGAGCCAGAAGCTAAGTTTTCCTTAGCGCCAGTAGCAAAAAGATTATCTGAACATTTAGGTAAAGAAGTTGTATTTGCAGCTGATGATAATGTAGTTGGAGAAAATGCAAAAAAAGCTGTAGCTGAAATGTCCGATGGTGATGTCGTTTTACTTCAAAACACAAGATTTAGAAAAGAAGAAACAAAAAATATTGCGGATTTTTCTAAAGAATTGGCTCAATTAGCAGATGTATATGTAAACGATGCTTTTGGATCTTCTCATAGAGCACATTGTTCTACAGTAGGTGTTACAGAATTTATATCTGAAAACGCAGTGGGTTATTTAATGGATAAGGAAATAACTTATTTAGGTAATGCTGTAAATTCACCAGTTAAACCTTTTGCAGCTATTTTAGGCGGGGCAAAAGTTTCAGACAAAATTAATGTTATTAATAATTTATTAGACAAAGTAGATGTTTTAATTATTGGTGGTGGCATGGCCTATACATTTGTAAAAGCTAATGGTTATAACATTGGTAATTCATTATTAGAAGCTGATAAAGTAGATTATGCAAAAGAAATGATGGACAAAGCAAAAGAAAAAGGTGTTAAATTATTAATACCTATAGATACAGTAATAGCTAAAGAATTTAAAAACGATACCGAATTTAAAACAGTAGATATTGAAGATATGCCTGATGGTTTTATGGGTGTGGATATTGGTGAAAAAACTGTTAAGTTATTCCAAGATGCACTAAAAGATTGCAAAACAGTTGTTTGGAATGGACCTATGGGCGTTTTTGAATTTGAGAATTTTGCAACAGGTACAATAGAAATAGCAAAATGTTTAGCCAACATAGATGCAACAACTATAATTGGTGGTGGTGATTCTGCTGCGGCTGTAAATACTTTAGGTTTTGGTGATAAAATGAGCCATATCTCTACTGGTGGAGGGGCTTCCTTGGAGTACTTAGAGGGTAAGGATCTACCGGGGATTGTTGCCGCTGATGATAAGTAAAATTAATATGAATAAATACAACGCAATAAAGTAAAGTGTAGGGTAACCAAATGAAGATATATCGTATGATTTATATTATTCTTTGTAATACACAAGACGATTGCACTCTAAAAGAACTCGAAAGGGTTCTTTTTTTATACCATTTTAAAAAATAAAAGTAAAAGTATGATTATTATATATTAATTTATTTAAATATATGGTATTATAAAATTAATAAAAGATGTGAAATACTAAAAGAGAAAGGAGCTTGTCAGAACTTTATATTTTATAGTTATGGCAACAATAAATATGGACGAAAAAATTTTAGAAAAAGAAACAGTTAGTGAACATATATTTAAAAAGCTGTATATTAAATCTCAGCATTTAATTTTACTTGACGATTCTTATGTATACAATGACTTACTTTTAAATAGGCTTAATTTTGATGATAGAATGAAGAATTTATTAGATATAAATAATATTTTTCTTATTAGTACATTATTAGAGTATAATTTTTCGAAATTGGAGAGTATTAAAAATATGGGAAGTTCTTCTATTGCAAAAATAGTAGAGGAAATTAAATTAAGAATAGCCTTAGTTGAAGAGTCTGAAATTGGCAACAAGGAAATTTTAAAATTTGAAGTTCCAGAAAGTACGGCTCTTGATAGTACTATGGTTAATTCAGTAGGATATGAAGTTTATGAAGAAATTTATTCGCCTAAAGATTATTATTTAGACGTAAATGGCGATGTTTTATTTACAGATGTACCATTAACGCTTCTGAATTTTACTGAAAGAACTTCTAAAGGGCTATCCCGTAACGATATTTATAGTCTTCAGCAATTACTTAGACTTAATTTCAAAGACCTTAAGGA
>JBKECF010000111.1:0-1301 GCA_047974375.1 Lachnospirales bacterium
GATCTGCAGGACAAAGTTTTGGTGCATTTTTATATAAAGGAATAACTATGAAATTAACTGGTGATTCCAATGATTATGTAGCAAAAGGTTTAAGTGGTGGAAAATTAATTATTACACCACCTAAGGAATCCACATTTTCAGCAAGAGATAATATTATTGTTGGTAATGTTAGTTTATATGGAGCTATCTCTGGGGAAGTATATATAAATGGTTTGGCTGGCCAACGTTTTGCCATAAGAAATTCTGGGGCTATTGCTGTAGTTGAAGGAATAGGGGAAAATGGTTGCGAATATATGACTGGTGGAGAAGTTGTTATTTTAGGTAAAGTAGGTAGGAATTTTGCTGCAGGTATGAGTGGTGGAGTTGCATATATTTATAATAAAGATAATAATTTTGAAGGTTTATGTAATAAAGATTTTGTTCATATTGAAAAACTGGAAGAAGAAAAAGATATACTTCGTGTTAAAGAATTAATTAATAAGCATGTAATTAATACAGATAGTTCTTTAGGTAAGGAAATATTACAGGATTTTGAAAATATTAAAGGTAACTTTGTTAAGGTAATACCTAAAACATATAAAAAAGTTATGACTTATTACAATGAATTTTTGGCTAAAGGTTTAGATCAAAAAACTGCAAATGAAAAAGCGTTTTTACAATTAATGGAAGGGGGTAAATAGTATGGGGAAAGTTACAGGTTTTATGGAATTTGAAAGGGAAACGGCTAAATATATTTCTCCTTTAGATAGAATTAAAGACTATTGTGAATTTACAAATAAAGTTGGCGAAGAAACTCTAAAAAATCAAGGTGCTAGATGTATGGATTGTGGTATTCCTTTTTGTCATACAGGAACAAATACTGAGTTTGGTCTTATTGGGTGTCCTCTTTCTAATTTAATTCCTGAGTTTAATGATTTAGTTTATAAAGGAGATTATGATAAGGCTTTTGAAAGACTTTCCATAACAAACTGCTTTCCTGAATTTACAGGAAAAGTTTGTCCTGCTCCTTGTGAAGGGTCTTGTACCCTTGGAATGATTAAGCCGGCTGTTACAATTAAAAGTATAGAAAATTCCATTATTACAAAAATGTTTGAAGAAGATAAAGTTAAAGCAAATATTCCTAAAGAAAAGATTAATAAAAAGGTTGCAATTATTGGTTCTGGTCCATCTGGACTTGCGGCGGCTCATACTCTTATTGGTTTAGGTGTAGGGGTTACTGTTTATGAGAGAGCCAATAGAGCAGGCGGATTATTAATGTATGGTATTCCAAATATGAAGCTTGATAAAACCATTGTTTTAAG
>JBKECF010000020.1:0-45100 GCA_047974375.1 Lachnospirales bacterium
ATGCCGAGAAATAAAAATAATGGGAATTACTACTAAAATTATAATGATAACAGCAAAAACTACAGCAAATGATGAATTTCTTGGATTGGCTGTAGGGGCAGATGATTATATAAAAAAACCTTTCCAAATGAACATTCTTTTATTAAGAATTAAAAAATTATGTGATTTAGAAAAAGTGTTAAGATATAAAGGCATAGTTTTAAATGTGAAAACTCATGAGGTTACTTTAAATGGAAAATTTTTGGACTTAACTAAAAAAGAATATGAACTACTTAAATACTTTTTATTAAATCAAAATGTAATTCTTTCGAGAGAACAGTTCTTAAATTATATATGGGGGAAAGACTATTTGGGAGATGTACGAACAGTGGATACCCATATTTTGCGTTTAAGGAAAAAAATAGGAAGTGATTATATTCATACTAAAATAGGTACGGGGTATATTATGGGTGCTAAATATGAATAAGCTTTCAAAAAAATTAATTTTAGGAATAGTAACTATACTTGTATTGTCATTTGTTTGCTCTTTGATTTTTAACAGCCAATATTTGGAACGGTTTTATTTATACCAGAAAAAAAACACCATAATAAATGTATGTGATAATTTCATAAATTCATTAGAAAAACACAAAACACCTAAAGAATCTATTAAAGCAATAGAAGACTCATATAAAGTTATTATTGTAGAAATAGATAGTATGCCAGCTGAAAAAAACGACGAAGTGAACGAGAAAATTCAATCAGCTTTCCAAGAGAAAGGAATAGGATTTCAAAAATATTGGTTTTGGGAAGAGGATTATAAATATGTTCTAAAAGGTGAAAATAAAATAAAATTATATAATCAGGAAAAATTAAATTACAGCCTATTGGTGAACTATACTAAAGTAGGTTCAAGTATTTACGCAATAACAATGATTGTTCCAAATATATCTGATGCATTTCATATAGCAAACATGTTTTTAATAACTGTCCATGTTTTTACAATTATAATAGCTGTAATTTTTATTATTTTTTTCACAAAAAAAATAACTAGGCCTTTGCAATTATTTCAACTTTTTGCAAGGAATATGAATAATAATAATTTTGTTCCTATAAATGTATCTACAAAAGATGAGTTGGAAATTGTTGCTGAAAGTTTAAATACCATGGGCAAGCAAGTAAGCCTTTATCAAAAGTCATTGGAAGAAAAAAATAGTCAGATGGAACAGCTAATTGAAGGTGTAGCACATGATTTAAAAACTCCCATAGCATTAATAGACTTATATGGCAACGGTATAAAGGATGGTATAGACGATGGCGAATTTTTAGAAACAATATTAGAAGAGAATAAACGTATGGCAACAATGATAGACCGTTTAATTTTTCTTTCCAAAGTTGAAAATGTTCTTAAGGAACAATTAGATTCTTTGGAAATAAACTTATCTAGTTTACTAAATAATATTGTAAACAAGCATAGGGGTTTAACAGATGAAAGACAAATGAAATTTCATTTAGAAATTGAAGTTAATATTCATATTAAAGGGAATAGTGAATTACTAGAATCTTTATTTTTAAACCTCATTACCAATGCTATTAAATATTCAACAGGAGAAACAATTAATTTAAAATTATTTAAAAAGGAAAATGCTATTTTATTTTATATTTCAAATAAAATTAGTAATGACTATTTAGATCTAGACAAAATATGGTTACCATATTATGTAGGTGAAAAATCAAGAAATAAAAAATTATCTGGTACGGGCTTGGGTTTAAGTATTGTTAAAAAAATTTGCGATACACAGGGATTTTCCATTAATTGTAATCTAGTAGATAATAAAATTGAATTTATAATAAGTATTTTACAATAAAAATTGCACAAGTATAAAAAAGGTGTTATAATCTAAAAATAGAAGAGTGGAAAGAGTGGGTGCAGACCCACTCTTTTATGTTAGTTTAGGAGAAATAGCAAGGCGTACTAAATTTATAGAGGTGATGAAATGACAAATAAAGAGCTTATTAAAGTTATTACAGCTTATATGGAGCCTATAGAGGCAGAGCTGTCTGTGGAATTAGTAGATGTAGAATACGTAAAGGAAGGGCCTAATATGTATTTACGTCTGTATATCGACAAAGAGGGCGGCGTAGATATAATAGCCTGTGAAGGTGTAAGCAGAAAAATAGAAGCAATTTTAGATGAAAAAGATCCAATTAAAGATCCCTATATTTTGGAGGTAAGTTCCCCAGGGTTAGACAGGCCACTTAAAAAAGAAGAAGACTATAAAAAGTTTGCTGGTGAAATAGTTGACATTAAATTATACAAAGGTAGAAATGGTACAAAGGAATTTCAAGGCGAGCTTGTGGGATTATTCAATGAAGAGGTAAAAATCATAATTGATGATAAAGAAGAAGTTTTTTCTTTGAATGAAATTGCAATATGTAGATTGGCTGTTATATTTTAGGAGGAATTATGAAAAACAGTAAAGAATTAATAAAAGCTTTAGATGCCATTGAGAGCGAAAAAGGGATTAAAAAGGAAATAGTATTTGAAGCTATTGAAAGTTCACTTGTAACGGCCTGTAAAAAGCACTATGGAAACAATTATAATGCAATAGTTAATTTAAATAAGGACACAGGGGATATTAAAGTTTATCTTCTTAAAACTGTAGTTGAAGAAGTTGAGGACAAAGCGACAGAAATTAATTTAGAAGATGCCATTAAAATTAGTAAAAAATATATACTAGGGGACACTGCAGAAATAGAAGTGACTACAGGGGATTTTGGTAGAATATCAGCTCAAACAGCGAAACAAGTTGTTACACAAAAAATTCGTGAAGCTGAAAGAGAAATACTTTACGATGAATACATAATGAAAGAAAAAGAAGTTGTTACAGGTTTAGTACAACGCCGTGACAGAAGAAATATTGTTGTACAAATTGGAAAGTTAGATGCTTACTTATTATATAACGAGCAAATTCGTGGAGAAAAATATACATTTAATGAGAGATTAAAAGTATACGTTATGGAAGTTAAAAAAACATCTAAAGGACCTGTTATAAACGTATCTAGAACCCATCCAGAGTTGGTAAAAAGATTGTTTGAAGAAAAAGTTTCTGAAGTACATGATGGTGTAGTAGAAATTAAATCTGTTTCTCGAGAGGCAGGAGCTAGAACAAAAATGGCTGTTTTTTCTAAAGACAAGAATGTTGACGCAGTTGGAGCTTGTGTTGGAGCAAATGGTATAAGAGTTAACCAGATTGTAGAGGAACTAAAAGGGGAAAAAATAGACATTATTAATTGGTATGAAGACCCTAAATATTTTATTGCGGCATCTTTAAGCCCTAGTGAAGTACTAAATGTATTAATAGATGAAGAAAATAGAATATCTAAAGTTATTGTACCAGATGACCAGCTTTCTTTAGCCATAGGTAAAGAAGGTCAAAATGCAAGGTTAGCTGTTAAGCTTACAAATTGGAAAATAGACATAAAAAGTGAAACAAAGGCAAGAGAAACTAATTTTATGACGGATGAGGAATTAATTACTAGTAGAATTACAGAAGAGGGCTACAAGGAAGCCCTTATGCCTATAAGAAGGAAAGTAGAAAATTTAGACATAGAGGCGCTAGAAATTGTAGACGATTTAGATGATGATATAGAAGAAGAACGTAAAATTATAGATGATTTAGATGACGATGATATAGATATTGATTTGTTAGATGATACATTAAATGATAGGCTTTTTGATGATGACGAAGATGAAGACAACGATGATTTAGATTTGGATTTAGATGATTTTGACGACTACGATGATGAAATCTTAGAGGGTATAGACTTCGATGAAGATTTCGAGGATGAGTATGATAATGATTTTGATGATGATTTAATATAGTCTACAATATAATTCAAGAGGTGATGCAGTGAAAACGAGAAAAGTACCATTAAGAAAATGCACAGGTTGCCAAGAGATGAAAAATAAAAAAGAGCTCATAAGGATTGTAAAAACGGAAGATAATTTCGAAATTGACAAGACGGGCAAAAAAAATGGACGTGGGGCATATATATGTGATAACACAGAGTGCTTAGAAAAATCATTTAAAAATAAGGGTTTAGAACGTTCCTTTAAATGCAGGGTAGATAAAGAAATTTATGAAAAGTTAAAAAAAGAAGTAAAGGTACCTATAAGAGAGCTAGAAAATGAGTAATATATATTTTTTATTAGGTATTTGTAGAAAAGCAGGACTTTTATGTAATGGTGAATCATTGGTACAGAAAGCCATTTCTAGTAATAAAGCACAGCTAGTAATAATAGCTGAAGATGCCAGCGACAATACAAAGAAGAAATTTATAAACAAATCTAGTTTTTATAATATTAAATGTATTGAGTACAGCACAAAGGAAAAATTGGGACGTGCTATTGGTAAAGAATATGCAGCATCAATTGCAATATTAGATAAAGGACTGGGAGAGAAAATTGAAAGTTTGATATAGTAGAATTTTGGAGGTGTAGCTATTGTCTAAAAAAAGGATATATACGGTTGCAAAGGAATTAAATATGGATAACAAGGAATTATTGAAAGTATTATCAGATGTTGGATACGAGGCAACAAGTCATATGGCATCTATTGAAGATGATGTTATTGATAAAGTAAAGAATAAACTTCAAAAAGGTGATAATAATAAATCAAGTAAACCAAATAATAAACCATCAAGTGACAGAGATAAAAAGCCAAGTAAAAATTTTAAAAAGGATTACAAAGGAAATATCGAAAAAAAGGATTATAAAAGTCGCAACAATAGTAATGGTGGCAACAACAGTAACGGGAAAAATGTTAGAAAAGATAACAATAGTAAATTTACTAAAGACAACAACAAATACAGTAAAGATAATAGGTCAAATACGGGTAGAATGAGTAAAGAAAACAAAGATATGGATTATGATGACGATATAAATAACTCAAAAAGAAGAGATGTTAAAGGAAAAACTGTTGAAAAAAGAAGTGAAACAGTAACTGAAGACAGAAGCGAAAGAGCTATTACTAAAAGAAATGACAAGAGGAATAACGACAAGCGTGACAAAGAGAAGTTAGAGAAGAAGAAAAGTTTTAGGGGAGATAGCGAAAGTACTACAAATGACACATCTTATAAGGGGAAAATTGGTACAAAAAATAAAAATGTTAAAAATGTTAAGAAGGTTAATAAAAGAGCTCCTCAACCTGAAAATACTAAGTTAACAAATATTAATAGTGTTTTAAATAACTCTCATAAAAAGAAAAAGAAAAAAGATTATAAAAGATTAAATGCAAAGAATAATGAAGAAGTAGAAGAGATTATTGAAGATGACATCAAAGTAGCAAAAGTTAGTAAAATGGTTACAGTGAAAGAGCTGGCAGATGCAATAGATAAGTCTGTCACAGACATAATTATGATTCTTATGAAAAAGGGAATAATGGCAAATCAAAATCAAACAATTGAGTTTGACTTAGCTGTAGAGATTGCCGATGAAAATGATTATGTTTTAGAGGAATTTGATGAAAAAGATGTATTAGAAACTTTCTTCGAAGAAGAGGACACAGATGAATTAGAAGATTTAGAAGAAAGACCACCAGTAGTAGTTGTTATGGGACATGTAGACCATGGTAAAACTTCACTTTTAGATGCCATAAGAGATGCACATGTAATAAAAGGTGAAGCCGGTGGTATTACTCAGCATATAGGTGCCTATACAGTAAAATTAGATGGTAAAACAATTACATTTTTAGATACTCCGGGTCATGCAGCTTTTACAGCAATGCGTATGCGTGGTGCTAGTGTTACCGATATTGCCGTATTAGTTGTTGCAGCTGATGACGGAGTTATGCCACAAACTATAGAAGCTATTAACCATGCAAAAGCTGCGGGCGTGGAAATAATAGTAGCTATAAATAAAATTGACAAGCCAAACGCAAACCCAGATAGAGTTAAACAGGAGCTTATAGAACATGGTATTTTAGTTGAGGACTGGGGTGGTAATATTATTTCTGTTCCCGTATCTGCTTTAAAAGGTGATGGAATTGAAGATTTGTTATCAATGATTACTTTAACTGCAGAGGTTCAAGAATTAAAAGCCAACCACCAGAAAAAAGCAAGAGGTACAGTAATAGAGGCGGCATTAGACAAGGGCAGAGGTTCTGTTGCTACGGTGCTTGTACAAAATGGTACACTTCATGTAGGTGACCCAATAGTAGTGGGATGTGCTCATGGACGTGTTCGTGCAATGATAGATGATAAAGGAAATAAAGTTAAGTCGGCAGGACCATCTATACCAGTGGAAATACTAGGTTTATCAGACGTACCAAATGCTGGTGATAGCTTTTATACAGCTAAAAATGAAAGAGAAGCAAGACAATTAGCCGAATCTGTTATAGCAAAAACTCGTGAAGATATGATTAAAGATACACCACAAAAAGTATCTTTAAATGATTTGTTTAATCAAATACAATTAGGTACAGTTAAAGAACTTAATATTGTAATAAAGGCTGATGTACAAGGTTCTGTTGAGGCGATACGAAGTAGTTTGGAAAAACTTTCAGATGAAGAAGTTATGGTAAAAATTATACATGGCGGCGTAGGTGCTATTACTGAATCTGACGTAATGTTAGCATCTGCATCAAATGCAATAATTATTGGATTTAACGTAAGACCTGAGCCAAGCGCTAAACAAGTGGCAGAAAATGAAAAAGTTGACTTACGTCTTTACCGTGTTATTTACAATGCATTGGAAGATATAACTACGGCTATGAAAGGCTTACTAGATCCAGTGTTTGAGGAAAAAGTAATTGGTCATGTAGAAATTAGACAAATATTTAAAGCGTCAGGTGTTGGTACTATAGCAGGCTCATATGTATTAGATGGTAAAGTAACCAGAAATTCACATGTACGTGTAATTCGTGACGGCGTAGTTGTATATGAAGGTACATTGGACACATTAAAACGTTTTAAAGATGATGTTAAGGAAGTTGCAACAGGTTATGAATGTGGGCTTTTATTTAATAGATTTAACGATATTAAAGAAGGAGATCAAGTTGAAGCTTTCATCATGGAGGAAGTGAAAAGATAATGGCTAAAAAACAAAATAATCGCTTAATACGAATAAATGATGAAATAATGCGAGAAGTTGCAATAATAATTCGTGGGGAACTTAAGGACCCACGAATTGGTGTCATTACTTCTGTTACAGAAGTTGACACAACAAATGATTTAAAATATTGCAAAATTTATATAAGTGTTTTGGGTAACGACAAGGAAAAGGAAGACGTTATTACTGGATTAAAAAATGCTAAGGGCTTTATACGTCGCGAATTAGCAAGAAGAATTAATTTAAGGAATACACCGGAGCTTACTTTTTTACTAGATCAATCCTTGGAGTATAGTATGCATATAGATGAGTTAATAAATAAAGTAACTAAATCAGAAAGTGTATAAAAACTTTGTAATTTTTACATAAAAAATTGCAAAATAAAATCTATTTGATATAATGACTTTAAGGCAAGGGTTAAAAATAATCTTGTTGAGTAAATATTTAGGTTGAAAATTTTAGGAGAGTGATGAAGTGGACGAAGGTTCGTATCAGATTATTTTGTTAGTAGTTTTAGTTTTTTTATCAATGTTTTTTTCGGCATCGGAAACGGCGCTTACAGCCTTAACGCCTATTAGACTTCGCAATATGATGGAGGATGGTGTAAAGGGTGCAAAAATGGTATTAAAGATAAAAGAAGACCAAAAAAAATTACTTACAACTATATTAATTGGTAATAATATAGTAAATATCGGTGCGTCATCATTAGCTACATCTATTGCCTTGAGTAATGCAGAAGATAATAATAGTGTAGTACTTTTGGTAACAGTTATACTTACAGTAATTATTTTGCTTTTTGGTGAAATAACTCCAAAAACTATAGCAGCACAAAATTGTGAAAGAATTTCTATATTGGTAGCTCCATTTATAGAAATATGTATTTTTATCTTTACACCAATAGCATATATTTTAAATGTAATTTCAGGGATTTTTATAAGACTTTTTTCCGGAGACCCAGACAGAGAATCTCCATTAGTAACAGAGTCGGAAATAATAACTATGGTAAATGTTGGGCAAGAAGAAGGCGTTTTAGAAGAGAATGAACAAAAAATGATCTACAATGTTTTTGAATTTGGCGACAGTACGGTAGAAGATATAATGACGCCACGTACAGATGTAATTGCTATATCGGAGGAGTTTTCTTACGAGGAAATTTTAAAGGTTTATGATGAAAATAAATTTTCTAGACTACCTGTTTATAGCGAAACTGTAGACAACATTATTGGTATTTTATATTTAAAGGATTTTATTTTTGAAAATAATGCAAAGGATTTTACCGTTAAAAAATATTTAAGAGAAGCATTTTTTACATATGAAATTAAACCAGTAAAAGAATTGTTTGAGGAAATGCGTTCCAAGCGTGTATATATGGCAATTGTTATTGATGAATACGGTGGAACAGAAGGCATAGTTACATTGGAAGATTTAGTTGAAGAAATAGTAGGAGAAATACTAGACGAAAACGACGAAATTGACTATACTGTAGAAAAAATAAATGAGAATGAATTTTTGGTAACAGGCGGGATGAAAATAAGTGACATTAAAGAAGAATTAGACATAGATTTAGAATCCAAAGATTTCGATACTATTGCTGGTTATTTAATTGATATTGGCGAAAAAATCCCAGAGGAAAATGATGTTATAGAAGATGAGTTTTATAGATTTAAAGTAGAAAGCGTAGATAAAAATAGAGTAGAAAAAGTAAGAATCTTTACAAAAACAAGACTAGAAGATGCGTATAATGAATAATAGAGAATATAAGAGGTAGAGGATTATGGAAATCTAGAATTTAAACGCAAATATATTAATAAATAAAAAAGATAATGAATTTATTATGTAAAATTTATCATCTTAGCAATTTGCTTGGTTATTATTATATTTGAGTTTTTAGATTTCTCTAATTTAATATAATAACCCGAGGGCATATGCACTCGGGTTTGTTGTTGCATTAGCAAATGATGAAACAAGGGGTGATTTTGGTGAAGTTATATTAGCTACATATAAAAAGTAAGTCGGAAACTAGTGAACGTTGCCTTATGGGCAATGGGTAAGTGAACATACCATGGGAGGTTTTATGTTTTTTACACAACACATGAAGGAATTACTTTCGAAAAACAAGTGGTTATACGTAGTAGTTATACTATGTACAATTATTAACAACACAATTAGATTTTTTATACCAAAAATAACTGGCTTCACTATTGACTCGGTAATAGGAAATCAAGAAGTGGATTTACCAACATTTGCAAAAAATTGGGTAGAGGGAATAGGTGGAGTAAACTTTTTAAGGGAAAATTTATGGATGATTGTAGTAGTAATATTCATAGTAGCTATTTTACAATTTGCATTTTCATTTTCTCGTGTTTACCTAGTAGGCGTTACATCGGAAAATATTTGTCAGGATTTAAAAGATAAGCTGTATTATCATATGCAGCATTTGCCTTATAAGTCCTATAGCGACTTGAAGTCTGGCGATATTATTCAGCGTTGCACCAGCGATGTGGAAACAGTTCGTAGGTTTATGGCAAACCAAATGATGGAAATTTTTAGAATTTTAGTGCTTATTATAATCTCTATGTCATTTATGTTTTTTATTAATCCTACATTAATGATATTCAGTGTAATACTTGTGCCATTTATTTTTATGTTTTCATTGTTTTACCAAAAAATATTAATAGAAAAATTTCTAAAAGTAGAGGAGACAGAGGCTAAACTTTCTTCTACAATACAAGAAAATGTAAGAGGTATGCGAGTTGTAAAGGCTTTTGGTAGAGAAAATTATGAGCTTAAAAAGTTTGATGAATATAATAATATGATGCAAAATGATGCAATGAGTTTTATTAAATCAATTTCTATTTATTGGTCTACATCGGATTTAATTTGCTTTGCGCAGTATGCAACAGTTATATTTGCTGGGTCTTATCTAGGTTATAAAGGCCAATTAACAGCTGGTGAGTTTATTATGTTTTTAAGTTACACAGGTATGGTAATATGGCCTGTTCGTCAACTTGGTAGAATTTTTGCTGATTTTTCTAAGGCAAAAGTATCAGTTGAAAGAATATGCGAAATATTGGATATGGACTTAGAGGAAATGAACGATACAGACATAAAGCCAGACCTAAGTGGCGACATAGTAGTAGATGATTTAACTTTTACTTTCGACGATGGTGGAACTATTATACATAATGTTTCCTTTGTTGTAAAAGGCGGAGAAACAGTTGGTATTTTAGGTAAAACAGGCTCTGGTAAATCAAGCTTAATGCATATATTACTTAGGCTTTACGACTACAATAGTGGAAGTATAAAAATAGGTGGAAATGAACTAAACACCATAGATAAAGAGTGGTTAAGGGATAGAATAGGAATTGTTTTGCAAGATAACTTTTTATATGCAAAAACTATAATGGAAAACTTGCAAATGGCAACAAAAAATACTAAGGAAAATAAGATAATTGATAGTACAAAAACTGCAAGTATTCATTCAACAATTAAGAATTTTGATAAAGGTTACAATACATTAGTTGGCGAAGAAGGCGTTACTCTATCTGGAGGACAAAAGCAAAGAACAACTATAGCACGTACTTTAACAAAAAATTCGCAAATATTAATATTTGATGATAGCTTATCGGCTGTAGATACAGAAACTGACCTAAAAATAAGAAGGTCTTTAAAAGAAAACAATGCGGAAGCTACAACATTTATTATATCACAAAGGTTAACAACACTAATGGATTGCGATAAAATAATTGTTATGGAAGATGGTAGAATATCGGACATTGGAACACATCAAGAATTGACAAATAGAGCTGGGTTATATAAAGAGATTTGGGAAATGCAAAATCTTGACCCAGATGAATGGTTAAATTAGGGGGTGTAAAATGAATACATTTGAAGATGAAGAATACAAAAAGAAGTTTAATATAGATATATGGAGGAAAGTATTCAAGTTTACAAAAAATTGCAGAAAAGACCTAGTGGTACTAGTATTTTGGCTATTTACTGTAGCTGCCTTAGATGCATCTTTTCCATTAATATCAAGGTATGCCATAGATAATTTTGTAGAAAATAGAGATTTGTCCACCATATATGCCTATGTTTTAGTTACACTAGGTGCAGTAGTCTTAATTATGTTTTGTGTGCGGGCGTTTGTTTATTATTCAGGAAAAGTAGAACATCAAATTATAAGGGATATACGTAAGGCTTCCTTTGAAAATTTACAAGAATTATCTTTTTCCTATTATGATGTTACTCCTATTGGTTGGATAATGGCACGTACAGTATCCGACGTAGTAAAAATTGGGAATTTACTTGCTTGGGGATTTGCAGACTTGTTTTATGGCTTTGTAGTTATTGTTTTTTACATAGTTGCAATGTTATTTTTAAATCCTATGTTAGCTAGGTATATAATTATAGCCATGCCTATAGTGTTTATACTAGGGATATTTTTCCAAAGCAAAATATTACGTGGACAAAGAGCTATAAAACGTATAAACTCAACTATAACTGCATTATATAATGAGGGTTTGGCTGGAGCTAAAACTACAAAAACCATAACAAGAGAGAAAGAAAACTTTGAGGAATTCCATGAAGTAACAGGGGATTTTAGAAGTAAAAGCATAAAGGTTGTTGGTATTTCATCATTATTTTTTATTATTATTGGCTTTATAGGTAATATGGTAACGGCATTTACTCTTGCAGGTGGTGCAAAGGAATTGGAAGTAATTAACACTACTTTAACGATTGGTACTTTATCTGCTTTTATATTATATATAGGTCAAGTTTTTGAACCTATACAAAATATTGCACGTATTTTTTCTGAACTTCAATCGGCGCAGGCTTCGGGGGAACGTACAATCTCCCTTATTGAAACTAAACCTGCTGTTACAGATACTAGTGATGTTATAGAAAAATATGGAACTTCGTTGAACCCGAAATATGAAAATTTTGAAACACTACATGGAGATGTTGAATTTAAAAATGTTAGTTTTTCATATATTCCAGAAGAACCTATATTAAAAGATTTTAGTTTAAAAGTTAATAAAGGTGAGCAAATTGCCTTAGTAGGTGAAACTGGCTCAGGGAAAAGTACAATAATAAATTTAATTTGTAGATTTTATGAACCGGTAAGTGGTGAAATACTAATTGATGGTGAAAATTATAAGGATCGCTCTCAGTTGTGGCTACATAGCAATCTAGCCTATGTGTTACAAACACCGCATTTATTTAGTGGCTCTATTATGGAAAATATTAGATATGGTAAATTAGATGCTACAGACGAGGAAGTTATAGAGGCAGCGAAAAAAGTAGATGCATATGACTTTATAATGAATTTCGAAGATGGATTTAATACAGACGTAGGTGAAGGAGGAGCCAAGCTTTCACAAGGTGAAAGACAACTTGTTTCTTTTGCGCGAGCTATTATTGGCGAACCAGCTATATTTGTTTTAGACTAAGCTACATATAGTATAGACACAGTAACAGAGGATAAAATACAGTATGACATAGAAGTAATGATGAAAGATAGAACAAGCTTTATAGTAGCTCATAGGCTATCTACAATTAGAAATGCAGATAAAATTTTAGTAATTGATAAAGGTGTAGTTGTAGAGGCTGGTAACCATAAAGAGTTATTAAAGAAAAAAGGTAGATATTATAATCTATATACAAATCAGTTTAGAGATGAAATTATAAATAATTAAATAAGTATAAAAGAGGCTCTTTCCAAAATAATTGGAATTGAGCCTTTTTTTTGTAAACCCTATATTTTGTGACGATGAAAATATTTATATTATTGATAAAAATGGTTTATTATTATTAATAAATGAAAACTTTGAATTAGTTGAAGTAGATTTATTGAATAATTTAAAATCGGAATTTTATTTTAACTATCAAGACGATAATATTTTAATATTAAACAATAGAAAGATGTTGATTGCAAATGAAAATAATGTAGGTGGCGAAGATTTTTATTTACTAGATTTTAATGGAAGTAAGTTAACTGTATTTAAGCTTGATAAAAGTTTTTTAGAAAAAAAGAATCGTTATAGAATATTATATCAAAATACATACTTAAATGAAGTATATGTTGTTGAAGAAAATTTATTGGATAATAAGTCGTATTTATTGATTTTATAATCCAATATCTTAGAGCTTGAAATGAAAATAGAAGTGGAATATGGTTATTTACTAGATTTTCTATTTAGAAATTAATTTTAAAAATAATAATAGGCTAAAATTTGTTTTCTAAAATAGGGTTAACAATATTAGAAGTCTGTTCAGTAAGTAGATGTACTAAAATGAAAAGGCTACGTTTAACTAAATCAGAAGAAGCACTGATGGATTTATTTTGGAAAGAAGGTAGGCCGTTAACAAGCGTGGATATTACTGAACTCTCAAAAGACAGTTCTTGGAGTGGTCAATATGTGCACAAATTATTAAAGTCATTAGAAATACAAGGACTATTATCTGTATGTGGATAAGTTCAATATAGAAGCAAATATGCAAGACAATTTAAAGTGGTACTGTCAGCTGAGGAAGTGGCTGCAGGAGGCATAATGTCGCAAGGTTTTAGTAAAAGTACCGTTGCAAAAATTGTAGTTGTTCTGGTCAAATAAACGAAAAATTCAGATGATGACTCAAATGATGAGTTAATCGAAGAATTAGAAAAAATGCTAAAAGATTATAAAAACAGAGAGGATTAACTGTTAGGGAGGTAGTATGGAGGTATCAATTTTTTCATTTTTAACATCACTTGTTTGGAGTACAGCTTTTATTTTTATAATTTACAATGTACGTAAAATTGATGGAATGAAAAAGTATTATAGTATTGGACTGCTAACTTTCCTATATTCTTTTTGTATTTTTAGAATATTATTTCCACTGGAATTTAGTTTTACAAAGGTAATACCCACAGAGAAGTTTTATGCAGATATGTTCAAAGTTTTGTATTTAGATAGAATAGACTTATTTGAAAGTATTCATATAATTAAGGTTCTAATTGGTATTTGGCTAATATTAGCAATAGTGAAGATTAGAGATTTATTATTGAATATAGAAATATTCATAAAAATATAATGAAATTGTCAAAACCTTGCGTGAACAAAGAACTAGAAATTTTAGATAATATCAAAGCAGAACTTAAGAAATATATGAAAGTTAATGTGTACAAAAGTAGTTATATAAGTACGCCTATAGGTATAGGTATATTTGAAAAATCTATTATACTTATAGATAAACCATATACAGACAAAGAGTTGTACTATATTTTGTTACACGAGTATACCCAGTTTTTAACAATTAGTGTTTTATCTTATGCTTACATATTGCAGCCGCATTTTAGTGCTCCAGAGGGTGAGTCCATAACAATTTCTGATGATGAAGCGTACATTATTAAAACTAAAGGCGGTAAATATTTATTTTTTATTGACGGTGTATTAGATGGTAAGCTTAGTAAAGAAACAGCGAAAATATTCGTAGATGATAGATATATGTTAGTTGAGGAGGAATAGTGTGAAAAAGTTTTTATTTATGTCGATATTATGTGTAAATTTAATACAACCTGTGCTTACGAATACAGTTATGGCTAATGAAATAGAAGTTCAAGAAACAATTTTAGAAACAGTAAATGTAAGAGATATACGTAAAGATATACTTGAATTATATGACACTCAAAAAAACGCCAATTATAGGTTTCGTAATTATCATTATAATAATTTTTCTCTTTTTTTTAATCCATGGCAATAAAAAAATCAATTTACCTGAATATGATGATATCAGTTTTATTGAAATTTGTAGTAGTACAAACGAAATAATTGAAGAACCGGAGGAAATTGTAAAAGTTTTAAATGAATTATCAAGAGCAAAATTAACTTTTGAAGATTCTGTTAATGAAGTACCTTATGTATCTGAGTATATTACAATTATAATGAATATGGAAAGTAAGGAAAAATAAAGTTATTTAAGTACGATAAAAGTGGTAAAACATATATTGAACAGCCGTATATCGGTATTTATATTTTGAATGAGCTTAAACCCTAGAACTTATAAATATAGTGCGGGTGCATAAAATGAAGAAATCTATAATATTAATTTTTTTTATTATATTTTAGCTTTTGCATTGACTGTCTATATGGCCAGAAAAGGCGGTTATAATGAAGATACAGGCTTTTTTGAATTGAAGTTTATAGAATACGGAAATTTTAATGATACACCTAATTTGATTTATGAAAATTTAAAAAGTGGCGATTTAATTCATATAAATGGAAAGTTATATGTAAGTGATTCGAAAAAGTATTATAAATATAGTGAATTAGATAAACTATTGAATATTCTGATTACTTTAAAAAAAGTAGCGAAAATTATACTTATAAGCACAGAAATCTGTATTTTGTTATAAATATTAATGAGAAAAATAGTTCTTCATTTAATTTAGATATAATAGATGGAGATACCAAAGAGATATTAAAAACTGTGGAGGACTATATTTCTTTTAAATTAGAAGATGAGATGTTAATTATTTATACAAGTAGCGGCATTAAAAAATTCGATTTAACAAACTATGATATTATTTAAGTTACAGAGTGAAAGGGTTGTATCGAAATAGCCTCTAAAAAAAGATAAGAACCTAGAAGAAAACTCCTCTAGGGCTTATCTTTTTTAGTGTAAATTTTTTAAAAATTTCTTTCATTTTTTTAACTCCTAGTATATGTTTTTTTTCGGATTATACAACTTTATTTAAAGTTGAGGGATTCATACACAGATTTAATTTAAAATTTATAAAACTATTGACATTTTTTTTAATATAGACTTTGTGAGTAATGTATTTTACATCTATATTATTTTAGTGGTATTTTTTGTAGTTTTTTATGTGAAATAAAAATTTAAGAACTATAATTATGTTCACGTTGTAAGAAAGGAGCTTTTTATGTGTATTTGGAAAAAACCATAAATAACGGTGCTAGAATCAAGTGAAGATAAGGTTTTGACTTTAGAATCTTCTCTATACGCTAGCGGTCGTCATCGTGGAATGCAACAAACAAATGATTAATGGAAGAAGGGGCATTTACGAGATGCCACTTCTTTAAATAGGAGGGAAATATATGTATAAATTAAACAGGAATTTTGTAATGCGAAAATTTTCAGAAGAGACAATATTGCTCAACAGGCGTACTAATGATAAAATACATCTTAATTCTACAGCTACACTAATTTTAGAAAAGTTAATTAGAACTTTAAATTATAAAGATGAAATTTTATCTGATGTTGACTTATCTAGTGTAAACGAGCAAGAAGTTTTAGTCGATATAGAAAATACTGTTGAACATATGATTAAAGAAAAATTGATTACGATTTGAACGTTTATCCTTGCTATTTAAGTATCGAGAAAGATATAATAGGTAAAATAAACAGTAGCAGCGAACTTATACCGGAAATGCAATCTGTAAGCACTATAGAAAAAATAAGATACAGTATTGGTGATAAGCGTAATTCATGTCATTTTAACAATATATGTAAAGGTAAATGTTACTACCAGCAAAACAAAGGTGGTATTTGTGTTTTAAAGACGGCGTATAAAATAGTATTGAATTATAATCGTTTAAATTGGCAGAAAGAGGATGTGCTATATGAATAGTTCAAATTTAAAAATACTAGGGGTCAATATAAAAATATCAAGTAGTGTAGTGTACAAAGCGATATTGATAATATTAATTTTGTATTTAGATAGTATACTAGATGTGAAGACTTTTCCGATTACGATGTAGATGTGTTTTTTGAATTTAGGAATAACAAAAAAATAATAAGTCAAAATGCTTTATCAGTCTTTTCAACTACCTCTAATAACAATATTTATTACAGATTAAAAAATGAAAAAAATTTTAGAAGATGGCAATCCCAAAACACATTTATACCACCGATGGATTTGAAAATTTTAAAAAATAAATTTCTTATATTTCATGGAGTGGGTAAAACAACTTTGTTAAAGTTAATTTCGAAAGAAATACAACCATCTAAAGGCGAAATTTGTTGGAAATATAATAACTATGAACATGAACAATGTAGTGGCATAAAAATTGGTTTCATGAGTGACTCTACTATTTTTGTTAATGATACAATTAGAGGAAATATTTTATTAGGTAATGATTGTAGCCAAACTACCTTAGAAAGTAAATTAACTGATGTGGGATTGGGATATTTAATACCAAGATTGGATGAAAAAATAGATAATTCTTCTAACGAGCTATCTTTAGGAGAGAGGAAAAGGCTTGAATTAACAAGGATATTGTTAAGAGATTTTGATGTAATACTTTTTGATGAACCTACTTCAAATATAGATGAAATATCAAAAACTTCAATAATAAATATATTTAGGAACTTAAATGATAAAATAATTATTGTAACATCTCATGACAAAGAACCAAAGTTTGTAGAAATATTTGATTATAATTATAAGATAGGATAGAGCATATGGATTATTTTGATTATCTATATCCGGATGTTATAAATTGTAAATATGACGTAAGAGTTAATATTTTAAAAATGCAAGGAATTTCAACATTTAAGCTAGATGACGGTGGTTTCTATGTATTGTATTCTGTATATGAAGATTTATTTGTCGGGGATATTATAATAAGTTTATCGTCGGATATTAATCATAATTCTAGTATTATTAGGTGGCACAGCAGTGGCGTATTAAAAAGAAAAGAAATATTTCAATTAGAACCAGTGGAAAATAGAAATTTTTCAGGAAAGAATTTGTTGTTTTCTAGTATAGTTGATTTTAAGGAATTTAGCCTTAATCAAATAACAGAAAGAAATTTTGAAAAAATTTTTATTGATTTAAGAATGAATACAGGTGGCAATATTAATCATATGTTGAAAATTGTCAGCTTATTTATTCCTGATGATACTTGTATACAAGTGTTAAATTTGGATTCATTAAACATAGAGCATATGAAAGTTGTTAGTAATAAAAAAATCTTTTATAAGGAGTTAATAATTATTAGGGACAGAATTACTTATAGCTCTCCTGAAATATTCTGTAAATTTTTTGAAAAACAAAAAAATGTGAAGATTATAGGAGAGTACTTTGGGAAAAATTGTATATATAGACGTAATGGTAATGTTTATATAAAATCGCATTTAGTATTATAAGGGTAGAACATAGTTGAATTGTGAATTTTAAGAAGTTAGGCTGTACTTTTGCTATTTGGTATAAAAAAAACCCCCTGCAGAGGGGTTTTAAAGGCGCCAACCAGATTTGAACTGGTGATCAGGGTGTTGCAGACCCATGCCTTACCACTTGGCTATGGCGCCCCAGCAACAAAGACAATTATAAACAAAATTCTTTTAGTTGTCAATAGGTTGGCTATAGAAATTTTAATTTTATGTGAAAAACTGTTTTCTTTACGACTATACCGTGGTAGAGGCGGAGGTTACCTAGTTAACTCCAAGTTAATTAACGCTTAATAGTCAAAAGCAATCGGTTGTATTTATTTACTTTACCGATTGCTTTTTTAAATACGCCTTTATTTTGACGCTTATATAAGGATTAGTTTTTTGCTACTAGTTCTTCTGTATCTCTTGCAATAACTAATTCTTCATTTGTAGGAATTGCAACAACTTTTACTTTTGAATCATCTGTGGATACAATTGCTTCTTTACCACGCATGTTATTTTTATCATGATCAATAGTTATGCCTAAGTAGCCTAAGTATTCAGATATGCATTCTCTAGCTTCTCTACTATTTTCACCTAAACCAGCTGTAAATACAATGGCATCTACACCATTTAAGGCAGCAACATATGCACCAACGTACTTAGCAACTCTATAGTAAAATGCCTTTAATGAAGTTTTAGCTTTTTCGTCTCCATTAGCCTCGGCGTCTTCAATATCTCTAAAGTCGCTAGAAACACCAGATAGGCCTAAAACACCTGATTCTTTATTTAATATATTTTCAACTTCTTTAATTGTTTTTCCTTCTTTTTCCATAATGTAAGGGATAATTGCTGGGTCTAAATCACCAGACCTAGTTCCCATTATTAAACCTTCTAATGGCGTAAAGCCCATAGAAGTATCTACTGATTTACCACCTTTAACAGCACAAACACTAGCACCATTACCTAAATGGCAAGTAACTATTTTTAAATCTTCTTTCTTTTTACCTAATATCTCAGCACATCTATTGGATACATATAAATGGCTAGTACCGTGGAAGCCGTATCTACGTATTTTGTATTTCTCATAATATTCATAAGGAATAGCGTATAAAAACGCTTCTTTTGGCATTGTTTGATGGAATGCAGTATCAAATACAGCTACTTGTTTAATATCTCCCATTAGTTCTTCGCAAGCTTTTATACCTATTAAGTTTGCAGGATTATGTAGTGGTGCTAATTCAACACATTCTTTTATGGCTTTCATTACATCCTTGTTTATGATTACGGAAGAAGCAAAATGCTCACCGCCATGAACAACTCTATGACCTACAGCGTCTATTTCTGACACATCGGAAATTACTCCATTTTTTTCGTCTTTTAAAGCGTCTAATACTAATTTAACAGCTATAGTGTGGCTTTTCATTGGTTGTTCAACAATTGTTTTGTTACCATCAACTTTGTGAGTTAATATAGAACCTTCAATGCCAATTCTTTCTACTAAACCTTTAGCTATTACACTTTCGTTGGACATATCAATAAATTGATATTTTAATGACGAGCTACCGCAATTTAAAACTAAAATTTTCATATTTTTTACCTCTCTCAATTAATACAATAAATTATATCTTCCATAAAATGGGAACTATGGGAATCATAGGATTACAGGCTAGCTTGTACAGCAGTTATAGCAACTACTCCAACGATATCTTCTGCTGAACAACCTCTAGAAAGATCGTTAACAGGTTTTGCTATACCTTGAGTAAGTGGTCCGTATGCCTCTGCTCCAGCTAATCTTTGAGTTAATTTGTAACCGATGTTACCGGCATCTAGGTCAGGGAAAACCAAAACATTAGCATAACCTGCAACTTTACTGTCTTGAGCTTTTTTTTCGCCAACAGCAGGTACAATTGCTGCGTCAAGTTGTAATTCTCCATCTACTAATAAATCTGGTGCTAAAGCCTTAGCCTTTTCTGTAGCCTCTACAACTTTAGTTACATCATCGTGTGCAGCACTACCCTTTGTAGAATGAGATAACATAGCGACCTTAGGTTCTGCCTTTATTAGTTTTTTGAAGGTTTTTGCTGTATCTATAGCTATATAAGCGAGTTCTTCTGAATTTGGATTTTGAATTAATCCACAATCGGAGTATGCAAATACACCTTTTTCTCCAAATTTTTCATTTGGCATTACCATTATAAAATAAGAAGATACTATTTTAGATTCTTTATTCATTTTAAGAATTTGCAAAGACGGCCTTAATACATCGGCAGTTGGGTTTATAGCTCCTGCTACCATACCATCTGCTAGTTCCATTTTAACTAGCATTACACCAAAGTATAGAGAGTTTTCTGTTAGTAAAGCCAAAGCTTTATCTTCAGTCATACCTTTTGCTTTACGTAATTCTGTAAGAACGTTTACCATTTCACTCATTTTGTCGTAATTTTTGGGGTCTATACAAGTTGCCTTGTCAATATTAAAGTCTGGAAATTTAGTATTTATTTCTCTTTTGTTACCTACTAGTATTAAATTTGCCAAACCTTCACTTAATATATGGCTTGCTGCCTCAATAGTTCTTACGTCTTCTGTTTCTGGCATTACAATTGTTTTTAAATTGTTCTTTGCCATATTTTTCATTTCTTTTAAAAAATCCAATTCCTTACTCCTCTCAAAGATATGTGTATACTCGCTAATGTTTTTACACCATAAGCTAAATCATTGGTTAAAAATGATTTATCCTTAAGAATTAGACTGGTATCATCATGGTTGTTTAGTAGGTGTGGTAGTCTAATTCGCCGTTTAGTGGGAGACAAGGCTCACACTGACGGATGGGTCATTGACTCAAGGTTATTTTAATTATATAGTTTTTAGCAATAAAAGTCACTATTTACTATGTATATAATTCAAATTACTGTATATATAATACTACAAAATACTTTTATTAACTAAAATTTAACTTTGTTAGAAAAAAGATTTTTTTTATTCTTATATAAAAAACTATGGTAATTTACCTTATGTAAATATGCTATGCTACGATTTTTTGGTATATTTTTGTAGTATAATGAATTCGTTGCATAGCTAACTTAAACATTTCAATAATATATTTGTAAAATTTATAGTGTTTAAATTTTTTTTTAATAGTTAATTAATTGACACTAATATAGGGATATGTTATATTTATCAAGCATATAAATGCAGTTTATATTTATGTAGGAGGAAAACATGAAAACAGGTACAGTAAAATGGTTTAACGCAGAAAAAGGTTTTGGTTTTATTTCTGTAGAAGGTGAAGATGATGTATTCGTACACTTCTCAGCTATTAATTCAGACGGGTTCAAAACTTTAGAAGAAGGTCAAGCAGTTGAGTTTGAAGTTGTAGATGGCGCTAAAGGCCCTCAAGCTTCAAATGTAGTACGTTTATAATTTAACGGTATCACAAAATATCTACACCAAATCATTTTATTTACAGATATATACTATTTTGTATGATTAATAGTAAAGTCTGAGGAAAGAGGATTACCTCAATTTATTGGCTTGGTTTATAAAGAATTTCATGATGATTATCATACTATATTTTTTATTTAAGAGTTTTGTTTCGACTGAAAAAAGTCACGGATTATCCGTGGCTTTTTTGTCGTGCATTTTTTTATTAAATTTTATTTATTAAAAAAAATGTATTATAATAATAAAAAAAGTTATATTGAGGAGAAAATATGAAAATCAAAAATTTAGTTTACACCGCAATTTTAATTGCTATGGCATTTATTTTGCCAACAATAACACAGCCTATACCCTATTTATCTAAATATATTTCGCCAATGCATATTCCTATACTAATATGTGGCTTTATATGCGGCTGGAAATATGGTTTGATAGCTGGATTTATTACACCGCTTTTAAGAGGGGCTTTACTTGGTATGCCCCCTGTTTTTCCCATAGGTGTAGCCATGGCATTTGAGTTAGCAACCTACGGAGCTATAGCAGGTTGTTTGTATAAATTGTTGCCAAAAAAAGATTTGTTTATCTTTATTACATTAGTTTCTAGTTTAATGGTTGGTAGAATTGTATACAGCATTGCAGCATTCTTTTTAATGGGTGCACCAAATGGTTTTGTAGTTTTATTAATCGGTACTTTTACAAGTGCTATTTTTACTATTATTTTGCATTTAATTGTTATTCCGCCTATAATTCTGTTTTTAAATAAGAAGGGTATGAATTTAAATGATTAATGCAATTAAAGAGCATTTAAGTTTCTATAAGGAAATAGAAGATATAGACATAGTAAAGTTAATATACCAAAATAGTTTTGGATTTGGCCATTTTCTAGATGAAAAAAACGGTTTTAAAAGATTAATAAAGGATATTGAGTCTTCTACAGAAATAAGTGATGTGGAGCCAGAAAAAATAGGGAATGAAATTTCAAGAGTCCATTTAGCTAATTATAAAAATGGAAAAAAATCAATAAAAAACTTATGGATTTTATTGTATGAATCAAGTTTTATAGAAATGGATAATGCTAAAGAAAATTTTATGGAAAATATAAAAGATGTTAGTTTATATTTTAATAGACCTAAGCTTTTAGACTTAGGTGCGAGAATAAAAGAAGATGACTTTAAACCTATAAGCCATAGCCCGAGATACAAAAAGCTTTACAATCCTTCCTATCGAATTATAAATAATGGCTTTAAAAGATATGAAGAAATATTAAACTATGTAGAAAAAAATCAAGATAATTTTATAATTGCTATAGATGGATCAAGTTGCTCAGGCAAAACAACTTTAAGCAATATTATGGAAAAGTATTTTGACGTAAGTGTTGTTAGTATAGATGATTTTTTCTTACCACCAGAAGTTAAAAATAGTGAAAGAGAATATAATATTAATTTTCATCTAGAAAGGTATATTGAGGAAGTAATACCATTTTTAGGTAAAGAACCTTTTGAATATGGTGTTTATAATTGTAAAGAAAAGAAAATTACTCATAATAAAATTATAGAAAAGAAAAAAATAATCGTGGAAGGTGTTTATTCTTGTTATCCATTAATCAGTGAATATTATAATAAGAGTTATTTTTTTGAAATAGATTTCGACACACAAATGAAAAGATGGAATAAACGTAGCCCAAACATACCTAAAGAGCTTATAAATGAATGGGTGGAAAAAGAGAAAAAATATTATAACGAAATTTTGCATACTAATAATAACATTATCTTTATGTGATAAATAAAATTGTATTTGATAGAATGCAGATTAATCTGTTATAATTACGTATATTTATACTCTTGTTTTTTATAATGTAGAATTTATTATAAATTACGGGAGTATTTTTTAGAATATTTTAGCGGAAATATGAAAATGAGGTGTATATGAATAGTTATTTAGAAAATAAAACAAAAATTTTAACTGACGCTGCAATGGGCAGAAAAAAGGCTAATATTGTTATAAAAAACACATCCATTATTAATACTAATACTAGAGAAATAGTTGAAAATATGGATATAGGAATTGTAGAAGACAGAATATGTTTAGTGGGAAACTGCCATAACCTAATAGGAGATGATACAAAAATTATAGATGGTACAGGGCTATTTGCATCTCCT
Source organism: Lachnospirales bacterium (assembly GCA_047974375.1). Taxonomy (GTDB): domain Bacteria; phylum Bacillota; class Clostridia; order Lachnospirales; family CAMZNU01; genus JBKECF01. The sequence goes on from JBKECF010000020.1 coordinate 23,845, forward strand.
GGTTTTATGGATGGGCATATTCATGTGGAAAGTTCTATGGTGTCTATTACAGAGTATGGCAAAGAAGTTATGAGGAGAGGTACAACAGCTATTTTTCATGACCCTCATGAAATAGGAAATGTACTAGGTACTTATGGTATTGATTTAATGTTAAAAGAAGGCGAAAATATTCCTTTAAAAACTTTTTGTACAATGCCCTCATGCGTGCCAGCTGTATTAGATTTTGAAGAGCCGGCACACAAAATAGAAAGTTCAACTGTATGCGAGTATTTAAAGCAGGATAATATAATAGGTCTTGGTGAAATGATGGATATGTACGGTGTAATAAATAATAATGAGCATATTCATGAAGAACTAAAAGGAACATTGGCTGAAAATAAAACCATTACAGGACACTTTACAATACCTACAAAGGATAACGAACTTAACGCCTACATAGCTACAGGCATAAATTGTTGTCATGAAACTGTAACTAAGGAAGATGCTCTTAAAAAAATGAGATTAGGTATGTATGTGCAAATGCGAGAGGGTAGTGCATGGCAAGACGTAAAGGAGTTAGTGCCCCTTTTAGTGGAAAGCAATATAGATAGTAGGTTTGCAACATTAGTTTCAGATGATACTCATCCCAATACTTTAATGGAAAATGGCCACATGGATCACATTTTAAGGTTATGCGTGGAACTAGGTTTAAATCCTGTAGAAGCTATTCAAATGTGCACTATAAATACAGCTAACTGTTTTAATATTGCTAGAGATTATGGCTCAATTGCTCCTGGTAAAGTAGCAGACATTGTGTTATTGAGGGATTTAAAAGATTTTGTAGCTGATTATGTTATTATAAATGGCGAAGTTGTGACTAAAGGTGGAAAAATAGTTATAGACATAAAGAAACCTGTATTTAATTCAAAAGAGCTAAATACAATGAATATAAGCAAAACTTTTGCAGCAGAGGATTTTATAATAGAGTCTGAAGTAGAAAATGGCGAAGTAATAGCCAATGTAATAAATATTATAGAAGTAAAAGCACCAAATTACCATATTAAAGTAAATATGAAATCAGAAAACTATATAGTTTCTCAGGATCTAGGCAGGGACATTTTAAAAGTAAGTTGCATTGATAGGCACAATAATATTGATAAAAAAGCTATGGGATTTGTAAAAGGTTTTAATATTAAAGAGGGAGCAGTTGCCTCAACCGTTGCCCATGATACCCACAATATAAATGTTATTGGCACAAATGATGAAGATATGGCATTTGCAGTTAATGAACTTATAAAAGTTGGTGGTGGTGTAGTAGTTGTAAAAAATTGTGAAGTTATTGGATTAGTTGAGTTAAAACTAGCGGGATTAATGAGCGTTGAGGACATAGAAACTACATCACAAAAAGTTTCTACCGTGGAAAAAGGCTTTGAAATTTTGGGATGTGACATAATATCTCCATTTATGACAATGGCACTATTATCCTTAGCTGTTATTCCGGAATTAAGGTTGACAAATAAAGGTCTTGTTGATACAGTGAAATTTGAATTTATAAATTTATTTGACTAGAAGGAAGAAAAATGAGTATATTAACTATAAAAAATATAAGCCATACCTTTGGTGATAGAATAATTTTTGAAGATGTGTCTTTTAGACTATTAAAAGGTGAACATATAGGGTTGATTGGTGCCAATGGCGAAGGTAAGTCTACTTTTATGAACATAATAACAAATAAGCTAATGCCAGATGAGGGAACAGTAACATGGGCGAATAAAATTAAAGTTGGCTATTTGGATCAGCATACGGAACTAAAAAAAGAGCAAAGTATATATAATGTACTTCAAGATGCCTTTATAGACCTATATGAAGCAGAGAAGAAAATTAATGACTTGTACATGAAAATGGCAGAAGCTAAGGAAGATGAAGTAAATACCATGTTGGAAGAAGTATCTGAATACCAACATTTATTAGATGTACACGACTTTTATAATTTGGACAAAAAAATAGAGGAAGTTACACGTGGTATGGGTTTATACGAGATAGGGTTGGATACGCCTGTTGATGATTTATCTGGTGGACAACGTACAAAAGTACTATTGTGTAAATTACTTTTAGAAAGCCCAGACATATTGCTTTTAGACGAGCCTACAAATTACTTAGATGAAGAACATATTGACTGGCTAAGAAAATATTTACTTTATTATGAAAATGCTTTTATATTAATTTCTCATGATTTAGAGTTTTTAAATGAAGTAGTAAATATTATATATCATGTAGAGAATAGCAGGTTAACAAGGTATGTAGGAGATTACAATGAATTTTTACGAGTATATGAAGTTAATAAAAAACAGCTAGAAGCTCAATATAATAGGCAACAAGATGAAATAGCTAAGTTAAAAACTTTTATTAGTAAAAATAAAGCAAGGGTTGCCACAGCAAATATGGCAAAGTCTAGACAAAAGAAATTAGATAAAATGGATATAATAACTTTAGATGGAGAAAAACCAAAACCACAGTTTGACTTTTTAAAAGGAAAAACTTCCGATAAACTTATTTTTGAAACAAAGAATTTAATAATAGGCTACGATAGCCACATATCTAAAGAAATGAATTTATATATGGAAAGAGGTATGAAGATTGCTATAGTTGGTGCTAATGGTATTGGTAAAACAACTTTAATGCGTAGTCTACTAGGTGAAATTAAACCATATTCAGGGGGTATTAATTTAGGGCACAATCAATTAGTAGGATATTTTAGACAAGAAATAAAAGAAGATAACAATAATACTTGTATAGAAGATTTTTGGAGTGAATTTCCAAGTTATACACAATATGAAGTCCGTAAGGCCCTAGCTAAATGTGGTCTAACTACTAATCAAATTGAAAATAAAGTAAAAGTTTTAAGTGGTGGGGAACAAGCAAAAGTACGGCTTTGCAAAATAATAAATAGAGAGTCGAATATTTTGTTCCTAGACGAGCCAACGAACCACTTAGATAAAGACGCAAAGGAAGAACTTAAAAGAGCTCTTAGAGATTACACAGGAGCATTGCTTATGGTATGCCATGAGCCTGAGTTTTACGAAGATGTTGTAAATACAATTTGGGATCTTTCTGAATATAGTACATTAAAGTAAATTTATCCCCCCTACTTAGTTATGCCTAGGTGGGGGGATTATTATGTCAATTGCTTTAGTGGCTATGGTTTCCCTAAAAGATTTATCGTGTTCTACAAAAATAATAGTAGGTGAATATTCTATTATAAGTTGTTCTATTTGCATACGGGAGTAAATATCAATATAATTTAGCGGTTCGTCCCATACATATAAATGTGCAGATTCGCAAAGGCTGCGAGCTATTAAAACTTTTTTCTTTTGTCCACCTGAAAATTCTGAAATATCTTTTTCAAATTGGATTCGTTGGAAACCTAGTTTACGTAATATAGACTTAAATAAGCTTTCATCTATTTCATACTCCTTTGCATATTCTGATAACAAACCATTTAAATGTGTTGCATCTTGTGATACGTAGGATATAACAAGTTGAGAACCAACATTAGCACATCCAGTAAAATTTATATCATGCCCAAGGATTAATTTAAGTAGGCTGCTTTTTCCACTGCCATTTTTTCCGTGAAGTGCAATACGATCTCCCTTATTTATTTGAGATGTAATCGGGGAATTAATAGCTTTTTTATTATAATAAATAGTAACATTTGATAAATTAAGTAAAACATCTGAATGATAATTAGCGGGATGTATTTTTAAATTTTCAGTAGTTTCTATATCTTTTAAAAGTGTAGATTTTTCTTCTATAGCTTTTTGCTGCCTAGATACAATTACTTTTGAACGCTTCATCATTTTAGCGGACTTATGTCCAATAAAGCCTGTATCTACTTTAGAGCCAGAGTTTGTAGAACCTTTTTTGCTTTTTTCAATTTTATTTGACCAACCAGCATTTTTTTTTGCTGAACTAGAAAGCCTAGTCACTTCTTTTTTTAACTTGCTATTTTTAGCAACTTCATAAGCGTTTTGATTTTCTTTATTATTCCACCATGAACTAAAATTTCCACTTTGCACATCAATTGTGCTTCTATTAATAGACAGTATGTGGTTGACACAATTATCCAAAAAAAAACCTGTCATGGGATATTAATATAAATCCCTTTTTACTATTTAGATATGAAGATACGATTTCTCGTGCCTCCATATCTAAGTGGTTTGTGGGTTCGTCTATTAATAGGAGCTGACCTTCTTTAAGAAAAAGAGCGGAAAGTAAAACCTTAGTTTGTTCGCCATTAGACAGGGTGTTAAAGGGTCGGTATAAAACATCTACAGAAATATCAAGGGCATTCATTTCTTTCATAAACTCCCAGTCCTCAGCAGTTGTACATACCTCATGAAGTATATCTATAGTTGTATTATTTTTATTCTTTACAAAATATGGGAAATAATCAAATTCTACAGATGAAATTATATTGCCCTCATATTCGTATTTATTAAGGAGTAGATTAAATAGTGTTGTTTTGCCTCTGCCGTTCCTACCTATTAAACCAAGTTTCCAATTGCTATCAATTTGAAAATTGACATTATTAAATATGCAATCGTAACTTGTTGGGTATGAGAATGTTAGATTCTCTACTTTAATCATAGACATAGTAACCTCCTTAAATAACAAACATAATACTTATTGAGTTAATTCTGCCATTAAGTCTTTAACTGACATTATTTTATCGCATCTGTAGGCATTACTGCCACAAAAAACAAGTCCATTGTCCACATCACCTTTAACAGAACGTATTAATCTATCTGTTATACAGTAGGGTATAGTTTTTATATCGCATTTAGCAAGACATTTATAGCATTTATTTATATCTTCTCTTATAGAAGATTTAGTAAATTTATTAGCAATTGCTCTGCCAGGTAATCCTACAGGGCTTGAGCATAGTTTTACATCCTCTTTTTTTGCGGATATATATGCTTGTTTAAATTCTTCTGATGCGTCACATTCGTATGTGGGTACAAATCTTGTTGCCATTTGCACACCATTTGCACCAATGGAAAGACAGTGTTCAATATCATTTTTATCAAAAACACCACCTGCATAGATTACAGGGACTTCCTTGTTGAATTTCACTTCAAATTCTTTGACGTATTCAACTATATTTTTAAATTCATCATCGAAATTCTTTGCATTTTCATAAGCTATAATATCTTCTTTTTTAAATCCTAGGTGACCACCTGCCTTGTGGTTTTCAACTACTAACATATCGCAAGTTATGTCATCTTTTTTTTCCCATCTCTTTAAAATTACCCTTGCTGCTTTTAAAGATGATACGATGGGAGCTATTTTAACACCTGTGTTTTTTACTAGCTGTGGGAGTTTCATTGGCAAGCCAGCACCAGATATAATAATATCAACACCACTACTTATGGCACACTTAACATATTCTTCGTACATGTTTTGTGCAACCATTATATTTACGCCTATAGGTCCGCCTAATGCCTTCTCCTTTGCAATTAGAATATGCTCTTTTAAAGCTTTTAAATTTGCCTCAATAGGATTCTTTTTAAACAAAGGGTCTAAATAACCTATTTGTGCAGCGGATATTACTCCTAATCCACCTGCTAAAGTAACGCTAGATGCAAGGTTGGACAGACTAACACCAACTCCCATCCCACCTTGTATAATGGGATATTTTAACTTAATATTACCTATTTCTAATGATTTCACTATTATTTTCCCTTCTATTTACGGCTAATCAATAAGAACTAGCCCCTAACCCTCAACGCTATACATCTGAATTTTAACTAAATGAAAATTCAGACAGTGGGGGTTCAAGCCCCTGATGACGGATAGGCCACTCGACTTAGTAAATATTTATTATTTAATATTTATTAAATGTGATAGCAATAAATATTTACTAATATCATTTTTTTTAATTATTTCTTCTATTCTATCACTGTAAAAAGTGTATGTGCTTATATATTGATTATAGTATTCTTCAATACCAATATCCGCATCAATTTTTTTTAATATTTTACCTATTTCTTCTAATCTATATATTTCCTTGTATTTGGATATGAAAAATAAAAAAAATAAATGATGTTTATTGTAGTATTTTTTATTATCCAGTGGTGGCAATATATTTAGCTTTAAGTAGTTGCTTATAGTATCTCTTGTAAATTTTATATTATTTTTATTAAAAAAATCTATTACATTTGATACTAAAAGGGTATCTCTATAACTATCGATATTTGAAAAAATATTAATTTGTGTGTCCAAAGCCACCAGCTCCTCTATCAGTTTCGTCTAATTCTTTTACTTCATAGAAGTCTACTATTTCTACTTTGTTTATTACTAATTGTGCAATTCTCATACCCCTGGTAATTTTGAAGTCATCATTGCCTAAATTAATAATAATTACGCCTATTTCTCCTCTGTAGTCTGCATCTATAGTGCCTATGCCATTTACTAGAGCTATACCGTTTTTTAATGCGTAGCCACTTCTTGCCCTTACTTGTGCTTCGTAGCCCTTTGGTATGGAAATTTGCACCCCTGTTTTTATTAGCTTAATATCGCCGTTTTTCATTATAACATCATCATTTATATTTGCAAACAAATCCATTCCTGCTGCACTTTCCGACATAAATTTTGGTAAAGGGAGGTCTTTCGCATCTTCAGTTTTTTTTATGTAAAACATTATTTATACTCCTTAATGTATTTATTTATATTCGAATTGACTTTACCTACTGCACTTATACTCATATTTGTGAAGTCTAAAACTTTATTTATTGTAGCTTCTAGCCTATCTAAGGTTACACAGTTTATGTTATTTAAAATTTCATCGGCTGTCTTAATTTTACCGTATTGGCATAAATATGACCCCATGGATAACATTCTACCAGATGGGCTTTCTAAAGACAAAATATACGAGCTTTTTAAACGTTCCTTAGTTTTATCTAATAGGTCTTTGTCTATTAGGTTTCTTTTTAAGCTGCTTAATTCATTTTCTATTAATTCTATAGTTTGGATCGTATTAGACTCACTTACAGCTGTATAAATTGAAAACAAACCTATGTCGGAATATGCTGTATTTTCAGAAAATATAGCATAGCAAAGACCTTTTTCTTCACGGATTTTTTGGTTTAATATGGAACTCATTCCATTGCCCAATAGTGTGCTGAATATTGCTAAGTCATAATATTCCAATGTGTTTTTGGCAGTGCCTTCAAAGGCTATATTTATATGATTTTGTTCAATATCTTTTTCTTTTAAAACAATGGATTTATTATATGTTGCTGATAAATTAATATCTTTAAAGTCATTATTTATAAAGACACCAAATTGTTTTTCTAATAAATCTATTGCTTTGTTAAAGTCTATATTGCCTACAATGGATATTACTGTATTTTGCGTAGAATACCTTCTATTGAAAAAATTAATAAAGTCATTTCGTCTGAACTTGCTTATTATCTCTTTTTTACCAGAAATAGCCATGCCTAATGAACTATCTGAAAAAACCTTAGATGTTAAGATTTCATAAGATAAATCGTCAGGATAATCTTCATGCATGTTTATTTCTTCTAAAATAACATTAGCTTCTTTTTCTATGGCACTTTCTTCAAAAAGCGAGTTAAAATACATATCGCTTAAAATGTCTACAGATGTTGAAAAATGGGTATCTAGAGTTTTGGTAAAATAATATGTCATTTCTTTAGTTGTGCCGGCATTTATATATCCACCTACACTATCTATTGCATCGGCTATTTCTTTAGCATTTCTATTTTTTGTCCCTTTAAAAAGCAAATGCTCTATAAAATGGGATATTCCATTTTCATTTATTTTTTCGTATCGTGATCCGTTTTTAACAAAAACTCCTACGGATACAGAGCGAAAAATAGGTGTATTTTCAAGGACTACTTTTATTCCATTACTTAATGTTCTTATTTCGTACATATTACTCACTTTCTATTTATTGTTTGAATTGTTTACACGGCGTATATTTACAAAAATCATTACTATACTTATAAGCACAAAAGAGAAAGATAATAGCATGGAAACAGGTATACCAGTTGAGCCTATTATTAATTGGTCAGTTCTAAAGGACTCAATTATAAAACGTCCAACTCCGTATAGCATAAAGTATAAATAAAATATATGGCCGTGGAATTTTTTCTTTTTGCTCCAGTAATATAAAAATATACAAACCATTACATTCCAAAAGGATTCGTAGAGGAAAGTTGGCTGAACTTGTGCGTATGAATATGCGTCGCCAACATCTAATGTATAAATTTTATCGACAATTGAATCCGGCATATGGCTAATTACATCGGTGCGTATCGCCATGGCAAATAAGCCGTCTGTATACCCGCCGAAAGCTTCTTTATTGAAAAAATTCCCCCATCTTCCAATGGCTTGGCCAAGGGCTAAACCAGGCATTATATAGTCCGATAGTTCAAAAAAATTTAGTTTTTTTCTTTTGCAATAAATTAAAGCAGATAAAAATCCACCGATTATACCGCCGTAAATTGCCAATCCGCCATTTCTTAAATTAAATATTTGAATTAAATTTTGTCTGTAAAAATCCCATGAAAAAGCTACATAATATAATCTTGCTCCAACTATAGCTGAAATAAATCCGAAAAAAATATAATCTAAATAAACATCAGGTTTAATGCCGAATCTTTTTGCGTTATGGCCACCTAGTGTCATGCCTAAAAAAAATGCTAAACCAATAAATATACCATACCAATAAACAGATATACCGAATATATTTATAGCTACATTACTTAAATGTTCAATTTCAATTCCAAGATTTGGAAACATTATTTCTGGATACATATTAATTCCTTTCATAGTTATGAGTTTACTATCAGATTATATATTAATAAGAATATATAATCAAATATGATTTTTTTACAAAATAAAACTCCCCGACATCAATAATGAGTCGAGGAGTTTTATTTATATAAAATTTAATTAGTTACCTGTTATAATATAAGGTGATATGGCTGTTCCGAAGGAAGGTAGTTGCCTAGATTGGACATATATTTTTCCTTCACCTGAAAAATACATGGCTAAACCTTCGCCGCTTTTAAATCCGAAAGTTCCAGAGGCAATATCTAAGTTATAAGTTAAATTTGAATCCCATGCAACTACATGGCTATTGTCAATTACTATTTTTTCTCCAAATTTTAATTCATATTCAACTATTTCACCAAAGCCCGAAATAAATACTTGTCCATTTCCTTTGGTATGCATATTAAAAAAACCACCACTTCCACCTAAAAGTGCTTTTCCTATGCCGGAAACACGTTTAACATCGTATTCTACCCCGTTAGTAGAGGCAAGAAAAACACCGTCATTTAATATGTATTGGTTATTACCGACTTCCAATGACATTATTTCGCCTAAAGCATGTGGAGCAATAGTAAGTTGGGCGTTGCTTTCTGTAGCTGTAGCTGTTGTAATAAACATTGACTCGCCACTTGTTAATGCCCTACCTATGGACTTGAAAAAACCTCCATTTGTTTTTCCTGCTAAATCAATTTTGCCATTATGACCTAAAAATGATCCTCGTTCAATTCTTACATTTTCACCTATGTTCATAAAAAAACTTACAGTAGGTGCAAAAGTTGATTGGCTAATTTTATATTCCATATTAATTCCTTTCTTAATAACATTAAATTATATATTAAAATAGAATTCATCTATTTATAATACTACTTGTTTAAAAATTCTATGGCAGCTTGTAATTGAATGTCATCTTTTTTCTCCATAGTAAATCCATTTTCTAATTCATCATATGGGACTTCAATATCAGGTTTAATGCCTATGTCATGTATATAATTTCCTTTTGGAGTAAAATATTGTGCAATAGTTGTTTTTATAGCACTGCCATCAGGAAGGGGGAAGAGTGTTTGTACTAGTCCTTTTCCAAAAGTTGTTTCACCAACAACCGTAGCTACTTCATAATCTTTAGCGGCACCTGTTACTACTTCGGAGGCACTGGCACTATATTCATTTGTAAGTATTACTAAAGGTATATTTATAGCATCTTCATTAGAAAATTCAGTTTCTTTATTACCTTGTTTGTCCTCGGTGTAAACAATTTTTCCTTCTGGAACTAAACTATCGGCAATTTTAACTGACACATCGAGAAGACCTCCGGGATTGTTTCTCAAGTCAATAATCATTTTTTCTACACCTTTGTTTTGTAAATCTTCAAGGGCATCGAAGTATTGTTTTTCTGTAACTACATCAAAATTTGTAATTTTAATATATCCAATATTATTTTCTAGTATTTCATGGCTAACAGTTGGAGTGTCAATTTCTTCTCGTGTTATTGTTATATCTGATTTTTCACCTTTGTTGTTTATTATAGTAACATTTACAGTTGTACCTTTTTCGCCTTTCATTTGGCTTGTTGCTCTCTGTAACTCATCACCAAAAACTTCTTGGCCATTTACATGAGTAATGAAGTTACCAGGTAATAAGCCGGCTTTTTCACTAGGAGAGCCAGGAAAAACTGTAACGATTTCCACATAATTTTCCTCGTTGTCACCTGTCACTATAGCACCAATTCCGTAGTATGTGCCACTAATACTTTCTGTATAATCATTATATATTTCTTTAGTCATATATTCAGAATATGGATCGTCCAACGCACTAATCATACCTTTATACATTTCCTCTTCTAGTTTTTCATCGCTATATCCTCCTATATAGTAATAATCTAAAACTGATTTTATGTAGCTTGATTTGTCTGCGATAGACATTTTTCCTTGAATATAACTGCTAAAAGCCTCCTGTGCAGTAAGTGCTACAACGGTAGTACTTACTCCTAAAATCATGCCTATAAAAAGTCCTTTATTTTTCATAAATCCTCTTTTCTATTGTAAGTAAGGTAATGGGTTTGTGTGTCTGCCATTTATTCGAACTTCAAAATGACAATGAGGCCCTGTAGAATTACCTGTACTACCTGCTTTGGATATTTGTTGACCTTTAGTTACTTTTTGTCCTTCAGAGACTGTTAGTGCTGAGTTATGGGCATATAAAGTTGATATACCATCGCCATGATAAATAATTACAGCATATCCATAACCGCCTAAGTACCCTGATGATGTAACTATGCCATCTTCCGCAGCAACTACTGGCGTACCTGTTGAAGCTGCAATATCTAAACCGGCATGGACTTTTCCTACTTCGCCGGTAATAGGGTGTACACGAGGTCCATATCTAGAAGTAATACGTGAGGAACTAGGCACGGGCCATCCCAACTTACCTCCTCCATATACTACTTGCGAAAGCTTTGCTCTGTTGGCTTCCTCTTGTTTTTTAATTTCTGCTTGTATACTTTCTTCTAGCTCATCGCTAGTTACTTCTAAGGCTTGGATTTCTGCTTCCTCGGCGCTTGCTGCTGTATCTAGTGAAAGTACAAGGCTAACTTTATTTTTTATTTCAGTTTCTATTTCTTGCTTTTTAATTTCTTCTTCTAGTTTTAAAGTTTCTATTTCTGATTTCTGAGTTATAATTTCTTCTTTTTTTATTTCAATTTCTTCAACTATGGCTATAAAATTATTATATAACTCTTGGTCGTAGTCGTTAACGTATTTAATGTATTCAACTCGATTAACTATGTCTTCAAAATTGTTAATGTCCAGAAGTGCATCTAAGTATGTAACTTCACCAAATTCATACATATTTCTTAGTCTATCTTCTAAAATTACTTGTTGATTATCTCTTTCAATCTCGGCGTTAGTAAGCTCTGCCTCTGTTTTCGTTAATTCAGCATTTACATTTTCTAAATTTAAATTAATTATATCTAGCTGTGCTGTTATTTCGCCTAATATAATATCGCTTTCAACTATTTCGGCTTCAATTCCTTTTTTTTGAGATAATATTTTACTTAGTTCTTCGTTATTTACCTTTAACTGTGCTTCAATTGCTTTTTGTTTTTTTTCTAGCTCACTTATAGTGCTACCGTAAGCGTTGGCTACAAAGATAGAAGTTAATAAGGCTACAAATACTAGTATGTTTTTTTTCAAAATTTCCTCCTGCTATTTTAATACTACTAAACTGCTTAAAATTTCTAAAAGGCATTTAGTTAAACTTTTAGAAATTTTCTTATTGAAATTAAACTACCAAGCATACCAATAAAAACTCCTAGGGATATAGCCATAGGTGCACCTATAACCATTAAATCAGAAAAGTTTTTATATTGAAATAAATTACCTAAAAAGCTTAAGTGGTCTTTTAAAGCATTCATTACATAGTTATAAAAACTATATATTAATACCGTAGGTATTACTGAACCAATAAATCCAATAAGCATACCTTCTATTATAAATGGCCATCGAATAAACCAATCCGTCGAGCCAATATATTTCATTATACCTATTTCATATCTTCTTGAATTCATGCCAATTTTAATTGTATTAAAAATTATAACAGTTGCTATAAAGGCTAAACCGATTATTAAAATAAGACTAAAAATTCTAACCCATTTATTTAAAGTAATTAAAATTTGAGTTTCTTCAAATGCATGATTTATAGAGCTATAATACTTCCCTTCTCCAACATTTGCCTTTAGGAGGGATATGACACTCATAGTTTTACTACTATCTTCTAACAATACGTTAAAAGAACGGGGCAAAAGGGTATCGCGAGGTAGTCCAGATAATATTTTTTGTCTATCGCCTAGGGTAGAGCTAAAATTGTCAAAAGCTTCTTCGGAAGAAACAAGAGTAACAGATTCAACATAATTCATAGCTTCTATTTCTTTTTTTAAATTTACTACTTGTGCGTCACTAACTTCATCGTTAATAAAAACGGAAAAACCGATGGAATTTTCTAAATTTTCTAATATATAATCTATGTTTGAGGCTAGATTAAAAAAGGTTAATAAAAAGAAAATACAAGAGGATATTGTTAATATTGAGGCTATACTTAACAGTGTATTTCTGGATAAGTTTATAAAAGCCTCTTTAAAAAAATATTTAATACTCGAAAGTTTCATCTAAATAGCCTCCCTTTTTTATATCACTTACTATTTTTCCTTTGTTAATAGTAATTACTCTTTTTTGCATACTATCAACAACATTTTTGGCGTGGCTAGATATAAGTATGGTTGTTCCTCTTTTATTAATATCTTCTAATAAATTCATAATATCCCATGTTGTTTCAGGGTCAAGGTTTCCTGTTGGTTCATCTGCTAGTAGAAGTGGTGGTTTGTTAATAATTGCTCTGGCTAAGGCTGTACGTTGTTGTTCCCCTCCAGAAAGTTGATTGGGATAGCATTTATGCTTTTTATGTAGCCCAACCATAGCAAGTACGGCTGGCACTGTTCTTCTTATTTCACGGCGATTACATTCTAAAACCTCCATTGCAAAGGCTACATTTTCATATACGGTTTTATTTGGTAAAAGTCGAAAATCTTGAAAAACAACTCCTAGGGTTCTTCTATAGTATGGTAATTGGTTTCTTTTTATTAAACCTAAATTGTAATCGCCTACAGTTATTGAGCCTTCACTAAGGTCAATTTCTTTTAGTATTGAACGCATTATTGTTGACTTACCCGAACCACTAGTACCTATAATAAAAACAAACTCACCTTTATTTATATTAAAGGAAATATTATCTATTCCCCTTGCTCCATTTTCATATACTTTTGTTGCATTCACAACATTAATCATTTTAATCCTCCATTTGAGCTTAATCTTTAAAAGAAGAATTTTTCTACTTAAAAGTTAGGCTTTAAATTTTTCATTCCATTGACCTCTAGACAATAAGATTTTTCTTGGCTTTGCACCGTCACTTTCACTAATTAATCCGAAATGTTCTAATTCGTCAACTATTCGGGAAGCTCTATTATATCCAACTCGAAAAACTCTTTGAATAGCAGAGGCGGATATTTTTTGTTCCCTAAATACATATTCTACTACATCTTCAAATATTTCATCTACAGAATTTGTAAATTTTTCCGAGTTATTATTTTGGCTACCACCTGTTATTTCTTCAATTATTTCTTCTGTATCTGTATGGCTATGTGGTTGTCCAGCTTTTAAATAATCTGTAATTTTTTTAACTTCATCGTCTGTAATAAAAGGTCCTTGTAAACGTCTTGGTTCACTAGTTCCACGAGGATAAAAAAGCATGTCGCCTTTACCCATTAATTTTTCAGCCCCAACAGTATCTAATATTGTTTTCGAGTCTGTATGTGAAGAAACAGCAAATGCCAGTCTAGATGGTATATTTGCCTTAATTACTCCTGTTATAATGTCAACGGAAGGTCTTTGGGTTGCGATTATTAAATGTATACCAGCGGCTCTGGCTTTTTGAGCAATTCTACAAATTGAAATTTCAACTTCTTTAGGGGCGTTCATCATTAAATCGGCAAGTTCGTCTATTATAATCACAATACTAGGTTCTTTGTATTGTCCCTTTTCTTCTAATTTCGCATTGTAGCCTTTTAAATCTCTTACATTTTCAGCAGCAAAAAGATTATATCTTTTTTCCATTTCATTTACAGCCCAATTTAACGATCCTGCTGCTTTTTTAGGATCTGTTACAACAGGGATAAGTAAGTGAGGTATACCATTATAAATACTCAGTTCCACTACTTTCGGATCAATAAGAATTAGTTTTACGTCTTCAGGTGATGATTTATATAGTAGACTAACAATTAATGTATTTATACACACGCTTTTTCCTGAACCAGTAGCTCCGGCTATTAGTAAATGGGGCATGTCGCCTAAATCTGCGACAATTATATTTCCTGTAATATCTTTTCCAACACCAAAAGCTAGTTTTGAATGGAAATTTTTAAATTTTTGGTCTTTTAAAATATCTTTTATATATACTGGTTCACATATTTCGTTTGGAACTTCTATTCCAACTACGTTTTTTCCAGGGATTGGTGCTTGTATTCGAATACTTTCTGCAGCTAAGTTTAAAGCTAGGTCGTCAGCCAAACTGGATATTTTGTTAACTTTAACGCCTGATGCAGGTTGTACTTCGTATCTGGTTACAGTAGGTCCTTTGTTTACACCTACTACAGTAGCTTTAACATTAAAACTTTGTAAAGTTTCTTCTAATTTTTTTGCATTATCGTATAAATCTTTTTTTGATAAGGTTTCTATTTTTTCTTTAGGGTTTTCAATTAAGAAATCAACAGAAGGAAAGTCATAAATATAATTCTCTGGTTTGTATTTTTCTTCGAAATCCTTAAAGTAGTTGTCGTTGTCATCGATGTCAGTTTCTTCAGTTTCTTCGATTTCTTCGATTTCATATTTCCCTTCGTATTCTTCCTCATAATCTTCAGGGTATTCTTCAATATCAGCTTTGTCTATATCATTTATTTTACTTAGTTCGCTGCTATTGTCATAGGTTGAGTGCTCATCTTCATTAATATTGTTTTCATCAAGATCGTCAAATTCATCGCTAAATAAATTTAAAAACGAAGAAGTGTTATGCATAACTCCTGAAGGCTCAACTTCAATAACATCTTTTTCAATAATTTCATCCTTCACAACTTTATCTTCAATAATTTCATTTTCAATAATTTTATCTTCAACAACTTCTTTTTCCAAAGGTATTTCAGGTGGAACTTCAGTTTTCTCTAGAGGAGCTGTTGCAGGTGGCTCAGGACCAGGCTCTATGTCTATGGGCTGTCTGTCTTTGATACTATGTCCATGAATATGTCTGCTTTTATAATGTACAAGATTTTCATAATTAGAAAAATCTTCGTCAGCATAGGTGCTTATAACTTTTATATCATTTTTAATACGATCCATTTGTTCTAGTTTGCCTATACCGTATTTTAAATTACGATTTTCCTTTTCCAAAGAAGATATAGTATTTTTTAAATCGCTAATACTTGAGATGTATTTAGGTTCACGTCTTTTATAGTCTATTAATTCTTCTTGGGTATAACGTAAAGCAATACTTTGCTTGTCAAAATTAAGTTTTAGCGCTTTCAGTTCTAATGTTAAATTCTTAATATATATATCTTTTGGATCTGTGCTTATATCATCTTTTTGGTTACTTACAGCATCTATTATAGACTCCTGATTTATTCTGTCATAAATTTCAATTTTTTCTGGTGTGTTTATTTCTTTAAGTGGGTCAGGAGTTTCTTTCTGGCTTGTTTTTAATTTAGGTTTAATTGGGCTAATACTTGGCTTACTTGTGTTATTTAAATTGAAAACCTTTACTGCTCTGTTGCTTTCTTTACGCTGGTTTGTTACTTTTATTTGTTTTATATCCTTGGAATTCATATTTCCTCCATTAATCAATAAAGCTATTTTCAAAACTAATTATACATTTGAAGCTTTTATCTATCTTTTGAACTATATCATTTAATTTATTTTTCACATCGGCAATTTCAATTTCTGTATAATTATGCGGTACTTCGCACTCGAAAATTATATTTGAGGTTTTGCCACCCTTAACAATTCGAAAATCATGAACGCCAATGGGCAAATTATTATTTAAAATGTATTCGAAAATTTTGTATTTTACATTTATTATTACTTCATCATTAAGCGCTATAGGATCCATATGTATGGTTAAATGTATGTCTAAATCTTCACTTATATCTTTTTCTATTTTATCTATTAGCTCGTGGGAGGAATTTATATCAACGCTGTCTGATACCTCTACATGGATAGTAGCTAAAACATTACTAGGGCCATAGTTATGTATAATTAAATCGTGCACACCATATATTTCATCAAAATCTAGTATTCTAGATTTAATTTCATGAATTAAATACTTATCAGGTTTTTCGCCTAGTAAGCTAGATATAGTGTTATTACATATGTCATAGGCTGTTTTAAATAATAAACAGCTTAAAAAAATACCACAAATGCCATCTAAATTTATATTTAAAAATTGGAAGGTAAGTAATGATACAAAAGTGAATGTGGTAATAATAGCATCATTGTAACTATCTTTTGATGTGGCAATTAATACGCCTGATGAAATTTCTTTACCACAATAATTGAAAAAATAGCCTAACCATAATTTAATTAAAATTGTCATTACGAGTATTATACAAACATATATATTAACATTAATGGGGGATGGATAAAAAAGTTTTTGTATTGATTCTTTTAAAAATTCCCATCCTAAAATTACAATTAAAAATCCTATTAAAAAAGTTGATAAATATTCAGCTCGACCATGGCCAAAAGGGTGTTCATTATCCGCAGGCTTACTGGATATTTTAAAGGCTACATAACTAATTATTGATGAAAGGCTATCGGTGAAATTATTAAAGGAGTCAATAATTATAGATATACTATTGGTCAATATACCAATACTAAGTTTAGTTAATGCAAGGAAAATATTTATAAGTATACCAACTGTACTAGTAAAAAATCCATACTCTTTTCGTGTTTCAGCATTACGTGTATCTCCATAATTTTTTATAAATTTTTTGATTAAATACTCTGTCATATCACTACCTACTAACATTTATTTTGAATTAGTTTTTAAAAAAATCACTGTAAATATTATAGCATATAAATATTATTATCCTCAAGCTGTGGATATTAAATTTAATAATAAATTAGAATAAAGAGGAATCAAGAAAATCTTATATTGCTATTCAAAAGTTTGCAATATAATTATATATTTAATATAATATTTTTAACAGTGATTTATAAAAATGGATGTTCTAGATGAAATAAATAATGGAAACTGATTTTTATAAATGCCAAACGGAGGGCGTATGGAAGAAACATTTATTGTATTAATGATTAAAAATGAAAAAACGGGGTTTTTAGAAAAAGAATTGGATTCATATAAATTAGAAAATTGTGAAGAGTATATAGTGAATATGTTTGCAGAAGAAATTAACAATAGCTATAAAATTCATATGCATATTACTACAGGTTTTGATGTAGAGGACTGGGAATATGAGGCTATATATGACCATTATGATATGGATGTTTTTCAACCATTAAACATTTTAGTGAGAGATATTGAAAATTACAATCCTACATGGGAACTTATTTTTGATTATATAGATGAAAATAGCAAAATGGAAAAATATATAAAGGAAGTTATTGGCATTCACAAAAAAGAAATTTTAGAGGTATTGGATTTAATTAAAGATAAAAGGAATGAATATGAGCTTTAATATCGATAAAGGAATTACTGCAATAATAGGAAGTGGTGGTAAAACAACACTTCTTAAGTATTTAGGGGACTACTACAGAGAGTATAGAACAATTGTGTCTACTACAACAAAATTAGGAATAAGGCAAATAGATAATTATGACTATATACAAAAAGGTGAAATTAAGGATGTTAAAAAAGGTCTTAATTTTGCTTATAAAGAGGTAGATGGAAAAGTTATAGGTTACCATGGCGATTATTTTAATGAAATTGACTGTGATTATATTTTTTTAGAATGCGATGGAGCTAAAAGAAAATTACTAAAAGGTTGGGCAAATCATGAACCGGTTATTCCAGAAAAAACCAATAGAACTATTTCTGTTATAAACATAGAGTGCATTGGTATGCAGCTAAATGAGGAATTTATACACAGATTAGAAATATTTAAAGAGATTACAGGTGCGAAAGAAACAGAATTGATAACCTTTGACCATATTTTGAACATAAGTAAAGAAATGGCTAGGCTATCAATAGGTACAAAAACATTGTATATTAATCGATGTACTAACTATAAGCCTAGATTAAAAGAGTTTGCAAAATATTTTAATGAAGTATATTATGGAGATACATTAACAAAGGTAATAAAGAAAATTGAGGTGTAATATGGATTTTGAAAAAGACTTAATAATAGTTCGTGGGGGCGGAGATATAGCTACTGGAGTTATACAAAAATTATTTCGTACGCATTTTAATGTTCTGGTATTAGAATGTAAATATCCATCTGCTATTAGACATAGCGTTGCCTTATCTCAATGTATTTACGATGGAAAACATAAGGTAGAGGGAATGTCGGCTATAAGGGTTTCGAACATTTGCGAGATAAAGGAGGCATTTTTACGAAAAGAAATACCTGTTTTAGTCGATGAAGATTGTGCCATTTTACAGGAGGTAAAACCCATAGCAGTAGTTGATGCCATATTGGCAAAACGGAATTTAGGAACTAGAATTAATATGGCACCAATAGTAATAGGTGTTGGACCTGGTTTTAATGCGGGGGAGGACTGTCATTGTGTAATTGAAACCCAGAGAGGACACAATCTTGGTAGACTTATTTTTGAAGGCGAAGCTGAAAAGAACACGGGTGTACCAGGGGAGATAGGTGGAGAATCTCATAGACGTGTGCTTCGCTCGCCTCGTGAAGGAACTATAGAAATATACAGAAAAATAGGTGATATAGTATCAAAAGGTGATATAATTGCTAAAGTAGGAGATGCTGAAATAAAAGCTGAATTTGAAGGACTACTAAGGGGAGTTATTGCCGATAGTTATTATGTAACCAAAAATTTTAAAGTAGGGGATGTAGACCCGAGAAAAGATCAATATGGCAACTGTTTTACCATTTCAGACAAAGCAAGAAACATAGGTGGAGGAGTATTGGAGGCTATTTTTTATTTAAAGAAATAAAGTAAGGAGAAGTATGAATAATATAGTATATTTAGAAAAAATATTAAAAAATCTTGAAGATGGGATATCTTCGGCAATGGTAATTTTAACAAGTAATAAAGGTTCAATTCCTGGTAAAAAAGGTGCAATTATGCTAGTAACTGAAGCTGAGGTTTTAGGCACAATAGGTGGTGGCAGAATTGAATTCGAAATAATAGAAAAAGCAAAGGAATGCATTAAAAATGATAAAAGCGAAGATTTTGTATCTTCTTTTAGTAGCAAAAATGGCTTAGCTTGTGGGGGTGAAACTACTGGTTTTATAAAGGTGTTTTCTCCACAAAAAAAGTTGATAATTTTTGGTAGTGGACATGTAGGACGTCAAATAGCTTTAGCTGCCAAAAATTTAGATTTTGAAATAATAGTAGTAGATGATAGGGAGGAGTACAAGACGTTACCGGAATTTGAACATGTAACTTACTATTCGTGCACCAATAATGAAGTTAAGGAAAAAATAAACTTGAAAAATTCCTATATTATTGTTACAACAAGAGGCCATAAGCTAGATGAAGAAGTCCTTGAAGTAGTATTAAATAATAATGCGGCTTATATAGGTATGATAGGTAGTAGGTCTAAGGTAAATACAGTATTTAATAGTTTAAAAGAAAAAGGATATAGTGAAGAATTATTAAGCAGTGTATATTCACCAATTGGCTTAAAAATAGATAATGGTACGCCAGAGGAAATTGCATTTTCAATATTAAGTCAAGTATTAATGATAAAAAATAAATTGGATGGTAATTCACTGAGTATTTGAGGATATAATGGATAAATTACTTGTTAAAAAGGCTCTTAAATGCCCTATTTGCAGTAAAGAAGTAGAGTATACAGCTGTAAGAGATGTATTAATAAAAGTGATAGCAACAGATTCAGATTTAAGACCATATTACCAAGGGCCGGATGCGGTTAAATATGAAGTGGTTGCCTGTGCAGGTTGTGGATATGCATCTCTAGTAAAAACTTTTAATAAGGTTTCTACGGCAAAAACAGAGGATATTGTAAAAAGATTAAAGCTTGTATATCGCAACAACTTGTTTGTGGCAGATGAATACTCTTATGAAATGGCTGTTCATAGGTATATTTTAGCATTACAAATTAGAGAAGAAAAAGAAATGACTGAGAGTGAAATTTTCTATCTTTATTTTAAACTATCATGGCTATTCAGAGTTATGAATATTAAAAATAGCGTTAAATATGAATATAATTCCTGCAAAGAGGCGTTAAAACATGGGAGAATTGCTTTTGAAAAAGATATTTCCCCTTTTATTAATATAGATGATGATAAAATGAAATATATTTTATCCGATTTATGCAGAAGACAGGGTAACTATGATGAGGCACTAAAATATTTATCTTTACTTATGCAAAATTTAGATATAAATAAACGTTTGCGTGAAAAGGGAGAAGATTTAAAAGAGCTAATAATAGTTGGGAAAAATAAATTTAAAGAAAAAAAGGCTGTAGGGGAGTAAGGATGTATTTCGTTATTTACCTGCAGTTACTTTGTTTTTACTGACGTATAAAATTTTTATAAAAAAACTATTGACACATAAAAAAATGAATGATAGTATAACACTTGTCGCTGAGGGGGAATAGTGAAATTGCTATTGAAGTCGAAGTTCTTTTATTCAAATAAATTTTATCTTCGTTTTAT
>JBKECF010000029.1:0-80234 GCA_047974375.1 Lachnospirales bacterium
TTATTGGCTATAATAATTTCTATTTTCGTGCCATTATCAGTGCCGCTTGCTTTAAAATATCATTTTCCATTTGTAATTGCTTGTTTTCTTTGCGTAATTCTAATAGTTCATTTTCTTCTTCCTTCTATTATCTTTATCCTTAAATGATCCAGTGCTATTGTAGTCATTAACCCACTTATTTATTGTAGATTTCGCTACATTATATTCCTGTGATAATTCAGCCACTGATTTTCCGTTCATTTTTAATGTCACTAGCTGCTTTTTAAAATCATCTGTATAATTTTTTACTCTTTTAGCCATATGTAATTTCTCCTTCACCTTTTTATTTATTATATCATGACCGAATTCACTTTGTCTTAATTAGTATAACCTATCTAGGTGTTTTTTTGAAAATGTAACATATGTTTGACAAACCTACATATTTGACTTAAGAAAAATTTTTCTTTATATGATAATATTAAGTAGCAAATATTAATATGCAAAATTATTTGATATAAAATAATTTGTACATAAAAGAAAGGCGAGTTATGAAAAATAGCTATAGATTTTTTAATAATAAAGATTGTAAATATTTCCCATGTCATAAAACAAATAATATAGATGAATTTAATTGTCTATTTTGTTTTTGTCCTCTACATTATTTAGGAGAGAATTGTGGCGGAAATTTTAAATATTTAAAAGGAAATATAAAAGATTGTTCTAGTTGTATGTTGCCACACCAACCGAATTTTTATGACATAGCAATGAAAAAATTGCGAGATGATAAATTTAGTTAATATGAATTATGTGATATACTAATAATATATTTATGTAAATACAAACAAGGAGGGCATATGCAATTTGTAATTGACACACATACACATACTGTAGCCAGTGGCCACGGATATTCAACAGCACAAGAAAATTTTATAAGTGGAGAAAAAAATGGTATGAAGGCCATAGGTCTTAGTGACCATTCTGTTTTAATGCCAGGAGGAGCGGCAGCTTTTCATTTTGCTTGCCTAGATATACTTCCATCATATATAAATGGTGTTAAACTATATAAGTCCATAGAGCTAAATATATTAGATGAAAATGGAGCGATAGATAATTACGACACAAATATAGATTGCTATTTATGCAATATAACAGATTATGCCATAGCAAGTTTGCATCCACCATGTATTAATCCTCAGGGACTAAATGCAACAAAAGCACTTATAAATGTAATGAACCATAAAGAGATAAATATATTAGGTCATTTAGGTGACCCCAGATACAAATTTGATGTAAATGAAGTAGTAAAGTGTGCAGTAGATACAAATACGGCAATAGAGCTAAACGATAAATCTTTAATAAAGGGTCATATGAGATACGATGCTGAATTTACTAGTGAAATATTAGAGGCAGTAATTAAATACGGCGCATTTATTACATTTGGCTCAGATGCACATTATTGTGATGATGTAGGTAACTTTAGCCATATCTTGGAATTTATAAAAGATTATACAATAGATGAAAGTAAATTGTTATGTACTAGTTTAGAAAAGTTTGAACAGTTTATAGGAAGTAAGAGGTCTTAATTTGGATTTATTAGAAGGTTTAAATGAAAAACAAAAAGAAGGGGTTTTAGCAATGGATGGACCCGTGCTTTTATTAGCTGGAGCTGGCTCCGGTAAAACAAGAGTGCTGACTCACCGTATTGCATATATGATAGAAAATGGGGTTTCTCCTTATAATATATTGGCGATTACTTTTACCAATAAAGCAGCGAAAGAAATGAAAGAAAGAGTTGGTCGAGTAACATCAGAGGGGGGAAATGTATGGGTTGCAACTTTTCACTCTACTTGTGTAAGAATTTTACGTAGAGAAATAGATTTAATTGGGTTCAATACAAATTTTACAATTTACGATACAGATGACTCCAAAAGGCTCTTAAAAGAGTGTTTAAAAGAATTAAATATAGATGAAAAACAATTCCCTGTAAATACAGTATTAAGTGCTATAGGGAGTGCAAAAGATGAACTTCTATCGCCAAAACAATACCAAAAAAATGTAGGTAATGACTATATGGGAGAGGTTTGCGGTAGAGTTTATGAGTTGTATCAACAAAAGTTGGGAAATAACAACGCATTGGATTTTAATGACTTAATATATTATACAATTGAAGTGTTTACAACAAACCCTCAGGTTCTAGAGGGGTATCAAGATAGATTTAAATATATAATGGTAGATGAATACCAAGATACAAACTATGCTCAATATCAATTAGTAAGGCTTTTATCAGCTAAATACAAAAATTTATGTGTAGTAGGTGACGATGACCAGTCTATTTATGGATGGCGTGGAGCTAATATTGACAATATTTTGAATTTTGAAAAAGACTTTCAAGATACAGTGGTTATTAAACTGGAGCAGAACTATCGTTCTACACAAATTATATTAAATTCGGCTAATATGGTTATAAAAAATAATATAGGGCGTAAGCGTAAAACTTTATGGACTTCTCAAGACCAAGGAGAAAAAATAAAATTTATGCAAGCAAACACAGACTATGAAGAGGGGATGTTTATAGGGGAAACCATAAAACGCTCTGTAAATGAGGGTAAAGCATATAGTGATTTTGCTATATTGTATAGGACAAATTCCCAATCCAGACAAATAGAAGACCAGTTAGTTAAATTAGGCATGCCCTACAAACTTTTAGGTGGAACGAGATTCTACGAGCGAAAAGAAATAAAGGATGTATTGGCATATTTACGTTTATTACACAATAATTTTGACGAAATAGCATTAAAAAGAATAATAAACATTCCTAAAAGGGGCATAGGTGCTGCTACATTAGGGCGATTAGTTGAATATTCTTTAGCTTTAAATATAAGTTTGTACGATGCATTAAAAGATATAGAATATATAGATTTAGGAAGCAAGAAAAAAACTGTTGCTGACTTTGCAAATACTATTTTCTATTTAAGAAAATACGCCGATTCTCATACCATAGACGAATTAATAATTGAGCTACTAGAAAAAATAAATTATAAAGACTATTGTAATTTAGAGGGGATTTTTGAAGGCCAAAAAAGAATGGAAAATATTAATGAGTTTGTCACAAAGGCAAGTGAATTTTCTTTGATTTCTGAGGATAACTCCTTAGGTGCTTTTTTAGAAGACATAGCTCTAGTTGCTGATATAGATAATTATGAAGAAAGTGATGATGCTGTAGTATTAATGACATTACACAGTAGTAAGGGCTTAGAATTTGATACTGTTTTTATTGCAGGCTTTGAAGATGGGCTTTTCCCTTCCTATAGAAGTATAGACAGTGGCGAGGATAAGGAACTAGAGGAAGAAAGACGACTTTGTTACGTTGGTATAACTCGAGCAGAAAAGAACTTATATATAACATGTTGCCAAAGTAGAATGCAATTCAATAATATTCGTAGATATCCTATTTCGAGGTTTTTTAAGGAAATACCCGCAGAGATGATAGAAGACTTAAGTGCTAGTAAAATATCTAGAATTAGCATAGAGCCAATTGTACAAACTAAGGATGACTACAAGTCCAATGTAAACAGGTTAAAGGAATATATGAAAAAAAATCATACAGCGAAAAAAATTGACTTTGAAATTGGCGATAAAATAAGACAAATGAAATATGGTGTAGGTACAGTAGTTGATATAAATGATGGTGGAGCAGATTTTGAAGTAACTATAGATTTTGAAAAATATGGAAGAAAAAAATTAATGGCAAAGCTATCTAAGTTGAAAAAAATGTAAAGTGAAGTGATACTATGAATTATCGTGATACAGTTTTAGAAATAAATATGGATAATGCTTTTCATAATTTAGATATTTTGAAAGGTTTAAATGGTAATAAAAAAGTAATAGGTGTAGTAAAGGCGAATGCCTATGGTCACGGGTTAATTACCTTTTCCAAAATGTTAGAACAATATAGTCGAGTAGATTATTTAGGAACAGCAACTTTAGATGAGGCTGTTGCTCTAAGGGAAAAAGGTGTGGAGCTACCAATTATTGTTTTAGGTGGAGTAAGCCCTAAATATTTAAACACGGCTTATAAATATAATATTATTCTAACATGCCACAATGAATTATTTGCCAGAGAATTAAAAACTTTTGGCAAGGCACTAAAGATACATATAAAAGTTGACACGGGAATGAATAGAATAGGTTTTAAAACTTTATGTGAGTTTAACAAGGCTTTAAAAATAATAAAAGGCTCCAAGGCGAAAATAACAGGCGTTTATACACATTTTTCCAGTGCCGACGATAGCGAAGACTTTACTAACTATCAAATTAGTGCCTTTAAAGAGCATTTGCAATATATGGATGAAGATGTATTAATACATTGCCAGAATACAGCTGGTTCTTTGAATTTCCCTAATTTAAATTTTGTAAATGCCATACGTCCAGGAGTTGGGATATATGGTATAAATGTAGGATTTAAAGAGATAGATCTAAGGGAATTAGTTACATTAAAAACTAACATAGTGCATATTAAGGAAGTAGATAAAGGCGAGTACATTGGTTACAACAGAACTTTTAAAACAGAAAAACCAACTTTTATAGGCACAATTCCCATAGGCTATGGCGACGGCTTTAAAAGGTGCTATAAGGGAACTAGAGTATTAGTAAATGGTAAACTGTTTCCCATAAGAGGGAATATTTGTATGGACCAAACAATTATAGAAGTAGATGAATATGAAAAAACAGGAGATGTAGTTACCTTAATAGGCGAAAATATGACCATAGATATGATTAGTAAAAAAACTTATATATCGCCTTATGAAATATTAACATCATTGTCTAGCCGATTGTACAAGGAGTTTTATGTTAAGGGTAAATTGATTTTAACAGAAAATCAAATTTTGGAAAGTTAGATATAAATTTATATTTGTAATTATAAAAGGGGGATGAAATGAGTACAATAAAAAATATTGCAGAAGAAGCAGGTGTTTCCTTGGCAACGGTTTCACGTGTTTTAAATTATGACTCTAGTTTATCCATAACTAAAGAGAAAAGACAAAAGATTTTTGAAATTGCCGAGGGTGTTAACTACAAGACCCCGAGGCAAAGGAAGAAAAAGGAAAAGGGTATTAAAGAAAAAGTAGTTATATATCATTGGTATACAGAGGAAGAAGAGCTACAGGATACATATTATTTATCTATTCGTTTAGGTATAGAAAAAAAATGCATGAAGGAAAATATAGAGGTAGTAAAGGTCTTTAGGCAAGATAAATTGCCTAAAGAAAATATAAGTGGGGTAATTGCCCTTGGGAAGTTTTCAAAAGATGAAATAAAAAAACTAATAAAGTACAATGAAAATATTATTTTTGTAGATGATGATTATAGTGACGAGTTTGATTCTGTAACTATAGACTTTAAAGATTCTATGAATAAAATATTTAGTTTCCTTGAAAGTAAGGGTATAAACAATATTGGGTACATAGGAGGACTAGATTATATAGGAGAGCTAAGAATACCTATTGGGGAAAAGCGTCAAGCCTATTTTAAAGAATATTTGTTAAATAAAGATGCATTAAATGAAGACAATATTTATATTGGGGAATTTGTTGTAGATAGCGGCTATGAATTAATGAAGAAAGCCATAGATGACGACCATTTACCAGAAGCTTTTTTTATAGCAAGTGATAACATGGCATTGGGAGCTTTTCGTGCACTTTACGAAAGCGGTTTAAAAGTACCAGAAGATATAGCTATAATAGGTTTTAACGATATACCAACAAGCGAGTACACTATTCCACCTCTAACAACAATAAAAGTTTATACTGAATTTATGGGGGAAACATCTGTGGGGCTATTAATTGAGAGGATAAAAGGTAGGATACTAACAAAAAAAGTAATAATTCCTACAAAATTAATAAAAAGACAAAGTGTTTGAATTTTAGTTACTATATGTAGATTATTTGGTATAATATTAATATAAAAAAGAAAGCAGGTGCACAAAATGGAATGGAATTCAAGTTTTTATGTTTGTCATATGAAAATGTTTAAATTTAACAATATGGAAAATAGGACAATACGACTTAATTTACCAAATAATTTGCAGGGAGATAAAGTTAGATTATTATTTTCAAATGAATTAGGTCAGTCTAAGGCATATGTGAAAAATATTTTGCTTAACAATGCAAAGGTAACATTTAATGGCAAGGAGGAATTGGAAATACCTGTGGGTGAAGAAATCTATTCAGACCCATTAGATTTTACATATAGTGATAACATACAAATTACTTACTTCCTACCAAAGCAAAAAATAATTTATAGTGGGAATAATACAGGGAGTTTTAGCGAACATTCTAAAAGAGGTGTAAAGGAACAGAACTTTGTTTCTACAACTGGACTGTCATTTTTGTTTGATGTAGACCATTTTTCTATTAATTCTCCTATTCCTTTGTTTAAAGCTGTGGAAATTTATGGGGAGGCAAGAGTCATTTCTTGTTTTGGGGATTCTATAACAGCAGGCTGTCAGTGGTTTGACTGCTTACAAAGGAATATATATAGTGATTTCCATAATATATCCATGGGCAATGCAGGTATATCCGGAAATAGAATGAATTCAGACTCCCCTGCTAAATTCAGGGGTCATTTAGGTAAATCTGGTATATCTCGTTTTGAAAAAGATGTATTGGAAATAAAAGGCGTAAGTCATTGTATTATTTCTATAGGTACAAATGATATAGGCTTTCCAAATACTATTTGGTCAAATGAAAAAATAATTCCAAAGCCTAAGGAGCTTATAAAGAGTTACAAAATATTAACAGATAAATGTAAGGCACAAAACATAAAAACTATAGGTATTGGAATATTACCAAGGGATGATAAAGACTTTAGCCCTGAAAAAAATGAAATAAGGCTACAAGTTAATGAGGAGCTTTACAATTCAGGCTTTTTTGACCTTGCCCTAAATTGCGATAAGGTCTTTGGAGCTGACAAAGTTAATAGAGATTATTATAGTAAAGACATTCTTCATTTAAGCAAAGCTGGTGGCGAAGCTTTGGGTCAATATATATATGAAAATATTAAATTTATGTTTTAAAAGGGAGATAATATGAAAGTACTATTAATTAATGGAAGCCCAAAGGGTAAGGGCAGCACCTTTAGTGCGCTTTCAGAAGTCTGTAAAATATTTATAAAAAATGCCATAGAGTGGGAAATACTAAGTGTGGGAAGGGAGCCTATAAGGGATTGCATTGGCTGTGGTAAGTGTAGAGAACTGAAAAAATGTGCCTTTAATGATGTAGTTAATGAAATAGCTGAAAAAGCACAGGGCTTTGATGGCTTTGTATTTGGTACGCCTGTTTATTATGCGCATCCTACAGGGAGTATTCTTGCTTTATTAGATAGACTTTTTTATGCCAATTCTATAAATTTTAGGCATAAACCGGCTGCAGCTATTGCTGTAGCCAGAAGAGCAGGGGCAGT
Source organism: Lachnospirales bacterium (assembly GCA_047974375.1). Classification (GTDB taxonomy): domain Bacteria; phylum Bacillota; class Clostridia; order Lachnospirales; family CAMZNU01; genus JBKECF01. The sequence goes on from JBKECF010000029.1 coordinate 7,441, forward strand.
TGCCTCTATAGATGTAATAAATAAATATTTTACCATAAGTGAAATGCCAATAGTTTCAGCCAGATATTGGAATGGTGTTTATGGAAGAGATAGCGACGATGTGCCTAAAGATGATGAGGGCATGGAAAATATGCGCATACTTGGAGAAAATATGACATGGATGCTTAAGTGTATTGATTTAGGCAAAAGAAATAATATATTGCCACCGGTAAATAATAAAGAAAAATGGACACATTTTATACGATAAAAAAGGGGCTGTCGGGAAAAGAAAAAACCTTGGTGCTTTGCCCCAAGCCATTGGTCGTAAAGTCTTGATTTATTGCTTAGGCAAGCAACTATCCCCACAAGCTTTTATAAAAGTTGGTAGCAGACTTGGTTGCAGGCTGCAGGCTTGAGCAAAATTTTATTTAAAAAAGAGCGAAAACCCCATCGCTCTTTTTGTACTTTTATATAAATTTATTAAAATTGCCTTTTAATATAGTAATATTTTTTATTTCAAGACAGTTCTTTTGAGGTTTTGAATTTTATTTGTTTGGTATAAGTTTTTCTGTGCCACCCATATACATTTGTAGTGGCTTTGGTATATTTACACTGCCATCCTCATTTAAATTATTTTCTAAAAATGCAATTAGCATACGTGGTGGGGCTACAACTGTATTATTTAGGGTATGGCAGAATTCTTTGCCAGATTCTCCAGCGTATTTTATATTTAATCTTCTGGCTTGAGCTTCGCCTAGGTTTGAACAGCTACCTACTTCGAAATATTTCTTCTGGCGAGGGGACCAAGCTTCTATGTCTACAGATTTAACTTTTAGATCGGCTAAGTCTCCAGAGCAACATTCCAATGTACGAACAGGCACACCTAATGAACGGAATAAGTCTACTGTGTATTTCCACATTTTATGATACCAATCCATGCTATCATCGGCTTTACATATAACAACCATTTCTTGCTTTTCAAATTGGTGTATGCGATATACACCACGCTCTTCTATACCATGTGCGCCTTTTTCTTTTCTAAAGCATGGTGAGTAACTTGTAAGGGTATGGGGTAGAGTTTTTTCATCTACAGTTGTATCAATGTATTTACCAATCATAGAATGTTCGCTTGTGCCAATTAAAAATAAATCTTCTCCTTCAATTTTATACATCATGGAGTCCATTTCGGTAAAACTCATTACACCACTTACCACATTACTTCTAATCATAAAAGGTGGAATGCAATATGTAAAGCCGTTGTTTATCATAAAATCTCTAGCATAACTAGTCATTGCGGAATGTAATCTTGCAATATCTCCTAATAAATAGTAAAAACCATTACCAGCAACTTTTCCTGCAGACTCTAAGTCGATGCCATTAAATGTTGCCATTATATCTGTATGGTATGGGATTTCATAGCTTGGTACAACTGGTTCGCCGAATTTTTCTAGTTCCACATTTTCGCTATCATCTTTACCTATTGGAACGCTATTATCAATTATATTAGGAATAGTCATCATTATAGTAGTTATTTTTTCGCCTACTTCTTTTTCTTGAACTTCTAGTTCGCCCAGTTTTTTTGCGAAGTCAGCTACTTGGTTTTTAATTACTTCTGCCTCTTCTTTTTTGCCTTGACCCATTAATTGGCCTATTTCTTTAGATAGGGAATTTCTTTTTGCTCGAAGTGTATCGGCTTCCGTTTGAGCGTTACGGCGAGTAATGTCTAATTCTATTACTTCATCAACTAAGTTTACTTTGCCTTCTTGAAATTTTTTCTTCATGTTATTTTTAACTACATCGGGATTTTCTCGTATAAATTTAATATCTAACATTTCTGCTCCTTAGGTTGTATATTTTGAATTGGTTTATCTTTCTTTTAATATTATAGTTATTGCTATTGGAAACTGTCAAGCCTTTTATAGATTTTATCCTAGTGAAACACATGAATAAAAAACACACGAAAGATAGCAAGCAATTTACGTTTTTTTGTGGTATAATATAAATATAAAATGGTGGGATATATTAGTTTATAGTAAGGAGGGAATAATATGAAGAAGACTATAAGTATGGCTGTTGTTTTAGCTTTGTTAATGGCAACGTATATCAGCGCAGATTGCAACAAGAATAACGTTAAAAGCAAAAAAGAAACTTCTATGAACGGAGGACATAGTTCTTTTGTCAATGCAAAAGAAGAAATCTTGATGCCTCAAGGCATACATTACCAAAGAGAGGGTAATACAACGCAAATAAGAATAATAGAACATAATCTTATAAAAGATTATATAGAAATGAACAATCTAGAAGTACCAGAAGGCTCTACCTTAACTGAAATCATATATATTGAAAATAAACTAGAAGCACCAAAAAATAATAATAAACAAAGTAGAGCTATAGTCGCAAAAAATGTTGTAACGAGATCTGGTTATTATGTTTATAGTGGTCAGGAAGAGTACGATATATTATACAATTACAGTACCACAACAACAGATTTATTTACAACAGAGTATTCTCAAACAAAAGAGGCTAATTTTTCAGTAAATGCTGGTATAACTGTAGGAGTGGGATTTGCTGTTAGAGGCGAAGTAACGAATAAAAAAACATATAGCACTAAAATCCCTCCAAGAACAAAAGTTAAAATAAAAGTACAAACGAATTATTTAGTAAAAGACTTTGATATATACGATACTGGGCTTTTAAATGACAAATACACATACATAGGAAAGGGAGTCGCATGGACACCTGTAGGATTAATAATAGAGAAATATAAAAGTAATATATAACAATGTGTATAATATAAAACTAATATTCGATAAGTCAATAGACCTTTCTGTCAGTGAGGGCTTGTGCCCCCACTGACAGAAAGGTCTATTGACTTACTAAAATTTATCGAAAAATTTTTTTATTACTTTAATGGTATAATTAATATCCTCTTCATTCAATGCATGAGAGATAAACATAGCTTCGTATTGTGAGGGTGAAGTATAAATTCCATTTTCTAGCATAAACCAAAAATAATCTTTATACTTTTTTGTATTTGCACAAAGGGCATCATTATAGGAATTTACTTTGTGTCTTGCAAAAAAAGGAGTAAGTAGAGAGCCTATTTGATTAACTATAACTTCTCCTTTAGAATAAAGTTCGAAAGCTTCTTTTAACCTTTCGCCTTTTATATCTAAATCTTTGTATATATCTTCATTATTTTTTAAAATATTTAAGGTTGCAATTCCTGCGGCAGTGCTTATTGGGTTTCCTGAAAGTGTTCCAGCTTGATATACGTTTCCTAAAGGTGCTATATATTCCATTATTTCCTTTTTTCCGCCAAAAGCACCAATAGGCATTCCACCGCCAACTATTTTTCCTAGAGTAATTAAATCGGTATCTATGTCAAAATATTTAGATGCTCCACCAGTACCCAGCCTAAAACCTGTAATTACTTCGTCAAAAATAAGAAGAGAATTGTATTTTTTTGTTATTTCCCTTAAAAATTTCAAAAAATTATTATTGGGCAACACTATTCCCATATTTGCGGGAACGGGTTCTACAATTAAGCAAGCTATGTCCTGTCCATGGTTTTTAAATAATTTTTCTACGGAATTTTGGTCATTAAAATCAGCCAATAAAGTTAGTTTTGTGTAATCTGTAGGTACTCCAGCGCTGTCAGGCAAGGAATTTGTTAGTAAACCGGAGCCGGCTTTTGCTAATAATCCATCAGAATGGCCGTGGTAGCACCCATTAAATTTTATCACTAGACTTTTTTTACTATAGGCTCTGGCAACTCTTATGGCACTCATTACTGCTTCTGTGCCAGAACTTACAAGCCTTACCATGTCCATTGAAGGAATGAGTTCAGTAATTAACTGGGCTAAAATTATTTCCTTTTCTGTTGGAGCACCATAGGTTAAGCCGTCATTGCAAGCTGCTTTTACTGCTTCGAGAACTTCGTCATTGCCATTGCCTAATATATTTGGTCCCCAAGAAGATACATAGTCTATGTATTGGTTACCATCGGCATCATATATTTTTGATCCTTTGGCTTTAGTAATAAACAGTGGGTTTCCTCCTACGGAATTAAAAGCTCGTACAGGGCTGTTTACTCCACCTGGTATTATTTTTTTTGCCTTCTGAAAAAGTTCTAGGGAAGTTTTAGTATTCAAAATTTTCCTCCTTTATCCAGTTGGCTACTTCTATAGCGTGGTAAGTTATAATTATACTTGCACCTGCTCGTTTTATGGCTGTTAAATTTTCAAATATGATTTTTTTTGTGTCAATATATCCCATTTCGCCGGCAAGTTTTACCATGGAATATTCGCCACTTACGTTGTAGGCACAAATTGGAAGATTAAAATTGTTGCTGGCGTCTCTTATTATGTCTAAGTAGGCTAGGGCGGGTTTTATCATAACTATGTCTGCACCTTCGGCAATATCTTCTTCTATTTCTATTAGAGCTTCTTTTCTATTGCTTACATCCATTTGGTACGTTTTTCTGTCAAATAGACTTGGTGTTGAATGTGCTGCATCTCTAAAGGGTGCGTAGTATCCAGAGGCATACTTGGCACTGTATGACATTATAGGTAAGTTTTTAAAGCCATTTTCATCTAGTATACTTCTAATTGCTAGTACTCTACCATCCATCATATCCGATGGGGCTATTATATCAGCGCCTGCCTTGGCTAGGCTTAAAGCGGCTTTTGCTAACAATTCAACTGTTGCATCATTTTCAACGGTATTATCATTTATAATACCGCAATGCCCGTGAGAAGTATATTCGCAAAGGCATACATCTGCGACTACAAACAAAGATGGATAGTTTTCTTTTATATTTTTAATAGCCTTTTGAGTTATGCCATTTTCATTGTATGCCTCACTTCCAACTTCGTCTTTGTGGGATGGAATGCCGAATATTAGTACTCCCTTTATACCGCTTTCAACAACTCTATTTAACTCAATATTCATTGTATCTAAGGAGTATTGATTAATACCAGGCATGGATTTTATAGGGTTTACAATATTGCTCCCTTCCATTATAAACATGGGATATATAAAATCTTTTATATTTAATGTTGTTTCTCTAACAAGGTTTCTTATATCTTTATTAATTCGTAATGGTCTTGTTCTTTTCATAATTTTCTTTCCTTTAAATCTATAATTGTGGAAACTAAACCTGCCACACTTGAGGCTTTGGCTTTGTGGACTGTATACCCATTGTTTTGGAGTTCTAGTTTTGATAGATTACCTATACAAACAATTTTACAATTTTCATTTATTTTTGCATTAGTATCTAAAAGTTCTCTAACGCTAGTTGCACTAGAAAAAGTAATAAAGTCTAATGCGTCTAATTCATTTATTCTGTTTTTTAAAACAATATCGTATATTTCGTATTCGCTAAAATTTATATTATTTTCTTTAAATATATCAGTCAATTCGGAAGTATGTTTAGTAGCCCTAGGAATTAGTACTTTTTCTGTTGAAGATATTATTTTAGTTAATCCATTACCAAGTTCCACCGAGGAAAATGTTTCGGGGATGAAATCAGCAATAAATCCATAGTTTTTTAATACTTCCCCAGTACCAGACCCTACACAAGCAAATTTTATTTTACCTAGATTGCGTAAATCTATATTTGAATTTAAAAAGTTCTTAAAGGTTACATATATGGAGTTGGCACTGGTAAATACAATCCAACTAAAAGTGCCTATATGCTTTAATGCTTCAATAAATTGGTTGTTTTTAATTTCTTTTATATCGAAATCGCAAATTTCTATTACATTTGCTCCCAGTGGTTCTAATTGATTTTTTTGTCTTTCTATGAGGGATCTGGTACCTGTTAAGCCAATATTTACGCCAGATAGTATATTTTTATCTGTTAAATTAAATTTAGCCACTTCACCTATTACTAAAATAGCAGGGGCTTTTATTTGTGAATTTTCAGCAATATTTAATATGTTTTTTAAAGTTCCTCTTACTTCAAATTGTTTGTATGTTGTTGCATTGGAAATAATGGCTACAGGAGTATTTTCGGATTTTCCATTTTTCATTAATCCATTAACAATATTTTTTAAATTACCCATGGCCATTAAAAATACTAGAGTGTCATTTAATTTTGCTAGTACATCTAAATTATTTGGGCAAGTGTTTTCGGATTCGTTGGTATGACCAGTTATTACATGGAAGCCTCTACTTATACCTCTATGGGTTATGGGAATGCCTGCATAGCCTAAGCCTGCGATGGCAGAGGTTACTCCTGGTATTATTTTGTAAGGGATGTTATTTTCTTTAAGTTTTAAAATTTCTTCGCCGCCACGACCAAAGACAAATGGGTCGCCACCTTTAAGACGAACTACAATATTATTTTTTAATGCCTCTTGTACTATTATATTATTTATTTCTTCTTGGTCTATTGTATGGTTTCCTACGGATTTGCCAACATAAATTTTCTTGCAACTGTTTTTTACACAATCCACTAGTTTCGGGTCTACTAGTCTGTCATAAATTAATACATTACATTCCTTTATAACTTCATAGCCTTTTTTTGTTATTAAATCAATATTACCTGGCCCTGCCCCAACTATATATACAAAACCATTATTCATTATTCAACAGCTCCTTTGTAAGTTTGTAAGATAATTCCATATAGTTTTTTACATCTCCTTGAATATGAGTTTTATTAACTTTACCATCTACTTCATATATTCCATAAATATAGATTGTTTTATTTTTTATATATGAATATGCGCCAATCATTTCATGGCAACTTCCTTGAAGTTCTTTAAGTATATTCCTTTCGGTATTAAGGGCGATACTTGTATTTTCATCATTTATTGCATTAATTAAACCTTGAAGTTCATCATCAATTCTGCCTTCAATGGCTATTATGCCTTGTCCACTAGCAGGTATAAAATCATCAATATTAAAATATGTATAGGTGAATTCCTTTAAATTATGTAAATTTAGTCTATTTAAACCGGCGCTGGCTAAAATTATTGCGTCAAATTTATTTTCTCTTAAAGCATTTAAACGTGTGGGTACATTTCCCCTTAAGTTATGGCAAGCTACGTTATATAGCTGTTTTATTTGATATTGTCGCCTTAAACTACCTGTTCCCACAGTTAGGGGGTTATTGTTTAATAGGTTTTTGTTGGAAATTAGAACATCTCTAGGGTCATCTCTTTTTAGTACACCTAAAATACCAAGACCTTGGGGTATTTCACGTGGCATATCTTTTGCGCTATGTATGGCTATGTCGATTTTTTGGTTTAATAAAGCCTTTTCGAATTCATCAATAAATACACCTTTGCCACCAAATTCTAGTAAAGGTCTATTTAAAATTTCATCACCCTTAGTACTAATAGTTACAATTTCGAAGTCCAGTGAATTATTAACTTTTTTAAGTTCATCTATAACTAGGTTTGTTTGTGCTAAGGCTAAATCACTTTTTCTAGTTCCTATTTTTATTGTTTTATTCATTATTTTCATTTTCCTCGATTATTTTGTTTATTTCATCTTCACTTAAAGTTCTTTTAAGTTTAATACCCTTTTCGGATATTTTTTGTAAAATTTTTTTGCGACTTATGGGGTTTTTTATTTTATTCCTTATTTGATTTCTTACTTCCCCTAGTTGATCTGTCAAATTTCCATAAAAATCTGGAATTATATTCTCTATGTTATTTCGCATGTTACTGGCCATAATTGGGCTTTTACCAGAGGTTGTAATGCCTGTTATAATATTATTTTTCTTTACAATTGCTGGGAATAAAAAGTTGCATTTTTTCATATTATCGGCGGCGTTAATTAATATATTTTTTTCCTTGCATGCTTTATATATTGTGTTATTTACTTGTTTATCGTTGGTAGCGCATATTACAAAAAAATAATCATTTTGCAAATCTTCTATGGTTATGGGTTTTTTTATAATATTTATTTTATTTTTAAGTTTATACAATTCTGGGCAAACTTTTTTAGTAATAAGGTGGATTTCAACTTCGAATTCAAGTAGTGTTGTTATTTTTCTATAAGCAACTTTACCACCACCAATTACTAAACATTTTTTGTCTTTTACATCTATAAAAAAAGGGAAATATGCCATGGTACCTCACTTTGTCAATTTAGAAAAACTATTTAATATAGTAGCTAATTCCTCACTAGTTGAGTTATCTCGAATGTTATATAAAATATTTTCAAACTTAGTTGTTTTAAATACATTTTTAATCTCATCTAGTTTATCTATATAATTATGAAAACATAGTTCTTTTAAAACTTCCTCTATTTGTTCATCTATTATTATAGTGGCATATTCGACTTCTTTAAAACGTGAGGCGTTGTTTTTATTTGCAATACTTTTAAAAAAATCTATATTGTAAATTTTTGTTTCATGTATATTTGCTATTTCTGTGTCAATATCTTTTGGCACAGACAAGTCAATAAAAATCCTTTTCTTCTTTGTAGTTATATAGCCTTCTACTTCGTTTTTTACTAAAGTGTAGTGGGGGCTTTTAGTTGCGCTAATTATATAGTCTGACTCGTTTATATATTTATACCTGTCTTTATATTCTATCATTTTTATTTTTTCATAATTTGATTTATATTGCAAAATGATGTTGTGTTGTCTAGCTGTTCCCACAATATATATATTATGCTCGTATAAGTTTTTTAAAATTTTAGTACCCATTTGACCTGTTAAGCCTATTATTAATACTTTTGATGGAAGCTCTTTTTTTCCTTCTAAAACTATATTTGCAGCTAAAGTTGCAATAGACAATGGAATTTTAGATATTTTTGTATTAGTTTTAATTTTTTTTGCACAAGTAATGGCACTTTTAAATAATGTATTTAAAAGATATTTTGTTGTGCCTAGGTTTAAAGCTAAGTTAAAAGCATTTTTTACTTGGCCTAATATTTCGTCTTCACCAATTATCATTGATTCCAAACCGCAAGTTACATTATGCAAATGTTTTATGGCTTTGTTATTTTCATACGACAAAAAGTATTTTTTAATATTTGGATTTTCAGGAACTAAGTTAACTATCATTTTTTCTATTATACTAGTGGCCTTTTCATTACCATGGAAGTATATTTCTGTTCTATTGCAGGTAGTTAAGTAAAGGCACTCATCAATATATTTATTTTCAGTTGCTTCTAACAAAAATTGTTTTTGTTTTTCTTCTGTTAAAGCAAATTGTTCCCTTATTTCTAGAGGCACAAATTTATGGCTAATACTTAAAATTTTCAAAATTAGTCCTTTCCTTTTACAATACTATTTAGGCTGGTTTCTAAGTAAAAACCACCTTAAAAAAAGTAAACAAGTAGAAATTGCTCTAAGAAAAGCAAAAATTAAAAAAGTAGATTGCAATCCGTTTAAATCCCCACCTAATTTATTATATATGGTAATGCCAATAATTGGCATAAAAGCATTTGTAAGAACTGTTGTCATTGTATAGAAGGCTATGCTCATAGATTTATTTTTCTCTGGCAATACTTGTAATAAACATTGTATAAAGCAAAGACCAATAGTTGCAGCTGCAAAGTTTGCTATTGGATTAAATACTAAAAAAGCATATCGCCCAATTTCTGGAGGAATATGAAGTAGGGTAAACATTATAGTACTTGATATAGTCCAGCCAACGCCTGCCATTATTATAGTAAACCTAACGCCTTTTCTCTCATTTACTTTACTCCAAAACTTAAGAGATATAAGTTGAACTATGGATGATAGCACTATATCTATACTTAGCATTGCCTCATTTAATCCCAAATATTGGGTTCTTGCAACAAAATGAACAGTCCAATCAATTTGCCATGACATATAAAAACATATTACTGTAACCATAAAAAACAAAAAGCCTTTATTATGTGAAAGGGCATGTATTGTTTCTTTAATTTGTGCAAGAGGTTTTTGTGTTGACTTAATTACAGTTACGGAACTATCATCAACTTTATAAAGTGTACGCACTTGTATAATAGAAAAAACAAAAACTAAAAAATAAAAAATTTGGTGAACAATTATTTTGCCATCATTAGTTTTTATACTAGACAACAATATACCTGTAATAAGAGGAATGGTCATACCCATAAGGAGCGAACCACGAGTTCTTATTGTTAGGGATTTATTTCGGTATCCTAAAGGCATTACGTCTGAAAAATAAGATTGCCATGAACTATTGTAAATAGTAACAAAGCCCGCGCTTATAGATAGCATACCGACAAAAATCCAAAATCTGTTAGTTCCCATAAATGGAACAAAAACATTTACTAAGTATACAATGCCCACCATTAACATTGAAAATGCCACTACAGGTCTTTTGCTTTTTAGTCTGTCGGTAACTATTCCTCCTGGAAGGAGCATAGCCATAGCAACGAATTGTGGAATACTCATAAGTATAGAAAGTTGTGTATCTGTTGCTCCCAGTCTTTGGGCAAATAAATTATTATTATTGTTGTATAAATTAACTAAAATTGCAAGAATTGTTCCTTCAAGTGCAAAATAATAAATATTCCTTCTTAATTTGTTAACGAACATTCTGCCATGTAACCATTTGTATTTTTCGATTGTCTTTTTTAGATTCATACAAACTCCTTTAAGTTTTAGTAGTGAACAAAATCAATATATTAATTTGATTATAGCAACTTAATATATTGATGTATATAAGTACATAAAAAAAACTGTATAAATATATTTTCGTATTTTGTCTACTTTATTTAATTAGAAGTGGAAAAATTTCTTTAGTTAAATATTAAACAAAAAACAATTTTTTTTTACTTAAAAACAAGTTGTTTTTGATGTTGTTTTTATATTTTAAAAAACATATCATATCAACAGAAATAAAAGTACATGAAACTTATTTTTTTAAAACTTGCATTAATTATTTTTATAAGGAGGATCTATGTTTTTAGAGTTGGAAAAATGGACAAGAAGAGTAGAGGAAATAAAAAATTATATCTATAAAGAAATTAAGCCCATAGAAAATTTTATTGCAATGGAAGATACAGAGGAAGAAATTTTTAAAGATGTGCCAGATTTTAAAGATACATATACTTTAAGTGTAGGGGATACTTGGGTAGGAAGAGATAGATATGTGTGGCTTACAAAGGAAATTGATGTTCCTACTAGTTGGAAAGATAAAATTATTTTAGGTTGTTTCGATTTTGGCAAAACTGGTGGTGGAACAAATTCAGGATTTGAATCCTTAGTTTATTTAAATGGCAAGGCGTATCAAGGTATGGATATGAATCATAAGGAGATTTTTATACCTAATGAACTTTGTGGCACTACTATAAATTTAACTTTTCGACTGTGGTCAGGTTTGGAAGGTGGAGGAGTTAGAACTGAGCAAGAGCATAAAATTAAAGATGCCAAACTTTGTATATTAGATAAAAAAACAGATGATTTTTATTACAACACTAAAATAGTATTAGACACAATAAAAATTTTAGATGTAAATAGCGAGGAATATGTAGACTTATGTAAAATATTAGGTAAAGCTTTTAATATACTTAATTGGAGAAACAAAGGTTCAGAAGAATTTTATACAAGTATACATGAAGCTAATATTTTTATAGAACAGGAACTTGATAAATTCCAAAAGAAAACGGATATAACAATTACATGCGTAGGTCATACTCATATAGATGTGGCATGGCTATGGCGTTTAAAACATACAAGAGAAAAAGCTATTCGTTCTTTTTCTACAGTTCTTAGACTTATGGAGAAGTACCCAGACTATATATTTTTACAAAGTCAACCACAACTTTATGAATATATTAAAAATGACCATCCTCAGTTATTTGAAGAAATTAAGGAAAAAGTTAAAGAAGGCAGATGGGAAGTTGACGGTGCTATGTGGCTAGAAGCTGATTGCAACGTTATTTCTGGGGAATCTATGGTAAGGCAAATCCTTGTAGGAACAAATTTCGTAAAAGAAAATTTTGGCACAGACATGAGCTACTTGTGGTTACCAGATGTATTTGGTTATTCATGGGCAATGCCACAAATACTAAAAAAATCTAATATAAAAACTTTTGCTACAACTAAAATAAGTTGGAACCAATACAATAGAATGCCTAATGATACTTTTTATTGGAAAGGTATAGATGGAACAGAAATATTAACATATTTTATAACAACTCCAGAAACTGGCTTTAGCGATACAAGTTTTTTTGCAACCTACAATGGTAAAGTTACACCAAGAACTGTTTCAGGTGCATGGAAAGCTTATAGAGATAAAAAAATAAATAAAGATTTGCTAATTTCCTACGGTTATGGCGATGGCGGTGGTGGAGTAAGTAGGGATATGTTGGAACATATTAATAAAATAGATAAAATACCTTCTTTGCCAAATATTAAAACAGGTAAGGCAAGAGATTTTTTTGAAAAAGTGCATAAAGCTGTAGAATCTACAGAAGAATATGTACACACATGGGATGGCGAATTATATTTAGAGTACCATAGAGGAACATACACAACTCAAGGTTACAATAAAAAAATGAACAGAAAGCTAGAGCTTCTATACAGAAATACTGAAATGTTAAAAACTATGGAAGCTTTAAGTGGTGGTTGGAATGGATACCCTGGCAAAGAACTTTTGGAGGGTTGGAAAATAATTTTAAGAAACCAATTCCACGACATTATACCAGGATCTTCCATAAGAGAAGTATATGAGGACTCTACAATTGAATATGCACAGTGCGAGGAAATAGCTACAAAGGAAAGAAATTCTGCCCTTAAGGTTTTAGGAAGTGAAAAAAATAATAGTTATGCTATTTTTAATTCATCAAATTGGGAATATTCTGCGCCAGTGCACATATATGATAACTTCCAAAAAATGGGCAATTGGTATGTAGATGGAAAAATAACAAGTTCCCAAAAAATAAATGACCATTGGGAAGTGTATGTAGATAAAATAAAGCCTACTAGTTTTAAAAACTTTACTTTTATTGAAGAAAGCAGAGATTATAAAGTTGAGTCACCAGATGAAATAGAAACAAATATTTACAAAATTAAATGGAACGAAGTAGGTCAACTTACTTCAATTTATGATAAAGAATGCCATAGGGAGGTTTTAAGTAATAAAGGTAATATACTACAAATATTTGAGGATAAGCCTATTAATTTTGACGCATGGGATATTGATATTTTCTATCAAGAAAAAATGCGAGAAATAAATGACTTAATAAGTATAGAAGTCGAAAAAGGCGATTTATGTCATGTTGTTAATTTTAAATGGAAATATGATAAATCCACAATAGAACAAACTATGGTTGTATATAATACTTCCAGAAAAATTGAATTTAGAACAAAAGTAGATTGGCATCAAAGGCAAGAGCTTATGAAGGTAGCTTTTAATGTAGATGTAAGAGCAACAGAGGCAACTTATCAAATTCAATATGGTAATGTAAAACGCAAAACTAATTGGAATACAAGTTGGGACTATGCCAAGTTTGAAAGCTGTGCACACCAGTGGGCGGATATTTCTGAAAAGAATTATGGTATTGCTTTAATGAACGACTGTAAATATGGATATGACATAAAGGATAGTACCTTAAGAATGTCATTGTTAAAATCCTCCATTGAGCCGGATACAGAAGCTGACCAAGGGGAACATGAATTTGTTTATGCTATTTATCCACACGAAAAAGATTTTGTTGATGGTAAAGTGGAACAAGAAGCTTGGAGCTTAAACGAAAAGTTTATAGCTGTAGAGGGTGAATATGAAGAAAAATCTCTTTTAATAATAGAAAATGAAAATATAGTTTTAGATAGTATTAAAAAGGCGGAAAACGAAGATGTTGTTATTGTGCGTTTCCATGAGTACACAGGCGGAAGACAAAAAGTAAAAATAAATACAGGCTTCAAAGTAAAAAAATGGGCGGAAAGCGATTTAATAGAAAACCCTATAGAGCCTTTAAAAGATTGCGAAATTGAATTGGAAGTAAAACCTTATGAAATAAAAACATTATATATTCAAGTTTAAAAAATAAAATGGAACTTTAGTAAAATTTAACCGTTATATAAGAAACAGAAAAAATTATCTATGGAGGAAATTATGAAAAAATTAGTAACATTAACATTACTTGCAGCTATGTCAACATCAACATTGGTTATGGCAGAAGGCGTAACGGCAGTTGCTACACCTAACTTACTTATTTCAAGTAATGAGAATAATTTGGTGCCAGCACGTGAGTTCGGCGAAGGTGCAGGGTATAATGTAAAATGGGACGGTAAATTACGTTCAATTACTTTTGAAAAAGAAGATGGTACTTACACTGCTTACTTAGATTCAAATGTATATGATGTAAAAGGTGAGGAAGTTACTTTAGAGGATGAAACTGTGCTTAAGGAAGATATGGCATACATACCAAATAGCTTTAAAGATATACTTGTAGAGCCAAAGTCAACTCCTCTTATACCTCTTGAGTCAATTCCAACAGAAGAACTGGCTACATTGCCACTTGCGCCATTAGTACCATCGGAACCAGCTGAAGCAACAACAGCACCTGTAGAAAAAATAGAAGATGCTATTATGGATGTAGATGCTGCTGAGAAAATATGTGAAACAGTTAATTTGAAAATGGAAGAGTTAACTAAGGAACAAGTAAAAGCTAACGAGGAGTACAAAACGGCATATTTAGAAACAGGAGGCACAATAGAAGAATATAAAGAGCCAAGTTATGAAGTTGGATATGAAATTTTAGAACAAAACGAAGATTATATCTCTGTAAAAGTTTATAGATATCAAGCTTTAGCTTCCTCTTTTACAGAGGAAATATATTATAATTTTAATTCAAAAACTAGCGAAATAATAAAATTAGAAGATGTGCTAGGTTCAAAGTATGCTGAGTATGTAAAAGAATCTGTACTAATGATGGCGGCAAATAGAGAAGAAAAAGATTCAGAGAAATATAATTATGATGAAACTTTGTTAGAAGACTTAGTAATAGATGAAAATACATCTTTTTATTTAAATAAAGATGGAAATGTAGTTGTAGTATTTGATAAATACGAAATAGCTGCAGGTGCTTATGGAGCACAGGAGTTTATAATTCCAAGTGTAACTAAATAATATCATTTCCAATAAAAAACCCCACCTTACATAAAGTCAAAAACTTTATGTAAGGTGGGGTTTTGATTTAAAGAAAATAGATTTTTAGATAAAAACATGCTATAATCCTTGGAGAAATAAATAAAATATAAATGAGGTATAATATGAAAAAAATATTAAGATCGTTATATTGGTATGTAGGTTTTTATTTTGGTCTAGTCTGGCATTATCCGCAGATTATGGGATATAAAAAAAAGCAAAAGGGAATGACTCTAGAGGAGTTTGATTGGCATGTTTACTATGGGGTTTCCAGTTGGGCCAATGGTTTAGTTCGACGAGCTGCAGCTAATGTAATATTGGAGGGCAATAGAAATTATCCAGATGGTCCTGTTTTATTTGTAAGTAACCATCAAAGTAATTTAGATAATGCAGTTATAATGAAGTATGTGGAAAAACCAAAAGGCTTTGTTTCTAAATTATCCATTAGAAAATCGCCAATACTTGGTACATGGATGGTTTGGATGAATTCTCTTTTTATAAATAGAGAAGACCCAAAAAAAGCTGGCAAGTCACTTTTAAAAGGGGTAGAAACTTTAAAAGAAGGACATTCCCTTGTTATATACCCAACGGGAACTAGAACTAAGTCCAATGAAATTGGGGAGTTTAAAGGTGGTGCTTTTTTAATGGCAACAAAGGCCAAAGTTCCAATTATACCTATTACTCTGTATGATACTCATATGCTTTGTGAGGGAAATGGTAATTTTATTGTTCCTCGTACTGTTAGAATTTTTATTCACGATCCAATAGAAACAAAGGATTTAACAAAAGCTGAGGGGAAAGAACTTCCAAACATTGTTCATAAACTTATGGAAGAAAAAGTTAAAGAGTTTGACTTGGAAAAAGCGTTAGAAAACTAAATTGTTGCACTGTCCTAAAGTATATCTTTTGGGCAGTTTTTTTAAGGAGAAATATGAAAGGAATACTAATTTACAATAAAGAGGATTATGAATTAAATGTAACTTTTGGAAAATGGCTTATTGATGAGTTCGGTGCCCTGGGCGTTGAGCTAAAAGTTGTTTTTACGGAAAATATTTATAATATGGATTTTGATTTTGCTATAAATAGAAGCCGTAATATAGATATAAGTTTGCTGTGTCAATTAAATAATATACCAGTTTTTAACAATTCCCAAATAACTCTTTTAGGAAATAATAAACTAATGGCATATAATTATGCAAAAATACTAGGATTAAATATTTTACCTGTACTTTTAAAAGATGAAGAACAAATGATAGCCAAACCAAACCACGGCCATGGAGGTGAAGGCATAAGACTAGTAAATAAAATAAACCACGGTCTAATTTACCAGCAATACAAGAAAATAATAGGTGATGTAAGGTTTTATATAATTAATAATGAATTAATTGCCAGTGTAATACGAACAAATAGCAATTCTATAGTAAGCAATTTTTCTAAAGGTGGAAATGTTGAAGTTTACAAGCCTACTGGAGATGAGTTAGCTATATTAAATACATTTAAAAGTCAGTTAGACATAGATTATTGCGGCATAGATTTTTTAAAAACAGAAGACGATTTTTATTTCAATGAAATAGAAGATGTTGTTGGAAGTAGAATGCTAAGTCACTTAAAAATGAATAATACAGGAACGTTATTTGCAAAACATATTTATAATAAGCTAAATACAAGGCTAAATATATATAATGAAACTAAAAAATGAATTTAAATCAAAAAAAAGTGCATAAATTTGTATAAAATGGTTGACCGTTCTACTTCTAACCTATATAATAAATTTCATCAAGATTTTAAAAAGATATAAAATGATTCCAAAAAAGAGGAGAAAAATAATGAAATTTAAGAAAATAGGAAGTTTAGCAATTGCAAGTTTTGTGGCGGTAACATTCACGGCGTGCTCGGGTGGGGCAACTGCTGGAGGCGATGCACCTAGCGAAAATACTAGTAAAAGCGAGGCAAGTGACACATCGGCAGATGCAGAGGCAAGTACTGGTACAGAAACAATAAAAATAGGTAGTGTAGGACCTTTAACAGGACCAAATGCTCAATATGGTAACGAAACATTTAATGGTGTTAATTTAGCTTTCGAAGAAAGCGGATTAGATGTTGAATTTATTACTTATGATGATAAGGCAGATCCTGCCGAAGCAACAAATCTTTACCAAAGGTTAGTAAGTAATGATGGAGTAAATTTATTTTTAGGTGCAGTAACTTCCGGTTCTACGGCAGCTGTAGCTAGTGCATCACAAGCTGACGGCATACCTGTTCTTTCACCAACAGCAACTCAAGATGATGTAACTTTATTAGGTGACAATGTTTTTAGAGCTTGTTTTAAGGATTCATTCCAAGGTGAAGTATTAGCTAAATATGCTTTTGAAGAATTAGGAATAACTTCCACAGCTGTTTTATATAACAATGCATTAGACTATTCAACAGGATTAGCAGAAGCTTTTGAAACTACTTTTGTAAGCCTTGGCGGTGAAGTAGTTGCATCTGAATCTTATTCTGATACGGACGTTGATTTTAAAACACAACTTAATGGTATTGCGGCGAAAGAGCCCCAAGCGCTTTTCTTGCCAGACTATTACGAAAAAATCGCTTTATTAGGTAAGCAAGTACATGACTTAGGTATGGATGTTACATTATTAGGTGCTGATGGTTGGATAGGTGTTATGGATGTTGTAGAAGACCCTGCTTATTTAAATGGTGCATATGTAGTTAATAACTTTTCAACAGAAGATGAAACTCCAATTGTACAAGAGTTTATAGCAAACTATACAGAAAAATATGGTGTTGCTCCTACAGGATTTTCTGCTTCTGGTTACGATGCAGCTAAAATCGCTTTAGATGCAATAGAGCGTGCAGGTAGCACAGATTATGACGCAATTATTAATGCCCTTAAAGAAACGAACATTGATTCTGTAGGTGGTAATATTACATTTGACGAAAATGGTGATCCATTAAAAGGTGCTCTTATTTTAGAAGTAATAGATGGTACTATGACATTAGTAAATAAAACTAACTAGTCTATCTTGAATAATTTACAATTTAATAAGTTTGGCTTATTAGGGATTACTTGTACATAACAGTCTTATATAGTATAGATAGGTTGTCTTTTAATGATTTTTCATTTTGGACAACCTTGTTTGTTTGTGTACAAAAAAATAAAAATATGGAGGTAATTATGGAATTTATAAACCAGCTAATAAATGGCTTAAGTCTTGGTAGTATTTATGCCTTAGTTGCAATAGGCTATACCATGGTTTATGGAATAGTGCAATTAATAAATTTTGCCCATGGCGATATAATCATGCTAGGCTCATACATAATGCTGGGTATAATGATGGCAGTAGGTATGCCCTTTATTTTAGCACTTGTATTGTCTATGTTAATATGTGCATGTTTAGGTATGGCTATAGAAAAAATAGCTTACAAACCTTTAAGAAGTGCAGAAAGAATTACTGCTTTAATAACTGCTATAGGTGTAAGTATTTTTTTACAAAATGCTGTTATGCTAGTTGCAGGCTCAAGAAGCCAAACTTTTACAACGCCGTTATCTGGTTCTGTAGAAGTTTTTGGACAAAATATTTCAATAATTTCAATTATAACAATAGTGGCAGCTATGGTTTCCATGGTAGTCTTATCTTTATTTATTAAATATACAAAAATGGGAAAGGCGATGCGTGCTGTGTCGGAAGACCATGGCGCAGCAACATTAATGGGAGTAAATATAAATACAACTATATCAATTACTTTTGCTATTGGTTCTGCTTTAGCTGTAATAGCAGGTGCTTTATTTAGTTCTGCCTATCCGGTTTTATCACCAACTATGGGTTCTTTGTTTGGCTTAAAAGCCTTTGTAGCTGCTGTAATAGGTGGTATAGGCAATTTAGCAGGTGCTATGATAGGTGGTATTTTATTAGGAGTATTAGAAAATACAGCTAAATTTATATTGCCATCTGATTATTCTGCATTATCTGATGCAATATCATTTTTAGTGCTTATTATAGTTTTATTATTTAAGCCAAGTGGTATATTAGGTAAGCATATTAAAGAGAAGGTGTAGGTGGCAAATGAAAATATTAAAATATAAAAAAGTATTGTTTTTCTTAGTAGCTTGTGCCGCTGTGTACTTTACCTTAATTACTTTAATGAGCACAGGCTATATAAATAACTTTTATCAAGGTTTGCTTATTACAATTTTTATAAATATTATTTTAGTAGCAAGTTTAAATTTAACTATGGGATTTTTAGGGCAGTTGGCTCTAGGGCATGCAGGTTTTATGGCCGTAGGTGCCTATACATCAGCCTTAATAATTGAACAATTTAGGAATATTTTTGGCGATGACATAAATTATATATTTTTCGACTTAGGTTTTTTTCAATTGCCTATACATTTAATGTGGTTTGGCATTATTTTTGGTGGTTTAGTGGCTGTTGTTTTTGGTGTAATAATTGGAGTGCCAACATTAAGGCTTCATGGTGACTATTTAGCTATTGTTACTCTTGCCTTTAATGAAATAATAAAAAGCGTTTTAAATGTTCTACCTTTTACCGGTGGAGCTAAGGGTATGCTTGGTATACCTAAATATACAACTTTTAATGTATCTTTTATAGCATGTGTTATATGTTTGTCTTCTATATTTTTATTAATAAAATCACGTCATGGACGAGCTATTATTTCCATAAGAGAAGATGAAATAGCAGCAGAGGCATCGGGAATAAATACAGTGTATTATAAATTATTTGCATTTTGTTTCTCCGCCTTTTTTGCTGGAGTTGCTGGTAGTTTATATGCGCATTACTTTACATACTTATCACCAAGTGATTTTGACTTTAATAAATCTATAGAAATAGCTATAATGACTGTTTTTGGTGGTTTATCAAATTTATATGGTTCTATTGTGTCAGCAACTGTGCTTACAGCTTTACCACAAATCTTAATACCGCTACAAAAATGGCGTATGCTTATATATTCGGTAATATTAATTTTATTTATGGTACTACGTGCCAATGGTACTCTAGACTTAATGAAGTTAAAGTTAAAAAGAAATAATAAAAAGGAGGTTTAAAATGGCACTTTTAGAAGCGAAAAATATGGGAATAAAGTTTGGCGGACTTAGTGCTGTTTCAAATTTCGACTTTAAAATAGATAAAAATGAGCTAGTTGGATTAATTGGGCCAAATGGAGCTGGAAAAACTACAGCTTTTAACTTAATAACAGGTGTTTATACTCCGACAGAGGGATCTATTACTTTTGAAGGTAAGGACATAGTTAAGTCTAAGGCTAGTAAAATAAATAGAATGGGTATAGCTCGTACTTTTCAAAATATACGACTTTTTAAAGACATGACGGTTATAGATAATGTAAAGGTTGGCTTTAATAGTAGT
This sequence comes from Lachnospirales bacterium, assembly GCA_047974375.1. Taxonomy (GTDB): domain Bacteria; phylum Bacillota; class Clostridia; order Lachnospirales; family CAMZNU01; genus JBKECF01. The sequence goes on from JBKECF010000029.1 coordinate 27,876, forward strand.
ATGAAAAATAATCCATTAGAGGCTATTTTTAGGCTACCAAGGTATTGGAAGGACGAAAAAATATGTCATGAAAAATCTTTGGAAATTTTAGATGTATTTGATTTAGCGGAATATAAAGATGTGAAAAGTGATAATTTACCCTATGGTAAACAAAGAAAACTAGAAATAGCAAGAGCTTTGGCTACTAACCCTAGTTTATTACTTTTAGATGAGCCAGCGGCAGGAATGAACCCAAGCGAAACACAGGAATTAATGGAAACTATAGACATTATAAGACATAAGTTTAAGGTTGCAATACTACTTATAGAGCATGATATGAACTTAGTAATGGGTATATGTGAACGTTTGGTGGTTTTAGACCACGGACAAATAATAGGAAAAGGTACGCCAGAAGAAATTAGAAACAATGAGGAAGTTATACACGCTTACTTAGGGTAATAGGGAGGTTTTATGTTAACAGTAAAAGATTTAAATGTATACTATGGCTCTATTCACGCAATTAAAGGTATATCTTTCAACGTAAATAAAGGCGAAATAGTATCGTTAATAGGTGCTAATGGAGCAGGAAAAACAACTACATTACATGCGATATCTGGCTTAATACAGCCGGAAAGTGGATCGGTAGAATTTTTAGATAAAAATTTTGTAAATATAGCACCCCATAAAATTGTATATGAAAAAATGGCTCATGTGCCAGAGGGTCGTAGGATTTTTACAAGGCTTACCGTTGAGGAAAATTTGGATCTTGGTGCTTTTTCTAAGGAAGATGAAAAAAGAATTGAGGAGAATTTTAAACGAGTGTATAAAATGTTTCCAAGGCTTAAGGAAAGACGTAATCAAATTTCTGGTACTTTAAGTGGTGGTGAACAACAAATGCTTGCCATTGGTAGAGCTTTAATGTCTGATCCGGAAATGCTTTTAATGGATGAGCCTTCTATGGGTCTTGCGCCGCTTTTAGTTCAGGAAATATTTAAGATTGTAAAAAAATGTAACGATGAGGGCATGACGATACTTCTAGTTGAACAGAATGCCAACTTAGCTTTACGAATATCCGATAGAGCCTATGTTTTAGAAACTGGTAAAGTGGTTTTGGAGGGTACTGGAGCAGAGTTATTGGAAAATAAGGCAGTTAAAAAAGCTTACTTAGGTGGGTAACAAAATTTAAGAAAAGGGCTATAGGGAAATGTATTTTATCATTTTCCTATAGCCCTTTTGTGCTTATATTATTTAATATTTGATTTAGCTATATCTACTAATTGAGTAAAAGCTGCGGCATCGTTAACAGCTAATTCAGATAGCATTTTTCTATTCATGTCTATGCCAGCTTGTTTTAAGCCGAACATAAATTTGCTATAAGAAAGTCCGTTTAAACGTGTAGCTGCATTTATTCTAGTAATCCAAAGTCTACGGTATTCTCTCTTAGTTTGCTTTCTACCAGCGAAAGAATGAGCCATAGCACGCATAACAGATTGCTTTGCAACTCTATATTTTCTACTTCTATCTCCTACATAGCCTCTAGCCATTTTTAATACTTTTTTATGCTTTTTACGTGCATTCATAGCACCTTTAATTCTAGCCATTTACATTTCCTCCTATTCTTTATCCTATAAATAAGGTAGCATTTTTTTAGTTTGTTTCATGTTTGTCTTATCTACAATGTTTTGCTTTCTAAGACGTCTTTTTCTTTTAGGACTCTTTTTAGTAAGGATATGTTGTTTATTTGCTCTATTGTACTTTAATTTACCAGTACCTGTTTTAGTAAAACGCTTTGCAGCCGCTCTATTTGTTTTCATTTTAGGCATAATGTTCCTCCTTCTGTAATTAGTACGTTAAATACCTATAACATTTATTTATGATAGCCTGTAAAAGGGAATATCTATATTTATACTAAATTTATATAACAATAAACTTAGTTATTGCAAACTATTTATCGGCGTGGGGTGCCAAAAACATAGCCATACTTCTTGCTTCCATTTTTGGAGCTTTTTCTACAAAACCAAATTCCTCTACGGCAGTCGCAAAGTTAGCCAGTATTTCTCTACCAAAGTCCGTATGTCCTAGCTCACGGCCTCTAAATCTAATAGTGATTTTAACTTTATCACCGGATTTTAGAAATTTTATAGCATGCTTTACCTTTACATCAACATCGTGTTTATCGATGTTTGGTGAAAGCCTAAGCTCTTTAACTTCAATAGTTTTTTGTTTTTTGCGAGCTTCTTTTGCTTTTTTTGATTGTTCAAATTTAAATTTGCTATAATCCATAATTTTACAAACCGGTGGTTTGGCATTAGGTGATATTTTAACTAAATCTAAATTTTTGTCGTAAGCTAATTCTCTAGCTTTTGCACTAGGATATATACCTAATTGTTCGCCAGTTTCACTAATTAACCTAACTTCTTTGTCTCTTATTTGATCATTGATCATTGAATCGGGAATAGTAGTGCACCTCCTATAATTTTTGTAGTTTACATAACCTGGCAATGGGCATAAAAAAAGATGGACACAATCCACCTGCAAAGTAATACAAAATAGCAAAGCTATATAAAAATGTATACCATGCACCCCATTGGTTACAGGTGAGAAGCTAAGCTTCTGCTTGAACATATGTATACTACCTTAAAAAAAAACTTTTGTCAAACCTTTTGTTGAAAAAAATTATGGAGCTGTCTTGAAAAAAATTGAGGGGTACAAGTTTAATATAACTCCCCAATAACTCTATATTTTAAACAGATTAAACTAAACTAGTCAAAAGAATACTAAGAATAAATAGAAAAAAAGCTGTTAATAATAATATTGACAAGCGATATTATAGTGCGAAGCTTTTAATGTAATAGGCTAGTACTTTTTATTTGGAGAAGCATGTGATACAATTGTGAAACAGGCGAACGGAGGAAATGTATATGAAAGTTAAACAAGAAGATATTGCCAAAAGACTAGGTATATCAAGGACAACAGTAGCTAGAGCGTTAAATGCTAGTGGTAGTATAAAGGAGTCTAGGCGTAACGAGATTTTAAAAGTTGCTGAAGAAATGGGATACAAAAAAAATACCCTTGGTAGTGTTTTGGCTACAAAAAAAAATAAAGTCATATATATTTTTGTAGTGAAATCTGTAAATAAATTTTACTTAGAAGAAATTTATAAAGGTTTTGAAGCGGTGGAACATGAATATAATTACTTGAAGTTTAAGTTTAAATATGTGGAAACAGACATTTCTACTCCTCATTTGCAAGTTACTAAATTAAAGGAAGTTTTAAAAGATAAAGATGTGGACGGAGTAATTATAACCCCCTTAATTAAAAGTGGTATAAAGGAATTAGTGGATAAATACTCGGAAAAGGTCAGCTTTTTAATGTTAGATTCCTATTTGTGTCACGGCGTTCCCTATATTGGCTCAGACTATTTTTTTAATGCACAAATTACAGCTAGGTTTTTGGACACGGTTCTAAGGGAAAATGAGAAGATTTTGTTTTTTAATGCGCAAGATGACAATATATCTTCCATAGAATATTATAATGGATTTAAAGATTATGTGTCTAATACAAATAAAAATATAATATTCCTTGGCGATATAACAAATAACGAAGAAGAAATATATGAGGAAATAAAACCATATATAAATAAAGAAGAATATATAGGTATTTACACTCCTAGATATATAGATTTGTTGCTAAATGTATTAACAAAAAATGGCTTCAATGAAAGTCATGTCAAGGTTGTAGCTCAAAGTAAAGGAAAGACGATGGAGGAGTATTTAACCAACAATTGCGTTATTGCAATTGTTGAAGAGATGATTGATAAAGTTGCATACAAAGCAGGTAAATGTATGATAGAAAAAATATATAATAATAAAAGTTTACTTGAAATGAAAGAACATATTAAACCACAAATAACTATTTTATAATAGATTTAATAGAAAAAGGTTAGCCTTATTAATTTATAGGCTAGCCTTTTTTAATACAAAAAAATGCATAAAAAAATTGATAAATTAAGTTAAATATTAACAAAGATAATGTTTTCTCTTGACAAAGAGGCGTTATGCTGAGTATGATTAAATTGTTCGCGAGAACATTTGTTATTTTACATGTGGAGGGAGAAAATATGAAAGGTATATTTAGTGCTTTATTAACAACTTTTGACAAAGATGGGGAAATTAATGAAGCAGGTTTAAGACAACTAGTAAGACATAATATTGACAATATGAAAGTTGATGGTCTATATGTTGGTGGTTCTACTGGAGAAATTTTTTTAGTTTCATTTGAGGAAAAGAAAAAAATTTTTGAAATTGTAAAAGATGAGGCAAAAGATGCTATTAAACTGATAGCCCATGTAGGCTCCATAAATTTAACAGAGGCTAAAGAGTTGGGGAAATACGCAACGGAATTAGGCTACAACTGCTTATCTGCAGTTACACCTTTTTATTATAAGTTTAAGTTCGAAGAAATTAAAACTTACTACAACGAGATTATTGAGTATACAGGAAATGATATGATTGTTTATTCAATTCCCGTTCTTACAGGTACATCAATGACGATCTCGCAGTTTGAGGAACTTTTTGAGAATAAAAAAATAATTGGAATAAAATATACTTCAGGTGATATGTATACGCTAGAAAGACTAAGGAAGAAATTTCCTAATCATCTCTTATATAACGGATTTGATGAGTGTTTACTATCTGCAAGTGTTTTAAATGTAGACGGTGCCATAGGTAGTACATTTAATTTAACTGCACCTATGGCACAAGAAATCTTATATTTGATTGCCGATGGGAATGTTAAAAAAGCTCTAGAAAAGCAATCTCTATTAAATTGCTTTATTGAAGAAAGCGTTAGTAATGATTTATATCAAACTTTAAAATATATTTTATCTATTAAAGGCATTGATGCGGGATACTGCAAAAAACCTTTTACTAAATTAAATGATATAGGGATTGAGCGAGCTGAGGAAATAAGTAGGAAATATCTATAAGAAGGAGGATATTATGAAAAAAATATTAGCGAGTGTGTTGGGAGTAATTTTTATATTTACATCTTGTGGGGGTGGACAAGGAAAAGACTACAAAACCGAAAATGAAAATAAAACAATAGCCACAGAAGATTCAAAAGCCGAATCTGACAGTCAGGCTGAACCTATAGAAACAATTACATTAGAATTTGGTATGACTTCAGGGGTGCAATCTAATGAATATAAGGCTGTAGAATTTTTAAAAGAAATATTAGGTGAAAAAAGTAATGGGGCGTTGGAACTTAATATATTCCCAGATGCCCAACTGGGCGATGATAGAGCCATGATTGATCAATGTATAGCTGGACAGCTAGATATAACATTAGGAGAAACGGGGCGTTTAGGACTATGGCTTAAAGAGGCGGAACTTTTTCAATTGCCATATGTGTTTGATGATTATGAAGACTTAAGAACTTCACTTTTTGAAACGGAAGAAGGAAAGACTCTCATACAAAAATTTGAAGACGAGCTTAATATTATTTTTGTGGACACAGCATATAATGGAACAAGACAAACTTCTTCAAATTTTCCAATTAATTCCATAGAGGACATGAAAGGAATGAAACTAAGAGTACCAAATGCTCAAGCTAACTTAGAATTTGCTACAAATATAGGGGCTTCTCCAACACCTATGGCATTTTCAGAAGTATATTTGGCTTTGCAAACAAACGCAGTTGATGGTCAGGAAAATCCGTTATCTGCTATTAAGTCTTCTAAATTTTATGAAGTACAAAGTCATATAGCTTTAACAAACCATATTTTGAATGACCAAGGTTATTTAGTATCTAAAGCAACTTTTGATACATTAACACCAGAATTACAAAATATATTAATGGAATCTATAAAAGAGGCGGTAGAATATCATACAGAGCTTTTTGTAGAAGATGAAAAAGGTTTAATTGACTTTTTTGAAGGTGAAGGAGTAACAATAACTAAACCAAATATGTCGAAGGCTAGAGCTATGATGCAACCAAGTTATGATAGATACTTAAGTGAAAGTGGCGATGCAGGGAAAGCACTTTATGACGCGATTATAGGTAATTAGACAGGTGGTTTTATGAGAAAAATTATTGATAATTTTGAGGAATACATAGCGGCTTTATTATTTGCGACTATGTTCATTGTACTTATTTTACAGATAATATTTAGGCAAATAATAGAGGTACCATTAATATGGTCAGAAGAACTTTCTACATTTTTGTTTGTTTATGTAGGTATGCTTGGTATTGTAATAGGTGTGAAACATACACAGCATGTAGCTATAGATATAATATACTCAAGGTTTTTGGGAGGAGCTAAAAAAGTTGTAGATGTACTTTTAAGTGTAGTTGTTATTATAACATTAGTTACATTAACATATATAGGAATAGTTGTTACAAAAAATAAAGCTTCTCTTGAAATATTAACATTAGGCATATCTTCGGCTTTTATGTACATGGCTCTACCTATAGGAACAACATTAATGCTTATACGGTTTATAGAAAATATAGTAAAAGGAAAAAAATTATTTTAGAAAGGTTTAGGGGGTGAAGTATTGGAAGTATCATTTATGTTTTTGGTATGGATAGGATTTTTAGCAATAGGATTACCTGTAGGTTATGCCTTGTTGTTTTCTCCACTGGTGTATTATTTGATTTCTGGAAACTGGTCAACAGTCATGTATACAGGTGCTTCATTAGTGGATTCTTTAAATTCATTTAGTTTGCTAGCGGTTCCATTTTTTATATTAACAGGAATATTAATGAATAGCTCAGGTATAACAGATAGAATATTTAATTTCGCTAAAGCTATGGTTGGTCATTTTACAGGAGGACTTGCCTATGTAAATATATTAGCTAGCTTGTTATTTTCAGGCATGTCTGGTTCTGCTCTTGCTGACGCAGGTGGCCTTGGACAATTGGAAATAAAATCCATGAGAGATGAAGGCTATGCAGATGACTATTGTGGAGGTGTAACGGCAGCTTCATGTATTATAGGACCTTTGGTGCCACCTAGTATACCCCTTGTTATTTATGGTGTAGTGGCTAATGAATCAATTTCAAAATTATTTTTAGCGGGTTTTATACCAGGGGTGTTAACGGCTGGAGTGCTTATGATTACTTCTTATTTTATAGCTAAAAAAAGGGGATATCACGGGTCGGAAAAAGCAACGTCAAAATTAAAGTTTGAAACCTTTAAACAATCTTTTTTTGCATTACTAACACCTATAATAATTATAGCAGGAATATTTTCGGGGAAGTTTACACCAACAGAAGCTTCGGTTATTGCAACTTTATATTCTCTTTTTTTAGGTTTTTTTGTATACAAAGAGTTGACGGTGCCAAAATTAATTCAAAATTTAATTGAAGCAGTAAAAATTTCTGGTGTTACAGCTCTAATGATTATAGGTGTTGGTATATTTGGTCAAGTAATAGCTAGGGAGCAAACAGCAATTCACGTTGCAAACTTTTTTGTAAGTATTGCTGATTCAAGACTAATGATTTTACTAATGATTAATATTACATTATTATTTTTAGGAATGTTTGTAGACGCTCTACCGTTACAAATTTTAGTAGTGCCTATATTTGTACCAGTTGTACAAAGTTTTGGAATAGATACCGTTTATTTTGGAATTATGGTAATATTCAATTTAATGATAGGTATTTTAACTCCGCCTATGGGTACAGCGCTTTTTGTTGTATCAAGGGTAGGGAATATACCATCAACAACTATAATAAAAGGAATATTACCTTTTATGTTACCTTTAATATTTATGCTAATAATGTTAACGTTATTTCCTCAAATAGCTTTGTTTTTACCGTCTTTGTTAGGATAGGAAGGAACCTTAAGTTCGTTTATATCGAACTTAAGGTTCCTTGTATAGAAAGTAGGTTATTATGAAAAAAATAAAAGGTGGACTTATTGTATCTTGCCAAGCACTTGAAGAAGAGCCGTTGCATAGTAGCTATATAATGTCAAAAATGGCAATGGCTGCTGTTGAGGGAGGAGCTTGTGGTATAAGAGCTAATTCTATAAAAGATATAATAGAAATAAAAAAAACAGTAGATGTACCAATTATCGGCATTATTAAAAAAGTTTATAGTGATAATTCCGTTTTTATCACACCTACTTTTAAAGAAGTAGAAGAACTGGTAAAAGTAGGCGTAGATATAATTGCCATGGATGGGACAAAAAGAACTCGACCAGATGGAGTTAGTCTTTGTGATTTAGTAAGAAAAATAAAAGAAAAATATCCAAAGCAAAAAATAATGGCAGACGTTTCTACAGTTGAAGAAGCTGTTTTTTGTGAGAACCTTGGATTTGACTTTATAGGGACAACCCTTGTAGGTTATACAGAATATACTAAAGAAAACAATCCCTTAGAGGTATTGCAAGAAATACTTGCAAGAGTAAAGGCTAAAGTAATTGCTGAGGGTAATATGAATACGCCGGCTCATGTGAAAAAAGCCTATGAACTGGGCGTATATAGCGTAGTAGTAGGTTCCATGATAACAAGACCTACCTTAATTACTAAAAAGTTTGTAGAAGCTGTAAATAAGTTTAATTTTTCTAAAAGTAATAAGTACTTTGCTTTTGATATCGGTGGAACAGGTGTAAAATATGCCTTGGCCAATAGTCTTGGTGAAATGATTTTTAAAGATCAATTTCCAACAAATAATTATAAGAGCTTTAAGGACTTATGTAATAGACTCTTCACTTTATTAGAAGATTATAAAGAAGAAATAGCAGGTATAGGTATTAGTTGCACTGGCAAAATTGACGTAAAAACTGGAATAATAACAGGTGGGGTAGAAATTATGGAGGGGTGGTTAGGTGCATCTCTTAAAAAAAATTTTGAGGATAAATATAACTTACCTGTTTATGTTAATAATGATGTTAAGTGTGTTGCTTTAAGTGAATTATATACAGGCATTGGGGTCAAGTACAATAACTTTATTTGTGTTGCTATTGGAACGGGAATAGGTGGAGCTATAGTAGATGGTGGGAAATTAATTTGTGGAGAGAATAATTTCGCAGGTGAAATAGGCCACACAATCTTAGAATTTAATGGAAAAGATTGCAAGTGTGGGAAAAAAGGTTGCTTTGAGATGTATGGCTCTATGAGTGCTTTAGTAAGAGAGGTACAAAAGGCTACTGGTAAAATATACAATGGAAAAGAAATATTTGATAAAGTAAAAAATAATGAGAAAATATTTGTAGATATAGTAAATGTTTGGATCAATAATATTGGAAAAGGTATAGCAAATTTAGTGCTATTACTTAACCCAAAAGTTATAGTTTTAGGTGGAGCTGTTTCTGTTCAAAAAGAATTATTTTTAGATAAAGTAGAAATTGCTGTGAAAAATTATTTAACTGTGGAGCATTCTAGGGGATTGGAATTTATTTCAGCTACAAATTTTAATGACGCAGGTATGATAGGTGCTGTTTATGGAGTTATGAACTTAATATAAGAGGTGTATATGATTTTCGATTATTTAAAGAATATAAATATATATGAAAATATCCATAGGGATTTAAAAAAGGGGTTTAAGTTTGCGCTAGCTTTAGCAGATAAACCTGTAGGGAAATATGAAGGGGAAAACTTTTTCGCTGTAGTTCAAGAGGGCGACACAAAGTATTATAAAGAGTGTAATTTTGAGGTACATAAAAAATATATAGATGTTCAAATTATGGTTGTTGGCGAGGAAATAATGGAGTGGAATAATATAGAAAGTCTAAAACTATCTGCAGACTATAATGATGAAAATGATGCAGCTTTTTATGAAGGGGACGGAAATTTATTTAATATAAAGAAGAATATGTTTTATATTGCATACCCTCAAGATGCGCATAAACCTTGCGTACACACTAAGTTGCAAAAGAAGTATAAAAAAATTATTTTAAAGTTAAAAATATAGCCGAATTATCTTGACAACTAAATTAAATTCATTATAATGGATTCAAATGGGTAGGAAGTTTTTAAACTTTCCATCTGTAAATGTATATAGAAACTGCCACCGGGTAGTATAATGTTTAGGCATCCGTTGCATATCGTAAGGTCTTAGAAGATATGTTGACGAGATGTCTTTCTTGACTTTAATGTGGAGGTAAATATGTTTTTTCGTAACCCATTTAAAAAATTAAGTAAATTTGAGAGGATGCTTTGGGTGACTTCTGTTGTTGTTGTAACTAGCTCATTTTTACTTGTAGGCAGTACAAGTGTACTCACTCTTATCGCGTCTTTAGTAGGTGTGACAGCTTTGATATTTGTTGCAAAAGGGGATGTATGGGGTCAAATTCTTACAGTATCTTTTAGTGTATTATATGCGATTATTTCTCTTAAATTTAAGTATTTTGGCGAAATGATAACTTATTTAGGAATGACAGCACCTATAGCTATTTTATCTATTGTATCTTGGTTGAAAAATCCTTACAATAATAGTACAGAGGTAGAGGTTAACAGTCTTACCAAAATACAAAAAACTGCTTTGCTAATTTTAACACCAACAATTACTTTTATTTTTTACTTTATACTTTTATTTTTTAATACAAATAATTTATTCTTTAGTACTGTTTCAATAGCTACAAGCTTTGCTGCTTCTTATTTAATGCTATATCGCAGCCCTTTTTATGCTTTGGCATATGCTGCAAATGACATAGTGCTTATTACTCTTTGGGTATTGGCAGCTGCTAAAGATGCGTCCTATGTCCCTATGGTTATATGTTTCACAATGTTTTTACTTAACGATATATATGGCTACCTTAGCTGGCTAGGTATGAAAAAAAGACAAAAAACAAAAATTATTTTAGCTGACTAATTTAATTCAAAAAATGTCGGAAATCTTTATGTAGACTTCCGACATTTTTTAATTGAATACTTTTTTGCTTAAATTACTTCTAGGTATAATAGTAAGCATTTCTTATCCTGCAAGCTTTTTTAATTGTTCTTTTAAAAAAGCTATTTCTTTATCTTTTTCAGTAACTATCTCTTTAGCCATATTCTGTGCCATATTCTGTGCCATATCATGAGCCATATCCTGAGCCAATTTTTGTGCCATATTCTGTGCCATATCCTGAGCCATAAGTTCTGCTCTTTCTTCAGCTGCTTGTCTTACTCTGTTATTTATTTCGATTTCTGCAGCATATGTTGTACCTGCCATATTCTTCCACTCCTCACTTTCTAAAAATTCATAATTGTATCCATCTTTTTTAGCTAATTCAATACTAGTTTTAACATTAATCCCATTTCTGAAATTTTCAATTAAATGGGAGTAAAAACTCAATATAGTTTTATTATTTTTAATATCAATATCAAGATTTTTATAGTTAATATCTTTTGCCATTACATTTATTTTTATTGCTTCGCAGGGCTCGCTAAAGTTCATGTTTAAGTTGTAGCCTGAAGTTTTCAATGTTGCCTCACCGTTATACAATACAATAAAGTCTGCACTGGGTAGTTTCATTACTTTATCAATATACTCATTTTGTCCGGTTTCATTTATATACTTATCTAATGCGTCAAAATAGTACTTTCCAAATCTATAAGCCATATTAGGATTATTACTACTTTGATGTTCTACCATTACAAGCAATCTATTATCTGAGGTTAAAAATGACACATCATTTTCTATTGCACTTGATATTAATGCATCTTTTAGTTTTATACCATCAGAAAAAAGTCGTATATCCCCTTCTAGTTTCTTGTTCGTTATAATTTCATATAATTCTTTGAAATATACAGGATTTGTGAACATAAATTTGAAAAATTGGTCTTTATGGTTTCTGTTTAGTTCGTTCATTACTTTCCTCCCTCTTTATTTTACCATATTTTTTTATTTTTTTCAATTACTATAGATGGATTTTCCTCCAAAAAAATGTCAGTCGCCTTTATGAGCCTTTTGACATTTACAAACTAAACTTTATTAAACTTACCAATATTTTCTGTCTAAGTCCCGATATTGTACTGCCTCGCCTAAATGCAATAGAGTGATATTTTCGGAGCCTTCTATGTCAGCTATAGTTCGGGCAACTTTTAAAATTTTGTGGTATGCACGTACACTTAAGTTCATGCGGTCAAAAACGTTTTTTAATAATTCGCTACATTCGCTATTTAAGTAACAATATTTTTCAATTAGCTTTGGAGTTAAATTAGAGTTATACATAAAATTTTCATTTTTATATCGTTCTTTTTGAATTTCAATAGCCTTAGCAACTTTATTTTTCATATCCATAGAATTTATTTTAGAAATAGATATTTCATTGTATTCTAAGGAACTTGCCTCTACTTGTATATCTATTCTATCTAATAAAGGCCCTGATATTTTATTAATGTATTTATTTATTTCTGTATCTGAACAAGTGCATTTAGTGCTTGAACCGTAATACCCACAAGGGCACGGGTTCATTGATGCAACAAGCATAAAGTTAGAAGGGTAAACAATGTTTCCTTGAACTCTGGAAATATGAATTTCACCATCTTCCATAGGTTGCCTTAAGCCTTCCAAAGAGTTTCTATAGAATTCTGGTAATTCATCTAAAAATAAAACTCCATTATGAGCAAGGCTCACTTCCCCCGGCTTTGGTTTTTGTCCTCCGCCTGTTAAAGCAGAATAGGAAATACTATGGTGAGGCGACCTAAAGGGACGTTTTTTTATTAAACCCGTTTCATGTAGCATATTGGAAACGCTATATATTTTTGTTACTTCTATACTTTCTTCATAAGTTAAGTTTGGCAATATAGAGGGGATGCGTTTAGCCATCATAGTTTTACCGGAACCAGGAGGACCAACCATTACTATATTGTGACCGCCTGCACAAGCAACCATTATTGCCCTTTTTACATTATCTTGGCCAGATACGTCAGCGAAGTCCAAATATTCTTTAATAGAATATTCTTCTTCTGGGGCGTACTCTTCAAGAGGAGAATTGTATTTTATATAATTTATAAATTCCCTTAGATTAGATACGCCAATTATTTCTATATCCTTTATTAGGCTAGCTTCTTTAATATTTTCTTTTGGAACTATGGCTTTTTTAATGCCATTTTTTTTGGCACTGTCTATCATCGAAAGTATGCCAGATACCTTTGATATATTTCCATCTAAAGATAATTCACCGGTAAAAAATATTTCTTTAATTTGTTCATAATCTATATAGTTCATGGAACATAACAAGCCAATGGCTATAGGGAAATCGAAGGAGGGCCCTTCTTTTTTTATATTTGCTGGGGCAAGGTTTACAGTTATTTTACTTGAGGGAAAATTAATTTTTGAATTGTTTATGGCAGTATATACTCTGTCTTTGGATTCTTTTACGGCTGAGTCAGGTAGCCCTACAATGTCAAATTTCGGCATGCCGCTTGCTATATCTACTTCTACAGTTATTATATGTCCATCTACGCCGTATACAGCGCCACTGAATATTTTTGAAACCATGTTCGCTCCTTAAATTTGTTATTTTTACTAACCATACTATATTTAAGCTAGATTGTCTATTTTGTAAAAAAATATTGGTCGTAATATAATGATTCTACTACATATTATTATGTTGACTTAAAGAGAAATTTTTTTGAATATAGGAGGGCGTTATGATTTTAAAAGTAGAGGATAAAAACATTAAAGACGAATTTGGCAGAACTAGAATTTTTAATGGCATAAATATTGTAAACAAAGGAAAAAAAGATGAGATGGCCATTGATGGAATAAGCTATGAGTATGGCCTAACAAAATCTCATTTTGAAATATTAAAGGACAATGGCATAAATATTATTAGGCTTGGTATAATTTGGCACGCAATTGAAAGAGAGATTGGAATTTATAACACAGAATATTTAAATTGGGTCAGGTCTATTTTAGATCTTTGCCACGAATTTGAAATAAGTGCTTTTTTAGATATGCACCAAGATTTATATAGTTGTCAATTTGGGGATGGTGCTCCTACTTGGGCAACTTTAACAGATGGTTCACCTCATACCACTGGGGAGCTTTGGTCCGATGCCTATCTTTTTAGTGATGCTGTAAATAATGCCTATAAAAATTTTTGGGACAATAAAAAAACAGAAGACGGTATAGGAATATTGGAACATTATGAAAAAACCTGGAAATATATTATAAAACTCTTTGGCAATCACCCAGCTGTAATAGGTTACGATTTTATAAATGAACCTTTTCCAGGGGAAAACTCTTTGGAAATAATGGGTAGCCTATTAATGGCATATTGTTCCTATACAGGAAAAAACAAAACTCCGCAAGAGGCGATGGAGTTACTTAATAATGAAGAATTAAAGGTGAAACTCCTACAGGATATAGATGACACAGAGTTGTACGCAAAAATGGCTGTGGAGGGAAAAGATTTAGTTGCAAAGTTTGATGAAGGAAAACTTGCCGATTTTTATATTCGCATGACTAAAACTTTGAGAAGTATTTCGCAAGTAGGTCTGGTTTTTACAGAAAATTGCTATTTTTCAAATATGGGAATAGAATCTTCTTTAAAAAGAATAGAGGTAAATGGGGAAAAAGAGCAACTTCAAGTTTATGCACCTCATGGTTATGATTTAGTTGTGGACACACCTTTAGTTAATATGTCGAGTAATAATAGAATGGCTGTCATACTAAATGGGCACAAGAAAGTGCAAGACCGACTTAATATGCCTGTATTATTTGGCGAGTGGGGTGCTCACTATAAGCATACTGAGGCTTTGGAACATTTGGAATTTATTATAAATTATTTCGATAAAAATAAGTGGAGTCACACTTATTGGTGTTGGTTTGATGGTTATGAGGGCTACACAAGTGCAAATATATTAAAAAGACCATACCCTATGTGTGTTGCAGGGGAAATAGTAAATTATGGCTATGACTTTAAAGCTAAAATATTTAATTTAAAATGGGAAGCGAATAAAAATATAAAAGAGCCTACTTTGATTTATGTTGAAAAAGAGCCAAAAGATATTAAATATAATGGTCAATATAAATTAATAAAAAATGGAATAAATAGTTATGTTATAGAGATTAAAAATGCTATGGCAACGGAGACAATTACTATTACACTATAAATTAAAGGATATTTTGATTTGAAACTCTATTGAAGCATAGATAGGAGTGCACTGTTGGTGGTTATGGGATTGTTCTTTTATAGCCGTCAGCTTTTTTGTACTAATATTTTAAACTAAACTTTAGAATGCTAATAAATAAGTATCTATAAAAAAACTATTAACTTTTCGATTGTATTTTTATATAGTATGATAGAATGTCACTAGCTATTTTTTTTGGGTATATTATTAATAATAGTTGCGGCGCTATTTAATAAAATTTTTGTGAGATGAGTTAACTTACTATTTATAAATAAAATGGCAATGCTTTCATAGATGAGTATATGATGTCAAATTGGATTAGGTTTTATATTTCTAAGTGGTAGTGCTTTACACTATTTTTAAATTATGGAAGGAATTATTATGAAACTAGAAAAATACTAGGAATAGCAATGGCAACAACAATGTTAATGGGTACTAGTGTGTTTGCAATATTTCAATATTTCTATGGAGAAACATTAGAATATGAGATAAAATTAAATGACGAATATTATGAACAAATAGCTGAAATTAGCACTAAAAATAGAAAAAATATGGTTGTACATAATGAAACTAATGAATATGTTTTTATTAATATCATTAATGATATGTTGATACTGGCTAATAGCAATTAATGTTTAGATCGAATTGATGAGTATGAAGATATTTGCATATTAGGAAAAGTGAATAATAATTCTATAAGTTATAAGTTTAAAATTGAATTTTTTTATGCCTCGTAAATTGCAATGTTAAGTCTTGAAGGGGAAATATAAATTAGAGCGAATTGTATCGCTCTTTTTTTGTGTTTTTATTTTGAATTTGTACTAATAAATGAAATAAATTTTAAGAAAAAAAATAGGGGCTGTACTATAATTTACATAAGAAATTTAAAGGCTAAAATTTTTAGGAGGAGTTATGAAAAAGCTAATCGGATTAATTAATAGTAAAAATAACCGAGTATCTTATGGTTTGGAACAATTAAAAAATATTTTATGCACAGATGCGAAAGTAGATTATTGTGAATATGATAAATCTAAAAAAGATTGTCTTTATATATACGGTGGTTTAACAAGTGATGCTTTTGTAAAAGAAATGGAAGAATCAGGGCTACTAGTTTACCATACTAATGCACCAAAAAACGAGGGCTATTATTTAGCAAAAATCCCAGGGCACAATTTAATACTTTGCCTTGGGAAAAATTATAATGGTGTACTGTACGGTTTGCTAGAGCTTTGCGAAATTATAAAAAGGGGAAAAAGCATACCTATGGAATTATCAATTTCTGATGAACCTATTTATAAACTGAGAGGGCCAGCGGTGGGAATTCAATTAACAAAAATTGAGCCACCAAGGCTAACTTATGAATATCCTGTTACCCCAAAAAGATTTCCATGGTTTTACGATAAAAAAATATGGATAGAATTTTTTGACCAAATGATGTGGAATAGGTGTAATGTAATATATTTATGGTCGGGTCAACCTTTTTCATCTTTCGTAAAATTAAAAGATTTCGAGGATTGTTTAGAAGTAACAGAAGAAGAATACAAAATGAACGTGGAAATGCTAAATTGGCTTACTAAGGAATGCGACAAAAGAGGAATTTGGCTAGTTTTCAAATTCTATAGTATTCACATACCTTTACCTCTAGCTGAAAAAAACAATATTGAGCTTTTGCAAAACCAAATAACTTCTTTAAATAGAAAATATAACTATGATGGCATTGTAGAGTTTATAAAATCTTTTCCAAATGTAGGGCTTATGGTTTGCCTTGGTGAAGCCCTAAGGGGAACTCAAAATAAAACTGACTGGTTTTTAGATACAGTTATACCTGCCGTTAAAGAGGGGGTAAAAGAAACTGGTATAAAAGACTTGCCGCCCCTTATTTTAAGGGGACATGATTGCGACCCGAATGCTATTATGGAAAAGGCAGTTCATATGTACGATAATCTTTATACAATGTGGAAATACAATGGGGAAAGCTTAACAAGTTATCACTTAACAGGAAAATGGAAAGATATTCACGAAAAGCTGTCTTCTAATGGTCAAACTCATATTATGAATGTTCACGTACTAGCCAACTTAGAGCCTTTTAGATATGCAGCAACAGAATTTATACAAAAATGTATACAAGCGGGAACGGCGAAATATGGAAATAATGGATTGCATTTATATCCTTTATTTTTCTGGGACTGGCCCTATGCTGCCGATAAATCAGAAAACAGGCTATTGCAAAAAGAAAGAGACTGGATGTGGTACAAAGCTTGGTTTAGGTATGCCTGGAACCCCAATTTAGATGTAAATACAGAAAAATTATATTGGATAGATGTATTGTCGGAGCATTTTAACTGTGAACACAGTCTTGGGGAAAATATTTACAAGGCGTTAAATTATATAGGCGAATGTACCCCAAGAATGCTTCGTAGGTTTGGTATAACTGAAGGTAATAGACAAACTTTAAATTTAGGGATGACAATGAGTCAACTTACTAATGCTTCTAAATATCGTCCAAATTATGAGTTGTATAAATCTGTTTCAACTCCAGGGGAACAGCTGGATGCATATTGTCGAAAAGAAATAAATGGACAGGAACATTTTGGGGAAAATCCTATAGATATGTTTAACGATGTAATATGGTATGCAAAAGAGGCATACGACAATATTTTAAAAGTAAAAAATAAAGTTAATAAAAATAATGAAGAATTAAATTATTATATTTCCGATATAGAAGCAATTTATAAGTTAGTAATGCATTTTAATTATAAAGTAAAGGCTGCGGCACAAATTTTATACTATAAATACACAATGGATGAAAATTGCGTAGGAGATGTAAGTATATTAGAAAAGGCATTACCTCTTTGGGAAGAAAGCCTTAAGTGGTATAGGGAGCTAGAGGAATTAACAAAAAATACCTATTTGTATGCAAACAGTATGCAAACACCTCAAAGGAAAATTCCATTCCCTAATGGAGAAACATATGGTCATTGGAGTCAGTGCTTACCAGAATACGAAAAAGAATTTATTAATTTCAAGAAAAATCTTAATAATATGAAAAAAGGGATTTTTGTTGAAGATGAAATAGTTGAAGAAGACACTGTAGTTTTTACAGGTAGCAAATTTAAATTATTAAGCGAAGATTGCTATACTTATAATTTAAAAAAGGGAACAGAAATTTTTAATGATATGAAATCGGAAATAAAAACTTATGCTCCTGAGCTAGAGGGACTTACAGGTATAGGGTTTTCCTTGGGAAAGGCTATTACGGATGGCATGACTGTAAAAGTTGAACTGGAGGAAGATTCTAAAATATTGTTGGCATACATGAATGCAAAAGGCTTAGAGTGGCTACAAGTACCAGATTTAGAAACAAATACCCATGCTGATGATAGAGGTGGACTAGCTATAGTAATAGGGAATGCAATGCAAGCTGAAGGCTGTCCAGATATGAATGTTCACGCCTTTACCTATGAAAAAGGAGTGCACGAATTATACCTTGGTACAGGTGGTTATACAATAGTAGGTATCATTCCAAAAAACACAGAAATAAAAGTGCGAAATGCTGGGCTTTTTGGTGAAACAAAAGATAAATTAGATTGGTTGTATGAATAGTTTGGAGGCGTACAATGGAAAAAAAATTAAGAATGGGCGTGCTAGGTCTTGGTGAAGGTAGAAGTATTATTTCTGCAGTTATGCAAAGTGACTATTGGGAAATAGGAAATATTTGCGATTTAAATGAAGATTTATGCAAGGAACAAGCAAATGCTTTTGCCTTAAGCCAGTACACATTGGATTACGAAGAAATGTTAAAAGATGAAAATATTGATGTAATAGGCATCTATACACCAGATCAACTACATGCAGAGCATATACTCATGGCTTTAAAGGCAGGAAAAGATGTAATTTGTACTAAACCCGTTATGGTTGATTTAGATAGAGCCAATGAATTGTTGGCAGTACAAAAAGAAACTGGAAAGTTAGTGTTTATAGGGCAAAGTTCCAGATATTTCGAGCCAATGCTACATCAAAGAGCTGATTATAATGAAGGCAAACACGGCGAGTTAGTAACTATGGAAGCCCATTATATGAGTGATTCTAGATGGTTTTTGGAAAAAGCATGGAGCCATCAAAAAGGTTTTAGCTGGATGTATAACTTTATGATACATGCCGTTGACTTAACAGCGTGGTATTTACCCAATGTAGAAGAAGTTTATGGGGCTGGTGTAGTAAGTGCAAATACAAAGGCCTTTGGCTTAAATGTACCAGATACATTAAAATTTATTCTAACAGATAAAAGTGGCATAAGTGCTACAGTTAGTGGAATTTATGCAACTCCTGCATTGGGCAATGATACAGAGGCATCAATAAATTGTACTCTTAGAGGGACCGATGGCGTAAGCCGTGCCAATTACCCTAGGTTAAAATATCTTACTAAATTTGATAAAAAACAAAAACAAGTAGACATTCATGACTTCAATGATAAACATAAGTATTATTTTAGGTTTGAGGGTGAAAGTCACCACGCTGGGGAGTATCAAAACTATATAGAAGACTTCGCTAAATGTAAAGCTGAGGGCAAAACTCCTTTACCAGACTTAAAAGAGGCAGTGCGCACATTAGCAATAATGGAAGCTATGGAACTTTCTGTAGAAACTGGACAGGTTATAAGAGTATCAGATGTATTAAAAAACCGTGATATAAATATTTAAATGTCTGTCAAAGAATAAAATAAGGCTGGCGGAAATTCGTCAGTCTTTTTTTATAACACAAGGAGATGAATATGGATAAAAAAATGCCGAGAGAAATGACGGGCGCAGAGCTTAGGTCAATGTTAAAAAGTAGTATTAACTTAAAAAGTTTAGGTGGAGTTAAATGCGAGGAATTAAATCTATCTAAAGAAGATAAAAAATGGTGGAAAGACGCTAAAATTGGAATGTTTATACATTGGGGTCTATACTCAGCTTTAGGAAAAGGTGAATGGGCAAAATACAATTTAAAAATTGATGATGAAGAGTATAACAAGCTTTCCGAAGAATTATTACAAGAAGACTTTAATGCGGAAGAGTGGGTAGAAATAGCAAAGGATTTTGGTGCAAACTACAGTGTAATGGTTACCAAGCATCATGATGGCTTTGCGCTTTGGGGTTCCAAAGGTAGCTACAATGATTTTAATTCTTGTAAAATGCCACCTCATAGAGATGTTGTTAGAGAGTTTGTAGATGGTTGCAGAAAAAATAATTTAGCTGTAGGGCTTTATTACTCTCCTATGGATTGGAGATTTCCGGGATATTTCGACCCAGAGGGTCTGCCGGAAAATGCAAGTCTAATGAAAAAACAATGTTATTCCCAAGTGGAAGAGTTGTGCAGGGACTATGGACCTTTAGATATTCTTTGGTATGATGGAGCTTGGCTTGCACATAAGGGTAGCGATACAACAAGTGCTTGGTTTTGGGAGCCGTCAAAACTTAACAAAATGGCAAGAAAATATAATCCTAAAATGATGATTAACCCACGTTCTGGCTGGGAGGGGGATTTTTATTGTGATGAGGGTTCCCATGAAATAACAGGGCAAATAATGCCTGTGCTTTGGGAGAAAAATATGTGCGTATGCTCAGGAAGTTCATGGGGGTGGATGAAAGAGGACCCTGTTTCAGATTTTAATTGGCTTATAAAAATGATGATAAACACAGTTTGTAGAGGTGGAAACTGGTTAGTTAATATAGGACCAGACAAAAATGGTAAAATATCTAAGGAAATAAGAAATAGAATGAAAGAAGTAGGGGACTGGTTAAGGGAATATGGTGAAAGTGTATATGCAACAGAGGGCGGGCCTATAGAACCTATCGATAATGTTTATGGCACAACTTTTAAAGAGAATAAAGTATACTTACACATATTAGATGAAGAAAAATTTAAGGAAGAGCAGTTGCCTCTTATGGAAAATAAACTAAAAAATATAAAAACTTTTCAAGGTGAAGCTGTTGACTATAGTATTTCAAACACTGGAATTAAAATTAATTTAGATAAAATTAACATGGAGTCACCAGATAGAATTTTAATTTTAGAGTTTGAGAATGATATTGAATTTGAAAAAGTAAGTGAAATATATTTTACAGGTAAATAAATTTTAGGAGGAAAATATGTATTACGGAACGTCCTATTACCCAGAACATAAAAATGAAGCTGAGCTAAATCATGATATAAAGTTATTAATTGATTCAAAAATAAATACCATTAGAATGGGAGAATTTTCTTGGTGTAGAATGGAGCCGAAAGAAAATGAATACGACTTTAATTGGCTTATAAAAGTAGTAAATAAACTTGGGGAAAATGGAATTAATACAGTACTTTGCACGCCAACGGCTTGCCCTCCTATTTGGCTTATTGAAAAATATCCAAATGTATTATATCAAGATAATAAAAGAGTAGTACGCCCCTTTGGTGGTAGAAGGCATTATTGCTATACTAATGAAAATTATAGAAAACATTCAGAAAAAATAACAAGGGAGTTAAGCAAGGCTTTTGGTAAAAATCCCTATGTAATAGCTGTACAAATAGATAATGAACCAGCTCAAGAGGGCACAGGCCGTTGTACTTGCAAGAATTGCGAAAGTCGCTTTCACAAATGGTTAGAGGAAAAATACAAAACTATTGAAGAGTACAATAAGAGAAGTGGAAGTATTTTTTGGAGTCAAGAGTACACAAGATTTGACCAAATATCTTTTCCAGTAAACACTATAGAAGTTGGTGCACAGAATTCTATAAATGCATTTTATGAAAGTCCAACAGTAAGGTTGGATTTCGAGAATTTTGCCAGTGATATGCAAATTGAGTATCAAGACATTCAAACTAAAGTTTTAAAAGAATATTTTTCAAGTAATGTAGAAATAACGACTAATGGTACGGGTCTAGCTACTAATAGCATAGATTACTATAAAAGTTTTAAAGATTTAGACAAATATGCTTTTGACTATTATCCAGATTTAAGAGATGCACAAGTTAGTTCTTTGCCCTATGCTTTTGGTAGAGGCATAAAGGAGGATAATGCCTTTTGGATATTGGAATTTATGTCAGGTGGTGGTCATCGTCTTAGTGGATCTGGCAGATTACAGCCTAACCCTAATGCATTAAAGCAATCAGTTTTACATTCCTTTGCTCATGGAGCACAAATGATGTTGCATTTTCAATTTAGAACTTATCCTTTTGGTGCAGAGCAATTAAACTATGCCATTGTGGACATGGATGGAGTTCCAAGGCGAAGATATTTCGAAATGAAGGAAACAGCAGAGCTTTTAGAAAAATTAAAAGCTATAGAATATGCTGAATTTAAAAGTGAAGTAGCTATAGTATTTGACTATGAATCTCATTGGGCGTTACGTATAAAGCCTGTAAATGATCCAGTTTTTAAGTACTTAAACTATCTTGAAAGTTTATATAAAAATTTAGAGGTAGCAGGCCTTAATGCTGACGTAATTTCTTTAAAAGGAGATTTAAATAAATACAAAGTTTTAATTTTACCTACAACGATTATTTTAAGCAGAAAAAATCAAGAAAAACTTAAAATTTACGTGAAAAATGGTGGCGTATTAATAGGTACTTTCCTTACGTCAGTTAAAAATGAAGATAATGTAGGCTACACAGATGTATTACCAGCAGGCTTAACAGAAGTATTTGCCACAACTGTAGAAGAAGTAGAGCCAGTTTTTGAAAAAAATATAAATAAAGTTGAAATAAACTTAAACGGTGAGATAATAACATCAATGGATAGATCTTGGAGCGAGCTCCTAGGTGGCGATTCCAAAGCAGTAGGTACATATTTAGAAGATTATAAGGTTGGAGAAAAAGCAATATCTGTTAATAATTATGGAAAAGGTAAAGCGTACTATATAGGTACGGACTTAGAAGATAATGGGTATATTAATTTATTTAAACATATTGCCAAGGAAGCAAATATAAGCTGTACTTCCATTAACAGAGAGAAAAATGTAGAGGTTGTAAAAAGATTTTTAAATAATAAAGAAATAATATTTATATTTAACTTTACAGGAAAAGACCAAGAGATTAAACTAGATGAAGAATATACAAATTATATAAGCCAAGAAAAAGCAGTAGGAAAAATATCTATAGAGAGAAATGGAACTTTAATACTTGAGAAAATCTAGAGGTGCAAAATGCTAAATGAAATAAAGGATATAAAGATTTATGAAGCAACATCAGAAATATCTCAGCCTATAGCAGATTCTACCCACAATATAAGTGAAATAAGTTTTTTTGTTGTGGAAGTAATTACAGAGGAAAATATAGTTGGCCAAGGTTATTTATTATCTTTCCACTACTCTAAAAATGCCATCAAGGGTGCGCTTATAGATGGTAAAAATTTTATTTTACAACAGGGGTATAAGGTTTACGAGACTGTTAAAATGAAAAAGGAATTTGATATTGAAAGCGAATATTTTGGCAGCCTAGGTTTGCAAAGATGGGTTCAAGCTACTTTAAATGTTGCTATGTGGGATGCTTGGGCGAAAACATTAAAAATGCCAATTTGGAAAATTTTTGGAGTATCTACATATAAGATACCTGTTTATGGAAGTGGAGGATGGTTATCCTATTCCATAAATGAGCTTATTGAAGAAGTTACTAATTATAAAAAAAGTGGCTTCAAAGCTGTAAAAATAAAAGTTGGCTCGGAGTCTGTAGAAGAAGATTTAGAAAGATTGTATAAAGTTAGGGAAGCTATTGGCAATGATGTTAAAATAATGATGGATGCTAATCAAGGTATGACGGGAATTACAGCCTTATTGTTAGCAGAAAGAGCAAAAGAAATTGGCATACATTGGTTTGAAGAGCCTGTTCTTAACACAGATTATGAAAGTTATAAAATTCTGAAAAATAAAACAGGTATTTCCTTGGCAATGGGTGAAAGGGAGTATAATATAGAAAGCCTAAAGGCACTTATAGCTAGAAATGCTATAGACCTTTGGCAACCAGACATAATTAGAATTGGTGGAGTAGAGGAGTGGCGAAATTCAGCGGCATTAGCTAATAGTTACCATATACCTGTATTGCCTCATTATTATAAAGATTACGATGTTCCTTTATTAGCAACTGTACCAAATGGCTATGGTGCTGAATCCTTTGATTGGATAGATGGAATTATTGATAATAAAATGGTAGTAGAAGATGGATATGCACAATTAAGACAAGGCGACGGCTGGGGATTTAATTTTAAAAAAGAATTTTTAAAGGAGATTTATGTTTAATTTAAATGGCAGAACGGGAATTGTTACAGGTGGTTCAAGTGGTTTAGGATTAGCTATAGCAAATACATTGGCAGATGCAGGAGCTACAGTATACACAATTAGCAGAACAGGAAGAGTAAAAGACGATACTATACTTCACAAAAATATTGTAGAACTAAAGGGAGATGTGTTGGACTATGAAACATTAGAAGAAATAGTTAAAGAAGTTGGCGAAAAAAAAGGTATAGATTTCCTAATCAATAATGCTGGTATTACTGTGAAAAAGAGGGCTGAGGATTTTTCTGATGAAGACTTTGATTTAATACATAGAGTAAATGTAAGCAGTGTTTTTAAACTATCTTGTCTATGCTATCCCTATTTAAAAAAGTCAGAGCACACAGGACGTATTATTAATATTTCATCTATGGCTGCTCATTTAGGTTTTAGTCAAGTAGTACCATATTGTTCTAGTAAAGGTGCTGTATTGGGATTAACCAAGGGTCTTTCTGTAGAATGGGCTAGAGAGAATATAACAGTTAACTCCATAGCACCAGGTTGGTTTCCATCTGAAATGAGTAAACAGGTAATGGATGAAGAACGGAAAAATAAAATATTATCAAGAATGCCATTAAATAAATTTGGTGACCCTAAAGACATTGGAGCCATGGCGCTTTTTTTAGTAAGTGATAGTGCAAAGTATATAACAGGACAAGATTACGCCGTTGATGGTGGGGCATTGTCTTTTGGTTTTTAATGGATATAAAAAACGTTTCGTTGATAGATTTTGGTCAACGAAACGTTTTTTTTGTTTTTTATAAAGCGTAGAAACCAGATTTATTTTTACAATCTACGGTTTCTAACAAATTTTTTACATTTTCAAATTGTGAACCTAAAATTTCTTTAGTTAAAATATATCCTTCTTTTTCAGAGGTATATATAACAAAAATACTTTTATCCTTTAAAATTCTTTTAGTATTAGTCCATTTTATTTTGTTTACGTTATTATCAAATGAAATAGTGAAATTTTTTTCATCTAAAATAATCTTCATATTTTTAGGTAAGTTGCCTATTTGTTTTTTTAACCTTTTATATATAAAAAGGGGTTGAAATATAGGAAATGCAAATACACATAAAAATAATAGTATTTTTGAAAAAAGTTCAAAATCAGCCCAAAACCTAAATAGTAAACTCATAGAGCCAATTGTAAAAGTAATGTTTACAACACCAACTAAAGTTTTGTACATTGATTTTAAAGTCATTTTTGTCATAATTAAAGGATCAACATAATAATTAAACTCATACATACTAACTAAACAATTCTGGCAAAAATAGACATATTTGTGGGATAAACGTAATTAACAATAGAGTGATTATCATACAAATATAAAATGGTAGTGTTGCCTTTACAACTTTTTCCATAGGTTCTTTGGAAACGGCGGAGCCAATAAATAATACAGCTCCAACAGGTGGTGTTAATAAACCGATACCGCAGTTTAATATCATCATTATACCAAATTGTATAGGGTGTATGCCTATAGAAGTAGCTATTGGTAAAAGTATAGGAGTGGCAATTAAAATAATTGGCGCCATGTCCATTATACAACCTAACAATAGTAATATAATATTTAATAGTAGGGCTAGAATAATAGGGTTGTCTGTAACACCAATAATTGCATTAGCAGCTAAAGTTGGAACTTTTAATAAAGTTAATAAATATCCAAAAACAGCAGAAGTAGCAATTAATATAAGTACAATTGCCAAAGTATATACACATTGATCAAATACTTTCCATACAGCTTTCCATGTAAGTCCCTTATAAATGTAAACACTAACAAATAAACTGTATAAAACAGCAATAGCAGCAGATTCTGTTGCTGTAAATGCACCACCTATTACACCGAATACAACTATCACAATAGCGGCTAAAGCCCAAAAGGAAGTAAGAAATTGTTTTACAAAGTTTACAAAAGAAAATTTTTCACCTTTAGGATAATTTCTCTTTACAGATATTATATAAGAGCCAATCATTAAAGAGATGGCAAGCAAAGCAGCTGGAGCGTATCCGGCTAAAAATAACGAACCAACAGAAATACCACCAGCAGTTGTAGCGTAAATAATCATATTGTGGGATGGTGGAACAAGCAAACCTTCTACAGAAGATGTAACAGTAACGGCAGTAGAAAAGTCAGCGTCATAGCCTTCTTCAACCATCATAGGAATTAAAATTGAACCTAAAGATGCTGTATCAGCTGCTGCAGAACCGGATATGCCACCAAAAAAGTATGATGCAACAATATTAACCATTGCCATACCACCACGCATCCAACCTACACAGGCATTGGCTAGGGCAATAAGTTTTTCCGAGATACCACCGCTACCCATAAGTACACCCATGGTAATAAAAAACGGAACAGCCATAAGGGAATAAGAACTAATACCCTTTATCATTTGTTGGCATACTGTAGTAAGAGGTAATTCCATATAAATTAAAGTAAAAACAGATGCCAGTGCAACAGCATAGGCAATAGGAAATCTTAAAAAAATCATAATAAAGAAGGTTCCTAATAAAATAGCAATAGCAATTGTATTAATCATGTTGTACCTCCTCGTATTTAAATATTTTTTTTACATGATTGTAAAGCAGCTCTAGTTCGAAAATAATCATGGCAAAGCCGGCTAAAGGTATAGGAAAATACATCCAAAATTTGGAAACGTTAGGCATTGAAACATATGAACCTTTCCCCCCGATTGTAGTAGCGTACTTCCAACCTACTGTAATCATAATAACGGCTAGTACAAGGACTGCAACGTCAGATAGTATGTCTAAAAACAATACTAAATTTTTTGGTAAATATCTATCAAAGGCAGTCATTCTAATGTGCGAGTTGCGTCTTATAGCTAAAGAAGCTGCTAGTACAGCCATATAGGACATACATGTTAAAACTACTTCCTCTGTCCATGCTGCATCTTTTATAAATGGCAAGATAGATGTAACTATTTCAAAACGGCCTAAAACAGCATACGTAGTAATTAAAATATCAATTACTAGTAAAATTTTACAAAAAAATAGAACAACTTTATCTACCCTATCAAATGCAGGCTTAATTTTATCAACACTTTGAAAAAAATTATTCATTTTTCTCCTTTCGATATATTAAATTATAAAAAAGGGTTGCCGAATTTACACGACAATCCCTTGTTCTTAAGTATTTTATTTCATAGATATAATTTGTTCGTATAATTCAGTGTTATCGCCAACTGCTTCTGTAACTACATCTTGTACAGCTGCAATCCATGGAGCCTTGTCTGGAACTTCTACAACATTTATACCCTCTTCTTTAAGTCCTTCTAAAACTTCAAGCTCAGCTTTTTCTGAAATTTCTTTGTTAAAAGCTGAAGTTAATTTACCAGCTTCCATCATAGCCGCTTGTTGTTCTTCACTTAATTTAGCCCATGCCTCATCTGTAATAATAACTTGGATTGCTCCTAAAGTATGCTCGTCTAAAATTAAATTAGGTGCAACTTCTTGGAAGGCATTAGATTTATAGTTAGAAATTGGTTGTTCTGCACCATCAACTACACCTGTTTGAATAGCTGAATATAATTCGCCAAAGTTTACAACTGTTGGTGCTGCACCAAGGCTATTTACTAAACCTTGCATAACTGGGTCGTTAGAAACACGTAATTTTAGGCCAGCCATATCTTCAATAGAGTTTACAGGTGTTGTTGTAAAGAAGCTACGGAATCCTTCTTCGCCATAGAATAAACCTCTTATGCCAGTGCCATTTTCGCTAGGCTCCATTAAAAATTCAGAGGCTAAATCTGACTCGGCAAAGTTCCAAAAATGTTGGCGATTTTCAAAAGTATATGGTAAAGAAAGTAATTTAGATTTCTCACCACCGTAACTAGTTAAGGCAAAAGCGGATATACGTGACATGTCTACAGTGCCACCGCCACCAAGCATTGTGTCTAGAACATCACTTTCAGCACCTAAAACACCACTGGCTTGTACATCAATAATTACAGAACCTTCTGTAAGTTTTTCTACTTCTTCTTTGAATTTTAAACCTGTTTGGCCAACTATTGTGTCTGGTGGGTTTACCTCAGCATAAACTAAAGTAATAGGTTCAGTAGAACTACCACCATCTGCTGCAGTATCACCTGCTGTATCTGCTCCTTGGCCACCACAACCTACAACGGCTATGGCACTAACTAATGCTGTTGCTAATAACTTTTTGAATTTCATAACTTCCTCCTTTAAATGTGATTTTAAAACTAGATGTGTAAAATTTTTGGTAAGTATAATATTTTCGCTCTAATATAAAATCCATAGTTTTGTAGCAATTCCATTAGATTTAAATAACAAAGATGAAAAAGGGAATTGCTTTACTTTGCAAGTATAAGGTTTACAATGCCATGTGTCAAGTTGTATACATGATAAATACACTAATTTAATAGGACAAACGCCTATTTAAACGGGTTTTTATTATATAAAAAAATATTAAACAAACTAAAAAAAGCCAAGGAGAAAATAAATTTAAAAAAAGTTTTTTTACTAAAAAAGCAAAAAACTTTACATATAGTATTATTTCATTGTAAAATTAATTATAACTCGTACTGAAAATAAATAAGAATCTAATTTGGAGTAAATCAATGTTGTTTTGTGTATAATTTCACATGAAATTTATTACTATGGGTGAGAGATAGAATGTTACCAAAATAGGCTTTTATGCGTTTTATGGTGCAGGTAATGCTGGTACTGTAAGGTTAAAATCGGTTGTTTTACCAGATACTCTAAAAGAAATAGATGATTTTGCTTTTGGTGAAACCAATTTTAGCTCGGTAGTGATTCCGGATAACGTAGTTAGCATAGGTCGAGCTAGTTTTTATAGTAATGATAATTTAGAGACTGTAGAGCTATCAGAAGGACTAAAATATATAGGGGATTTTGCTTTTAATCAATGTGCTATAAGAGAGATAGATCTGCCGAATTCTCTAACTGAAATAGGACAAGGGGCTTTTGATGGTAATAACTTAACCACAGTAACTATACCGACAGGCATTGAAGTATTAAAATGTGACATTTTTGTATTTAATGCTTTAGAAACTATTGAGATACCTAGCAATATACGTTATATAGGAGTTGGAGCTTTTAGTTACAATAATTTAACATCAATAAAAATACCATCAAGTATTAGTGAATTTTATTTTGAAGGTTATTGGCAAGGTAGTTTTTTTTGGTACAATGTTGTTATAGTTCCGGAGCTATTTAATGGATTTTAGTATATTGAATTATAAGCAAAAACTTTATTAAAATACAAAGGTTATAAATCTGGCTATTTTATAAGGATTGAAAAATTAAATATGAATTGTATTTTATTTTTTCTAGATATAGTAATTGTAAATAATGTTAAATTGAGGAGGAATTTGTATTATGAAAAAAAATATTTTATGAGTAAAAAAAATAAATTTTTATTTTTTATTCTAGGTATTATTATTATTGTTTTTTTTATAACTGTAGTACATCCATTTAATTTTAATATTAAATTAAACAAGTATGTTACAACAGAATATAAAGATATATATACACTTGATAATAATAAAAAAAATAAAATTATGTTTTATAATTTAAATGAACAAAAAATGTATTTAACTGTGTCTAATGAAAAAGGATATATAATTATAAAAGATAGATTAATTGAT
This sequence comes from Lachnospirales bacterium, assembly GCA_047974375.1. Lineage (GTDB taxonomy): Bacteria > Bacillota > Clostridia > Lachnospirales > CAMZNU01 > JBKECF01. The sequence goes on from JBKECF010000029.1 coordinate 57,862, forward strand.
AAAAATTCTAATACAAGAATTGAAGATATTGATAATTATAATATTATTATATTTAAAATTAAATCATTTGATAAAAATGGTAATTATAGTTTTGAATTAAAGTAAAACGCAAAATAGAATCTTTAAAAAGAAAACCACTTTTTTAAGATTTCCAATTAGCGTTTTTTTGCTAAAAAATTTCAACCTAGTTAGTAAACTTGATTTTGGTAAGCGTTAAAGTAACAGTGCCTTATAAAACACAAAAAATTGTGTATAGGGAACCAGAGGTGAAAATAATTGTACAGAAATAATATTATAATCGACCCAAAAGGTATACCACAAGGCTATGTAGAAGAAGTTTGTGAAGAAAAAATATAGTGTAAGAGAATAATAATAGTAATGAGGCTGTATTGGAATAAAAAATATTACCAAATTAAAAGTTGATTTTAAAAAAATATATAAAAATGCAAAAAGAGCGATGGGTTTTCGCTCTTTTTTTGTTTCTAATTGTATTATTTACAATAACTTTTGTAAAATAAAATACCAGCTATAGTTTTACCGTCAACAATGTCGCCTTTTTTAATCATTTCCTCTGTTTCTTCCAAAGTAAACTCAGCAGTTTCTACAAATTCATCGGGGTCTAAGTTTTGGGATGTTTTAACTAAATCTTTGGCTAAATAGACATGAATAACTTCTGTGCTGTATCCCATAGTAGGATAAATTTTAAACATAAATTCTATAGAATTACATTTGTATCCTGTTTCTTCTTCGACTTCTCGTTTAGCACAATCTACGGGAATTTCGTTAGGGTCAAGTAATCCAGCTGGCAATTCCCAAGATAAATCGCCGTAGGCATGTCTATATTGTTTAACAAGTATAAGCTTATTTTCATTTGTAAGAACAACAGAGGCTGTTGCACCAATGTGTTTTAAAGTTTCACGTATTGCGCTTTTTCCATTTGGTAAAGAGATAGTGTCTTTTTTTATATGCATTATTGAGCCTTTAAAAATATCAGTACTTTCTAGTAGTTTAAAATCTTCTTTATTTAGCATGATAACTTCCTTTCGTTATGTTTTCTATAAGTAATATGTTTAGTATAATAGTTTTAGATGGAACTTTCAATTAAATTTATTAATGACTACACTAAAAAGGGGACACCTTTGGTGTCCCCTAAATAAATATGAGTAAGGTTTAAGCTTCAACAGCCGATGTTATTCCCTCGCTAAAAGTAGGGTGTGGTCTAATTACCGAACGCATTTGTTCTAAAGTCATTTCACCTACCATGGCTGTTCCTATTTCACTAATCATGTCTGTGGCTCTTGCACACATCATTTGCGCACCAAGAATTTTACCTGTACTTTCTTCAGCTACTACCTTAATAAATCCTCTTTCTTGGTTGGAAAGAATAGATTTACCATTGGAAGTTGTTACATATTTTTTGCTTATTGTTTTAATGCCGGCTTCATCTGCTTCAGCTTTAGACATTCCAATAACAGCAATTTCTGGGTTAGTATAAACACAACTAGGAACTACATTCATGTTAATATGTGGCTTTTCGTTTTTCATATGAGCAATAGCATTTATACCTTCCGCTGTTGCAACATGTGCTAATTGAATCCCGCCTATAACATCTCCTATTGCGTATATGTTTGGAATATTTGTTTGGTAATTCTCGTTTACAAGTATCTTGCCAGATTCCATAGCAATATTTATATCATCGTTTATAAGACCATCTACATTTGCACGTCTGCCTACTGAAACTAAAACACCATCAATTTCAATTTCGTTAAGGGAATCTTTTTCAGTATAACGGCAAATTAGTTTTCCGTTTGTACCTTCTAAGATTTCTTCAACTCGTGCTTTTGTGTGTATATCTACGTTTCTTTTTTTCAAAATCACTTTTAAATTTTGGGCTATGTCTTTATCCATGTTAGCTAGAATTCTGTCTAATGCTTCAATTACGGTAACTTTACAACCTAAAGAGCTATATATAGACGCAAATTCCATACCAATAACGCCGCCTCCGATTACAACAAGATTTTTATAAACCTTTTTTGTATCTAAAAGGGCATCACTGTTTATTACATTTTCAAGGTTAATTCCTGGAATTGGTGGCATAACTGGAGTTGAGCCTGTAGCAATTAATATTTTATCGGTAGTTAATCTATTTACTTCTTTACCTTGTACAGTAACTTCATTAGGAGAGGTAATTGTACCAATGCCCTCGAAAACTATTATTTTATTTTTCTTCATTAACATAGAAATTCCGCCACGTAGTTGGTTTATAACTTCTTCTTTTCTGCTTTGGATTTTTTCCATATCGTAGGAAATTTCACCTACTTGTACACCTAGGTCTTGGCACTCTTTTAGCTCCTCGTATAATTCTGTAGAATGCATAATAGTTTTGGTTGGAATACACCCGCGATTTAAACAAGTGCCACCAAGCTCTCTGCTTTCTACAAGGGCTACAGCCATGCCTTTTTTTGCGCCTTCAATAGCAGCTTCATACCCACCTGGACCAGCCCCAATAACAATTAAATCAAATTTTTCTGTCATATTTTCATCCTTACTGATTAAATTCGCTTTAAAACTCGTAGCGAAGTACTGGGTTCCTTGCAGCTTGTAAATCGTCTGGTCTGCGTATATAAGTTTTTACTGGTGATTCGTGCATAGATTCAGGGTCTGCCTGTGCTCTTTCGTAAATTTCACGGAACACACCTATTACTTCGTCCATAGTTTCTTTACTTTCAGTTTCTGTAGGTTCCACCATTAATGCCTCGTGGACAATAAGTGGGAAGTACATAGTAGGCGGATGAATTCCATAATCTAATAGAGATTTTGCAATATCCATAGCTGATACATTTATATCGTGTTTCATTTTTTCTAATGTCATAACAAATTCATGCATACAAATTTCATCATATGCCATTGGGTATATATCCTTAAGTTTTGCCATCATGTAGTTGGCGTTTAATACTGCATTTTTAGAAACTTCTGGTACCCCTTCTTTTCCTAGGGTTAATATATAAGTTAATGCACGTACAACTACAAGGAAATTACCATAAAAATCTTTCAAACTTCCCATTGTATGCTTTGGAACTGTAAAGGATAATTCTTTTTCCCCAACTACTTGTTTTCCTGGGAGGAAATCTTGCAACAAGGCTTTGCAGCCTACTGGTCCACTACCTGGTCCACCTCCGCCATGAGGAGTAGAGAATGTTTTGTGAAGATTTAAATGGATTACATCAAATCCCATATCCCCCGGACGAACTATTCCCATAATGGCATTTAAGTTTGCACCATCGTAATAATTTAAGCCGCCGGCTTCATGTACAATTGACGTGATTTCTAAAATGTTTTTATCGAACAAACCAACTGTATTAGGATTTGTAAGCATTAAACCTGCTGTGTCTGGTCCTACAACTTCACGTAATTTATCTAAATCTACGCAACCGTCTTCTCTGGAAGGAATGTTTATAACTGTAAAATCTGCCATTATTGCACTTGCTGGGTTAGTTCCATGAGCTGAGTCGGGAACGATTATTTTAGTTCTATTGCTGTCTTTTCTGCTAAGATGATAGGCTTTTATAAGAAGTAAGCCAGCAAGTTCACCATGGGCGCCTGCTGCAGGCTGAAAGGACATGTCGTCCATACCTGTAATTTCACAAAGTAGTTCTTTTGATGTTTTTAATACTTCCATACAACCTTGTACTGTGTGCTCTGGTTGTAATGGGTGGATTTTAGCAAAACCACCGAAAGAAGCAGCTGTATCATTAATTTTTGGATTGTACTTCATGGTACAAGAGCCTAATGGATAAAAACCATCGTTAACACCATGAACCTGTTTTGCTAATGATGTATAATGTCTGCTAACTTCATTTTCTGATAATTGTGGTAAGCGAGGTTTTTTCTCACGTTTTGGGAAAGGTAGTTTTTCCTTTGGTACGTCACATTCTGGCATAAAAGTACAATGTCTACCATCGCTACCTTTTTCAAATACTAATTTCATTACAGACACACCTCCTTAACAATTGCTACTAGCTGATCTATATCGGCTTTTGTGTTTTTTTCTGTGGCACACCAAAGAATATCATTATCATTTAATGGCAGGCCGCCTAAAAAGCCTTTTTCTTCAAGGGCAGATAATATATCATTTGTTTTTAAAGATGATGTCGTCACAAATTCGTGAAAATGTGGTTGGTTGTATTTTGTTTTTAAACCTATTTTTTCTAGTTCTTTTTGAAGATAATGAGCTTTAGAATTACAAAGTTCTGCTACTTGGCTCATTCCAGTTTCACCCATAGATGACATATAAACGCCTGCAGTTAGGGCACAAAGAGCTTGATTTGAACATATGTTGCTACTAGCTTTTTCACGGCGTATATGTTGCTCTCTTGCTTGTAAAGTAAGTACAAAAGCTCTGTTGCCAACTTTATCTACAGTTTCACCTACTATTCTACCTGGTAGCTTACGTATTGATTTTCCTGAAGCTGCCATAAATCCTAAGTAAGGGCCACCAAATGCAATTCCCATACCTAAAGGTTGACCCTCGCCTACAGCAATGTCAGCTCCGCATTCAGCTGGAGTTTTCATAACTGCTAAAGCAATAGGGTTACAACTCATTATAAATTTTGCACCGGCTTCATGGGCTATATCCCCAAGGACTTCTGCATCTTCTATGTTTCCGTAGAAGTTTGGTTGCTGTAAGTAAAAAGATGCACTATCATCTTTTAAAGCGGATTTTAAAGCTTCGGCATCTGTAACACCATCTTTTTCGGGTATTATAACTACTTGCGTTCCTGCTCCGTAGCAATATGTTTTAATTACTTCTATAACCTGTGGGCTAGTTGTTGCAGATATATATGTTACGGTTCTTTTTCTTTCTCTACACATTGCAACAGCCTCTGCGGCTGCTGTTGCACCATCATAAACTGATGCATTGGATACTTCCATTCCTGTAAGCTCACATATCATAGTTTGATATTCAAAAATGGATTGCAATATACCTTGGCTTATTTCTGCCTGATAGGGCGTGTATGCTGTTAAAAACTCTTCTTTCCCAGTAACACTTCCTACAATTGATGGGATATAATGATTGTACGCACCAGCCCCTCTAAATATGTGCTTAAATACTATATTTTTTTCTGCAATAGATTCCATTTTGCTATATACTTCCATCTCGCTAAGACCTGACGGAAGGTTTAGATTTTTAACTTTTACTTCCTCAGGTATTTGAGAGAATAAAGCGTCAAAACTGTCACAACCTATGTCTTTTAACATTTCTTGTTGCTCTTTTTGTGTGCTCGCTATATAAGATCCCATTTATTCACCTCCTAGTTTTTTTCTTTATTCTACTCTGCTTCGTTCTCGACATATTCTGCATATGCGTCGGCGTCCATTAGTTCTTCAGTTTCTGTTATGTTAACAACTTTAACAAGCCATGCACCGTATGGGTCGTCGTTAATCATTTCTGGCGCATCTGCTAATTCTTCGTTAACTTCTGCTATTGTTCCCGTTACTGGAGAGTAAATATCAGATACTGCCTTTACTGACTCTAAGTCTGTAAAAGTAGTTCCTGCTGTAACGTCACTGTCTTCATCTGGAAGACTAACAAATACAATTCCTCCTAAGGCCTCTTGTGCAAAATTGCTTATACCGATTAGTGCTGTTGTTTCATCAATAAATTTTACCCACTCATGTGATTTTCTGTATTTTAATTCTTTTGGATAGCTCATATTAATTTCCTCTCTGTCATTTTAGACCAGTTAAATTTTTTATGTTATTTTAATTTTAATGCAAGTTTTAAGTTTAAAACTTGTGGACTATTTAGTTTTTTCTTTCTTATAAAATGGAAGTTTAACTACTTCAGCTTTAATGCGTCTGCCTCTAACTTCAACTTCAACTTCTGTTCCGATTTCTGTATGTTCGATTTCTAAAATAGCCATGGCTATTGGGTAGCCAAGGTAAGGGCAATGTGTGCCTGATGTGCTTTCGCCGATTGGTTCATCACCAACGTATACAGTACAATGTTCTCTTACAATACCTGCACTTGTTATTTTAAGTCCAACACGTTTTCTGGTTAATTCGAGATTTTTTTCCATTGCTGCTTTACCTATAAAACCCTCTTTATCCATTTTTACAGCAAAGTTAAGACCAGTTTCTAAAGGTGTTATAGTATCATCCATTTCATGGCCATATAAAGGCATGGCTGCTTCAAGCCTTAAAGTATCTCTTGCACCAAGTCCACAAGGGATTAAGCCTTGCTCTTCTCCTGCTTCCATTAAAACTTCCCAAAGCTTTGGTGCATCTTCTGTAGGTAAATAGATTTCAAAACCACTTTCACCTGTATATCCTGTGCGAGAAATAATACAATTTAAACCAGCTATATTACGGTTGAAAGTAGCGCTGTAAAACTTAGGTGGTATGTCTTCTTCTTTTGCAACTTTTTTAAGTATTTCTTCTGCTTTTGGGCCTTGTAGTGCTAATTGAGCAACTTCTGATGAAACATCCTTGAACTCCACATCTCCAAATTGGTGATCTTTAATCCAAGCGAAATCTTTATCTTTGTTTGAGGCATTAACTACTATTAAATAGTGATCTTCTTTTTCTTTGTAGACAATAAGGTCGTCTACCACTCCTCCATTTTCGTTACACATTGGGCTGTATCTAGCTTGTCCATCATACATTTTTGTAAAATCATTAGTTAGTAAATGATTTAAGTTTTTAATGGCATCTGGACCTACACAAGTAATTTCTCCCATGTGGGACACATCAAACAAACCACAAGCAGTACGCACTGCCATGTGCTCTGCAATAACTCCTGCCTTATATTGTACTGGAAGCAGGTATCCAGCAAATGGTACAATTTTACCATTGTACTTTACATGTAAATCATATAGTGACGTTTTAAGTTCCATATTTCACATTCCTCTCTTTATATTATTTGAATTTTGCTTTGCATTTCAAGCAAACATTTTAATGTAATACCATCAATATTATACTATTTTACATAGTAGAATTAAGCCTAAGCATTTTCGAAGAATAACAGTATTTTAAAATTATCAAATACAAAAAAGCACATAAATATGCATATTTCATGCTATTTTATGTGCTTCGTGTAGTACATGAAATATTGTAGTGTATGCTATTTTAATCTGTTTCTTTTATCCAAGAAATTGTGTTAAAAATTTCTTTTCGTCCCCTATAGTACTAACATATTCAATCAACTATAAATATGTAAAATCTAACAAGTTTTTAATCGATTTATTTAATTTATAATGCAAAACAAGATTTCTTATGTAAGAGTAACATATATGTTTTAAAAAGTCATTATAATTTTCTAATATAGTTAATATTTTTATGACTTCTATAATATTATGCTGAATTAAGTACAAATTGTTACTTATAAAATATATTTAGCTAGGGTATAACTATTTTAAATGTATTCTAAAAAAATTGTGTAGTGTTTAAGTTTGTAGGAGTCAAAAATATGACAAATTTTATATAAAATGAATTAATTTTAACGATAAACTTGTAAATTGAATTTTATATGTTATATTATCATTATAGGCAATAAATCTCACTATAAAATAAAGCATCTATATAATTAATTTAGGTAGTACTAAACAATTATTAGGGTTTTGCTGAGTATTGGAATGTTAGTTATGTACATGACGGCTCTGTGTGATCAAAATTTTATAGTGATAAAATTGCAAAGTATAATTTAATTCCCTAAAGGAGGTAATTATGAAGTTTAGAAAAATTGGAATAACAGCAGGAGCGATGATGTTAACTATGTCGTTATTAGCTGGATGTGCAGGCGACACTAGCAAGGCAGAAACACCAGAGGTGAAAACTGAAACGGATGAGCAAAAAGAAACGGAAACAGGTAGCGAACCTGTAGAAATTAGAATGACATTTAGAGATGATGGTATAGGTGCAGATGGCGCTAGCTACAAGCATATGGAGAGAGTTGGTAAAGAACTTACAGAATCTAACCCAAATATTATTGTGAATATATCTCCTATACAGGCATCTGAAGGTGATTATTTTGCAAAAATAGCACTTGCGTTACAATCGCCAGATACAGCACCAGATGTTGTTACAGAAGATACATTTATGCTACCTTCAGATGTTAAAGCTGGTTACTTACATCCTCTTACGGATTATTTAGCTGAATGGGATGAATGGGGTGACTTTTACGAGTCACTTAAAGAAGGTGTAAAGGGTGAAGATGGTGTGGTTTATGCTGTGCCTTATAATACAGACACTAGAGGTCTTTATTACAATCAGGATATATTTGATGCGGCAGGAATAGCTACTCCTTGGGAGCCTAAAAATTGGGAAGATATTTTAATAGCTAGCCGTCAAATAAAAGAAAATGTAGGCGGCAGTGTAGTACCTATTTGGTTTAATTCAGGTATTGCAACTGGCGAGGCTACATCGATGCAAACTTACGAAATGTTACTTTATGGAACAGGGGAAAGATTGCAAGATGAAAGTGGCAAGTGGATAGTAGAGAGCCAAGGCATATTAGATACTCTTACATGGATTGACAAAGTATACAAAGAACAACTGGGTCCACCTCTTTCACAAGTTTTAAATGGACAAGGTAGTAACAATGCAGCAAGAATTTATATGCCTCAAGGTAATTTAGGGATTCAATTAGATGGTTCATGGACTACAGGAAACTACAAGGAAACAGGAGCATCCCCTTGGCCTGAATATACAGAAAAGTTAAAAATTACAAGAATGCCAACGCAAAATGGTGACTTTGGTGGAACTGTTTCTTTAGCTGGTGGTTGGGGTTATGCAATACCTGCTAATAGTCAGCATAAAGATGAAGCGTGGGAGTATGTAAAAGCTTTAAGTAGCTTTGAAAATCTTACAGACCGTTCAATGCTTGAAAGCTCAATGACAACTAGAACGGATATTGCTTCATCTGAAGAATATTTGTCTATACCAATTATGTCTGAAATGACAGAATTTTTAGATACATCATATTTCAGACCTAAAAATGAAAGCTATCCACAAGTATCTACTGCTATTCAATCTATGGTTGAGGCTGTTGTTACTGGTACAGCACCAGTGGATGCCATGAAAGAATATAGCGAGGCAGTGAGACGTGTTGTTGGTGATGACAATGCTGTGGCTTTGGAATATAAGTAAAATAAGTTAATATAAAATTTAGTGCCTCTTTTACAAGTAATGGGTTTGAATAAAAAACTAAAACTTGTAGACGAGGCATTTTTTAAAAAAGGAGGGAAATATGAGTCTTGTAGAAATGCGAAAATACAAAGAAACTATAAGAAGGACTTTATTGTTTTTGTTACCTGCTTTAGTGCTTTTAACATTTTTCTTCATATGGCCAATAATTCTCACTGTTTACTATTCTTTTACAAATTTATCTTTAACAGGAAGTGCTGCGCAAAATACACAATTTATTGCGCTAGAGAATTATAAAAAAATACTAACGGATCCAGATGTAGGACCTGCTGTATGGAAAACTTTAATATTCGTAATTTTTTCAGCAGTGCTAGGGCAAACTGTTTTTGGATTTATATTAGCGATGGTTATGAAGCAGAAGAATGTAATATTTAGAAGAATAGTAGGTGCTATAATAATCGCTTGTTGGGTTACGCCGGAAATAGTTGCCGGTATGTGCTTGTATAGTTTTTTTGGAGATTTTGGTACATTTAACTATTTGCTGAGTTTAATAGGTATAGGGCCTATTTATTGGCTTTTTGAATGGCCTATGCTATCGATTATTTTGGCAAACATATGGCGCGGAGTTGCTTTCTCTATGATAGTTTTCCAAGCAGCTTTTGACGATATACCGAAGGAAGTGGAGGAAGCGGCAACAGTGGATGGTGCAACAGGCTTTCAATCTATGGTAAATATAACTATACCTATACTGAAGGGAACAATATCTACAAATATGATGTTGGTTACTTTGCAAACCTTAGGGGTTTTCGGATTAATATACACAATGACAGGCGGTGGCCCAGGTAACAAGACGACTACTTTGCCTATTTATATGTATAACCAAGCCTTTGTTAACTTCCAATTAGGTTATGGAACGGCAGTTTCTATGATACTTTTATTAATTGGAGTTGTATTAAGTGTTTTTTATGTGAAATCTATGAAAGTAGAAATATAGGAGGTGGGATATGAGCTATACAAAATTCTTAAAGATTAAAATAAAAGTTGAATATTTATTACTAATTATATTTGCTGTATGCTTTGTGCTGCCTCTGGTGTGGGTTTTTGCTGCATCGGTAGACCCTAATGCCTTGCAAACTATAAAAATGCCTGATGAAATTACGTTGGATAATTATAAAAGTATAATAAGTGACCCTGTCAATGTTCGTTCTTTTGTTATAGGACTTGCTATGAGCTTGTCTCAGGCTTTTTTTGTGGTTATTATAGGTGGTATTGCAGCCTATCCTTTGTCGAGATACAGATTGAATTTTAAACAAAAATTTATGTTTTCAGTTTTATTTTTAAATTCATTGCCTATTACAGCTCTAATGGTGCCTGTTTATACTCTTTTTGTGTCAATTAATTTTTATGACAAAAACTATGGTGTGGTTATTTTTAAAATTGCTACTTCACTGCCCTATGCTATATGGATGCTAAAGAATTTTATGGATTCAGTTCCGGTTACATTGGAAGAGGCTGCATGGATAGATGGGGCGTCTACTATGGAGGGCATACGAAGAATAGTTACACCACTTATGTTGCCGGGGATTGCAACTGTTGCTATATTTACTTTTTCAGGTAGTTGGGGGGATTTTTTTGTACCTTATATTTTATTGAATACACCGGAGAAATTTCCTGCATCTTTAAAGTTATATCAATTTTTTGGGCAATATGGAATGGTTCAATATGGGGAGTTGGCGGCTTTTTCTGTTCTCTATTCTATGCCATCAGTAGTACTTTATATGGTTTCTCAAAAATATATGTCCCAAGGATTTACAATGTCAGGTGCAGCGAAGGGGTAGGTTAATCTTAAAAAAAGACAGGTTTTTTATATAATTTGTCTTTTTTTAATGTGTTATAAATAATAATAAATTATATTTGAGTAATATTTTTCTTATGTTAAAATAAAAATAAATAAAAAATATATAGTATTTTTATTTTGTTGTGAATTATTTATTATTTGGAGGTTATTATGAGCAAGAAAGATCATGAGTTTTATCTAGAAAGATGTATTGAAGTGTCTAAAGAGGCAAGAGCTGCGGGGAATACTCCTTTTGGTGCGATTTTAGTTGACGAAGAAGGTAATATTGTTATGGAACAAGGCAATATAGAAATAACGGAAAAAAAGTGTACTGGTCATGCGGAAACTACATTAGTAGAAAGGGCATCTCGTGTATACACAAAAGACTTCTTATGGGATTGTACTCTTTATACAACTGCTGAGCCATGTTGTATGTGTGCTGGTGCAATTTATTGGGGGAATATTGGAACAGTTGTGTATGCTATGAATGAAACGAGGCTTTTGGAACTAACTGGAAGTGATGAACAAAATCCTACTTTCGATTTGCCTTGCAGATATGTTTTTAGTAAAGGTCAAAAAGATATTAAAGTAATAGGTCCCTTTCCTGCTTTAGAAGAAAAAGCGGCTAAGGTACATGAGGGTTATTGGAATTAAAGTAAATATAATTACTTTACAAGGAGGATTTATGGGTAACAACAAACATAAAGATTATGCTATAAATAGCGTTCCGGAAAATGAGAAGAGAAGTTGGCATCAAATGCTGTTTGTGTGGCTTGGTTGGGTTTTTGCTACTACAAACTTAATGTCTGGAGGTATTGCCGGTAATGGCCTTACTCTTAAAAATGCTTTTTTAGCAATTTTAGTTGGTAGCTCTATACTGGCAATAGTGGGAGTGTTGCAAAGTATAGTAGGTGCTCGTACAGGATTAAGTACATATGTATTGTGTAGGTATTCCTTTGGTAGTCAGGGTTCTAATATAATTTCCATTGTATTTTCTTTGGTTTTTGTAGCTTGGTTTGGAGTTGGTTGTAACATGGCTGCCGAGGCTGCTCATGCAATTATACCTATAAATGTACATCTATTATCGTTAATTTTTTCTTGTCTTATGTTAACGACAGCACTATTTGGAATAAAAGGTCTTGATTTTTTAAGTAGAATATCTGTACCCTTTGTGATTCTTGTTTGTATAGGGGGATTGACTATAGTTTTAAAAGATACAACTTTTGCTGAATTAGCTGCTAAAGAACCGACATAGCCTATGTCCTTTGGCAATGTAATAGTTACTGTTATAGGGGCTTGGATGTCTGGGGCTATTGTTGCTCCGGATATATCTAGGTATGCTAAAAGTGAAAAAGATGCTGTTATATCCTCGGGTTTAGCTTTTGTTGTAGGTAACAGTATTTTGATGTGGGTAGGGGCGATTTTTGCCATTGCCGTTGGAGAATGGGATTTAATAAAAGTATTTACTGGTCTAGGTTTAGGGGCTATAGCGTTAGTGTTTTTAATAGCTATACAGTGGACTACTAGTGATAATAACTTGTATTCTGCCTCTCTAGGTCTTGCTAATGTTCTTAAAAGAGATGATAAATTTAAAATAACTCTTGCTCTTGGGGCTGGTGGTGTAGCTTTGGCAACAGCTGGCATTTATGGTTATTTTATAAATTATTTAGTTTTTTTAGGTGTGTTACTTCCTCCGGTAGCTGGGATTTCTATAGTGGATGCATATTTCTTCAGCCATAAGTACAAAAAAGCACCAAATGCCATAACAGTTAAATATTCAATACCTGCATTTATATCTTGGGGTGTTGGTATTGCAGTGGGGATTTTCTTAAAGGTAGGTTCTTCTGCAATTAATGCACTTATTATAACTAGCATAGTTTATTATATTACAAATAAAATAATGGGAGATAAAAACTAATTAGTAAAATCTACCTAGAGGAATGATATATAAATATAGTGCGTAATGTATAAAATATTAAAGGTTTAATTTAAAATATTGTAGATGAATTTTATTGAAGATTACTTTTTCTTCTGCTACACTAAAACTAAATAAATGTACATTATTTTTTTGGATTTTATTATTTATTATTTAGTAACGGAGGTAGTATGGGAGATAACAAACATAGGGATCATGCAATAAATAGTGTTCCTGAAAGTGAGAAGCGTAATTGGAAAAAAATGTTATTTATATGGCTAGGATGGGTATTTGCAACATCAAATTTAATGGCTGGTGGTATTGCTGGAAGTGGTTTGCCCCTTAAGCAAGCTCTTTTAGCTATATTTATTGGTAGTTTTATTCTGGCAATAGTTGGTACTTTGCAAAGTGTAACTGCTGCAAGAACTGGACTTAGCACATATGTATTGTGCAGGTATTCTTTTGGTTACAAAGGTTCAGATATAATATCAGCGGTATTTTCTTTAATATTTGTTGCATGGTTTGGAGTAGGGTGTAATATGGCAGCAGAAGCAGCCCATGCAATTATACCGATTAATGTACGTATTTTAGCTTTAATTTTTTCATGTCTTATGTTAACTACAGCTTTATTTGGTATAAAAGGTTTGGAGTTTTTAAGTAGAATATCTGTACCTTTTGTTATAGTTGTCTGTATATGGGGGCTGTTTATAGTTCTACGAGATACAAATTTTGCTGAACTAGCGGCAAAAGAACCGGCAGAACCTATGACTTTTGCCAGTGTTACAGTTGCAGTTATAGGGGCTTGGATATCTGGTGCTATTGTTTCGCCAGATATTGCAAGGTATGCAAAAAGTGAAAAGGATGCGGTTATTTCTGCAGGTTTGGCCTTTGTAATAGGGAATAGTATTTTAATGTGGGTTGGAGCGATTTTTGCTATTGCAGTTGGCGAGTGGAATCTAATTAAAGTTTTTACAGGTTTAGGATTAGGTGTAGTAGCCTTTGTATTTTTAATAGCTGTACAGTGGACTACTAGTGACAAGGATTTATATTCAGCATCATTAGGTCTTGCTAATGTACTGAAAAAAGATGATAAGTTTAAAATAACTCTTGCCCTTGGAGGCGTTGGTGTTTTATTAGCAACAGCAGGAATATATGAATATTTTATTAGTTATTTGTCTTTTTTAGGAGTATTGCTTCCGCCTGTGGCTGGTGTTTCTATAGTAGATGCATATTTCTTTAGAGAAAAATACAATAAGGCTCCAGACACAATTACAGTAAAATATTCTACTCCAGCTTTTATATCGTGGGGTGTTGGTATACTAGTAGGAATTATTGTAGATTTTGGGTCTTCAGCAATTAACGCACTAATAATATCAGGTATAGTTTATTTTATCTTGAATAAATTTATGTTACAAAAAACAGAATAAGAAAAAGCCGAAAATTTGCTAATAAAATTTTCGGCTTTTTTTGTGAAAGATTTTAAAAAAATTTGTGATATAATATGTATATAATTTTACGGCAAAAAAGGGAGGTTTTATTTTGGATGAAAAATTGTATACGCCACAGGAAGTATCGGATATATTGAAGATTAAAAAAACTACTGTTTATGAAATGATAAAAAAAGGTACAATAGATGCAGTTAAAATAGGTAAGCATATAAGAGTTTCTGAGTCTAACTTAAATGCTTTTCTTGGTATGAGCAACGGGGGTAGTAGTGGAAATAATGCTGTTGTTGCCCCTTTACATGACCATATAAATGATTTTCCGCATATTATGAACAATTCTGGAAATATAGTTGTTTGTGGTCAAGACGTTGTTTTAGATGTGCTTTGCTCTGCAACAGGTTCAGCCATTAACAATAATTGTTTTTTGCGTTCTTATTTAGGAAGTACCAATGGATTAATTGCTTTATACAATAGAGAGGTAAGTGTAACAGCGTGCCATCTTTGGGATAGGGAAAGTGATTTATATAATCTGCCCTTTGTAAATGCGTTATTGCCTGGTGTAGGGGTAAGTATCTACCATCTTTTTAATAGGCCGGTATGTATATATGTTCAAAAGGGTAATCCTAAAAATATAACATCTATTAAAGATTTTGCTAGAAGTAATGTTTGTATTGTAAATAGAGAATTGGGAAGTGGCATAAGGGTTTTAGTAGATTCTCTTTTACAAGAATATGAAATTTCAACAGATGCAATTAAAGGCTATAATAAAATAATAAATTCACACCTTGCTGCTGCCTCTGCTGTTTCTAGAGGGGATGCAGATTGTGCTATTGGAATGGAAAATGCTTCCTATCAATTTGCTAACATAGAAACAATATTCCTTAGAAATGAGCAGTACGATTTAGTAATAAGAAAAGATGATGAAAAAAGATTTGAACTTGTTAATTTGGTGAATGTTCTTAAATCAGAAAAATTCAAAGAATCCGTCAATTCCATGGGTTGCTATGATACTAAAAATATGGGTGTAAAACTAAAATAAGTTAATAGACCTTTCCGTTAGTGGGGGCTTGTAGCCACCACTGAACGGTGAATTTGATCGCATAACCGAGTTGGTTGCAGACTTGGTTGCATAGTCGAGCAGGAAGTATCACTTCTGACAAGACAAGTGCGTAGCATTTAGTTTTTGTGAAACAAAAATTCAGAGTAAAACAGCAATGAACAGCTGCTAAACACACAGTGTTTGGTTTTGCCGAAAGCAAAATTTAGATGCCAGCATTGAGGTGGGGGTCTAGTTCTTACCGATTAAAATAAAAGAAATAATTTACAATTATTTTTTTTTTTTTTTTTTGACATAATCCAGATGGGAATGAAAGTAAGGGGGTTTATGGTTATGGGTAAGTACGGCGTACTGCCTTTTTAAACTAGGAGGAGTAATTATGAGGAAAATAAAAGGTGCATTTTTATTTGCATTTGTTTCTTTAAGCATAGTTAATATGGTTAAGGCTAGCAATCTTACCATAGAAGAAAAAGCGGCTTATGAATTGTATTTGAAAGATATTGAACATGAAAACCTATTAAAGGAAGAGGCTCTGAAAAAATCCAAGGTATATGGAGGTGAACTATCCACGGAAAAAGATGAAATGGATATTGCATACGAAAATATGCTTATACGAGAGAACTACATTGTGGATTTAGTATTTCGATTATTGAAACAGGAAACAAGCTTTGAGGAATGGGAATATAATCTTGATTATCTTATAAATAACTATGAGTATATAAGTAAACAAGAAGATGTGAATATGAAATATGTTAATATTTATATTGAAGACTATGAAAATTTAAGGTATACAAAGGATTGGCCAGATGAAAAAAAGGTGATACTAAAATAGATATTCGTAGTGCCTATAGCAGACGAAAAGCTGTAGATTACGCTTATTTATATTGTTATGACTATAATCCTAATTACCCTGATTGGGGTGCTGATTATGGTGGTGATTGTGCAAATTTTGTTTCCCAAGCGATATTTGCTGGAGGGAAAGGTATGTATGGTTCTGACTCTACTAATACGGGTACAGCATGGGGTGAAAATTGGTTTTCTTACGGTAAATCCACTAGTACAACTAAAGTTTCTCCTTCTTGGAGAGGGACCAATGCGTTTAAAACATACTGGCAAAAAAATGCAGAAAAGTATAAAAAATTCACGTCTTATTCAAAGTATGCATATCATACATTAATTATAGTATCTTATGAAGATGGTCTTATTTGTGCACAACATACAGGGAGTAATGATGCAATGAAGTTGAAGAACTATAATGGAGATTGTATAATTTACAATATGTAGTCAAAAATGCAATTGTAAATTTTTAGCTCACCTAGATTAGGCTTTTAAATTATTTTAGGGATGAGTTTTTCAAAATTTAAAAAAATAACTTGACAATTGAATTTTATTAACTATAATTGTTTTTAAGATAATAATTTTTAAAGAAGCGTTGATAAGAAGAGTAAGTGGTTCTTTTATTTTACAGAAAGCCTAGGGTTGATGAAAATAGGCAGATAAAATTCTACTGAAGATGGTCTTTGAGTTGTATACCTGAGCTATATGTTAGGGTATAACGGGTGCTCCCGTTATAGAGCTAGAATATTTTGTATTTGAAAAGAGGTTGTTTTTATAAACAACGAATTAAGGTGGTACCACGTGGATAATCCTCGTCCTTTTATAGGACGGGGTTTTTTTGTATTTAAAAAGGATGAATTTATGATTACAATAAAAAATCTAAAAAAAACATATATAACTGACCAAACTAATGTTGAAGCATTAAAGGATATTAATTTAAGCATAAATGAAGGTGAAATATACGGAGTTATAGGCTTAAGTGGCGCCGGAAAATCTTCTTTAGTTAGGTGTATAAATTTACTTGAAAGACCTACATCTGGAGAGATTGTAGTAGATGGAATAAATTTAGCAAACAGTACAAAAGATTCCTTGCGAGAAGAAAGAAAAAAAATAGGAATGGTTTTTCAACATTTCAATTTGCTATCTAGTAAAACAGTTTACGACAATATAGCTTTTCCGATGAAAGTAAGTAAATTTCCATCAAGTGAAATTCATAAAAAAGTAACGGAATTGTTGGATATAGTAGGTCTTTCAGATAAAGCGAAGTCCTATCCAGCACAGCTTTCAGGTGGTCAAAAACAAAGGGTAGGCATAGCTAGGGCGTTAGCTGCAAACCCGAAAGTTATAATGTGTGACGAAGCTACCTCAGCATTAGATCCAACAACAACGGAGCAAATTTTAGAACTTTTAAAAAAGGTAAATAAAGAATTTAAAATCACTATAATAATAATTACTCATGAAATGGATGTAATTAAAAAAGTTTGCAATAGAGTAGCTATAATGGAAGATGGATACATTATAGAAGAGGGTACAGTAAAAGACTTACTTATACAACCAGAAACAAGTACAGCAAAGAAGTTTTTTAATAAGGTTAACATGAGCAGTAACAATCTAGCCTATCAAAGAGCTAAGGATAAAGATGGAATAATAATAAATGCTATTTTTGTAGGTGATAAGTCTACAGACCCATTTATAAGTGATATGGTTAAAAAGTACAATGTTGATGCTAGTATTCTTTTAGGTAACATACAGGAAAAGGACCATGAGCTAATTGGTAATTTAGTGTTAAAGCTAAAAGGTGAAGCTACAGAAGTTGAAAATGCAATTGAATTTTTAAGGAATTCCGGTGTACTTGTGGAGGTAGAAAATGATTGATTTTGAGATTTTTAGTAAGGTTATAATGCCTGCATTTTATGATACGGTTTATATGGTTTTTTGGTCAAGTGTTTTTTCTGTAATATTAGGAACTATTTTGGGCATAATAATTTATGTAACAGATAAAGGCTCTATTATGGAACAAATGTCTATAAATAAAATATTAAATATAATTGTAAACATAGGAAGAAGTATACCCTTTGTTATTTTAATAGTAGCATTAATTCCCCTTACAAAGCTAATTATAGGTACATCCATAGGAAGAGAATCTGCAGTTGTGCCTTTAACTATTGCGGCTATTCCATTTGTAGCAAGGGTAATAGACAATGCAATAAAGGAGCTAGACAAAGGAGTAATAGAAGCAGCAATTTCCTTTGGGGCGACAAATAGAGAGATTATTTTTAAAGTTTTGTTGCCAGAATCGGCGTCAGCAATAGTAAATGCAATTACCCTTACAGTAATAAATATAATAGGTTACTCAGCTATGGCAGGTACAGTAGGTGCAGGTGGTTTAGGAGATGTGGCTATTAGATATGGTTACCAGCGATATCAATTTGATATCTTAATATATACTATTATAATAATTGTTTTAATGGTTTTAATAGTTCAATCAGTCGGTAACATTTTGGCAGATGTTTTAAACAAAAAAGATTTTTCAAGTAAAAAATTTATATTTAAAAGCAGACGTTAAATAGATATACAAGTATTTTTACTTTTATATAAATTGTGCAATTCCCAATAACTTTAGATATACATAGCTAAGTTATGTAAAATGGGATTGCTATAACATTATAAGGCGAAGCCTATTTTGAAAGGAAGATAATATGAAAAAATTAGTTAGAAGTATTTTAGCATTAACAATTGGAGCAACTTTTTTTGTGGGTTGTGGTACTAAAGCACCAGAGGAAACACAGGATCCAGTACAAAGTGAAGTAACTGAAGATAGTGGAAGTACAGAAAATTCAGAAGGCTCAGAGGTGAGTAGTGACCTAGTTGAATTAACAATAGGAGCAACGGCTGTGCCTCATGGCGAAATATTAGATTATGTAAAAGCTGATTTACTAACACAGGGTATAGACCTGCAAGTAGTAGAATTTAGCGAATATGCAATAATAAATCCCTCAACAACAGATGGTTCATTAGACGGAAACTTTTTTCAACACACACCATTTTTAGATGATTACAATGAGAATACAGGTTCAGATTTAGCAATAATTGGACCAGTACACATTGAGCCTTTAGGCGTATATTCTGAAACTCTAACAGAAATAAGCTCATTGATAGAAGGTAGTAAAGTAGCAATACCAAATGATGCAACAAATGAAAGTAGAGCATTAAAATTATTAGCCGATAGTGGATTAATAACTTTAGACCCAGATAAAAAAGAGGGCTTAACACCTATAGATATAGTTGATAACTCATTAAATTTAGAATTTATTGAATTAGAGGCAGCTCAATTACCAAGAAATTTAACAGAGGTGGACATTGCTGTTATAAATACAAATTTTGCAGTAGAGGCAGGACTAAATCCAATGGAGGATGCATTAGTTATAGAAAGCAGCGATTCACCATATGCTAATATTTTAGTTGCAAACCAAGAGAATGCAGACAATGAGGCAATGGCAAAACTTTATAAGGCACTTACAAGTGAGGCTGTACGTGAGTTTTTAGTATCTGAATATAACGGAGCTATTGTACCAGCATTTTAGAAATGTTTTGAAGTGAGTCAATAAATTTGTAACCAATAAATTTGAGAGAGGAGCAATATAATGAGGAACGAAACTATATGTGTACGAGGTACATACAAACCCAAAGATGGAGAACCAGCAATTTTACCTATAAATCAGTCGACTACATATGTTTACGAAGATGGGGATTATTTAGCTGACTTATTTTCTCTTAAAGAAGTAGGGCATATATATAGTAGGATTACCAACCCTACAGTGGCAGAGCTAGAGGGTAAGGTTAATATGCTTGAAGGCGGAGTAGGTGCTTTATCTGCAGCTACAGGCCATGCTGCAATGATAAATGCAGTTTTAAATTTATGTCAACAAGGCGACCATATTGTTTCATCAAATAGCATATATGGCGGTGTTTTCAATATATTGTCCCATACTCTTCCAAAGTTTGGAATAACTACAACTTTTGTAGACCAAGAGGCGAGTGAAGATGAAATAAAAAAAGCTTTTAAAGAAAATACGAAATTGCTATTTGCAGAAACGGTATCAAACCCAACAGTTCGAGTGTTAGATATGAAAAAATTTAGCAAAATTGCCAAAGACATGGATGTGCCATTTGTAGTTGATAATACATTGCTTACGGCTTATTTATACAAACCTTTTGAACATGGTGCAGATATATCTGTATATTCTGGTTCGAAATATTATGATGGACATGGGTCGTCTTTAGCTGGCTTTGTTGTAGACAGTGGCAAGTATAATTATGATAATGGGAAGTTTCCAGCTTTAGTTGAACCAGACCTTTCTTATCACGGCTTAAGTTATGTAAAAGACTTAGGAGAAGCAGCATATATTACAAAGGCTAGAGTTCAATTCACTAGAGATTTTGGTAACTTATTAAATCCGTTTAATGCATTTTTAATTCACATGAATATGGAAACTCTTCATTTAAGAATGGAGCGACATAGTGAAAATGCATTGAAGCTTGCTAAGTTTTTAGAAACTCATCCTAAAGTAGAAAAAGTAAATTACTGTCTACTTGAAAGCAGTGTAGATTATAATAGGGCAAAGGAGCTAGGCATTACTGGAGCAGGTGGAATTCTTTCCTTTAATATAAAAGGGGAGAATGTGGCAAAAAAATTCACTTCTTCCTTGGAATTAGCAACATTATTTACACACTTAGGAGATTTAAGAACGAGTATAATACATCCGGCATCTACAACTCATTCCCAACTTTCTAAAGAGGATTTAATAAAAGGTGGGGTAGATGAGAGTTTATTACGTGTATCCGTAGGATTAGAGAATATAGATGATATAATAGACGATTTTAAAAAGGCTCTTGATAAAGTCAAGTAAAATCTGTCAGCGGGGAGTAACTCTCATTGAACGACGAATAAGATAGACCCACCACCTCCATAGTGTGGAAGTAGTGGGTCAAATTTTAAATGATAAATTAAAATGGAATTGAGGACAATATGCCTATTATAGTTAGAAAAGACCATCCGGCAAATAGCGTTTTGCAAAAAGAAAATATTTTTGTAATAGATAATGTTCGAGCAGAAACTCAAGATATACGACCCCTTAAGGTGTTGTTATTAAATTTAATGCCAAATAAATTGGAAACAGAGATTCAATTTTTTAAGTTATTGGCAAACTCACCTTTGCAAATAGATATGGACTTATTATTTCCGGTGACCCATGATGTTAAAAATACATCGAAAAGTTATTTAGATAAGTTTTATCATACCTTCGACCAAGTTAAAAATAATAAATACGATGCCATGATTGTAACAGGCGCGCCTGTGGAAAAAATGGATTTTGAAGATGTAAATTATTGGAAGGAAATTCAAGAAATTTTTGATTATTCAAAGAAAAATGTAACGTCAACTTTATTTATATGCTGGGCATCTCAGGCGGCACTGTACCATTTTTATGGTATTGAAAAATGCTTTTTGGAAGAAAAATTAAGCGGAGTATATACTCACGAAAATTTATGCCCAATCGACCCATTGTTAAGAGGGTTTGATGATGAATTTTTTGTTCCTCAGTCGAGATATACGGGAGTAAAACGTGAAGATGTTGACACTTGTAAAGAGTTAGAAGTTTTAGCTTACTCAGAGTTAGCTGGCGTGAATTTAGTTGCTACAAAAGATAAAAGTCAAATTTTTGTATCTGGCCATTGTGAATATGACACTTATTCATTAGATGCAGAATACCAAAGGGATGTAGCTGCAGGCATCAACCCAAAGCTTCCTATTAACTATTATAAGAATAATGATCCGAAGGAAAAGCCTCTAAATAGATGGCAAAGCCATGGTAATTTATTATTTAGTAATTGGCTTAACTATTATGTGTATCAAATAACACCATTTAAGATTTAGCTGCTACACTTATTCATAATGTAAGTAGTAAAAGGACCTATCCATTAGTGGGGACGAGGGCAATGAAGGTATTTGATGTTGTAATAACAAATAAAGATATTGATAAACTATTGTTTTATACGAGTTTAATCATATTTTCTACAATAATAAGTGCTGTATGTGAAATTGTGTATCAGAAAATTGTTAGCACTTTAAGTAGAAAA
>JBKECF010000038.1:0-31118 GCA_047974375.1 Lachnospirales bacterium
ATATAGTATTTCTATCTTTAAAGGAACTCATAAACATCCTTATTTAAGGATATAGCATTAAAATACCTAAGCCACATACACCCAATTTATAGAGTATAGTTTTAATATTTTTCATACATATCACCCCTCATATACCCAATATTTTTTAGTTTTAAATAATATAAGTGTGATAGCAGAAATTACTACTAACATAAACCACGCCATTGCTGATGCATAACCTGCATTGTTAAAACTAAATGATTGTTCATACATATAAACTGCATAAAACAATGTTGAATCCATGGGTTTACCTTGCGTTATAATAAAGCATTGTGTAAATGCTAAAAATCCTTGAATAGTTTGCATTACTAAATTAAAAAATATCGTTGGTGTTAATAAGGGCAATGTTATTTTTAAAAACACTTTAACTTTATTTGCCCCATCAACTTCAGCCGCCTCATATAATGATGACGGTATTTGCTTTAATGCTGATAAAAAAATTAACATAGAAGACCCAAATTGCCATATAGCTAAAAAAATTAAGGTCCATATTGCTAAGTCTTTACTACCAAACCAGTTAATACTACCTTCAAAACCAAAATATCTTAAAACTTGATTTACTATGCCCTCAACTTCAAACATCTTCTTCCACAAAATTGCTATGGCAACGGAGCCACCTAGTATAGAAGGTAAATAATAAATAGCCCTATAAATGCCATTTAATTTCGAGGTTTTAACTAACAGCATTGCAATTAACAATGCAAATATCAATCTTAAGGGAACTGAGGCAAAAGCAAAATACAATGTTGCTTTTACTGAACGCCAAAATCGCATATCCCCTGTAAGCATTTTTACATAATTATCTAAACCCGCAAAAGTAGCAGAATTTAGTATGTCATAATTACAAAATGAATAAAATAAGGATAATAACATGGGAATTATAAGAAAAATAACATAACCTAGTATAAAAGGCAAAGCAAAAACTACTGCTGCCGTACTCTCCTTATTCATAAATTTACTAATTGAAAATATTTTTTTATCCACATCAGTCCTCCAATCTATACATAGCTTAAGTTTTTATATTTCTGAAATTGCTATATAAATCTATTGGTTCTTAGATGTAAAAATTTCATTAGCTTTTGTAAAATAATATTCAGCAGCTTCTTCCGGTGTACCATCTCCATATATAATCATTTCCTTAGCAGTTTTCAATTCTCTATTAACTTCACTTTTACCATTCGGGTCTGGAGAGCCAATTGGTGAACACCTAGGTATAATGACGTCATTTATAAAACTTACTGTATCTTGTGTCTTTTCTGATAATAATGGCGATATTTCTTTACCTACCTCAGAGTTTATAGGGATTCCTCTTTCTGCCAAAAGTATTTCATTCGCTTCTGTAGAATTAATTAAATAATTTAACACTGAAACCGACTTGTCGGGATGTTCTGTATTTGCACTTATCGAAAAAAACTGACTTGGTTTCAAATAGTTAGATTTTTTAGCATCTTGCGTAGGTATAGTTGTTATTCCAATTTCAACTCCTTCTGGTGCTGCTTCTTGCAAAGCAACTAATTGATTTGAATTTGAAAGAGATATCCACGCTGAAGTTTCCGGTGTAGTTCCGTATACTAACGGATCTTGTTCTAAGCTTCCAGATGGGAGGTCATAAGACATTTGCCAGCCTTCCTTTATTCCTTTTTCTAAGATTTCAAAATATGGTACATATAGTTCCGCTGATTGTCCACCTAATTTTTTATCCTTTATATTTATGTCTACGCCTCTACTCCAACTATCCATATATTGACCACTTTCATGGTATAGATTTACACTATAGCCTGACTTTTCTTTCATTTCCTTTGCTATAGCCGTAAATTCATCAATTGTCATATAGTCTTTCACTTCTATTCCATATTCATCTGTTAAAGTTTTATTATATAGCATGCACGGCGCATTAACTCCATTACACAGCCCATAATTGCCACTGCCGACTTGTGCCATTATTTGATACGTTTCGTTAATATTAGTAAAATCAACACTTTCATTTTCAATATATGGAGTCAAATCAAGTAGTACATCAGACTCAACATACTGATTAATATATGAAAAATCCATCTGAATAATGTCCGGCATAGAATTTCCAGCTGCTAATGTAGCTAATTTACTCCAATAGTCGCCCCATTGATAAAACTGGCCTTCTATTTTTACTGATTCATCCATTTCCGTATACTTATTAAGAGCTTGTTGCGTTCTTTCATTTCTTACTTGATTTCCCCACCAAGCCATTGTCAAAGTCGTTACATCACCTTCTTTTATAGCTGACCCACCTTCAGTTGATTTTTCCCCATCTTTAGTACATGCTACCATTGACATTAAAATTATAGTACAAAATACTTTCATTGTTTTATTAATAACTTTTGATTTCAAATTGTCATCCCCTTCTAAATACTTAATAATAGTTTAATAAATCACTCTAATAGTATTTTATTTATAAATAGCTTATTTTTAAAGTATTAAAACATACCTATCTTCGTAAAAAACATACTAAAATTAATAAAAAACAACTTTGAACAGTAAAAAACCCACCTATGGTAATAAGTGAGTTTTAATATTTATTGACTTTCTTCATGTATGCTGTTGGTGTCATATTTGTGCATCTTTTAAATATTTTGCTAAAATAGTACGGATTATTTCCACATCCCACTAATTCAGCAATGTCTTGTATTTTTTCTAAATTTTTAGTTTGAATAATTTCTTTCGCTTTTTCTACTCTTAAGTTCATTAAATACGAAGAGAATTTTTCACGGGTTTCTTTTAAGAAGCATCTACTGACATAGTTAACATTCATATAAAGATAGTTTTCACAAATATATTTTAAAGTTAAGTTTGGATCATCTAAATTTTCATTTATATAAGTTATTAATTTTTTTATAAAAACGCTATACTGCTCCTCTTCATGTCTTCCTTTAAATATATTTTGCATATTATTTATAATTAATTTTTTAATATTATCAATTTCATTCTCGCCTTGTAACATATATGAAAATTTTTCTATATCAATTACAGTATATGCCACTCCCTTTACGGCACAATTTATCATAAAATAATTTGCCATTTGAATTAAAAAATCTCTGCTAGTTATTCCATTTATTATTTCTTTTATTTCTACACTAATTTCAAATACCTTTTCTTCCTCATAACCAGTAAAAATAGCATTTGTAAGTTCTGTAACCTTTTGCAAAACACTGTTATGATTAAAATAAGGTATTATTTGGCTATTATAAATGAAATACATTAATTCGTAACGTTTTAATTTTTTAATTATAAAAACCAATAAACTTTTCAAGTCTTGAAAATATTCCCTTTTATAATCAATAGAAGTCACCTGTTTTTCAAAAGTTATAGAATTAAAAAAAGAATCCATTTGATTATAATCTATATCGAAATTAGGATAAAAAATAAAAAATACATTATGCACATATATCTGAAAAATCTTCATATTTGGTACAATTTTAAAAAAATATCCTTCAATTATACTAACTATATTTTCCAAATTATGTTTTTCTACATAATAAAAACAACAATATCTGTAAGGTGTATTCTTTCTATTAAAGAAATTGTCGTATTGTGAAAAAAACTCATCTGGCAATTCTGACAATGCAGCCCCTTGCCTAATCATATTAAGAGTTAATTCATATTGCAAATTTGCATTGGTCAAAAAACTATCGTTTATAGAAACTTTTGAGCTTTCCTCCACAATTTCTTTTATACAATTAATTATTTGTTGCTCATCGCATGGTTTTATTAAATAATGTCTAACGCCATATTTCATAGCCCTTTTTGCATAATCAAACTCACTGTATCCAGATAAAATTATAAAATTAGTATATATATTTCGCGAATTAATCCTCTCTATTAATTCTAAACCAGATATACCAGGCATTTTAATATCAGTCATTACAATGTCTGGTGATTCGTCTAGTATTGTATGGTAAGCTTCTACGCCATCCTTACATGTACCTATTAGTTTTATATTATAGCTTTCCCAATCAATAAGCTCTGCTATTGTGTTACAAATTACCTCTTCATCATCAACAATTAATAACTTAAACATAAAGCCTCCAGGATTTCTATATTTATTTACTATAAAATATTGGTAGTTCAATTTTGGTTACTGAGTATTCTACACCATTTGCACATTCATCATTGTATACAGTTAGGCCAAACTCATCCCCATAAATAATTTTTATTCTTTTATTAATATTTTTAAGCCCAATACCAAAACCATTTGGCTCTATCTCTCCATTTTCAAGTTTTTCTAATAAATATTCCTCAAAATATGAACCAGTATTTCTAACTTCTAAAATCAGTCTTTCATCTACCTTTTCCATAGTCACAATAATTTCGCAAACTTCATCCCCATCTTCTAAACCGTAGAAAATAGCATTCTCCACAAGTGGTTGCAATATTAATTTTGGAATTTTACATCTTAATAATTCCTCTAGAATTATACTTTTATAATTTATTCTATTTCCATATCTTGTTTTTTTTATGTCAATAAAATATTCTAAAACCTTTATTTCCATGGCTAATGTGTATCCACTATCTACTTTGGTTAATATAATCCTTAAAATATTCCCAAGAGATGTAATTATCTTAGATATATTTGTTGCTCCTATGGCACGTGCAGACCAATTTATAGATTCAAGTGTGTTGTACAAAAAATGTGGATCAATTTTACTTTCTAGTGCATCGACTTGCGCTTCTTTCTTTTGAAATTCTTTTTCATAGTTTATTTTAGTTAATAAATTAACTTCATCAACCATTTTATCGAAGCTATTGTGCAGAACACTAATTTCATCGTGTAATTGGGAATAATCAAAATCTGCTTTAATCTTCTCATTATTACCTTCTCCAAAGGAGCGCATTTTATACAGTAAAAATTCAAAATGTTCTACTTTATCAGAAATTATCTTTGAAGTAAGTGAAAATACCACTACAATTCCACACACTATTATAAATAAGGCTAAATATATAGAAAAAAAACCAGCTTTAACTATTGAATCGTAATTAACCGCAAAAGTATAATTCCAATTAAAATAATCCATTCCCCCATATATTGCAAAATATTTTTTCTTATTTACCGTAATTATTTTATAACTTTCAAAATTTTTGTCTATAAATTCTTCAGAGCTTTGTAAAAGCTGCTTACTTTTATAAACCACCTTATTATCTGAGAATATATAGTACAACATATCCTCATTATCTATATTAAACATAGATATAGAACTTATTAGCTTAGGCAAATCAACATTAAAAATCACTACACCTAAAGGTTCTAAAGATAAGTTATCTATTCTTCTAATTTGCTTTACCATAAATAGTCCTTCAGTAGTGCAATAATCATCTACCCATACAGTTTTCCCTTCAGCTTCTTCAGCTTTACGAATTAAATCAACTTTAATCTCATCCGATATTTCTACTGATAAACTATTTGATGTAGAAACAAGTTGTTGCTGATTTTTATATATGGATATGTACTTTATATGCGAATTACTAAAACTATTTATATACTGATATAAATTATAGTATAAAACTTCCTTTATTTTTTTTATCTTCGGAACTGAAGTAGTTGACTTAAGTGCATATAGATTATCTTGCACCGAATTATCTGAAAATATTAAATAGCCGTAATTTTCTACCGAACTAATTTTTTTCGATAACTCATTTGATAAATAACTAAGGGAGCTAGCTACCGTTCTATACAAAACTTTATCATCCGCTTTTTTTATATAGTATATAGATGCAAAACTAACAATGGAGATGCATATAATAGAAATAAGCACTAAAAGTTTTATTTTGGACTTTATTGTATAGTTTTTTAACATATATCGTCCTCATACATTTCCACCTATCCCCTAACCTGACCCTTTCCATAAACAACATACTTAGTAGTAGTAATCTCCCTAAGGCCCATAGGTCCACGTGCGTGTAACTTTTGTGTACTTATACCAATCTCGCTACCAAAACCAAACTCACCGCCATCTGTAAACCTAGAGGAGGCATTGGCATAGACCACCGCCGAGTCCACCTCATTTAAAAATTTTTCTATATTACTATAATTTTCAGAAACAATAACTTCTGAATGATTAGTGCTATATTTACTAATATGTTCTATTGCCTCATCTACATCTTCCACTACCTTTATTGCTACTATATTATCCAAATATTCTTTTTTATAGTCTTCTTCTGTAGCCAATTGACAATTAATTACTTTCATGGTTTTATGACAACCATAAATCTTCGTATTATGCTCATTAAACTCCAATTGAAGTTTCTGTAAAAAGCTATTATGTATTTTTTCATTTACCAATACAGTTTCTAGCGCATTGCAAACATCTGGTCTTTGAGTTTTTCCATTGATAATTATTTCTATGGCTTTCTCCTCATTGCAACTTTCATCAACATACAAATGGCAATTACCCACACCCGTTTCTATTACAGGTATTTTAGAATTATCGGATACGGCATTTATTAAACCTTGGCTACCTCTTGGTATTAATAAATCCACATAATCCTTTTGACTCATTAATTCCATTGTTGCCTCTCGGCTAGTTTCTTTTATTAGCTGACAAAAATTTTTATTATAGCCTTCATTTACTAAAACTTCCTCTATAATTCCATGTAAAATAATATTGGAGCATATAGCTTCCTTTCCACCTTTTAATATAGACACATTTGACGACTTAAAGCAAAGTGCAAAAACATCTACAGTTACATTAGGTCTAGACTCATATATTACA
Organism: Lachnospirales bacterium; assembly: GCA_047974375.1. GTDB lineage: Bacteria > Bacillota > Clostridia > Lachnospirales > CAMZNU01 > JBKECF01. The sequence continues at coordinate 6,783 of JBKECF010000038.1, forward strand.
CCTATTACTCCCAAAGGAACTCGTTTTTTACCAACTACTAAGCCATTATTTAAAGTTCTATTAGAATCAAAGTCCCCTATTACATCTGGTAAATTTGCCACATCAACTAGAGATTGACTTAAACCATCTATTTTTTCCTCATCTAATACTAATCTTTTTACAAAAGAATCTTTTAAATTATTTATTCTAGCATTCTCTAAATCTTTTTTATTTGCAAATAGTATTTTATCTTTATTTTCCAAGATTTTATGGCTTATTTTTATTAAAATACTATTTTTTTCATCTGTCGTTAATTTTATTATATCTTTTTTGGCTAGACTTGCTTTTTCATATATATTCATTTATTCCCCACATTCTTTATACTCTACTAAACAACGTTCCCACTTTTTCGCCTTTTAATATTTTTTCTATTACCTCAGGATTATCCCCCTTGGCAATTACACAAGGTATATTCCTTGCCATGCACAATCTACTGGCTAAAATTTTAGTTTTCATGCCACCTGTACCCAAAGTGCTATTTGCGCCACCTGCCAAACTTTCTATATGCTCGTTTATTTCTTTTACTTCCTCTATTAATTTTGCATCGCTATATTTATTTGGATCCTTATCGTACAGCCCATCTATATCCGATAATATAATTAATAAATCACTACCAGTAAGAAGAGTAACATGAGCCGATAAAGTATCATTGTCACTAAAACCCAGCTCCTCCGTGGATACAGCATCATTTTCATTTACTATAGGTATTATATTCATCTTAAGCAAAGTTTCAAAAGTATTTTTGGCATTTTCCGTAGCAGTGTTATCTTTAAAAACGGTTTTTGTTAATAAAACTTGACTAACAGTGTGGTTATACTCTGTAAAATACTGTCCATATATAGCCATTAATTTACATTGACCTATGGAAGAAAATGCTTGTTTCTCCCATAAATTTAATTTTTTATTGTGTTGTCCTAAAATATTTTTCCCCACACCTACCGCACCAGAAGTAACGATTATAATTTCTTTGCCCTCATCTTTTAACATTGATACAACTTTTGCTAATTTGTTTATTCTATTAAAGTTTATTTCTCCATCGTCTTGTATAAGTGTTGTTGTTCCAATTTTTATAACTATTTTATTATAATTCATTAGGCTCATTCCTTTTTTTATAGTTTAAATATGTCGACTTAACTTACATAAATCATACACTATTTACATTAATTTTAACATAAGTTTTGACATATTTCTCAAATAAGATATTATTAGAATATAAATTTTAAAGAGAAGTTTTGTAAAAATAGCAAGGAGTAAAAAAATGATAGGTATAGGTATAATAACATGCAGTGACAAGGGGTCTAAAGGAGAAAGGGAAGATGTTTCAGGTCAAACAATAAAAAACATTACAGAGGGCGTATATAAAACTATTGAATATGAAATTATTCCAGACGATAAAGATATAATTAAAAGTACTTTATTAAAATTTGCCAACAATAAAGAAATTAGTTTAATCCTTACAACAGGCGGTACAGGCTTTAGTCATAGGGATATTACCCCCGAAGCAACAAAGGAAGTAATTCAACGTGAAATAACAGGTATACCAGAGGCAATGCGTTCATTTAGTCTTAAATATTCAAAAAATGCAATGCTTTCCCGTGGGATTGCCGGTATTATTAATGATACTATTATAGTAAATTTACCTGGCTCTCCAAAAGCCGTTAGGGAATGTTTAGAATACATACTAGACCCATTAAACCATGGCCTAGGCGTTTTACTAGGGAGTATAAAGGAGTGTGGACATGAATAAATTAAATCCTATTTCATTACATGAGGCACATAAAATAATTGATAATATAGAGCCATTAAAAATCAACTCAACTACGGTTGCAACAACTACTGCACTAAATAAATTCTCTTCTAAAAATATTGCTTCTAAAGTAAATATACCTGAATATAATCGTTCACTTGTTGATGGCTATGGTGTAAAAAGCGAGGACATAAAAAATGCCTCAGAGAATACACCTGTGACACTAAAGCTTGTTGACTCAGTAGAAATGGGCAAAGTTTACAATAGTGCTATTGAAAATGGTCAGTGCCTATATATAACAACAGGAGGATATATCCCCGACTCTGTTGATACTATGGTAATGGTAGAAGATACAAAAACAGAAAATAATAATGTAGAAATTTTTAAAAAAAGCGAACCAAATAATAAAATTATAAATATTGGCGATGATATAAAAAAAGAAACTATAATTTGCGCTAAGGGCGAAAAAATAACTCCATATAAAATGGGGGTACTCCTAGCCTGTGGCATAAAAGAAATTGAAATTTATAAGCCTTTAAACATTGCCATTATATCCACAGGTGAAGAACTAGTATCTGCCGAAAAAGAAAAAAACTTTGGCGAAATTTATGACGTTAATGGACCAGTTATAAAAAATTTAATTGAAGAAAAATTTTCTGCTAATGTAGTTACAGAAATAATTAAAGAAGAAAATGAACTAGATAGCCTACTGGAAAAATATAAAAATTTTAACTATATATTTGTTTCTGGTGGTAGTTCTGTAGGTAAAAAAGATTTCACTTTCCATGTAATAAAAAAATACGGTGAAATATTAATTAATGGGATATATGTTAAACCAGGCAAGCCAACTATTGTAGCTAAATCAGACTCTTCCATTATTGTCGGTTTACCAGGACATATTTCCTCTGCAATTTTAATTTACAAGATATTCATGGAAAAACATATTTATAAAACATTAAGTAATAAGGCCAACAGTACAAAAGTAAAAGGTAAACTAAAAGGTTCTATTGTTGCCGAAAAAGCAAGGGATACTTACTCTATGGTTTATTATGAGAATGGTGAAATTACACCAATTAGTAGCAAGTCCGGTATGGTTTCCATATTAGATAAGGGAAATGGCTACGTATTAGTAGAAAAAGGTAAGGAATTGACAACAGACCAGTGTACAGATGTTACACTTTTATAGATAGGTAAAATATGATTGATAGATATAATAGAAAAATAAATTATTTACGTATTTCCATCACCGATAAATGCAACCTGCGTTGTAAATATTGTATGCCTGAAGATGTTAAATACTTAGACATGAATGAAGTTCTTAGTACTGAGGAGATAAATACAATAATCGATATTTTAACAGAATTAGGTATTGATAAAATACGTATAACAGGCGGTGAACCTTTTGTTCGACCAGATTTTTTAGAAATTTTAAATATTATAGGAAGTAAAAACATAAAACAGTTCGGCATAACAACTAATGGATTACTTCTAAAAAAATATGCACCAGCTTTACAAAAAGCCAATGTAAATAGAATTAATATTAGTTTAGACAGCCTAAATTGCCATACCTATGAAAAAATTACAGGTTCAGACAGGTTTCATACAGTTTTAGAAGGAATTAACCATGTATATGATTTAGATTTTGCTAAAATTAAAATTAATACGGTTTTAATGAAAGACATAAATGACAAAGAAATTTTAGACTTTATTAATCTAACTAAAGATAGAAACATTGACGTACGATTTATTGAGCTCATGCCAATTGGTAATGAAATAGGATTTCAAAAAGAAAACTACTTACCTTTAGAACATATATTAGATATTTGTAGCGAGCTAAGGGAAACAGAAGATCAAGAACCATCTTCACCATCTAAACACTATACACTACCAAATGCTAAAGGCAGAGTGGGATTAATACGCCCCCTTAGTTCCAAATTTTGCAAAGATTGCAATAGAATCAGACTAACAGCCTCCGGAAACCTAAAGCTTTGTTTACACCACAACGATGAAATAAATATAAAAGAGATAATAAAAAATAATTCTAAAGAAGATGCAAAAAAAATAATTTTAGATGCAATAAACTTAAAACCAAAGGAACATTACTTAGAAGATAATAAATACATTGACAAAAGCATGCACTCAATAGGAGGTTGATATGGGATTTACACATTTTAATGAAGAGGGACGTGCTAAAATGGTAGACACAGCCCATAAAGATGAAACTTTACGTATAGCAACTGCTTATGGTGAAATATCCATTTGTGATAAAGTATACGAGTCTATAATTAACTCTACAAATAAAAAAGGCGACGTGCTAGCTGTGGCTCAAGTTGCCGGAATAATGGCAGCAAAAAAAACACATGAACTTATACCCATGTGCCACAACATCTTTTTAAATGGTGTAGATATTAATTTTACACTGAAGAAAAATTTAATAACTTGTACATCTAGAGTAAAAACTAAAGGTGTAACAGGCGTAGAAATGGAAGCCCTAACAGCTGTAAATATAGCCCTACTTACTGTTTACGATATGTGCAAAGCTATAGATAAATCCATGGAAATAAACAATGTTTATCTTCTTGAAAAAGAAGGTGGCAAGTCTGGTCATTTTACACGCAAATAAGTCAATAGACCTATCCGTCAGTGGGGGCTTGTACCCCCAACTGAACGGCAAATTCGGTCGCATAATCGAGTTGGTTGCATAGTCGAGCAGAAAGCAAAGCTTTCGACCAGACTTGGTTGCATAGTCGAGCAGGAAGTGTAACTTCCGACCAGACAAATGCGTAGCATTTAGTTTTTGTGAAACAAAATTTCAGAGTAAAACAGCAAAACACACAGTGTTTGGTTTTACCTAAAGCAAAATTTAGATGCCAGCATTGAGGTGGAGGTCTAATTCTTACCGATTAACTTCTTCTAGCTTCTTCTACTAGTTTTGTATACTTTCGGGTATATTCTTCTTCTAACTTCAATTTATCCACTTCTACTTCAGTAATTTTTTCTTCAATGAAGTCAAACAGTAAATTTTGCTTAACTATGTCATGCGTAATATAACTTCCATAGCCGGCAAAAACCTCAGTAATTGACATTATACATGTATTATTAATATATTTCATAAAGTCAAATCTTAAAACATCATCTCTCCATCGTAGCTCTATACAAAAATTCTCTTTATAATGAAGTATTCTTAATTCTTCTTTATTATTGTATTCATCTACTACTGTTGACACAGACCTGTACATATCTAAATTAAAATCCAAATTGTAAGCCTTTTTAAACACATCAGTATTCTTTGATATTTCCCATACTACCTCTGCTGGTGCATTAAATTTTCTTTCTAGTATTGAAATATAGTTTTCACCTATCTTTTTAACACTACTTGTCAATTAATTTCCTCCTTTTAACTCTTCTCCTTTATCTCCTTGGCCATGCTTTTCATTTCCCTAGCTGCCTCTATAGTCGCCTGAGTTTGTTTTGCCCCACCAATAAGGCGAGCAATTTCTTCAATCTCACCACTTTCATCCAATGCATCTATATACGTAATGGTTTCATTTTCATTGCTTATTTTGTGTATCTTAAAATGACTATCGCTCATTGCAGCTATTTGAGGCAAGTGAGTAATACATAATATTTGGTGTTTTTTCCCTATATAGGATAGTTTTTCCCCCACTTTATGCGCTGTAGGTCCAGACACTCCCGTATCTATTTCGTCAAAAATAAATGTATCTATGTTTTCGTATTCAGATATTATAGTTTTAAGGGCAATTATAATACGACTCATTTCACCACCAGAAGCAATTTTTTCCAAATGTTTTAACTCATTACCTTTATTTGTAGAGATCATAAAATTAACATCATCGTAGCCATTTTCATTTATTTTCTCTTTTTTTTCAAAAATAATTTTAAACTGGACATCTTTCATACCTAAATCATTTAAAATAAGTACTATATCTTTTTCAATACGATTTGCTGTCAACATACGTTCTTTAGAAATATTGTTTGCTAGTTCAATACATATTTTCTTTTGTTTAATATAATCACTTTTTAATTTATCCATATTTTGACTTGATTTTATATTCTCTAGCTCGTTTTTTATTTCATTGTAAAAATTTAATACTTCTTCAACTGTATTACCATACTTTTTCTTTAAGGATTCAATTTTTTCAATTCTGTTCTCTAATTCCTGTAGCTCATATTCATTTATCACTATGTCAATTTTACTTAGCTCATGGTTTATTACTTCTATTTCATCTAATATATTGTACAACATTTTTTGCAATTCTTTTTTACTTTCATCTGCATCACATATGTACTCCATATTTGAACCTAAGCTGGATATAATATCGTAGGCTGAAGGCATATTATCGCCGCCATTATATAACTTCATAGTGATTTCTTCAACCTTTTCATTAATAGTTTCCCCATGGGAAAGTAATTTGTACCTTGTATATATTTCTTCCTCGTCTGTTGGTTGTGGATTTATTTCTTCTATTTCGCTAACTTGAAATTCAAGCAAAGCCCTTGTTCTATTTACTTCCTTTTCATTTTTCCTATACTCAATAATATCTCTTTCAATACCTTTAAAAATTCTATAATTTTTTATATACTCCTCTTTCATCTCCTTTAAATTTGCCACCATATCTAATAAAACTATGTGTTCCCTTTGGCTTACTAAAGAATTGTGATGATTTTGTAAATGCAAATCAATAATATGTGGCGAAATTTCTTTTAACATACTAAGTGTAATGGGCCTACCATTAAGCTTAACTGTATTTGTCCCCTTCGATGTTAGAGTGCGAGAAATAACTATTTCCTCTTCTAAATCGAAAGCTTTTGCCGTTTCTTCGCTAATGGAAAAAAGCCCGACTACTTCAGCCTTTTGCTCATTGAATCTTATAAAATCTTTGCTACTTTTACCACCTAATATAAAGCTAATAGAATCTATAAACATAGATTTACCTGCACCAGTTTCACCAGATATTATATTTAGCCCTTCTTTAAAATCTACTGTTTCTTCCTTTATAAGTGCTACATTTTTTATAAAAATATTTTTTAGCATATTATCACCTATTACGCCTTATTTAATAGCTAGCATTGGAAAGTTTATTTTTAAACACGTCAAAAAAGTTAACATCATATATATGTATTAATTTCGTTTTATAACTAGATATAGAAAAAGTAATTTCTTCATTTTGTTCCAAATTTTTTACTAACCTACCATCCATAATAAGCGCTACATCGTTTCTTGAACGGTAATTCACTTTAACACTTACTTCATCTTTGCTAGAAATAACAAATGGTCTAAAAAATATGTCTTGGCTACATATAGGAGTCACTACATAAGTGCTAGAACTAGGCTCGAGTATAGGCCCACCTGCAGAAAAATTGTAAGCCGTAGAACCTGTTGGCGTAGACACTATTAAACCGTCACCTCTTATTACACCTAAATTCGTTCCATTAATTGTTATATCCAAAGATATAACAGTTGTGTTTACACCCTTTGTTATTACAAAGTCATTAAGTGCAATTAACTTACCCATACTATCTTTTCTATTTGTTTCCAGCATAAGTCGCTCGTCCAACCTATAGTCCTTAGCCATAAACTTTTCCAATGCCTCAAATACATCGCTTTTTTCTATATAAGTTAAATACCCCACTGTACCCAAATTTATGCCCAATATTGGTATTCCCTCCATAGCACATATACGTGCTATACTTAGAAGTGTGCCATCGCCACCTAAAAGTATAATTACATCTACATCATTAAATATGTAGTCGTCACTTACTATAGTACAATCAAACTCTTTAGAATTAACATAAAAGTTTACATATGGTGATATATCTAACCTATTAAACCATTTTATTATTTCCTTGCCTAATGTAAACTTTTTATCCTTATGTTTGTTTGAATAAATTCCTATTTTTTTCATAATACACCATATAATAGATACTCTATATTCCCCTCTTGTCCTGTAATAGGAGATTGGCAGACATCTACCTCCCTAAAACCTAAACTCTCACATAAATTTATAATATCTTTAATAATTTTTTCGTGAATCTTTTTATCTTTTACTACACCTTTTTTATTTAAATAGGCTTTACCCGCTTCAAATTGAGGTTTTATTAAATATACAATTTCCCCATTTTCTTTTAAAAACTGCCTTAAGTGCGGTATTATCTTTTTAATAGATACAAAAGATACATCCATTACAATTATATCAAAATCACTACCAATATCATTTATGGTTAAATCTAAAATATTACATTTTTCCATAGAGATAACTTTTTCATTTTTCAAAGATGAGTCTAGCTGATTTTTACCAACATCAATAGCATAAACCTTTCTAGCACCATTCAAAATAGCACAATGAGTAAATCCGCCTGTAGATGCCCCAACATCAATAATACATTTTTCCATAAAATCTATATTAAATTGCTCAATGGCTTTTTCTAATTTATAGCCTCCACGACTCACATATTTTTTATAAACTTCATCTTTTATTTCAACAACATCATCTTCATTAACCTTAAAGCTTGGCTTAACAATTAATTTATTATTTACGTAAATTTTGCCACCCTCTATTAGCTCCTTGCTCCGTTGTCTTCCTACAGACTGTTTACAACTTATATAAATATCCAATCTCATTATTTATTGCCCTTACTATACTATGGCTATCTAACCCATGCTCTTTATATAGGGAGTCACAATCGCCATGCTCTACAAAATTATTAAAACCAAAATTTTTAAACTTACCTGTGTAACCTATATCACTTAATGCATTAAGTACTTTGCTACCAAAACCACCTATACGCAAATTGTCTTCTATAGTAAAAACATAGTTGAAATCTTTTAAAGACTCTATCATGTCCATATCTAAAGGGGAAACAAATCTACAATTTATTAACTTAATATTTTTTTCTAAACTTGAATAAACTTCCAATGCCGTTTCCATTATTGTGCCAATAGATAAAATCGCTACTTTTGTACCATTGTGAATCATTTCACTTTTGCCCAATTCAATAGCATTTCTTTTATCTTCAATCAGATTTTTAGCACTACCCCTTGGGTACCTAATAGCTGTTGGTGCTTTATTTTTCACAGCAAAATCTATCATATCTATTAACTCATTTTTATCTTTAGGACACATAAAAACTAAATTTGGTACGTGGCTTAAAAATGAAATATCAAAAATACCTTGGTGAGTTTCACCATCTGCACCAACTAGCCCTCCTCTATCTATACAAATAATAGCGTGATTTTTTTGAAGTGCTAAGTCCTCTACCACTTGATCGTATGCACGTTGTAAAAAAGTTGAGTAAATACATACAATTGGTACTAATCCGCTTTTTGCTAGGCTAGAAGCAAATGTAATACTGTGAGACTCTGCAATGCCCACATCAAAAAACCTATTGGGCATTTCCTCTTCCATTGACGAAAGGCCTGTTCCTTTGGACATAGCTGCTGTTATTGCCACTACCTTTTCATTTTTTTTAGCATGCTTTAAAATTTCTTTACCTACTACACTGGAATAATCCTCACTTTTTTTATTAATAGGTTGTCCCGTTTTAATATTGAAATTGGAAACACCATGAAAATCGCTAGGGTTTTCCATAGCCGGCAAATATCCTTTTCCTTTGCAAGTTTTCACATGTATAAACACAGGCTCTTTTATTTTTTTGCAATGATTTAATACATTTATTAAGCAAGTCAAGTCGTGGCCATCGAAAGGGCCAAAATAATTGTATCCCATTTCCTCATAAATTTGTCCATCTATTAAGGTATACTTTAAATGATCTCTAAACTTAGCCAATTTATTCTCTACATCGTTTCCTATAGCTGTATCGCTTAGTTTATACTTTAAACCATTTTTAAATTTATTATAATTTTCTGTTAAACGTAATTTATTAACGCTTTTAGTTACATAACTAATGTTTTTGGATATGGACATTTCATTATCATTATAAATAACAATTAAATTTTTACCATTTAACCCACCATTAACAAGTCCTTCATAGGCAACACCACTTGTCATAGCACCATCACCTATTATAGCAATTCCTTTATTAGTACTGTTTTCCAAGGACATAGCCACGCTATAGCCTAGAGCAATAGATATGGAGTTTGAACTATGGCCTACATCAAAAAAGTCATGTTCGCTTTCCTCTTGTTTAGGAAATCCTGACAACCCCTTAAACTTTCTAAGGCTATGAAACTCATTTTGTCTACCTGTTAATATTTTATGTATATAGCTTTGGTGTCCTACATCAAAAATAAATTTGTCCTCAGGTGAATTAAAAACATAATGTAACGCAACAGTTAATTCAACTACACCTAAATTTGAGCCTAAATGTCCACCTGTTTTAGACAAACTATTTACCAAAAAACGTCTTGTATCTTTACAATAACTCCTAAGCTCATTTAATTTTAATTTTTTCAATTCCTCTATGGTCATAGTATCCCCTATAAAAACATCGTCCCTACAACAGCAACAAAAACTCCTAAAACAGCTCCCGACACAACCTCAAAAGGCGAATGACCCAACAATTCTTTTAGTTTTTTATCCATTTTAAATCCATGTTTTTCAAAAAAATCCGTCATATCATTTAGTACTGATGCCTGTTGTCCAGCTGCTCGCCTAACCCCAGCAGCATCATACATAACTACTGCTGATAATATAAACGCAATAGCAAATGTATTAGACTGAAATCCATCTAAAATACCTATTCCTGTAGCCAAAGCACAAACCGCCGAACTATGAGAACTAGGAAATCCTCCAGAACTTGTAAATAGTGCTTTATTTATTTTTTTTGTTTTTATAAACTCACGTATTACCTTTATAAGTTGAGCAATAAACCAAGATAAAGCCGCTATCAAAAGTACTTCGTTTTGCAAAATATTAAAAACATCCATTATTTTCCCCTTAGTTTATTCTCGAAAAAGTTGACTCTATTAGCTTATATATATATGTATCTGTTGTAAAAACATCTTTTACCTCGCATAATATCCTATTAACCAACTCATTATATATCTTTTTCGACTCATCCATTCCGTAAAGGGATACATAGGTCGTTTTATTGTTATTCACATCACTTTCTACTGATTTCCCCAAAACCTCTGAGGTACTTTCATATTCAAGTATGTCGTCTAATATTTGAAAAGACAAACCATAATCTAAACCAACTTTCGCTAACTTATTTTTAACATCTTTTTTACCTAATAAAATTGGAGCAATAGCAAAAGCACTTCTAAATAGTTTACCTGTTTTGTTAGTATGTACATAGGCTAAATCTTCTTTTAAAGTTTCATTACTACCTTTTCGCACATCTAACTTCATGTCCATTTCTTGACCGCCAATCATACCTGATACCCCACTAGCATTGGCTATTTCCTTGCAAACATTTACTGTATCCAGATTATGGGTGTGGTTTAGCATATTTTCAAAAGCCAAATTTAGCAAAGCATCGCCAACTAAAATAGCTGTTGACTCTCCATAAACTCTATGGTTAGTCGCCTTTCCGCGTCTCATATCATCATTATCTAATGCCGGTAAATCATCATGTATAAGGGAATAACTATGTATTAATTCCAAAGAACAAGCAAAGGGAAGTATATATTTAATTTCTCCACCTAATCCCTCCATAATGCCTAATGCAATATTAGGTCTTATTCGCTTGCCACCAGGAAAAACACCATACCTCATAGCCTCTATAATATTTGTTGGAGATTCAATTGTAAGTATCTTTTCAAGTTCACAATTAATTAATTTTGTATTATCTTCAAGTCTGTCCATTTTACACCTCGAAACCATTAAATTTTTCCAATGAAAAAGATTCGTCCAATTCTTTTTTTAAGACAGATACTGTTTCCTCATATTTTTGTATGCTCTCATTACATCTAATAGCAATTTTACTACCTTCTTTATACAAAGTTATTGTTTTGTCTAAATCAGCTATATCTTCCATTTCCCTGACTATGTCTTCTAATTTAGTTAAATTTTCTTCAAAACTAGTTTTCTTCGGCATTTTTCACCTCGTCTACTCTACAAAATATACTTCCGTCATACATTTTAACACTTAAAACATCATTTAAATTTACATTTTTTACAGAATTAACGGATGTACCATCTTTAGATACAACGGCAAATCCTCTATTTATTACCTTTACTACATCTAAGTTTTCTAACCTTTTTGCCATGGATATATATAAGTTTTTTTTATTATTAAATTTCAAATCTGTATACATTTGCAACTTTTCTTTTAAGTTTCCTAAATGTAACTGGTGTTCATATAATTTTTCCTGAGTTTTACTTAATATACTAATATTTTTCTCCATTTGATTTATTTTAGAATTTAATTTTTCTTTTACATTAATATTTAGCTTTTCTACTAAATACGCCAATTCTCTTTCGTTTTTATTTAACTCAAAAGAAATTAACTCTCCTGCACTTGTAGGCGTTGAGGCACGCATATCCGCTACAAAGTCAGATATAGTAAAGTCCGTTTCGTGGCCTACTGCCGATATAATGGGGGTTTTACATTTAAAAATCGCATCTGCTACAATTTCTTCATTAAAAGACCATAAGTCTTCCATGCTCCCACCACCACGTCCAACAATAATTACATCTGCCATCGCCCAACTATCTGCCATAGAAATACTTTCAGCTATAGAATTTTTGCTTTCATTACCTTGTACCAAAGTTGGTACAATTACTATTTTTATAGTTGGATTTCTTCTTTGAATTGTATTAATTATATCGTGAACGGCTGCCCCCGTAGGTGATGTAATGACAACGACTGTTTTTACGTGCTTAGGTACCTTCTTTTTATTTTTTTCCGAAAAATAGCCTTTTTTATCTAGTTTTTCTTTTAACTCTTCAAATCTTTTTACAAGAACGCCAGCGCCCACAGGCTCAATATTTTCACAATATAACTGAAATTGTCCTGTTGCCTCGTAAATAGATACATAACCCATTACGACAATTGCATCACCATCTTTTAATTTAAAATTCAAAGACCTTGCATAACCTTTAAACATTACAATATTTATATTTGCAGTTGCGTCTTTCAACTTAAAATAAATATGACCCGAACTATGATATTTAATATTGGATACTTCACCTTTAACAGCAATATTTTGTAATACAACATCATTTTCCAATGTATTTTTTATATACTTATTTAACTGGGTTACATTAAATACATTCATTTTCTTCCCCACGTATTTCTTTCGATATGTTGTACAACATTCCATTTATAAATTGGGGGTTTTTTTCGTTTATGCTATATTTTTTTATAATACGAACGCCTTCATTTACAATAACTTTTTTGGGCGTATCTGTATACAGCAACTCATAAGTAGCAAGCCTTAGTACACCTAAAACTTCCCTCTCCAATCTTTCTAACCTCCAATTTTGTAAATGTTTTTCAATTATTTCATCTATTTCCTTTACGTTTTGACATGTTCCTTTAAATTCAGTATAAATAAATTCTTTTTCTTCATCTGAATGATTGGAAAAATGTTCTTTATAATTTATATATATTTCGTTTAAGTCCAGTTCGCCTTCACAGTCTACATGGTAGGGTAATTGAAAAACCAGCTTAAAAGCATGAACTCTTGATTTTATACGCATACTTTCCCTTTCTTTACTGTACTATATCTGCAACAAATATATTTATTTTGCCAGCCTTTAAGCCAGACATATTCTCTACACCACTTCTTACTCGTTCTTGAATCTTCAAGCATAATTCTGGGATATTATGTCCATATTGTAAAATCAATTGTAAATTTATATTTATAGTATTTTCATTTCGTACAAAAAGATTATTTTTCCCATGCATCTTTCCAGAAATAACATGCCTACTATTTAAAAGGCTCTTTACTTCTTTAACTTCTGAAACTGATGTTAAAATTAATTTTTCTATAACACTATCGGTAATATATATTTTATCCATGTTAATCTCCTGTTTTTTCAATTTGTTTTATCTACCTTTCAATAGATTATACACAATTAATTGTCTTTTTACTATTATTTTTGCATTTATTTGTATGTTTATAGTATAATGTGTAATGGATAAAAATGCTCTGGCATTTAGTTCTAATTTATTTTTTAAGGAGGTTCAATATTGAAGATTAAAAAAAATATAAATAAATTAACCATAGGTTTTATAGTTTTATTTTCACTAACAATTATAATATTAATCCTTTCATTTAATTTTAATATTAACTCACTTGTGGGCATTGTTAAACATAACCAACCCTTTTATATAGAAGATTTGAAAATTAGCTACGACAATGTAACTTGGTTTGATGTAGACCAATACGATGCAATCCCCTATTACGAAAAAGATAGGACGGCATACATTCGTGGACATTTACCAGATAACACAGCGCTAAATAAATTAGTTAAACCTACTTTATATTTCGAAGCAAGAAACAATTTTAGTAAAATATATATAGACGGAATGCTAAAAGGTGATTTTTCTTTTGACAGTGCACCCAATATAGGCACTACTTGGAATTTAATTACACTTGAAAAGGATTTTGTCGGTAAAGAAATTTACATTAACATGGTAAGTAGTGATATAAGGTCGGCAGGTAGAATAAATGATATCTTTATAGATAGAAGTGCATATATATTTAAAAATATATTAACTAGAGGAATTATAACTAGTTTAATATCTGTAGTTATGATAATAGTCGGCATTACCTTAATTGTAGTTTCTGTTAATAGATTCTATAGAACAAATAAATTTTACTTTATTGGCATACTTAGTCTTTGTTATGGTATATTCCTTTTAACAACCCTTAATTATTTTTCACAAATAATTAGCTTTAACTTTCAGGTGTGGGCTTTATTATCCCATTTATCCTTGTTTATTATGCCTATATGTTTTTTAAACATTATCGCTATGTTTATAGAAAATAGGTACTACCAAACAATTTTAAAGAAAGCAACTATGGCCTACTGGATTTTTTTAACAGTTATTACCGCACTAAACACTGTAAAACTAGTGCCTATTAATCTTTGGAACGGCTATTTATTGGTCCTTACATTCACACTAGAAGGTTTTTACTGTTACTTACTTTGCAAAGATTTTTATTTTACCTACAAAAATAATACTAAAAGATTAAATCCCACTTTTGAAGAAAGTATATTGCCTGGGTCATTAATACTTATGTTTGCCTCAAATATTGACTCAATAACTTTAATGAAAGGGAATTATTCCTATTCAGATACATACCTTTCTCCAAGTATAATGCTAATTTTCCTCGCTATATCAATTTTTGTATCTGTTAATTTTGTAGAAACAGCCAACGAGGAAAAATTACGCACATCAGAGGAAGTAATTATAAATGAAGAAATAATAAAATCTATGATTAATGAACAGAAAAAGCTTTTTGCTGAACGTGAGTATGAAGGTATTCTAAAAAAATACATGAACTCCAGTGTTAGTTTTTTATTCCCTAGTTTTTCAGATAAGATACTAAAAGAAAGAGAACTAAGCGAAATAACATACAAAAACATGCTTTACAGATATTTAGACTTTAGAAATAACAATTCGTCTTTTATTTATTTACAAGTACCTGTTAAAGAAAATAACAACAACATTAAATACAAAATACTAGAAGCAACAGGAAGATTTGCCAAGTACAAAGACTTAAACCCTTACGAAACTACAAACTTTAAGGAATTTAACGCCATTGCAAAAAAAGCTAACTATTCTAAAACTATCTTCGAAAATGAAATAATCGTTCCCATAGGAAGCGAAGATAACACCATAGGAATAATATACTACGACTCCATAAGCTCTTTAACAGATATACAACAATCCCTTTTAGAGTCCTTTATGCACAGTACTTCTGTACTATTACGTAATAAAAACATACTTCATAATACTAAGGTTGTACGTAATAAAATAATATATACTTTAAACGAGCTAGCAGACTCAAAGTCTATAGAACGAGGTCTTCATATATCTAGGGTATCTATGTATTGCCAGCTAATAGGTGATAAACTTAATCTTCCAAAAGATGATATTGAAATTTTAGCTCTAGCTTCATCTTTACATGATATTGGAAAAATAAAACTACCTGACTATATATTAGGTAAAGTAGATAAACTATCTCCAGAGGAAAAAGACATAATGGATACCCACACAGATATAGGATACAGCTTACTGGCTGACTGTAGAACACCAATTCTAAAAGCTGCAACTTTTATAACAAAAGAACATCACGAGCGTTATGATGGCACAGGAAGATACGGGTTTACTGGAGAAACCATGAATTTATTTTCTAAGATAGTAGCCGTTGCCGACGTTTTTGACGCTTTGCTTTCCGAAAAAAAATATAAAAAAGCATGGACTATTAGCGAGGCATTTGATTACTTTAATCGAGAAAGAGGTAAACAATTCGACCCAGAATTAGTTAATATTTTATTTGAAAATTTTGAAGATTTTAAAGCAATTAACAGTAGTTATTCAGATTTTTAAAAAGGTCAATTTAGAGAGGTCATTATGAAATTTAAAAGTATAAAAATAAGCCCTATATACATCTTAATAATTATATGTATGCTTCCCTTAATCATTATTCCTTTTTTAACAGAGGAACAAGATAGCTTTAATACATCATTTTTAGTTAGTAACATACTTACTACGCCTACTGAAGATACAGAATTTTCTTACGATTATGCTATTAATCTGCCTGAAGACCAATGGGTGCCAATTAATTATGATTATCTTGACAAACCACAAAATTATATAACAAAAGGAACTATTGAAAAGCAAAGCACCCATACTGTGTACTTAACAATACCAAGATCTGACGTTATATACGGTGTGTATTTAGAAGACGAACCTATACCACGCACCATTATAAATTATGAAAAAGATAGGGAAATGCTCTACTCCTATTATATTATACCTCCACAGTCAGTTGGGAAAGATTTCTATATTTTTGCTAAAAACCCAATTTCTGAAAACTTTGACCACGCATCATCTTTTGCTTATGGCTCACTGCCACAATTGCAAATAAAGGCATTGCACTCCTCTCTGGGCAATTTCTTTTTTGCCTTGTATGTTACTATATTTAGTGTAGTTGTACTATGTATATATCATGTTTCAAAAATAAAAACATCGAGTCTTGTATTTATGTACACTACTTTATTTTATATGACCGCACTATTTTCTATATTGAATAATGTTTTTATAAAATACGTTTTTTATGTAAATATTAATTTTGTAGATACGGTAACCTATACTTTAATGTTTTTAATTGCCATTACAGGTTTTTATTTCAATTTGCATATGCTTACAAAACAATACCCACGACTAGAATCCTTTTTTATATGGATTTTTGGCTTTCTTACGCTTTTATGTTTATACTTTTATATAAATGTTTTAACAGACACTCCTAACTTATTAGATTTAGAAACTACTATATTAACCCTACTTTTTCTCTTTTCTATGCTAATACTATTAGGTATCTTTGTAGACTACACCAACCCAGGAGATTTAATTGACTCACTAATTGTAGTTGCCTACAATACTTTTTTTGCACTGCTCTTGTACGACTACATAGGTGGCAACCGTTATTCTAGTGAAAATTATCTTCTACCTGTTACCTTAGTAATGGTTTTAGTTTATTTAAGAATTAACTACAGTTTTAAAAGCAGGCAAAAACGTACAGATGAACTAAACAAAAAGTTATCATCCGAAAAAGATATAATAGATAAATTTCATATGTCTAATATAACGGGATTTTTTGGTGGTACAGTAAAAGAACTAAGCCAAAGAATAAGCACTGATGCAAAAAATCTAATTCCAAACATAACAGAATTCTTCATAGCATCTGTAAACGACTATGGTAATATAGAAATCCTTATGCAGGAAAATATGGAATCGGACTTAAGTTGTGCAAATATACTTTTAGAATCCTATCATAAACATGAAATACCAAATATGTTCTATATATCAGACCTAAACAAAAACCAATTACACGCTATATATAGGGCTAATACCTATGAAATTTTATTTATCCATATAAAAAAAGCTGATGAATTTACAGAAAATGATATAACCACCTTAGATGTTATACTTCCATCTATATCGGCATCATATAATAGTAATAAGGTATATGCCGAAATTATGCAAACACAAGAGGAATTTGTAACAATATTTGCAAATTCACTAAACGAATTTTCAGGTAACAAAAACAATATACGGGCATTTAAGGCTTACTCCGATTTAATATGTGCCGCAAATAATTTCGATGACATGGAAACCTACAATTTTAGACTAGGCACATGTTTATTCAATATTGGTAAATTCAGCATACCCGATGCAATCCGCAATGGATACGAAATAAAAAGAACTCAGTATGAATATTATATAGAACATACTATAGCAGGGTACGAAATGCTACATAAAATATCCGGCAATATAATGGAAATAGCCGCTGTATGCTCCCTGGAACATCATGAAAATTATGACGGCTCAGGATATTTACATAAAAAAGAAAGAGATATAAGCCTATACGCTAGAATGACAAGAGTAATCCTTGAATTTGATATGTATGTTAAAGAGAATATAGATGCCGAGAATTTTACATTAGAATCCGCCTTCTTTCATTTAGATAAAATGTCCGGCTCAATATTAGACCCTGTGTTAGTTAAAATATTTAAAAGAGAAAAAAATAAAATTTCCAAAATAATAAAAAATGTATACTAGGAGGAAATATATGGATTACAATTTAGAAGCACTTAAATTACACAAGAGTCATAAAGGTAAACTAGAAATAAAAAGTAAAATTAAACTAGAAAACAAAGATGACCTTTCAATAGCTTATACTCCAGGGGTGGCTGAGCCCTGCCGTGAAATACATAAAGACCCAAACAAAGTTTACGACTACACAATTAAATCTAACACTGTAGCCGTAGTAAGTGATGGTTCTGCAGTATTAGGTTTAGGAAATATTGGTCCAAAGGCTGCTATTCCTGTTATGGAGGGCAAATCAATTTTATTTAAAGAATTTGCAAACATTGATGCATTCCCTATTTGCTTAGATACTCAAGATACAGAAAAAATAATTGAAACTGTAAAACACCTGGCACCTGTTTTCGGTGGTATAAACCTAGAAGATATCTCTGCACCAAAATGTTTTGAGATTGAAGCACGTTTAAAAAAGGAATTAGAAATCCCTGTATTCCACGATGACCAACATGGTACAGCTATAGTAGTGGCAGCTGCAGTTATTAACTCTTTAAAATTAGTAAATAAAAAAATAAATGAAGTAGAAATATTAATAAACGGGAGCGGTTCAGCTGGCTCAGCTATTTGTAAGTTGCTACTTGGCCTTGGTGTGAAAAATATTGTTATGTGTGATATAGAGGGAATACTTGAAAAAAACATGCCTCTGCCTGAAGCAAAACTAAACCTAGCTAATATAACAAATAAACATGGCGAAACAGGTTCTTTAAAAGATGCCTTTAAAAATAAAGATATATTCATCGGAGTATCCGCACCGAATATAGTAACAAGTAGCATGATATCCGAGATGAAAGAAAAATCTATTGTACTGGCAATGGCTAACCCTATTCCAGAAATCATGCCAGAAGAAGCTAAAAAAGGCGGTGCCTACATAGTTGGCACAGGCCGTTCCGATTTCCCTAACCAAATAAATAATGTACTAGCTTTCCCCGGTATATTCCGTGGAGCATTAGACGCAAGGGCAAAAGATATTACTGAAGAAATGAAACTTGCAGCAGCTTACGCAATTGCCGAGTCCGTTGAAAATGATTTAAATATAAATATGATATTGCCACTGGCATTAGATAAAAAAGCTGCCACACATGTAGCTAAAAAAGTTTTTGAAAAAGCAATGGAAAATAAATAAAACCACATAAAAGGGCATTTACAAAATAATGTTTTTCACTAAATCGTAAATGCCCCTATTGCACTTATATAACTATCTCTATTTTAATAATTTTTTTAATTAAAAACAGCCTTTTTTTCTGTTTCCTTATTTATTTTTTTCTAAATATTCCTCTACAGCTTCAACATCTTTGTCCCCACGACCTGATACTGTAACTACAATCGATTCATCCCCCTTGCATTTTTTTGCATATTCCAAGGCATAAGCTAATGCATGAGAGCTTTCAATGGCTGGTAATATTCCCTCTAACTGACTAACCTTAACAAGTGCATCTATAGCTTCTTTATCTGTTATAGCTACATAAGTCGCTCTTTTTATTTCAGATAAATGTGCGTGTTCTGGCCCAACCCCTGGGTAGTCTAAACCAGCAGATATAGAATAAACAGGGGCTACTTCCTTATTATCATCTAATATACATATAGTTTTCATACCATGAACTACGGCAACTTCACCCTTTGTAATTGTCGCTGCATGCATATCCGTATCTATACCAAGACCGGCAGCCTCCACACCTATTAGCTCCACATCATTTTCATCTATGTATTCAGCAAAAGAACCAATAGCATTACTGCCACCACCAACACAGGCAATAACAGCTTTAGGAAGCTTTCCCTCAGCCTCTAATATTTGCCTTTTGGACTCCTCACTAATAACTTTTTGGAAATTTTTAACCATAGTAGGATATGGATGTGGACCTACAGCTGAACCTAATACATAAAAAGTATCGTCACTAGAATTAATCCAAGCACCAATGGCCTCATCTACCGCCTCTTTTAAAGTTTGTGTGCCTGATGTAGCACCTACTACTTCCGCCCCAAGTAATTTCATTCTAAAAACATTCAATGACTGTCTTCGCATATCCTCCACACCCATATAAACAGTGCAATCCATACCCATTAGAGCCGCAACAGTTGCCGTTGCCACACCGTGTTGTCCCGCTCCCGTTTCAGCTATAACCTTCTTCTTCCCCATTCTTTTTGCTAATAAAATTTGACCCATTACATTATTAATTTTATGAGCTCCTGTATGATTTAAATCCTCTCGCTTTAAATAGATTTTAGCACCACCACATTCTTTAGTTAAACGCTCAGCATAATACAATGGTGTTTCTCGTCCTACATAATTTTTTAAATAATAATTTAACTCCCTTAAAAACTCCTCATCTTTATAATATTTTAAATAAGCTTTTTCCAACTCTTCCAATACTTTAAGTTGTGCCTCTGGAACATAGGCTCCACCAAAATTACCAAATACATTTTTTAACATAAATTCTCCTCCAAATATTTAGATTGAACAGTGACAAACAGTTATAACCAAAGTTATACCCCTTACTTACAACTGTAGGATATCCTGCGACTTGGAAAAAAGGGTAAAAAAAAAGACACCTATCACCCAAAGGGACGACTAAGCATCGTGGTACCACCCTAATTTAATTTAGAGAAAAAACTCTCTATATCCTTCACAGATACAGTATATAATACGATATCCTGCTTTTATAACGTAAAGCCTACGGCAACAGCTACTATTATTTCACCTAGCATCTAACAAATCCATTCTTTATATTTACTAAAGCACCGACCTTCCACCAATTGCCGACTCGCTAAACCGTTTCCATATAAATACTACTTTTGCTCATTGATTTTAATTACTGATATCATACACCTAAAAAAAAGTCATGTCAAGTTTTTTCTCCCCATTACTATCCAATAAAAAAAATCAGTACATTGCTACCTTAGGAACAATGCACGCTATTATTATTACTAAAATTTTAAGATTATTTTAAATAATATATAATATTTTTTATATTATTTATTATTTTAACTAATAATACTACATTTATATATATTTGACACCGTCAAAATTAAGTGTTATCTTAAATACATATATAAAAAATATGCATATTGGTAATAAATATATTAGTTATTACCAATCTCTTTCTACAAAAGAAAATAACTAATAGAATTTTAGAATTTAGGTGGACGCTATGTTAAGAATTGCAATTTGTGATGACAAAGTAGAGAGTAGGAATAATATTGATAAATCACTTATGCAGATAGAAACAAGGTGGAAAACATATTTTGAAATATCTACCTTTTCTAGCGGAAAAGATTTATGCGAAAATCTTAAACACAATGATTACGACATTATTTTACTTGATGTAATAATGAATGGGTTAAATGGAATAAAAACAGCAAATAAAATTTGTTCAATGGACTTGGAGAGCTACATAGTGTTCATATCAAATTATGATAAAGGATTGCAACATCTATTCGGAAGAAAAACTTTAGCTTTTTTATATAAGCCCGTGAATGTAGATACACTAGAAGAAAATTTAACAAAAGTTTATAATTTGATAGAAAGAGAGAAAGATAAAAATAATGTATTTGTATATTCAGTAAATAAAGCGAAAAAAATTGAGTATTTTAAAAATATTATTTACTTCGAAAGTACTAATAAAAGAATTGAAATGGTTACTACAAAAGGCATAATAATTATTTATGACACTTTAAAAAACATCTGGAATGAATTACATGATAATAGTGAGTTTTTGGCGCCAAATAGGTCATTTATAATTAATTTGAGATATGCAACTATGGATAGTATTAGTTCTCTTCATATAGATAAATTAAATATAAATATTCAAGTAGGCAGAGGTTTATGAAATTTTTAAGGAGGTAATTACGACGGAAGAAGTAACACTAATGAATATAGTGATATATACTTTTTTTAGTTTGCTGAATTTGTATACTTGCCATTTGTTTTTTAAAATTACATTATCATTTGAACGATTTAAGATAAAGTATTTTTTGTAAGCTATCTTTCATTTTACTTAATATCAATGCTATTAAATTTTGGTGCAAATACATCTACATTTAATTTAATTTCAGAATATATAGGATATTTTTTTATTTCATTTTTATATAATTCTGCTATTTATCGCAAAATTATATTTTCAATAATTTTTAAAACACTAACTGTACTAATGGAAATTTTTACAATTAATTTATATTCATTTTATACAGGAATAAACTTAAATACATTATTAAAAAATAATTATTTGATATTTTCTATGTATGCATTAGTATGCTTTATCCTTTTTGTAGTAATTAAGTTATACTCAGCTATTTATAAAAAGCCTACGGTAAATAGCATACATATGTCTAAAATCACATTAACACAGTTATTTGCAGTACCATTGTTAAGTGCAATAATCTTATATATGGCAATAGTGACTGTTGAATATAATCTTAACTATAGTTCTTTAATTGTAACTATGAGTATCTTTTTAATAAATATTGTATTTTTTAATTTTTACGAAAAAATTAATGAGGCTGCTGATAAAAAATCAGAAATGATTTCACTAAACAATCAGATAAAATATTATACTACATTATATTATAACTTAAATAAAGAAAGAGATAATGCATTGGAATTAAAACATAATATAAAAAACAGCCTTATCAATATAAAATCTTTTCTTGTAAGACAAAATAATTTAAAAGCAATTGAAGAAATCGATTATATATTAGGAAATACTTGCCAGGAAGATATTTATATTTGTGAAGTACCAATTATAGATGCTATGGTAAACTTTAAAAATCAGCAAGCTAAAGAACTTGGTATAAATATGGAAGTTTCTACTTCTTTAAATGTCAAGATTAATATAAGTAATTCTGATTTAGCTAATATACTAGGTAACGCATTAGACAATGCAATTGAGGCTTGCTCAAAAAATACCAATGAAAGTAATAAAGTGATAAAATTGCAGATTGAGCAAAGAAATAATAGCCTATATATTAGAATTTCCAATCCATATGAAAAAGAAATTAAATTGAAAAATAATTTTCCTCTTTCAAGCAAAAGAAAGAATGAATATGGCATTGGTATTCGAACCATACAAAAAATTGTTAGAAATAAAAATAGTATTATGAATATAAACTTAGATAATAAAATTTTTGAGTTAGAAATTATAATTTTTTCAGCAATTAAGTAATTCTTTTGCATTTCATCTATTATAAAGTGCATTTCGTCTATTGATGCTCTTATGAAAGGTAACGCTTGCTATGATCAACTTATAGTAAATAATAACTTTTCAAAAGGGTATTCTTATGTTAAAGAAATTATTTCTAAAACGTTATGTATGTGATAATGAACCTTACACGATTTAATATCATTTTAGATTCAAAAGGAGGATATTTTATAACACTTACATGCAACAATTAATTCGAGGTATTGAGCCTAGATGAAATGTTTGAAATTGACGCTGGACACCCTCTCCTTGTTGCAGCAGGCGCAATTGTTACAGTTGCTGGTGTATACCTAGCAGGCGTAAAAATCAGAGAAACTTAACTAATTTGTCAATACATATAATAAACTTAATAGTTATATTGTATGTATTGACATAACGCCAATATCTACAGGATTTAACATTGCAACTAGCAATGTTAAATCAACAGAAAATGATGATAATTACGAAGTAGATATTTACATATGTTTATAATAAGCTAAAAGTACCCTAAATTCTAATTGAAAATTCCTCTAGAGGAAATATATAATAACCCTATGAGAACTCATAGGGGGCTAGGGGATGATAAGTTTAATGGATAAACAAAAAATAATA
>JBKECF010000098.1:0-1045 GCA_047974375.1 Lachnospirales bacterium
AGACATAACTTTATTGTTGAAGGGAAAAATATACTAATAATAGGTAGTGGAGGAGCTGATAGAGGTATTGCCATTTTTTTATCTCAACATAAAGTAAATTCTATTGATATTGTAGCTAGAAATATGGGTAAAGGAAAAAAGTTAGTAGATGAATTAAGTAAATATACTAACTCTTTTTATTTACAGTTAAAAGAAATAGAAAATATTGATATTTTAAAATATGATTTAATTATACAATCAACACCTATAGGTATGAAAAATATTGAAGGAGAATTAGTGTTTCCATATGAACGGCTAAGAGAAAAACAAGTTATAGCAGATATAGTCTATAATCCTTTAAATACTAATTTTTTAAGTAGGGCAAGTAGTAGAGTAAAAGAATATATTAGTGGCTTAGAGATGTTAGTTTATCAAGGTTATCATAGCTTTAAAATATGGACAGGATTAGAGGAAAATACAGATGTTATGTTAAAGATAGGAGGAGATTTTTTGGAGGTAAAAAATGAATAACATTGTTTTAGTTGGATTTATGGCTGTGGGAAAAAGTGCAGTTGGTAAGTACTTAAAAAGTAATTTATGTCTATCCCTTTTTGATGTAGATGGAATAATAGAAAAAGAAGAAGGTATGAAAATCAAAGATATATTTAAGAAGCAAGGTGAAGAATATTTTCGCTTAAAGGAAAAAGAGATAGCAAAAAGATTATTAGCTAGAAATAATAATATAATAAGTACAGGTGGAGGCTTATTTATGGATGAAGAAATTAGGAAGCTAGCGTTAAAAAATAATTTTGTTATCTTTTTAGATTTAGATATTAATGAAGTTTATAGAAGAGTACAAAGAAATGATATAAGACCACTGGCTAAGGCTAGGAGTAAAAAAGAATTGGAAGACCTATACAATTTAAGGTTACCTTACTATAATGAAGCTACTGTTAAGGTAGATGTAAATGGTAAAACTTCTAAAAAAGTAGCTGATGAAATAACAAAACTATATTTTAAGTGGTTGAATAAGGAGTTATAGAATGATAAAAAAAGAAATAATGGA
>JBKECF010000039.1:0-2211 GCA_047974375.1 Lachnospirales bacterium
ATTGATAAATAACTCAAATATTAACACAATAAGAATGGGTGAATTTGCTTGGAGTAAAATGGAACCTACAGAAGGAGACTACAACTTTAAATGGTTGTCAGATGTAATAAACAAATTAGGAGAAAATTCTATAAAAACCGTACTTTGTACACCTACAGCTTGCCCACCAATATGGTTAATAGAAAAACATCCAAATATATTATATCAAGATAACAAAAGAATACGTAGGCCTTTTGGAGGCAGAAGACATTATTGCTATTCTAATGAGGTTTATATTGAATATTCAAGAAAAATCACTGAAGCTTTAAGCCTTGCTTTTAAAGATAACCCCTACGTTATTGGAGTTCAAATAGATAATGAGCCGGCGCAAGAAGGTACAGGACGTTGTACCTGTTCTAATTGCCAAAAGCATTTTCATAATTGGCTACAAAAAAAATATACAACAATCGAAGAATTTAATAAAAGAAGCGGAAGCATCTTTTGGAGTCAAGAATATAGTCGTTTTAATCAAATTCAGCTACCAGTTAGCACAATTGAAGTTGGCTCTACAAATTTAATTGACAATTATTATGAAAGCCCTACTATTAGACTGGATTTCGAACAATTTTCCAGCGATATGCAAATTAAATATCAAGATACTCAGTATAGTATATTGAAAAAATATTTTCCTAGTAATGTTGTGATTACAACTAATGGTACTGGACTTGCTACAAATAGTATAGATTATTATAAGAGTTTTAAAACTTTAGACAAATATGCCTTTGACTATTATCCCGACTTAAGAGACTCAAGAGTAAGCTCTTTAGCCTATGCTTTTGGAAGGGGAATTAAAGAAGATAATAGCTTTTGGGTATTGGAATTTATGTCTGGTGGAGGTCATAGATTAAGTGGTACTGGTCGATTACAACCAAATCCAAAAGCACTAAAACAATCTGTAATACAAGCTTTTGCCCATGGTGCCCAAATGATGCTCCATTTCCAATTTAGAACTTTTCCCTTTGGTGCTGAACAATTAAACTATGCAATTGTTGATATGGACGGTATTCCTAGAAGACGTTATTATGAAATGCAAGAAACTGCAGAACTTCTAAAAAAATTAGAAGGATTAGAAAAAGCAGAATTTAAAAATGAAGTTGCCATAATATTTGACTATAAATCCCATTGGGCCTTGCGAATTAAACCCGTTAACGACCCTACTTTTAATTATTTAGATTATTTAGAAAGGTTATATATGGGTTTTGAAAAAATAGGAATAGAAACAGATGTTATTTCCATTGAAGGCAATATAAATAAATATAAAGTTCTTATTTTACCTACTACCATTATTTTAAGCAGAAAAAACCAAGAAAAATTAAAATATTTTGTAGCTCAAGGAGGCGTATTAGTAGGCACTTTCTTGACATCGGTAAAAAATGAAGACACTGTTGGATATACAGATATTTTGCCAGCTGGCTTAGATGAAGTTTTTGGTTCTTCCATTGAAGAAGTAGAACCTGTATTTGAAAAAAACAAAAATTCTTTACGTTTAGAATTAGACAACGACCATTTTACAATTAAAGATTCTTGTTGGAGCGAACTTTTAGGAGGGGAATCCGAAACTTTAGGAATTTACTTAGACGACTACAAAATGGGCGAAAAAGTAATTTCTGTACATAATTATAAAAAAGGTAAAGCCTATTACATAGGTACAGATATTACTGCCTACGAAGATTTATTTAGACATATAGTGGCTTCTGAAAACCTAAGAAAGCTTAATGTTTTAAAAGAGGACGGAGTAGAAGTTGTCCAAAGATATTTAGGAAACAAAGAAATATTATTTATATTTAACTATACTGGTGTAGATACAAATATTTCTTTTAATCAAAAATACACTGACTATATTACCAATAAATCCATAGGAAGTAGAACGGAAATTTTGCGTCACGAATTTTTAATATTATATAGAGAACTTTCATAGCACAAATTTTATAACAAAACGCCCATTATGACTAGTTAATCATAGTGGGCATTTTATAAAAATTCTATTAAATTTTCCATTTCATTCTTAATTCTATTTCATTATTATTTTCGTCTATTTCTTCTCTAATAATAATAAAGCCTTCCTTCAAATAAAAATTAATAGCCCTCTTATTTTTATCATAAACTTTCAAATCCAATTTATTATGTCTACTTTTTACATAGGAAAGCAATTCTTTACCTATTCCTTTTGAC
>JBKECF010000042.1:0-19315 GCA_047974375.1 Lachnospirales bacterium
AATAGTTGTGATGGATATAGATAATATAGCTATAGGAACACATGAGGAATTGTTAAAAACTAATTCTATTTATCAAGAATTACATAAACAAAGTGAAATTTAGATTAATGATTGAGCAAAAACAATTTATTTATTTATTTAAAAAAATTTTTATTTGACAACTTATATTCAGAAGTACAGTATTACAATGATTATTATTTTGTCCATTCGCCTTTATTGGCTATTATTTTAGGATACATTAAAAGCCTTTATTTATTATTTGGGGCTAAACATATATAAATTAAAAACAAGAGAAATTGCTGATTTTTGGTTCTATAATAAATGGTGTTGGTGATAAAAACCGACACCGTTTATTATGCAAAAAAAGACATAACAACCAAAATAACCTAAAATTAAATTAGACAAAAATAAAAAAGAGGTTGTTATGTCTAATACAAGTATAATAGAAATATTCAGTTTAATGGATAAAAGAATAAAATTTAATGAAAAAGATTTTTATAAAAAAGATTTTTATAAAGAGGAAATAAAACAGATAATCTGGCAAATTGAATAATTTAAAAATTATGTTAAAATATAAAAAGACAAAATATAAAAAGGTGGTACTATGGGAAAAAAAGTATTAGTAGCTGGTTCTGTTTATACAATGAAAAATTACTTCAATGAAGAGTTTGCAGAGTTGCCAGCGCAAATTAAAGATGAACTTATAGAAATAGTAACTGTGTATTCAGCTAGAATTCACGGTGAGCTTATAATAGGATTTTATGAAGATGACGGCGTAGTTTACTTAGAGCCTCAGGGTCAAAGCTTAGATTGCCTTTATGATGATATTGGTGCAGGCATGGAAATAATAGCTCTGGAAAAAGAAAAAGCAGAATTATTTAATCAATTACAAAAATGGTATATGGTATTTAAAAATGAAAATAGGTAATATAGAATTAGAAAATAATGTAGTACTAGCCCCCATGGCAGGTATATCCGATTTGCCATATCGTCTAATAGCTAAGGAAATGGGGGCTGGCCTTGTCTATAGTGAATTAATAAGTGCCAAAGGAATTTATTATAACAATAAAAATACTAAGGATTTATTAAAAATCCACCCAAAGGAACAGCCCATAGCCATACAAGTATTTGGTAGTGAGCCTAAAATAATGGGTGAAGTAGCAGCTATGTTAAATGATCAGCCCTTCGATATTTTAGATTTAAACATGGGTTGCCCTGTGCCAAAGGTTGTAAAAAACGGCGAAGGTTCATGCCTAATGCGAAAGCCAGAACTTGCCGGTGAAATCATTAAGGAAATGGTGAAAAATAGCAAAAAACCTGTTACAGTAAAAATAAGAAAAGGCTTTAATAATAATGAAATAAATGCTGTGGAAATAGCTAAAATAGCCGAATATCAAGGGGCGTCATTAGTTGCTGTTCATGGTAGAACTAGGGAAGAGTATTACAGCGGTAAAGCTGATTGGAGCATTATAAAAAAAGTAAGAGAAAATGTAAAAATTCCTGTACTGGGAAATGGTGATGTTGTTGATGAAGATAGTGCAAAAGCAATGTTAGACTATACTAATTGTCATGGTGTAATGATTGGGCGAGGTGCTGAGGGCAATCCCTTTATTTTTCGAGAGATAGTACATTTTTTAAAAACAGGGGAGAAATTGCCGAAGGCAACTGTTGAAGAAAAAATTGAAATAGCATTAAAACATGCTAAAATGTTAATTGAATATAAGGGCGAGTACATAGCCATTAGGGAAATGCGAAAGCATATTGGCTGGTACACAAAAAGTATGTACGGTTCAACATCTTTGCGTGTTGCAATTAATAAAGCAGAAACATATAATGAAATAGAGCATTTACTAAAAAATGGAAAGGAAAGGCAATAGTATGTATACAAATATAAGAGAAATTTATGGAGATTTTAAAAGCTTTATAGGCAAGGAAGTCCAAATTGGTGGTTGGGTAAGAACTTTACGTGACAATAAAAATTTTGGATTTATAGAAATAAATGACGGTAGCTTTTTTAAAGGGGTGCAGGTAGTTTTTCATAATGATTTAGAAAATTTCATTGAAATAACAAAACTTGGTGTAGGTACATCTTTAACCATAGTTGGTGAAGTTGTAGAAAGCCAAGGAGCGAAGCAGGACTTTGAAATAAAAGCGTTAAAAATAGTAGTTGAGGGCACGTCGCCTAGCGACTACCCACTGCAAAAGAAAAGACATACACTAGAATATTTAAGGACTATAGCCCATTTACGTCCACGTACTAATACATTTATGGCAGTATTTAGAATTCGTTCTTTAGCTAGCTATGCTGTGCATAAGTTTTTCAATGAAAGGGATTATGTATATGTGCATACTCCAATAATAACAGCCAGCGATTGCGAGGGTGCTGGAGAGATGTTCAATGTAACAACATTGGAACACAACAATATGCCAAAAGATGAAGATGGAAATATTAATTATAAAGAAGACTTTTTTGGCAAAACTGCTTATTTAACTGTAAGTGGACAACTTTCGGCAGAAACTTTTGCCATGGCTTTTAAAAATGTATACACTTTCGGCCCAACTTTCCGTGCAGAAAATTCCAATACACCAAGGCATGCAGCAGAATTTTGGATGATTGAGCCAGAAATAGCTTTCGCCGATTTAAACGATGATATGAATATAGCTGAAGAATTAATTAAATTTGTAATTGACTATGTTCTTGAACATGGTAAAGAAGAAATTGATTTCTTCAATAGCTTTGTAGATAAAGGTTTAAAAGAAAGATTAACATCTATAGTAAATGCAAACTTTTGTAGAGTAACTTATACAGATGCTATTGATATATTACTTAAGGCTAAAAAAGAATTTGAGTATCCTGTAAGCTGGGGTATGGATTTACAAACAGAGCACGAAAGGTATTTATCGGAAGAACATTTTAAAAAGCCTGTTTTCGTTACAGATTATCCAAAGGATATAAAGGCTTTTTATATGCGTATGAATGATGATAATAAAACTGTAGCGGCAATGGATTTATTAGCTCCACAAATAGGCGAGTTAATAGGTGGTAGCCAAAGAGAAGAAAGAATAGAAGTTTTAGAATCACGTATAGAGGAATTAGGCTTAAACAAAGAGGATTATGGTTGGTATTTGGACTTACGTAAGTTCGGTGGAGTTAAACATGCAGGTTTTGGAATCGGTTTCGAAAGATTAGTTATGTACCTAACAGGTATGGCGAATATTCGCGATGTAATACCATATCCAAGAACAAGTAAAAACGCAGAGTTTTAGTCTGAAAGAGAAAATATAACAAAGGTAAAGAAAGATTATGGATTCCATAATCTTTTTTTGTGCCTGTTTAAAATATATATTTTTTATATTATAATGTTTTTAATATCCACAATAAAAGTAACGAGGAGATAAAATGAAAAGACTTATAGCATTATTAACAACCATGGCATTAATAGTACAGCCTATATATGCTTTATCAGACAGAAATATTTTTACGGACACAATAAATAAAACTTACATAGGTAGCACAAATAGTGGCGACTTAATTAATAATATTAATTTCGATGATCTAGATAATAAATATGGAAAAGACATTGGAAAAATGGGGGCTCTAAATATTATAAAAGCTTACGATGACATTTTTAAAGTAAATGAGAAAGTTAAAAACAAAGAGGCAATTGCCTATATGGTCAGGCTTTTAGGAATGGAAGAAGATGCCCTACAAGCAGCACAAAATACAACGGCTGAATATAATAATTTAGAGGATGCATGGTATGATGGTTATTTTCAAATTGCACAAGGCTTAGGCCTTATAGATGCAGTCCAATACGGTACAGCAACAGCTGTTGACGATTCTCAGTTAGACCCTAAAACAAATTTTTTGCGAGATGAACCAGTATCCCGTGAGGATTTAGCCTCTTGGATTGGCCAAACAATGATTATTGCAAATCCTGCTAGTTTTTTCTTAAATGAGGAGGTTCAAAGTATATACTCCTATAGCGATTGGCGTAAAATAGATGTAGCTGATGCGCCATATGTTCAACTTGTTTCTGCACACAATATAATGGGTGGCGGGGAGACGTTCAACCCAAAAGATAGCCTTACAAATGGATACATGGCAAAAGTTTTAGCAAACCTAGACCAAATTTATTATACTACCAAAGGTTATATAGAAGTAAATGGTACAGTTGGAGGCACAAAGGATTTAAGCTCTACCACAACAAATAAATATAATAAAACTGTAGATAAATACATTAGAAATGAAAATGGCCTAATAGATGTAATAAGGTTTCAAGGGAATAAAGATAATGCCCCCCAAAGTAAAAACATGGACGTGCCTACATATCTAAATGAGGACATTGTTAGTTTACAGCATTTAAAAGAGGGCTACAATGTAGAGTATGTAGTAGATCCAGCTACTAATACAGCTTTGTATATAGAAGTAGTAGAAGATGCTTTGGATCTTAAGGAAGTTGCAGGGGACTTAAGCTCTGTAAATACAGAAACTGGTGAAATTGTAATTAAAGACTCACATAACAATGATAACTTCCGTACTTTTAAAATGGTAGATGGCATTTACAATAATGAAGATGGTGGAAATTTATATGTGTATAATTTCGATGGCACAAAAGGCTGGGAAAAGGCAAGTCTACCTATTGGCAGCAAAGTAACCTTAAACTTAAAAAATAATATAGTAGATAGAATAACTTACATTGGTCAAGAAGCATTAATTACAGAAAATAGAGGAATAGTTGTAGAAAACAATAAGGATTTCGGTTATTTAATAGTTTATGATAATACTGGTCAAAAAGTTATTTATAATTATTTGAATGATGTAACTGTTGAAAAACAAGAATACTATGACTTAGATGACGAAGTAGGCTATATAGACAGCGTTTTCCCGAATTTCCAGTATGACCCAAGGGATACACAAATGTCTTCTATTGAAACAGGGGACATTGTATATATAAGACCTATAGAAAAAGATGGGGAAATTTACATAGAAAGTATAAGTGCTTCCACAAACTACACAATGAAGTACGGCAAAATAAAGGCCTATACCATAACAGAGGACATAGTAAACTTAACAATGGAATTTGAAGATGGTAGTACAAAAATGTATACATATCCAACTAGTATATATTTATCTGAAGATGGCAACGCAAAGGACGCCTACAGCGTGCAGGCTGGGGACTACGGAAAGATTTTATTAAATATTGGCATACTTGCTCCAGGGAACACATTGGAGTCTGTTAAAGAAGTTTATATAGAAGGTAATGACAGAAATATTGATGAAATATTAAAATGCCAAGTTGCTGGAATTGATACAATACAAGGGAATTTAATGGTTCAAAATGCTTTATCTTTGAAAGTAAATGGCTGGCAAAATTACAGCGAAATACGAGAACTACCTATTAAAAACAATAACACAGAAATTTATCATAATGGTAACAGAGTTTCATATGATTACGCTACAAAATTCTTAAAGCGTACCAATGGTGAAGTTTATATTGCTATGGAAAATAGCTATACAGGGCCAAGTATTAAAAAAGTTTCATTTTATGATGGCAGAGATAGCTTTATACCAAGTGATACAATAGTTGAGGCAACAAGTAATTCCATAGTTTTATCTAACAATAATAAAAATTTAAATACAAGCCAAAGTACTATAGTAGTACGTAATGGCAGGTTAGTAAATGAAAATAATTTAATGCCTTACGATTATGCAAAAGTAGCTGTAAATGGTGGTAAAGCAGCTGTAGTAGAAGTAACTCCTAGGTCTGTAAATACGGGGCTATTAACTGTGCGTGGTAGAATTAAGTCTGTAAACAACGGAGAAAACTTTACAGTACAGTCAATGGCTATTTTTGAAAATGATAAATGGATTTATACCCCAGTAGAGAGAACTTTCCAAATTGACTACAATACGACGTTTATAAATGGAGAAGGTGGAACTTATTCCTATACTGAATTTATAGATTATACAGACGGTACAGTTGTAGACAGCGTATATAATGTTGTCGCAAATGGCACTCATGCCGATTATGTGGTGAGTTCACCCTATGCAAAAAATATAATTATTGGGGACATTTATAATATTGAAGATGCAACAGTTTATTTAAGCAATGTGTATTATTTAGATGAAAATAATACATGGGCTAAAGTAAGTAACAAAAATAACACGGCGGTAGTAACTATTGACCCTACTACTGTTTTTATTAAAAATAGTAATGTAGTTAATATTAATCAATTTAAAGTTGGCGAAAGTATACGTATAGCAACAGATTTTCTGGATGATAAATCAACTTTAGAAAATGAAATAGGGCCTAATATGCCAATAACTGGATATTTTATTTTTGGTGAGTAGGAAAGGACAAAGATGAAAAAAACTAAAAAAATATTTGCTTTAGTTATTACATTAGTAATTTTCTTTACAAATACAGTAATGGCAGAAGTTGGGGATATGGGTTTTTTTGGTGGAATTAGTCAAGGCAGAAGGCTACTTAAAACTACAGATATTTTGCTAGGCAATACATCTAAGGAAGAATCCTTTCCCTATAAAGAAATGATATTTATAAATGGCGAGCCCATTGAGTTCCAAGGAATAATGGAAGTGGAGCATGGGGAAGTAGATTTTGCTGAGCCTGTTGGCACCTACGAAGAATCCTACAAGGTATCCTCCAGTGCTGCTACAGGTGAATCTGTAAATATTGATAGAAATATAAGTTTTATAGTAAACTATCGTATTGCAGATAAACAAATAATAAAAGACTACAGGGTAGACAGTTGGTCAGAAACTATTACTGCCAATGGCACAAATTACGAATTAGACGAAGATTTATCTTTCTTTGAGCTAAGTTTAATAGAAGATTTAACACCAGGGGTTGAATATTATAAAGGAAATGTATCTAAAAAAAATGTTTACGTAGTTGGTGAAGGTGAAACAGTTGTGGAAACTGTTTCTGGTGATGTTTATGGTTATGGTAGTTCCTATTCTACAATTGAAACCCACAGATTAAACGGCTATGTTAATAGTGGAGCATGGCAAATGCAATATCAAGTTCGCCCTAGTGTAAGCGTCATGAAAACTTTAGATTATGGAGTAAATGAGCCTAACTTAATAAGTTTTGATGGCAATTATAGAGAAATAATTAGCAACCAAAGTGGATTAAAATATAACATTTATGTAAAGCCAACTTCCTTAGATACAATACCCGATGAAGGTGGCACAACTATAGATAGTTATAATACTTTTGAACAACTATTAGCACCAAATTTAGAATACTTAAAGGGGCATTTTGCTGAGGCGGATATTAGTAAACTTTTTGCCATGGAAATTTTAGAGGGAAAACCAAAGGAATTTGTGCCAAACCAAGCTATAACTCGTGGTCAATATATAACCATGATAGCAAAGGCGATCGCCCTTCCAATTGATGAATACATTGAAACAGATAAAAAGAAAAAGGTAAGTGTATATGCCTTTCCAGATGTTCCGCCTACAAGACCAGACTACCCATATATAATGGCGGCAAATAATGCAGGACTTGCCTTTGGTAGACAATACGGCCATTATTATCCCGATTCCCCTATAACTAGGGAAGAGGCCTTAGTTATTTTGCTAAGAACTATTGGGCTAGAAAATTTAGGGCTAGACCCAACGCCTGTTACTGCATTTACAGATGACGAAAAAATTGCAAATTGGGCAAAAAAAGAACTTTATGCAGCTGAGCGAATTGGATTAATTCGTGGCGATGAAAATAATAATATACATCCCAAAAACCTTATTTCTAAAGGCGAGGCGGCTGCTTTAATAAATAGACTTATAGACTACATGCGAAAAGATATGATAAATGATTATGGGCAAAACATTGTACACTTTGCCAATTAAACAAAAAAGGAGGAGAATATGTACGATACTATTATAATAGGAGCAGGTCCGGGAGGACTTACATCTTCTATTTACTTAAACAGAAGTGGACTTAAAACATTACTTATAGAAAAGGGCTTTTCTGGTGGCCAAATGATAAATACCAGTGAAATAGAAAACTACACAGGCTTTGAAAATATAAATGGTGCAGAGCTATCATTTAAAATGGAAAGCCATGCGAAAAAAATAGGTGGCACTTTCGTTACGGAAGAGGTATTGGAGTACGATTTAAGTGGACCTGTCAAAAAAATTAAAACAAATAAAAATGAATATGAAAGTAAAACAGTAATACTTGCTATGGGTGCACATCCTAGAAAAACA
The DNA here is from genome assembly GCA_047974375.1 of Lachnospirales bacterium. Classification (GTDB taxonomy): domain Bacteria; phylum Bacillota; class Clostridia; order Lachnospirales; family CAMZNU01; genus JBKECF01. Next base: position 8,237 of record JBKECF010000042.1, read on the forward strand.
GGAATTACAGGAGAAGAGGAGTACAGCCAAGGTGGGGTTTCCTACTGTGCTACTTGTGACGGCGCTTTTTACCGTGGTAAAAATGTAGCTGTAATAGGTGGTGGTAATACAGCAGTTGAAGATGCAGCCTATTTAGCTAGATTTTGCGAAAAAGTATATATTATTCATAGAAGAGATGAATTTCGTGCTGATCAAGCAGAAGTAAAAAAATTAAAAGCTTTTGAAAATGTTGAATACGTTTTAAGCTCTTTACCTGAAGAAATATTAGGTAGTGGGGGAAAAGTAACAGGCATAAAAGTAAAAAATAGAGTTACTAATAAGGAAAGTGTTTTAGAAGCAGATGCTGTTTTTATTGCTATTGGTTCAATTCCAAATTCTGATAACCTAAAAGATGTGGAATTAAACGAAAATAAAAACATAATTACAAATCAACTAATGGAAACTAATTTAAAAGGAGTATATGCCATTGGTGACATACGAAACACACCTCTTCGCCAAGTTTTAACAGCTTGTAGCGATGGTGCTATAGCTGCCCAATCTATAAATTCCTATATAGGTTCTTTATAATCATGGACAATCGCAGCGGAGTTTTAATTAATAATTACAAAAAGGCAGTTTATAATTTACAAAGTAGAATATATACATACAATACTGAAAATAATGAAAAATATATAGAAATTATTAGAGAATCCATTGCACAAACTAATGAAATATGCGTAGAATTAGCATGGAAAACAGCAAGAGCCCTTTGCCTTGTATTAGAGCCAACTATAAATATAGGTGGTTCTAATACAGCTATTAAGCAAGCTTTAAAGTTTGGTGTTATAAAAGATGAAACTCTTGCTAGAGGTATTTTATCGGCAATACAAAACAGAAACTTGTCATCCCATGAGTACTTATTAGATAGCGCTATGGAAGGTTATATAGACGTTGTTATGGAAGAATATTTTCCTGTGTACATGGAACTGTTAGATGAATTCGAAGAATTTGGTGAAGAATAATGTTTGGATTATTAGATTCAGATGTTGAATTTATTTTAGACGTAGTAAAAAAGATGAGTACTATAGATAAAGTTGGCGTTTATGGTTCGAGAGCTAATAATGGCTATAAATATAATTCTGATATTGATATAGTATTATATGGAAGTATTAGTATGTATGAATTAGGTGAGATTGATTACATACTAAATAACAAATCACCTTTCCCCTATTTTGTGGATGTAGTGGCTTACGACATTATAACAGATAAGCAATTTAAAATTGAAATAGATAAAACAGTTAATATTATTAGTCAATAAGGAGGGTATATGGTAGACAGAAAAAGTGGAATTTTGGTGCATCCAACTTCATTTCCATCGAAATATGGCATTGGCGATTTAAATGGTGCCTATGATTTTATAGATTTTTTAGAAAAAGCAAATCAAAAACTTTGGCAAGTATTGCCATTGGGGCCTACAAGTTTTGGGGATTCCCCATATCAAAGTTTTTCAACTTTTGCTGGCAACGACTTATTAATTAGCCCAGATGAACTAATACGCATGGGGCACATTACAGAAGGTGACATTGAGCCAAGGGATTTTGACCCCGTTTCTGTGGAATACGGTAATGTAATTAAATATAAAAATAATATACTTAAAAAAGCCTTTGTTGCATTTAAAGAAGGGACCAAGTCTAAGGAAAAAAAGAAGTTTAATCATTTTGTAAATAGTAATCCTTGGATTATAGATTACTCCATGTTTAGGGCAATAAAAGATTACTATATTAAAAAAAGAGAAAATGAATTTGAGAGTGTAGAACTAAGGGATTATCGAAGTGAAAACCCACTATTAACAGAAGACCAAATAAAGGATTATTACTATGGTGCAATGTGGAATACATGGGACGAAAGCATAAAAAATAGAGAACCTGATGCTATGGAGTTCTGGAAAGAAAAATTAGAAAATGAAATTGAATACTATAAATATACACAGTACGAATTTTTCAGACAATGGCAAGAAGTAAAGGAATATGCAAATAGTAAGGATATAAAAATAATTGGTGATATTCCAATTTTTGTGTCCATGGATTCAGCAGATGTATGGGTTTATCCAAGTCTATTTCACCTAGACAAAAAAGGTTCACCAACGAAGGTGGCAGGAGTTCCACCAGATTATTTTAGCGAAACAGGTCAGCTATGGGGCAACCCGTTGTATAACTGGACTATACATAGCAAAACTAAGTACAAATGGTGGGTAAAAAGAATTTCGGCTACACTAAAAATGGTAGATATAGTTCGTATTGACCACTTTAGAGCCTTTCAAGATTATTGGGCAGTAGATTTCGGCGAAAAAACAGCCATAAAAGGAAAATGGGAAAAAGGTCCAGAAAAAGGCTTGTTTAATGCCATAAAAAGGGAACTAGGAAATTTACCTATTATTGCTGAGGACTTAGGAATAATAACAGATGATGTACGGAAATTGCGAGAAGAATTAGGTCTGCCAGGAATGAAAATTTTACAATTTGCCTTTGATACAGAAACAGAAAATGCCTATTTACCTCACAATTTTGAAGACGTACATAGTGTTTGTTATACTGGTACTCACGACAACAATACAACTTTTGGTTGGCATAAGGAGTTAACGCCAGAGGTAAAAGATGTATTACATAGATATTTAAACGTAAGTGGCGACGATATAGCATGGGATTTAATAAGGCTATGTTTTTCCACTGTATCCGAATATGCAATTGTGCCTGTACAAGATGTGCTTAGTTTAAATGGAAGTGCAAGAATGAATACCCCAGGGGTTGCCGTTGGCAATTGGCAGTTTAGATATATTGATGGTGCTTTAAATGACGGTATGGCAGAAGGACTTAGGTATTTAAGTAAAATGTTTGATAGAAATTTAGAAAATTTAGAAGACGATATAAAAGATGAAGTAGAAAATAAAGAGGGTAATAATGACTAAACGTTATATGGTATTTATTTTTAGTATTTTTGTTAATGCATTTGGTAATGCTTTAATGTTAAAAGGGAGTGTTGGTTCTACGCCTTGGGCTGCGGCTTTTGATAATATGGCTCAATTTACAAATTTAACGCCAGGCGCTTGTTGTATTATTTTGTCTATAATTTTTTATATAGTTGCAAAAATAGTAGGTAAAGATTTCGACATGAAAGAAACAATTATTTGTGCTATTTCTTCAGCTAGTTACGGTGGTATAACAGATTTATATTTATTAGTAATAGGTTATGAGCCATCTACGTCCGTTGTGGTAAACTATATACTAGCTATTGTAGGTATAGTTGTAGTTGCCTATTCTGTATCCATAGCAATACAGGCAAATGTTGGCTATTTAGCCATTGATAATTACGCTAGAAACTTAAAAGTCTATGTATTTAAAAATAATGTAATAAAAGCAGTACTCTTCACATCAGCAACGGCAATTGCCATTGCTGTAGTAACTGGATTTTTGAGTGGTAGAATTAAAAATATAACAGTTTTAACTTTACTAGTTACATTATTTTTAGGAAATATAATTGCTGTATTTGATAAATTATGTGTAATAAAATTTCCAAATGTTAATAGAAAAATTGTACAAAGTAGTTAAAAAAATCTGTAGGGAAATTGCAATTGTTAAGCAATTTCCCTACAGATTTTTATATTACATTAAAGCTCATATTTATAAGTAATTCCTTTGCTCTAACTAAATCATCTTCATCTTTAAATTGTATTTTTAATACACCTTCGTCGTATTCCCTGTTGTTTACAATGCTTATATTTTTTATGCTTATTTCATTAAAGCTAAGGACGCTACACATAGTTGCAAGTACACCGGGTTTATCTTCAATGTTAACACTTAAGGTGTACTTGGTAGACTTTCTATTTTCAAAAGTATTCCTGTAAGTTTGGCTACTTTCGAAAAAATTATAAATATTTTTTTCTTCTTTATTTTTCAATGTAGTTATTACTTCATTAATTGTGTTGTTAAAATTTTCTAAAAAACATATAATCTCTTTTCTGTTATCCATAGAAATGGCGGTCCAAATATTAGGGTTAGAGCTAGCTATTCTAGTAATATCCTTAAAGCCACCTGCTGCTAGTTTGTGCATATTTAGTTCACTATCTAAATCCTTTACGGTATTTACAAGGGCACTGGCTATAAGGTGTGGGCTGTGGCTTATTCCACTAACTGCTTTATCGTGACTTTTGCCATCCATTACAAGAGGTATAGCACCGATTGTTTTTATTAATGATTTAAGGGACTCTAGGGATTTTTTTTCAATATAGGGTAGTGGAGTAAGTATAAAATAGGCATTTTCAAATAAATAGTCTAGACTATTTTGGTACCCGACTTTTTCTGAGCCAGTCATGGGGTGACCACCAATGTAGTTGGCATTTATTTTTTCCATTTCTTTGCTTATGGAATTTTTTGTGCTGCCTAAATCGGATATTAAACAATCCTTAGGTAAAAAGGGTTGTATAAATTTAATTTCATTAATAATTAAGTTAATAGGCGTGGCAAAAAATACAATGTTACAATTGCTGAAAAATTCTTTATTTATTTGTTCAAAGTCACCAAAGACATAATCTTCTATTATTTTATCATTTTTAGCCTCAATTAAGTCATCTTCTGTTAGATTATAAGCCACTATATTTATGTTTGTGTGTTTCTTTATGGCTTTAGCCAGTGAACCGCCCATAAGTCCTAAGCCTACAATGCCTATTTTATTTATTTCCATATTAGCCCTCTGCTATTCTCCTTACTTCGCTAGTTTAATGCCAAAGCTATAAAAGATAACTTTGGCATTTTCATTATATTATTCTGTTTCCTCAGTTTCTATAGGGTCCACTGTTTTAATGAAAGCTTTTAATGTATCTAAAGTTTCAACAGTTTCTTCAGGAATTTCATCATTAATTACGACAGAAGGAACTTCATTAAGGCCTAGAATTTTCATTTCTGTTTTATTAATAATTAAGTCTATGTATCTTTCTAAATTTGAATCGCCTAGTTGGAAAAAGTCACTTACTTCTTCAAAACTTTCCATTTTTGTCCATTGGTCATAAGTATTAAAAACTTTGTATATAGTTTTTAAATCATTTAAATTGTCAATTCTTTCGAAAATAAAATCGTCATACTTAAATTTGCCTAAGTCTATAAATTTTAATTCTAAATAAATATTTCCGTCTTCAATTTCCTTAGTTAAATACTCATGAGATTCCAAAAAGAAATCTTTGCAATAGGAACATTGAAAAGAAATGTATTCAGTCATTTTGTAAGGGGCGTCTTCCTTTCCAAAAGTAAGGGAGAAATTCCCTATTTGGTCGTAAGTTTTTATATTTGATGTAGATAAATTGCTACCGCCTGCATCTAAAATAAATTTTTCTTCAGAAAAATCCTTCTCTGTTTTTCCAACGCTATCTTTTACAGTTACTTCTGCATCAGCATATACATTTACTGCTCCTAGTGCCAAAATTGTGCCTAGTGCCAACGTACTAATAATTTTTTTCATTTAATTCTCCTTATAAATTGCTATAGTTCTAATGGAAAGTATAAAATATTTCCACATATATTGCAATAGGAGGTATGGTTTTAATGGAAACTTATTATGATTTTCTTTACAAGTAACATATTAAGTGATAAATTACTAGATATCATATTATAAATAAGGAGGTATTTGTGGAAGATAAGGAATATGTAATTGAAATGCTTAATATTACAAAGGAATTTCCTGGTATAAAAGCAAATGACAATATTACAATTCGACTGGAAAAAGGTACAGTTCATGCTTTACTTGGCGAAAACGGCGCTGGTAAATCAACGTTAATGAGCGTGCTTTTTGGTTTGTATCAGCCAGAAGAAGGTAGACTTAAAGTAAGAGGCGAAGAAGTAACTATATCCGACCCAAATGTGGCTACTCGTCTGGGTATTGGTATGGTTCACCAGCATTTTAAGTTGGTAGAATGTTTTAGTGCTATTGAGAATATAGTTTTAGGTAGCGAACCAAATTTAAGTTTTGGAAGAGTGGATTTTCAACAAGCAAGAAAAAAACTTGTAGAGTTAGCTGAAAAGTATGCATTGCACGTAGAACTGGATATGCTAATTTCAGACATGACAGTAGGTATGCAACAGCGTACAGAAATATTAAAAATGTTGTATAGAGATGCAGAGATACTTATATTTGATGAGCCTACAGCTGTTCTTACACCGCAAGAAATTGAGGGTCTGCTAGCAGTAATGAAAGAAATGACAAAGGAAGGTAAATCGATAATAATTATTACTCACAAACTTAAAGAAATAAAAGCCGTAGCTAAAGAATGTACTGTAATACGTAAAGGTAAAGGCATTGGAACTGTAGACGTAGCCTCAACTAATATACAAGAAATGGCAGACATGATGGTTGGTCGTCAAGTTAAGTTTAAACGTGAGAAAAAAGAGGCAACTCCTGGAGAAGAAATATTACGTACAGAAAACTTAAATCATACAAATTCTAGAGGTGTGCATAAACTTAAAGATGTATCCCTGAGTGTAAGAGCTGGTGAAATTCTTGGAATTGCTGGGATAGAAGGCAATGGTCAAACAGAATTAATAAATGCAATAACTGGATTGGATACGGATTTCCAAGGTGATGTTTATTTCAAAAATAAAAACATTACAAAGGAAAGTATACGTGACAAAACCTTAGAAGGCATAGGTCACATACCGGAAGATAGGCATAGGTACGGTCTTGTATTGGAGTATTCTATAGAAGACAACATGATATTGCAAACTTATTTTAAAGAGCCTTTTAGTAAAAATGGTGTTTTAAATAAAAAAGCAATTAGGGCACAATCAGAAGAAATAATAAAAAGGTTTGATGTTCGTTCTGGCCAAGGGAGTATAACGGAGTCCCGTAGCATGAGTGGTGGAAATCAGCAAAAAGCTATAATAGGCCGTGAAATGATACGTGAACCAAAATTCTTATTGGCAGCACAACCTACAAGAGGTTTAGACGTTGGAGCAATTGAATTTGTGCATAAGGAATTAATAGGAGCAAGAGATGCTGGCAAGGCTGTGTTATTAGTATCTCTTGAATTGGAAGAAATACTAAATGTTTCCGATAGAATACTAGTTATGTACGAGGGCGAAATAGTGGCAGAATTAGACCCAAAAACAACTAATGAACAAGAAATAGGCCTTTATATGGCAGGTACGACTAAATAGGAGGAGAAAAAATGAACGAAAAATCAATAAAAAGAATGGCTCCTTTTTTAGCTGTTATATTAGGGCTGTTTTTTGGTTTTGTATTACTAATAATTACAGGCAATGACGCAATAGAAGGGTATAAAAATTTATTTTTAGGTGGAATTAAAGGTATAGGTGAAGGGAATTTTAGAAGATTTGGTGATACTTTTTCTCAAATGACACCCATACTTTTTACAGGTATTTCTGTTGCTTTTGCTTTTAGAACTGGACTTTTTAACATTGGAGCTAGTGGACAATTTTTAATGGGTGGATTTGTTGCCGTATTTTTAGGTGTTGTATTGGAATTACCTCCATTTTTACACCCAATTGTATGTTTAATAGGTGCTGCCATAGCTGGTGGTCTATGGGGTTCAATTCCTGGATTTCTAAAAGCTAAGTTCAACGTGCATGAGGTAGTTACGTGTATTATGTTAAACTATGTTTCAATATGGCTTGTGCAATGGCTTGTAAAATCAAATATACCAGGGGCATACGATACAGAATCGGCAAATATAAATACAACTGCTACTTTAAGAAATGAATGGCTAACTACTATAACAGATGGTTCATCTATTAGTGTTGCTTTCTTTTTAGGAATAATAGTCCTAGTAATAATTTATTTTATTCTAGAAAAAACTACTTTTGGCTATGAGCTTAAGGCAGTAGGCTTCAACAGTGATGCAGCTAAATATGCAGGTATGAAAGTTAATAGAAATGTAGTGCTTTCTATGGCTATAGCAGGTGTTTTAGCTGGTATAGGTGGAGCTGCCTATTATATAGGATATACAAACCATGTTAAAATTGGTACGCTACCAGACTTTGGTTTTGATGGTATAGCTGTTTCTCTTTTAGGTTTAAATGCACCTCTTGGAGTATTTTTATCATCATTTTTATTTGGATATTTAAAAAATGGTGGTAGCTTTATGTCTAGTGCAACGTCTATTCCTCAAGAGATTGTAGATATTGTAATAGCTGTTATAATATATTTTTCAGCTATATCTATTATAATTGAAGGATTTTTAAAGAAAATAATTAAAAGTAAAAAAAGTGCTGATAAATCAGCTTAAATAAAAGGAGGAAAACATGAATCTTCTTTACGATGTAATGCCCTATGCAACTATGTTTACAGGTCCACTGGTACTGGCTGCCTTAGGTGGTTTGGTCTGTGAACGAAGTGGGGTAGTAAATATTGCCTTGGAAGGCTTAATGGTTTTTGGCGGATTTATATGTGCCATATTTATACATACATTTTATGATAGTTTAGGTTACCCAGCTGTGTGGCTTGGTATACTTACAGCAGGAATAGCCACGGCGATTTTTTCCCTGTTGCATGCCTATGCAAGTATAGACCTTGGTGCGAATCAAGTAATATCTGGTACGGCTATAAATCTTATTGCGCCAGCAATTACAATTTTCCTATCTAGACTATGGACAGGAACACAAAATATTGCCATAGTTCAAGGTGTAAAAAGAAACAATATACCGGTATTGTCTGAAATACCTGTAATTGGTCCTATGTTTTTTAAAGGCTTTTACATAACAACTTTATTTATAATATTTATAACTATTGTTGTTTGGTATTGGATTTTTCAAACTAAAGGTGGATTGCGTTTACGTGCCTGTGGCGAAAACCCTCATGCTGCCGATTCACTAGGTATAAGCGTTAGAAAAATGAGATACATAGGTGTTGTTACATCTGGGCTTTTAACAGGTCTATCAGGCGCTGTTTTTATAACAGTAGTTTCATTAGAGTTTAGTGGCACCGTAGCAGGCCTTGGCTTTTTAAGCTTAGGAGCTTTAATATTTGGTAAGTGGAAACCTTTTTCCGTTTTGGGAGCTACTTTCTTTTTTGGTTTTGCAAAAACTTTGGGAGAAGTTGCGAGGGTTAACGATACCTTAAAGGCATTGAGCTTACCACCTGAATTGTACAATGCATTGCCTTATATTTTAACAATAGTAGCATTGGTACTTTTTAGTAGTAATAATGTTGGTCCAAAAGCTGTAGGCGAGCCATACGACGTAGAACAGCGATGACCGGCTGACGAACGCAAAGTGTTCGGTTTTTGCGTAGCAAAATTCAGAATAAGTAAAAGATAGTTAAATATTGGATTAAGGAGAGATATATGGATAAAAATAAATATATTGACCATACGCTTTTAAAAGCAAATGCCAGTAAGGAAGAAATAGTTAATTTATGTAAAGAAGCTAAGGAACAGGATTTTGCATCTGTTTGTGTAAATCCATCTTGGATTAGCCTTTGTAAGGAAAAGCTAGAGGGTGCAGACGTGAAAGTTTGTACTGTAATAGGATTCCCTCTAGGCTCAACTACAATGGAAACTAAAGCCTTTGAAACAAAGGATGCTATTTCAAAAGGGGCAACAGAAATTGACATGGTTATAAATATAGGCAAGTTAAAAGATAGATACTTCGACTATGTTTATGAAGATATAAAGGCTGTAGTAGATTCAGCTAGTGGCAATATAGTAAAAGTAATAATTGAAACTTGTTTGCTAACAGATGAAGAAAAGGAAATAGCTTGCCAATTAAGTGAGAAAGCAGGTGCAAATTTCGTAAAAACATCTACAGGATTTTCTACAGGTGGTGCCACAATAGAAGATGTAAAATTAATGAGAAAAACCGTTAGTGAAAATGTAAAAGTAAAAGCAAGTGGCGGTGTACGTAGTAGTGAAGACTTTGAGAATATGATTAAAGCCGGAGCAGAAAGAATTGGTACATCTAGCGGCGTTAAATTAATGACAGGTGATAAAATTACTGGTGGCTATTAATAATACATGGTCTGAATTTTGTTTTATCAAGTAATTTGGGTAAATTAAAAAAATGATATTTAATATTTAGCTTATACCGTTAAATTTATCTGTGGGTTTTAATTTTCATTGCCTAAATGTTTTTATATAAAAAAACTAACATATTTTTATAACTTTTATTTTTTATAAATTCAGAAGTAAACCAAACTCAAATTTATAGAATATTACTATAAATCCCATCTAAATTGAAGGTAACAAATATTTTGATTTTAAGGATGTAGGGATTTTATATAGGTTTTATATGCTTTTGTAGTCGTTGTGTGTGATATGTGTGTTAACTTTCAGCGTAGCGTTTTGAAAGTTATCCGCATTTTCCATGCTCTTAAAACTTGATACAAACCGACGGCTACATCTGAATTTTTGTTTTGCAAAAACCAAACACTACGTGTTTGTCTGGTCGAAAGTTTTGATTCCTGATCGATTATGCAACCAAATCCGCCGATCACCACGGTTCTACCGTGTATGCGACCAACACTGGTCGTAAACTACATTTCCTGCTCGTGTATGCGACCAACACCGCTATTTTGCCTGTATATAATTCAGGGGATAAGGCAACAAGAGTATAGCCCATCACATATAAGGCGAAGATTTTATGATATAGTATCAGCTCTAGACAAACCCTAAAGATTCAAGAGCCATAAAAGGGTTTCATTGTTGTGCTGAATTTTATAATTTAGAGCGACAGATCAAAAATGAATACTCCTAAAAGGAAGATTTTTATAAAATAAGATATGAAATTAGAAATTAAGAGCTTAATTAAGATGATTTTATAATTTATGTAAAAGAAAAAGTACCTAATGCTACTAAAAGCCTTCTTTGCCAAACCCAAGTATTTAGGTATGAATATTTAATTATTAAGGATATAATAAAAATAGTTGCTAAGCATAATCAAAACTAAAATCTTAATTAAAGTAAAAAAAATCATTTCGCCATTGTGGATAGGTTATAATTAATTAGACAAATAAAATTCGGTCATAGTATAATAAATAAAAAGTAGAGGAGAGATTATACATGGCTAAAAAAACAAAAAATTATACAGACGATTTTAAAAAGCA
>JBKECF010000058.1:0-1102 GCA_047974375.1 Lachnospirales bacterium
TTTTCATCTCTAACAGAAACAAAAATATTCCCTAAATTATCGTTGTTCTTTGGAAGTTCTATATTTAATATATCTCCTTTATTGTTTTTATTAGGGTTTTTTAGATTTTTTGTTTGCTCTCTAGCTTCCTCATTTAATTTAGGAATAGGAGAAATAATTCTTTTAATATATATTTCTCCTGTTTTTTCATCTTCTACTTCTACTTCTTCAAACTCTATTGCTGAAGTATTCACTCCAAAAGTTTGGTCATAAATATCTTCTTTTTTTTCTTCCACAATAGGAATACCATTTGAATCTCTTTTTACTTCATGGATAGGAGAGGCTTCAATACCTGATTTTATATTTTCTTGTTTTGTTTTTTCTTTGCTTTCTTCAGTTTCTTCTATTGCTTCAACATTAGCTAATGCTAATTTCTCTGTAATATTTTTGTTTATATTTAAAGCTTCTTGATATATTTCTTTTACATTAGCTTTTCCTAATCCTGCTACAGCCCAAGCATTTCCTAATAAAGTTAAATAAGATTGATAATTTTCAATATTACTATCTTCACTTATAGCTAATAAAAAATCTCTAAAACTAGGTTTTTTACCTGTTCTCTTTTCAGTATTTTCTACAAAAGCTTTCATACTATTTGCAATACTTTTCAAAGGATTTTCAGGAGAATCAGAATTATCTAAAACTTGAATCATCTCATCCACTTCCATTTCTAATAAGGCATCCATTCCTCCTTCTAGTTGAGTACTATCAACTGTATCTTCTATTGTTTGAAATACTTCTTGGGTCTCATTTTTAAATTCTTGTGCAGGAGTGTCAATTTCTTGTGTATTATCAGAAGAGATATTTCCTTCTCCAAAAGGATTAGGAATAGTTGAAGGGTTATTTTCTCCTCCAACACCTTCTTCAGTATCTTCTTCAACAACTTCAGTTCTTGCAGCTTCTGCTAATTCTTCTTGATAGGTATTCATTATTTCTACAGCAGCAAAATGTTCTAATATTTTGTCATAAGATTTTTTACTTACAGTTTTTCCATAAGCTTCTTTTAAAGCTGTTTCTAATGCAATTGGTTTTTGCTCTTCTGTTAAAGTTTCTCCTTCTTTTATAG
>JBKECF010000090.1:0-25876 GCA_047974375.1 Lachnospirales bacterium
AGATATGAGTCACACCAAAAATGCCATTAACCCTATAGAGTTTGGGGATATAATAAGAAATGAAATAGAAAGAAAATTAGGATTTACTGTATGCGTTGGTATAAGTAGCACTAAAGTATTAGCGAAAATGGCAACAGATTTACGTAAACCAAATTTTACAACTACTTTATTTCCTCACGAAATAGAAAAAATGTGGGCACTTCCTGTAGGGCAGCTATTTATGGTAGGTAAAAAAACTGAACAAAGGTTAAAAACTATGGGAATATATACTATAGGGGATTTGGCACATAGTGATGTTGAAACTTTAAAGTTTTTTTTAAAAAAAAAGGCAAACAAATACATGATTATGCAAATGGAATAGATAATTCCAGTGTACATAAAAATAGTAGTCAGGAAAAAAGCATAGGTAATTCCTGTACTTTGCCTAAAGATGTTACTACTTATGAAGAAGCTTATATGTATTTGTTGGCTTTAACAGAAATGGTTGGCACAAGATTACGCAAAAATGATTTAAAAGCAACTGTTGTTGCTGTAAGTGTAAGAAGTAGTACTTTTGAAAATTATTCTCATCAATGCGTTATAGATGCAACTAGTAATACAACTGATATTTATAAGTGTATACAAAAACTTTTTAGAGATTGCTGGAAAAATGAGCCTATACGCCACCTAGGTGTAAGAGCTACATCTTTACAAAAAACAGGGGATATACAAATTTCTTTTTTTGATTTTTATAAAGATAATAGTAAAAAAGATAATCTAGATAAAGCTATTGACGAAATACGATTTAAGTATGGGGCTATAGCGATTTTTAGAGCCAATTTCTTAAATACAAATATTAGACCTATAAAAGGTGGGGCTATGGATGATAGCGACTTTAATCTTACGGCTAAGTATTAAGGGGAATAAAAAGAAGTCAAGGTGTAATTGCCTAGACTTCTTTTTTATGTTATTCATTATTTTCTTCTAGCCCAAGAGTTGGCATATTTTTCATATCTTCATCGCTAATTTTAGGAGTGCAGGAATGTATGTTAAATTTTGAAACAATACCATCTTTAAAATACATCTGTATATAATCTTCTTCATTAATATATGTATTACTTGCTGGCTTATATCTATAAACTACTTCACTAGTTGTATTGGTAATCTCCGTAGATACGCCGTATATTTCAACAACTTCTTCTATAGTTGTTTCAAATGTAATGCCCTTAGGTAGCATCACAGATGTATCGCCTAAAGTTTTTATGTCGAAAAAAATCTGATACACTTCATGGCCCTGGCTATTCTTGTAATCATATAAAACTGTAATTTTAATATTATCCTTAGTGAGGTAAGTGTTAAATATTTCTTCTCCACGTGTAGAAAGATTATAATTTGAAGTGCCTTTTTTATTTTTGTTATTTCCTTATGATTTTTATCAATCCAACCATTTTCCACAAAAATATCATAATTTATAGGTAGTTGATAAATATTGCCATCTTGCCATCAAGATAAAAAGCATAGTTGCTATCTATAGAAGTTTCCATTTCAATTAAAACATCTTTTGTGTTGAATATGCCTTTTGCATTAAAACGGCTTTTATTAAGTAATAATAAAGATGGTATTACAATATACAAATAAAGAATGAAGAACTAAATAATAAAATAAAAAATTACTAAATTGGTTAAAATTTTTAAGTTTGGAAAAGGAGGGTGACTTTGAAATGATATCAGAACAAAGCGATACAATTAAAAAAGCTTACGATGAACTAATAGTTTTAAGTAAAGGTGAAAGAAAAAGATTGGAATATGAACAGAGGATGAAAGTTATAAGAGACCACAACTCTTGGCTAGAGTCTGCTACTGAACAGGGATTAAGACAAGGTATAGAGCACGGTTTAAAACAAGGCCGTCAAGAGGGTAATAAAGATGGGTTAAGGCAGGCTATAAACTTCTTAATAAAAAATACGTATAATCGGGATTTATAGTGCGCAGAGTAGATATCTATTTAGCCCGCTATCAGATTTCTTAGAAAGATGCTAAGACTACAGAATAAACCATTCTTGCATATGAACTAAGTTCAAAAATTGCAGAATAATAATTTATGAGGTAAAATAGGATTGAGATAGTATTAAAACTTAAAGAGCAAAACTCAACGGAGGACATATGAAAAAAAAGAATGTATATATTTATATAGTAGCCTTAGTTGTAGCCGTTATAGTATGTATAATAATGATGATAGTAGCTTTTATAGCTGTTTCAAACAAAGGCAAAACCAATACAACAAAAGGTATAGAAGTACAAAGCCCATCGCCACTGCCAAGTGAGGAAACTAATTTAACAGAATCGGAAGAGACTGATCAGTTACCAACAGAAAAATTTGTCGGATTAATAGGAAAAGTTCATTCTCGTTCTATTGAATTTTATGATATTACTAACGATGAATCTGTATTACTTAGTTACGAAAGTAATATTGAAGTCCGTGATAAGTACGGTCAAATTCAACAAGTAACAGAAATTGAAGTTGGTAGCATTGTAGATGTAACTTACCACCCAGAGGGAAAGGATATAAAAAGTCTGTGTGAAAACCCTATGGCGTGGGAAAGTAAAAATGTAACAGGTATAGAAAATAACTCTATAAATAATGTGTTTACTATAAAAAACTCCACATATCGCTATGATGAAAACTTGATAATGGTTGGTGGTGATGACCTTGGAATATATTCTACAGAGGATATCACAGAAATGGATACAGTGGATTTGCGTGGGTACAGTAGCAATATTTATTTTATAAACATAGTTAGTGGCCATGGAAGAATAGCCTTTAACAACTTAGGAAATATAGAAAATGGTACTGTAGAAATAGACACGACTACAACATTATCTTTGGCAAATGATTTTACAGAAATGCCCCTTGCTACAGGAAAACATAATGTAGTAGTAAAGGGTGACAATATTGAGCCCTATGTAAAAGTTATAGATATAAAGGCAAATGCCACAGAAATAATTGATTTAAATGAAGTACAAACTAAAAAAGGTTTAGTTGCTATAACGGCAAATGTAAGTTCTCCTACAATTTATATTGACGATATAGTAGTGAATTTAAACGAACCTTTATTATTAGAATATGGGGAACATACTGTTTATGCTGAAAAAAGTGGTTATATACCATATAAAGGAGTTTTTGAAATAAAAAGTGAAAGAACTGAAGTAAATGTAACTTTAGAAAATGATATGGAAGTAGTGGAGTTGACAAAGGTTATAGTTGAAACAGAACCTGAGGGGGCAGAAATATATATAGACAGTGCCTATGTAGGCGTATCCCCTGCTGAGTATTCCGTTGTTTATGGTTCTCACACAATATTGGCTAAAAAAGAGGGTTATGCAGATATGAGTTTGTCTATTAAAACTAGCGAAAAAGAACAAAAATATTTAGTGATTTTACAAAACTCTGTAAGTGCAGATACTTCCCCAACCCCAACACAACTGCCTGAGCCAACACCAACATTAATACCAACACCGACGATGCCAACACCAACACAAACTTTAACGCCGGAGCCAACAAATGATATAAGTATGTCAACAGAGGTAGTAACGGAAGATGCAACAAATTTAGAAGTTGATGATACAGGAGATTTTTTACAATGATTAGACTAATTATATTGATTTCCCTTATTTTGGGTGGTTGTACAAGTAGTAATGTAGTATCAAATGAAATTTCAAATGCAACAACATTAGTTAAAGCTGAAGTAAAAACCCCAACCCCAACCCCGACACCTGAGGAAATAAAAAATGAATTTATAAATAAAAAAATCGAAAACATGACGTTAGAGGAAAAAATCGGCCAAATGATGTTTGTGTCTTTAAATTCTCCAGAAACTAAAGGGGCTATAACTACACTAGATACAAGTACAAAAGAATATTTCGAAAAATACAAGATAGGTGGAGTACTTTTATTTGCAGGTAGTATGGAAACGGAAGAACAAATTAAGGAACTAATAAAAAATGTTAAGGAAGTTAATGAAATACCTATTTTTGTAGGTGTTGATGAAGAGAGCCGTACAGTTAGTAGATTAAAAACTTTATATGGTGACTATATAGATTACAATAAAAACATAAATGGAAATACTGAGGCTATTATTAACCAAACTAATATAATCTCCGAAAAATTGGCAAATTTAGGGTTTAATACAAATTTTTCAACAATATTTGATGTGCCTAAGGGAGGTGACTCTCGTGCATTTTCCAATGTTAAAGAAGAGGTTGCCCAGTCTGTAGCCTTGCAGGTAGATATCTATACTAAGAACAATATAATTTCTACGGCTAAGCATTACCCAGGCCTTGGCCTTATAGAAACAGATACACATGTAGAAAAAGGCGTATACGAAGCTGATTTAAATCAATTAAAAGAAAGAGATTTGTATCCCTATACAAAAGTTCAGCCACCAATGGTTATGGTAGCTCTTTCCTCTTATCCGAATATAACAGAGGATGAACCTGCTATTTTTTCTGAGTATTTATTAAAGGATGTATTGCGTGGGGAGCTAGATTATAAAGGGGTTACCATTACAGATGCTTTAAATATGGGAGCTGTTGCCAATTATTATAGTTCCGAGGAAATTGCTTTAAAATCTCTTAATGCTGGTGTGGATATTTTTCTTATGCCGGAGGATTTGCGTATTTATACAGAAACCATTAAAACTGCTGTTGCAAATAAAACTATAGAAGAAAAAGTAATAGACCAAAGCGTTTATAGAATAATGTCATTAAAATATGATTTTCTAGGTTTTACACAATAAAAAAAACTGAGGTTCTAAATGAGAAGTTTAGAACCTTAGTTTTTTTATATTTTATAGATATAGCCTAGTTCTTTCCATTTAAAAACACCGATATCATGGTAGTTTAAAATCTCGTAAGGATAATTATATTTTTCGGCTAATTTTTTTATATTTTGTAAATGTTCTTTTCTATTGTTAATATTGGGAATGATAGGGCATCGCAATATTACATTTCCGCCAGACTCATGAATTAAGTCTAAATTTTTCAACACTGTATCTATTGGCAGTCCTGTGTATTTTTTATGGTTGGATGCATCTGTTTCTTTTATGTCAAAAAGATACAAATTTACATATTTTAAAAGTTTTAACAACAGTTCTTCTCTTATATATCCATTGGTTTCTAAGGCTATATGAATATTATTCATCTTGCATTTTTCCATAAGCTCTATTAAGAAGTCTGGTTGAAAAGTTGCCTCGCCACCAGAAAAAGTTACTCCACCACCAGACTTATCATAATACTTCCTATCTTTTAATATTTCTTTTAGTATTTCTGAACTTTCTATGGTATAACCATAGGATTTTAAGGCATCACTAGGGCATATGTTTATACATTCTTTACACATAGTACATTTGCCAAAGTCTACATAATGTTTCTCATTAAAGCTATGGACACCATGTGGACAAACTGAGCAAGCTTTGCACTGGATACATTTTTCCTCCATATAAGCCAACTGGGGTGTTGGTGTAAATGACTCAGGGTTGTGGCACCACAAGCATTTCATATTGCAACCTTTTAAAAAAATAGTAGTTCTAATACCAGGACCGTCATGTATAGAAAATTTTTGTATATCAAATATTATACCTTCCATATTATACCTTCCCTAGCTTTCGTAGGTAGTGCGATTTATTATTTCTCTTTTTGTTACTTCGTTTAAGTCCACAAAACGGGCACTAAATCCTCCTATGCGCACTATTAAGTTTTTGTATTTTTCTGGCTCTTTCATGGCGTTTTCTAAATCGTTTTTTCCTATTACACATATATTTGTTTGAACGCCATTATTTTCATAAAAGGTTTGCAATAGAAATTTAACTTTTTGGAAAGAGGATTCAAACATTTCTTTAGAAAATCTAATATTATTTATAACTCCTACATGTTTGCTGTTATCGAATTTAGACAGGGAGTTAAGTAGTGACGTAACGCCGTTTTTATCTGCGCCAATGGAAGGACCGTTTCCGTTGCTCATTGCCTCTCCGTTTTTTCGTCCATCTGGTGAAGCTATGCAATAAGTGCCCCATTCTGCGCTCATGCTGTTATTTACGCTAACTATTAAATATTTATTTAGCCCTGTTACTTTTGTGTGGTCTATGGTCATATCTGCCACAGAGTTAAAAACTTTTTTTGCCATTTCATCAGCACTATCAATGTCATTTCCGTATTTAGGTGCATTTTTACAGTCTTTGTAAATATTTTCATATCCTATGAAGTTATGATCTAGTGCCTCTATTAATTTTTCAAGGCTATATTTATTCTCATCATAAACTAGCTTTTTTATTGCCATTAGACTATCGGCACAAGATATAATTCCAAAAACTTCCGAAGAGGCATTTAAATACCTAGCACCACCATTTAACATATCACTGCCCTTTGCGATGCAGTCATTCAATAGCAGCGAATACTGTAAATAACCACACTCTTTACTGGCTACAGAAAAATTCAGGTTTTTCATATAGGCGGCTTTTTCTATCCATGGTTGTAGTTGTTTTAAAAAGGCATCGTACAGGTCATCGAAAGTTTTAAAATTTCTACCTGTTTTAATTCCTACTTGTGTTTTGAAATAATGGTCATAACCATCTCCTAGAGTTAGTTCCAAGTTTTTAAGTACATTTACGCCATTATTTGGTGTGCCTGTAGATAATCCTTCCAGTACATATTCTCCACAACCAAAAGGCAAATAATTAAGTGCCTCTTCATAGGAAACGTTGTAGGCTTTCATTACAGCAGGTACATTTGTATCGTCACTGTATATAATAGGGAAGGTGCAACCCTCCATATTTACTTCTAAAGCCTTTGTATAAACTTTGTCCGCTATACCTGAGTAATATCTTAAAGTTAACTGTGGTACTAAGGCTTTTACTCTGCGAGAAGTTTCCATTACAACCATAGCTAATTCGTCTGCATTTTCTGGATTATTTCGACCTAATCCACCTATTATAATTCTGCAGTCATGTATTTTTCCAATGGTTATCATATGCTTGTACATGGAAGAGATTAAATCTATGGCTCTTTCCTCAGTTAAGTTATCCTTAATATCTTTTACGTATAGGTCCCCTAGATAATTGTCTATTCTTCCGTAGTTCATTAAATCGCAAGTAATGGAATATAACCACATAAGTTGTAAACCTTGGTGGAAAGTTTTCGGCTTTTTAAACTTTATATGATTTAAATTTTCAATTATTAAATCTTTTTCCTTATTATTACTTTCTTCTGCAGATTTTATGTAAAAATCGCAAGCTAGTTGAAAACTTTCTATGGTTTTCTTTAATGCTTTATAAAAATTATTGTTATTGCTTTTTCCTGCTTCCTTAATTTCCTTTAAAAGTCCTTCAACGCCTTTTTCTATTAATTTTTTAAAGTCTAAATTCATACCTGCAATACGTACGTCTGCATTGGCGACACCAGCTTTTTCATAGCTAGTGGACATGTTTTTTCCATATTTTTTTCTAAAGGCTTCTTCAACTTTGAATTTTGTGTTTTCTTTTTGCCAGAACTTGAAAGCTGCCTCTGCTTCCTTTTTAATTTTTAGGTATTCTTCGTTGTTTTTTAGTTCTTCCATTTTTTTCTTCATTGCATCTTCGTGGAAATAATAGCTATACAATCCGCTGTATTGAGAGCTAAAACCAACATAATGACCACCAATATTTGCCGAGCCTTTCATTAAGCCAACTATTAAATCATCATCATTTATTTTGTGTAAGCTGTGTGGCACTTGAAATTTTAGTATTTCACCTTCTCGTAACAAAATATCATTTTGGCTACAATAAATTTTTGTAAATTCTAAAACGTATTTTATTTCTTTCATATCACACCTCGTTTTTCAGAGCAACTTAATTAACAGGCTAGTTGCTAAATGCTATTTATAATGTAATTTTAGCATTATGGAAAAATTTGTCCTCTTAATATATGACTAGTTATTGCTCCTATGTGATATTTTAGGATGTTGGGTTATTTTCTATGGGTTTCTCTATATTTAAGGGGGGTTGTTCCATATTTGTTGGAAAAATGACGGAAAAAACTGCTAGGAGTGTGAAAACCAACTTTTTCGCTGATTTCCAAAATGCTAGTATCCTCATTTATAAGCAAATCTATAGCTCTTTTTAATCTAATTTCGCTTAAAAGTGTACTTGGAGATATGTTTAAATATTTTGTGCACTGCCTACTTAAATGCTCTCTAGACCAATTAGACAACTTTTGCATATTTTCCATGGTTAAGTCTTCTGTAAAATATAGCTCATCTAATACATTTTCTAAATTTTTTGGTAATTTTAATATTTTTTTTTCTTCATAGTCAGCTATGAAATATTCAAAAATTATTTTTGTTAATACATAAACCAACTCTTTCTCGCTTTTTTTAATTGAAAGTTCCATTAATCTATTTATATCGTGGTCATGCAAATATACCATTGGTGGTAAAGGTTGTTCTAACATGTTTGTAATATTAACATCGAGAAACTCGATTACTTCGTAGAGAATAGAAGTTTCAAAACCTATATTTACTAGTTCAAAGTCATACTTTTCATAAAAATCATATTTATGGTAATCTTTAGGCCTTATAAAAACTAAAGCACCTTTTTCTAGCTTTACTACTTTATCATTAATTATGTGCAGAGCCTTTCCTTTGGGAACAAAAAAAACTTCGTAGAACTCATGGCTATGGATTTTATAAGTTTCTTTTACAGATTTTTGGTACAGGCTGGCTATTTTGTTTTGTTCAATATATTTTAATTTTATCAAAGTTTTTCCTCCTATCTATTTAGATTATAATTGATATTTAATATGTTGTTTTTATTATATTTTACAGTTTAATATTTTACAATAATTCTACTTTTTTATGGTATACTTATTTTATGTTCGATTATAACTTTTGAATAAAGATGGAGGATTTATGAAAAAATTAATTACATTAACAACAGCAGCAATGCTTTCTTTAACATTTTCACTTGTAGCTTACGGCGAAGTAAAGGTTAAAGTTGGAAAGGAAACGCTACCAATTACTAAATCGGAAAATGTAGAAGGAACAATTTTTGTACCATTTAGAGCGGTTACTGAATCCTTGGGCTATAAAGTAACTTGGATACCTGAATTTAAAATAATAAGTGTAGGTGATGTATTTGCTCACCAAGTTGGTACTTCATTTGTTATTATGCAAGACGGTACTATTAAAGACATAAAAAAGGATTCCTATATAGACACTAATGGTGATACGATGGTTAGCGCTAGACTTTTTGCTGAAGCCTTAGGTTATACAGTGAGATGGGATGGAAAAACAGAAACAGTTAATCTTACTAAATAGTGGAGGAAAATATATGCAAGAAAGATGGGACTTAGATGTATTATACACGTCTTTACATAGCGAAAAATTTAAAAAGCACTTTAAAGAGTTTAAAGAATATGTAGTTAAATTAAATGACCTGTCTAAAAACTATGTAGGGGTTGTAGATTATAGTAAAGTTGATGAGTATATAGAGCTGCAAAGTAAAATATCTGACTTCTTTACTTTGTTTACCTATGTTGAATTAACTCTATCGGTAGAGTCAAATAATGTGGATTTTATAAAAATGCTAGATGTTTTGGAAAATATACATGCTGACTTACACATACCAGAAGTACGTTTTGCTAAATATATTTCCACAGTAAATATAGAAGATCTAGTAACTTCTAGCGAAAATTTAAAAGAGCATAGTTTTTATTTAAAAAAAATATTTAATAATAGTAAATACATGCTTGAAAATAGTGCAGAGGAAGTAATTGCAAAACTTAAAATGACTGGTTCAGGTAGTTTTGAAAAGCTCCGTGACCAGTTAATTGCAAATCTTATAGTGGATTTTGAATTAGATGGAAAAGAGAGCGTAAACTTTTCTACAATACGAAATTGTGCATATAGTGAAGATAGCAGTATTAGAAAAAATGCTTATTTCGCTGAGCTAAATGCCTTTAAAAAAGTGGATACTTCCTTGGCTGCTGCCTTAAACAGTATAAAAGGTGAAGTAATAACTATTTCAGAAAAAAGAGGATATAGTTCACCTTTAGAAAAAACGGTAATAGATTCTAGAATGGATATGGAAACTTTAAAGGTAATGAATTGTGCTATTGAAGCGAGTATTCCTAAGTTGCAAAAATATTTCATTAAAAAAGCAGAAATTTTGGGACGTAAAAATGGGTTGCCTTTTTATGATTTATTTGCACCAGTTGGTAAAAATATGACCTTTACATACGAAGAGGCAGCTAAGTACATTATAAATAGTTTTGGTAAATTTAATAATGAACTAAGTGACTTTGCAAAACACGCTTTTGAAAATAGATGGATTGACGCAACGCCTATGTTGGGTAAAAGAGATGGGGCTTTTTGCCAGAATATTCAGCAAATAAAAGAGAGCCGTATACTTAGTAATTTTTCTGGTTCTTTTGGAGATGTTTCAACTTTAGCTCATGAATTAGGCCATGGATTTCATGGTTATTGCTTAAATGGAGAAAAAATACTAAATACAAATTATCCTATGCCAATTGCTGAAACAGCTTCAATTTTTTGCGAAACAATAATAGAAGAAGAGGCTTTGAAAAATGCCTCTGAGGAAGAAATGAAATTCATTTTAGACAATACTCTTACTAATGCAACTCAAATAGTAATTGACGTATATAGTAGATTTTTATTTGAAGATGAACTTTTTAAAAGACGTAAAGAGGCAACTTTGTCTGTAGGTGAACTGTGTACAATAATGGAAACGGCACAGCAAAAAACCTATGGAGCAGGTCTGGATAAAAACACAATGCACAAATATATGTGGGCAGGTAAGCCACATTACTATAGTGCCGACTATAATTATTACAACTTCCCATATATATTTGGCCTTTTATTTGCCAAAGGGGTATATGCTATTTACAAAGAAAAGCCTGAGGGCTTTATAAATATATATAAAGAATTATTAAGTAATACAGGAAAAGATAATCTATATAATGTTGCCAAAAGTGTTGGCATAGATATACATGACATTAATTTCTGGAAGAAGTCACTTAAAACTATAGAAAAAGATGTTGAAAAGTTTGTAGCCCTAGGAGTTTAGTATGAAATCAAATCTTTTAAAAATTAATTTAATATTTTTTATTTTTCTATTTTTATATCCTGTTTATGGTGAAACAAAAAATAGTGATGTTGCCATTTACAAGTTCAATACTTATGAAATATTAGAAACGAAAGAAGAAGTTTTGTCCTATAGTGGGGATAAGGAAATGAAAACCTATACAAATACCCCTAATAGTGGAACGGACTATATAATACTTAATGTTGCAATTAAAAAAAATACTGGTAATCCCCTAGATTTAAAATCTATATCTTTAAATTTAAATGGAACAAGCTATTCAAGAATTGAAGATTCTTTTTTAGTAGATCATAATTTTTCACCTCTTAGTAAAAACCTTATTAATTTTGGTGAATATAGTGGGGACTTAATTTTTGAAATACCAAAAAATACTCCATTAACGGGGAGTTTAATTGTAGATGGAAATAATTATGACATAAATAATTTTTCTAAAATTGAAATTGCTACAAAAAATATATCGGATACTAATATTGGGACTTACCATAATGAAATAAGTAAACAAAAGAAAATAGAAGGGGACATTATATCTCGCTTTAATAGTGGTACATATAATTTAAAGAATCCTTTAGTTGTTGTTAACCCTTATGGTAAATCTCCCCTTACTGCTCTAGTAATGTTTAAAACAGATGAAAAGGCAGAAATTGAATACATAGTTAAAGGTAAAGATGAATATACGAATATATCAAATACCATAAGCGGTTTTAACTTAATTCATCAACTGCCCATAGGTGGACTTTATGGTGACTTTAACAACGAAGTAATTATTAATGTTAGAAAAGAGAATGGTACTATAGAAAGTAATAGCATTTTTATACAAACAGCCCCCCTTTCTAGTAAAATAAATTCTATTAGTATCGACACAAGAGTTACTGATTTAGGCAATATGGATCATGGTCTTTTGTTTACATCCCTTAGAAATGAACCGCCTTTTTTAGGAGTTGATAAAAATGGCGATATTCGTTGGATATATTCCAATTATACTTTTACAATGACATTGGAACGAATTAAAAACGGGAATTTCATAACAACTTCTGATATAACGGAAAATCCATCTCAGGGAAGTGTTATTGAATTCGATATATTAGGTAAAATATATAATACATATTACTTAGGTAATTATATGCATCATGACTTAGAGCAATTTGAAAATGGTGATTTTGTTGCGCCAATTTCTCCGCAGGGTTACGCCATTATAGACGGAAAAAATGGTACAACTAAAAAAATAGTTGACTTAAACAAAGCCTATCCTGAATTGGCTAAATATTACCTTGATTTAGGTGGAGATAGAGATACATTCCATTTGAACACAACAAACCCGGACGGGATAAATGTAATACTTTCCCCGAGAAATCAGGACATGACAATGAAAGTAGACCCTAACAATAATGAAATTAAATGGATACTAAGTAATGACAATGTTCCGGAGAATTATAAAAAATATTTGTTAAGTCCTATAGGTGATATTAAATTTCCATCGGGACAACACGCTACCCAAAGAATTGCAGACCAAGATAATGATCCAAATACAATAGATTTGCTTATATATGATAACAATATAGCACGTTCCCGTGGGGATAAAAATGCCAGTGGCAACTATAGCCGAGGTGTGCATTATCGCGTTGATGAAGTAAATATGACTGTGGAAAAAGTGTGGTCTTTTGGTGAGGAATTTGGAAATAAATATACTTCCTATATTCATGGAGATGCAGACTATTTGTCAGATACTGATAATTATTTAACTTCTTTTACAGCAGAGGGAAAGAGAAATTATGCAACTGTATTTGAAACAGACAGAGATAACAATATAGTTTATCAAGTAGATTTTTCTTATAAAAATGGGGATACATTGTACAATTATTGTGCAGAAAAAATGAACTTATACCCTAGCAGTATGAATTATGATATTTTTACAAATAATGCATCTATTTTAAATAATAAAGTAGAGGCTAAAGAACCTACTGTTTATACAACACCCTTAGGTGGAGAAAATTTCCAGTGTTCTATAAAAAATATTGGATTTACAGACAGTGGTAGTATATTTATTAATGGGCAAAGTACTAAATATCCAATAAATATAATGTTCCTTGGACAAAAAAATTATATTTCACCTTTAAAAAATACTTATACAAATAATTTTGAGGACACAATTAATATATCGAAATTAGAAAGTGGAAGATATGAAATTGCCTTAGGTGATGAAAAAAATTATAAAAAAACTCAATACTTTTTTGAAGTATCAGATAATGGAAATACCTCCTTGGAAGTGCAAAAAGCCATTGATAGTGAAATTGAAAGTAACTTTAATAAAGGGAACTATACATTAAATTCCCCCTATATAGTACAAGATCCTTATAATTTATCTCCACTTACGGCATTAGTAATGTTTAAAACCAATGCCCCAACTTCTTTAAAGATAGAAATAAAAGGAGATAATGAATTTAATACATTAACTCATATATTCGGGGAGCTAAATACAACTCATTATGTTCCTGTATATGGCTTGTTTGCAGCGAAGAACAATGAGGTGGTTATTACAGCTACAGATAAAACGGGAAAAAGCATTACAAATACAATATTTATTCAAACAGGAGAGTTGCCAAAGGATGCTTATAAAGTTTATATTGACGTATTAGACCGAGATGAAGCTTCAAATGATTTACTTTTCTTTGAAAGCAGCAAAAACTTTGCTATAGATAATGATGGGAACTACCGTTGGTACTTTTCTAATGAGTTTGATGGGAAAAATGCTGCATCACCAATACGCAAGCTGAAAAATGGAAATATTGCAATGCTTACAGATAAGGTGAAAGGCTCATATTATGCTAGCGGTGTATATGAATTAAATTATTTAGGCAAAATAATAAACTACTACAAAGTTCCAAATGCTCACCATGAAATAACGGAGTTACCTAATGGGAATTTAATTGTGCCTACAAAAAATAATAAAGGACGTCACACAGAAGAGGACTTTTTATCTGAAATAGATAGAACCACAGGTGAAGTTGTTAAAACGGTGGATTTTTATGAGATTTTTGACTTTGAAAAAATAGCAGACAAAACATATTTAAACTTACAATACTTGCCTGCAGCCAAAGGCAATATGGAAAATGCGAAAAAATTGGCAATGGAAGACTGGTTGCACATTAATGCTGTAGATTATATAGAAAAAGATAATTCCATAGTAGTTAGTTGTAGAAATCAAGACATGGTTTTTAAAATGGATTATGGAACAAATGAAATTAAATGGATACTGTCAGACCCTGAAGATAATTTTGGATCTTTTAAAGATAAACTACTTAAGCCTATAGGTGCTACGGAGTTCCAATATGGTCAGCACGCCCCTTTTATGGATGGAGATGTATTATATTTATACGATAATGGGAATTATAGAGCTAAAGCCATAAATAGTGTAATAAATGTAGAAGATAATTATTCAAATGGTATTGGCTATAAAATAGATGAAGTAAATATGACTGTTGAACAAACTTGGGAACATGGTAAAAACCTTTGGTACCAAACGTTTACCCCTTACATTGGCGATATTGATAAAATTGGAGAAAATCATTTTTTAATTAATTATGGCGGATTAATTACGGATACTTTTGGTGTGCCTACAGATGATATAATGACAGGAGTAATGGGAACAAATTACACATCCATACGTATAGTAGAAGTGAAGGACAACAAGGAAGTTTTTAACGTATGGGTTAAAAATGATGGATATTCAAATAACTATAGAGCAAGTAGAAATAATATGTATTTAAACATAAATAGTACAAAAAGCTTGTATTAATCCATTGTTTGGCTTAATATATGACATAGGAAACAAAGTATCATAGAATTTAGACAAGGAGGGTGATAACATGGTAATGGAATTAATTAGCGAAAGCACAATTAAAATTATATTAGGTAGCGAGGATTTACGTGAGCGTGATATGAAGTTGGCAGAATTGGTTTTAGGCGGTAATAAGGCACAGGAACTTTTTCAAGAAATTGCTATGCAGGCGCAAGCTGAATTCGAATTTGAAATCGATAATAGACCTATTATGGTTGAGGCGATGCCTCATTCCTCAGACTCTGTAACAATTATAATAACTAAAGTGGAAAATGAAGAAGATTTAAATAAATTCTATCTTTCAAGAACAAATGCTAGTGATGTTGCCTATAATAGGTTTGAAGAAACTTACACCAAAGGCTCAGATGAATTATTAGCTGGCTTAAATGGGGTACGATCCGAATTATCCAAAGGGAAAGTGAAGAACAGTAAAAATATGAACTTAATATTTTCTTTTAAAGACATAAATTCAGTTGCAGCAGCAAGTAATAATATTGAGAAAAATCTTTTTAGTTCGTCTGTTTACAAAGATGATAAAAGATACTTTCTATTACTAGAAATGAAGGAAAATAAAAAAGATTCCGCAAAACTTAAGGACACTGAATTAAAATTATTAGACTATGGTGTTAAACATAGTAATGATGATAATAGTTTGCTTTATATGAAAGAATACGGCAAAATAATCATTAAAAATGACGCCATAAAAGTTTTAAATAATTGGAAGTAATTATAACAATATAAAAATTTATAAAAGGTGCTGTAGGAAAATGATTAAAAATCAGTCATTTCCCGACAGCACCTTTTTGAACTTACTTTAATTTCCAAAGAATATCGTTCATCATTAATTCTTTTTTTAATGAATTAATATCTGTATTTTTGTTTATATGAACATACTCAATGTCCATTATTTCAGCAAAGTCAATCATGTCTTGTGCATCAACATCATAGGAAAAAACAGTGTGATGTGCACCACCGGCATATATCCATGCAGCAGCAGCTGTTTCCATATTTGGCATTGGTTTCCACATAACACCTGCAACAGGTAAGTTTGGCATTTTTTCTGGAATGGCAATAGCTTCCACGTCTAGTACAATTAATCTTAAACGGCCACCCATGTCAACTAAGCTTACACACACGCCTGACCCTTCTTTCCCTTCAAAGACCATACGTGCTGGGGCTTTTTTTCCACCGATACCAAGTTTATGAACTTCAATAGAAACATCTTTTTTGCTAGGTGCTAAATTTGGGCAAACTTCAAGCATATGTGCACCTAAAATCATTTGGTTTCCTTTAGCTAAGTGGTAAGTATAGTCTTCCATTAGTGAAGTGCCTTTGTTTTCAGTCATTATATTAATTAACCTTAACATAGCGGAAACTTTCCAGTCACCTTCTGGTCCAAACCCGTAGCCCTGTTCCATTAATCGTTGGGAAGCTAGGCCTGGCAATTGTTCCATACCATATAAATCTTCGAAGGTGTTTGTATAAGCGCCAAAATTACCTTCTTCTAAAAAGGCTTTAATACCTAATTCTAATTTACCTTGGTATTTAATGCTTTCAACTTTTTCTTTGTCACCTAAAGTATCTTCAGATATTGTATATATTTCTTTATACTCTTCAAAAAGAGCATCAACATCACTTTGAGGAACAGCATTAATTTTTTTCACTAAGTCGCCAACTGCGTAATAATTTACTGACCAACCTAGTTGAATTTGAGTTCCTACTTTATCGCCGTCCGTAACAGCTACTTCACGCATATTATCCCCAAACCTAGCTACTTTAAGGCTGCGAGAGTTTGTGGCGGCATTGGCAACATTGAACCACTTATTTATTTTACTGTAAACATTTTCATCTTGATAATAGCCAACTATAACTTTTCTATTTAAGCCCATGCGAGTATAAATGTACCCATGCTCTCTATCGCCATGGGCAGCTTGGTTTGTATTCATAAAATCCATATCGATTTTATCCCATGGAATTTCTCTATTGTATTGCGTATGTAAATGCAAAATAGGCTTGTTATTTAGTTTTAAACCATTAATCCACATTTTTGATGGAGAGAATGTATGCATCCATGTTATTATACCGCCGCAATTTGGGTCGGCATTTGCCTGTGAAAAAGTATTTACTATTTCTTCTGGCGTAGTAACAACACCTTTGTGAACTATATCGAAATCGCTTTTAGTGTTTAAAAAGTCAACCATTTCTTTAGAATGGGAAAAAACTTCCTTTATGGTTTCTGTTCCATATAAATCTTGAGAGCCTGTTATAAACCAAAATTTGTATTTTTTTATCATAGTTACCTCCGTATTTTTAATAAACAATATTTTTTTAAATATAACATTTATTTACTAAAGTTTCAACAGTTTACTAAAGTAATTGGCGTGAATTTTTTGCAAGAATTACACAAAAAAATGCACAAAGTTTTTTATGTTAAAATATTATAAAAATTTGTTTAATTAAAATCATATTTTATAAAATAATTATATATAAAATAAAGTGTAATGATGTATATATTAGTTTTAAGTGTGTCAATTCAGTTTTATACATATAAAATATCTAAAAAATAAAAAACTGAATTTCCTGTATATTTGACTAAATGTAAAAAATAACGGATACTTAATGAAGTATAAAGAAATTTTTGTAGCAATACAAAATTAATTGTAATTTTTAAAGAAAGAGAGGCTATATGCTAGAAATACAAAATATAAGTAAATCCTATGGTAAAACTAAGGTAGTTAAAGATTTAAACCTTACTATTAACAAAGGTGAGCTTATAGTTTTAATTGGAGAGAGTGGATGCGGAAAATCGACCACAATGCAAATGATAAACCGCCTTATAGAACCAACTAAAGGCTCAATAAAAATTAACGGTATTAATATAAAATCTATTAATAAAAATGAGTTAAGACGAAATATCGGATATGTTATTCAAAACGTCGGGTTATTCCCACACTATACCATCGAAGAAAACATTGGAACAGTTCCTGCATTATGCAAAAAAAATCCCTTAGAAACTAAAGAAAAAATTAAAGAATTAATGGACACCGTAGGCTTGGATTACGAAATTTATGGACAGCGTTATCCACGTGAGTTGTCTGGCGGTCAACAACAGAGAATTGGTGTTGCACGTGCATTGGCAAATAACCCAGATATTATTTTAATGGACGAGCCATTTTCGGCATTAGACCCCTTAACTAGAGAACAATTGCAAGATGAGTTGTTAAACCTAAATGATGAATTAGGCAAAACAATTATTTTTGTTACTCATGACATGGATGAAGCTATAAAACTCGGTACCAAAATAGCAATTATGCAAGACGGTGTAATAGTACAATACGATACGCCGGAAGAACTTTTACGAAATCCAGTAAATGATTTTGTTGAAACTTTTATAGGGAAAAATAGACTTTGGAAGACGCCAGACCTTTTAAAAGCTGAAGATGTTATGATGGAAAGTTTAATTGTAATAGAGGAAAGCAGAAATGTAGTTCAAGCAATAGAAACAATGAAAAAGCATAATTCCAATGTATTGGCAATTGTTGAAACCTACAAGGGCAAAAAGAAGCTAATGGGTTTACTTGGGTCTAATAGATTGCTTCGCAAAATGGAACCTAATACTTTAGTTCGTGATATAATGAAAACAGATGTACATAAAATAAAACATGATACACCATTAACGGAAGTATTAACCATAAGAGAGGAAAAAAATGTCTTCCATAGCCCTGTGGTAGACGAAAATGGTTCTTTATTGGGTATGATTACTAATACAAGTATATTAAATGTATTGAGTCAAATAATGCCTGGTATGGAAGGGGAGGACTATTAATGAGTGAATTAATAATATATATAAGTAATAATTTAAGTTTAATTTTTGAAAAGACTTTGGAGCATTTGGCTCTTTCCTTTAGTGCTGTTGTATTGGCATGTGCTGTCGGTATTCCTGTAGGGTTCCTTATTGTAAACCATAAAAAATTGGCTAACTGGGTTTTAAATATTGCTAACATTATTCAAACTATACCATCTCTTGCAATGTTTGCAATTGGTATGTCATTTCTTGGCATTGGTGCTAAACCAGCTGTTTTTGCACTTTTTTTATATGCTTTACTACCAATAATAAAAAATACACTTTTAGGTATAAATAATGTAAATCCATCTGTAATACGTGCTGCTGTTGGTATGGGTATGTCTAAATGGCAAGTAATGTTTAAAGTGGAAATACCTCTTGCTATATCTGTTATAATGGGTGGTATACGTATAGCGGCCGTTTCTTGTATTGGTGCAACAACAATTGCAACTTTAATTGGAGCTGGTGGTCTAGGGGATTTTATATACCAAGGTTTAAGTATGTATAATATTCCTATGATATTAACAGGTGCAATTTTTTCTGCTATACTAGCTTTAATAACTGACTTTGGTTTAGGTAAACTGGAGAGAAAATTAACATCACCAGGACTAAGGTAGGAGGACCAAATGAGAAAAATTTTAATATTACTTTCTATTTTAATATTAACGGGAACAGGATGTTCCAAAAAAGACGTAATAAAAATATCACATAAAAACTATACAGAACAAAGGCTCATGGGGCAACTTTTATCAGTCTATTTAAAGGATAATGGGTACAATACAAAGGTTGTAACTCTAGGTGGTACAATGTTGTGTTTTAAAGCTTTGGAAACTGGCGATATAGATATGTATGTGGACTACTCTGGCACAATATACGGGGCTGTATTCGGCGAAACAGAGGTTTTGCCATTTGACGAAACTATGGAGTTTATAAGAAATAAAGAAGATGAATATAAAATAAAAACTATGGAACCTTTAGGTTTTAATAATACTTTTGTATTAAGTGTAACTAAAGAAACAGCTGAAGAATTGGGAATATCAACTATTACAGATTTAATTCCTTATTCTAAAGATATGGTTTTGGGTTGCGACTTAGAATTTTCTGCCAGGGCAGATGGTTTAGTTGGACTTATGGAAACTTATGAAGGTCTAGAATTTAAGTCTGTAAAAAATATGGACCAAGGCCTTACATATCAAGCTGTGGATAGTGGCGAAGTTGATGTAAATGTATCTTATTCTACAGATGGAAGAATTGAAAAATTTGGATTATTGAATTTGGAAGATGATAAAAAATATTTTCCGCCCTATGACGCAATTCCTCTTTTAGAAGATGATTTTGCCAATGAAAATCCTGAAGTTGTGGAATTACTTAAAAATTTAAAAGGTCAATGGACTGAAAAAGACATGCAAAAATATAATTTAAAAGTAGAAGAAGGTGCAAACCCTAAGGATGTAGCACGTGATATGCTTAAAAGTAAAGGATTAATAGATTAGTATAAGGCTGTAAAAAATTGTTCGTTTCAGATGATTTTTTACAGCCTATTTTTATACACCAAGTGCGTTTGGATAAATCTTTTCTATCTTTTCATCATGGAAATTACTATCTATCCATATAAACTGTTCTGGTCATAAAGTTTTGATTTATTGATCGAGTCTGGTCGAAAGCTGTGCTTTCTGCTCGACTATGCAGTCAAGTATGCGGCCAACTCGGTTATGCAGCCGAATTCGTCGCTCAGTGGGGGTACAAGCCATCACTGACGGATAGGTCTATTGACTATTGCATATACTGTTTCTTCTACCTAGCCAATAAAGGAATAGGCGATAAAAATCCATAGTAATCTTAAAATATTTTCAAACATTAATCACATATCCTTATATTATAAAACTATTAAGCCCACTTACTACAGCACGAAGAGAGGACTTAGTTATATTACTACTTATACCAATTCCAAAATAACTTTCATTTTTTTCATTAGTTATTTCTATATATGTAATGGCCTTAGCTTTAGAACCAACGGCAAGGGAATGTTCTCTATAATCCTTAACTTGAAAAGACTTACCCGTAAGTTCTATAAGAGCATTGCAAAATGCCTCTACTACACCATTACCTTTACCTTTAATAATTTTTTCTTCATCATTGCAAATAATTTTTGCAGATACAATACTCTCGTCTTTTACTTCATTACTTATTTCTTCGGCAAAATTAACCAATTTTATTGGTGCGATCCTGTTATACACATCAATAAATAAGTCGTAAATTTCTTTAGCGTTAAGCTCCTTATGGTTAAAATCCGACTCCTTTGTAACAATATTTCCAAAGTTTTGTTGCATTGGTTTTGGAATTTGTAAACCGAAGTTTTGCTCCAATAAAAATGCTACTCCACCTTTGCCAGATTGGCTATTTATACGTATTATTGGGTCATAACTTCTACCTACGTCCATTGGGTTTATTGGTAAATAAGGCACAGCCCATATGCTGCTATCTTCACGCATTTTTGCCATGCCTTTATTTATAGCATCTTGGTGCGAACCAGAAAAAGCGGTATAAACTAGGCTACCAGCGTAGGGGTGTCGTGGATGAACAAAAATATTTGTAGTTTTTTCGTATATTTCTATGGCTTTGTCTATATTGCTAAAGTCTAAATTAGTTTTTATACCTTGGGAATACATATTTAAAGCTAAGTTCATAATATCAGCATTACCCGTGCGTTCACCGTTGCCAAAAAGAGTACCTTCAATTCTGTCAGCACCTGCCAGAAGTCCCATTTCGCTGGCAGCAATACCTGTACCTCGATCATTATGAGTATGTAAACTTATTATTAAAGAGTTTCTTTTATTCAAATTTTCACACATATATTCAATTTGGTCTGCATATACATTAGGCATGGACATTTCCACTGTTGAAGGTAAGTTTATAATTAATTTTTTTTCTTCTGTTGGACCAAGCTCTTCTATAACAGCATTGCATATATCTACAGCAAAATCTAACTCCGTACCTGTAAAGCTTTCTGGAGAGTACTCAAAGCTAAACCTATCTTCTCCATACTCGGTGGACAAATCCTTAAGTAGCTTTGCACCTTCTAAAGCTAGTTTAATTGTTGCCTCTTTAGAATTTTGAAAAACTACTTGGCGCTGTAGGGTAGACGTTGAATTATATAAATGCACTATTGCTTTCTTAGCTCCGCTTAGAGCTTCAAAAGTCCTGCGAATTATATGTTCTCTTGCTTGAGTTAAAACTTGTATAGTTACGTCATTAGGTATTTTATTATTTTCAATTAAATACCTGGCAAACTCGTATTCTGTATTTGAAGCTGCAGGGAAACCTATTTCTATTTCTTTAAATCCGATTTTTACTAAATAGTCAAAAAATTCAATTTTTTGTTCCAATGTCATGGGTATTTCTAAAGATTGATTACCATCTCGTAAGTCAACACTACACCATATGGGTGCTTTTTTTATTTGTTTATTGGGCCATTTTCTGTCTACTTTATTTACAGGAGAAAAGGCTAAATATTTATTTGGATTCATAAGTATCCTTTCTGCTTATTCAACTACAATTTCGTCTATTCCTGCACCTGGGGCAACCATAGGGAACACTTTTTCATCATTATGAATTTCACAATTTATAATGCATGGACGTCTGTTTTCTATTGCCTTTTTAAAAGTAGGGATAACTTCACTTGGTTTAGTTATATTATATCCATCTGCCTTGTAGGCTTTTGCCAACATCATAAAGTCTGTTGTATCTGACAAATGAGTTTGGGAATATCTTTTATCGTAAAATAAATTTTGCCACTGGCGTACCATACCTAAAGCGTGATTATTAAATACTACTTCGATAATAGGTAGTTCATACTCAACGGCTGTTGCTATTTCTATATGATTCATACGGAAACAACCATCACCAGCAATATTAAAAACAATACTGTCGGGGTTGCCTGCTTGAGCACCTATGGCAGCACCAAGGCCGTAGCCCATAGTACCTAGTCCTCCAGATGTTAAAAACTTACGTGGGCCATTAATTTTTACATATTGAGATGCCCACATCTGATGTTGACCTACTTCTGTAGCAAAAATCGCATCCCCTTTTACTAATTCGTTTATACCATTAAATATATGCCATGGCTTTAATTCACCGAGATCATCATTTCTTAATGGGAAATTTTCTTTTACTTTTAAAATATAATCTATCCAAGGTTTATTATTTTTTCTTTCTACTTTTTCTAATAAAATAGTCAATATTTCTTTTAAGTCCCCAATGATTGAATTAAATGTATAAACATTTTTATTTATTTCAACAGGGTCTATGTCTATATGAAGGATTTTTGCATTTGGTGCAAATTTTTTCACATTAGACACAACTCTATCTGAGAACCTAGCACCCATAGCTATAAGTAAATCGCATTCTGTCATAGCTACATTAGATGCTTTAGTACCATGCATACCTACCATGCCAGTATAATATTCGTGGTCTATGTCTATACCGCCCTTGCCCATTAAACTTAAACAAATAGGTGCATCTATTAACTTAGAAAATTTTTCTAACTCTACATGACAGTCAGAGGTGATTACTCCACCACCACCATAAATAAATGGCTTTTTACTATAGGAAATTGCATTTACTACATCTTGTATGTCTTGGTCGTTGTATCTCTTTTTTAAATCTAAGTATTTAGGTTCTTCGTAAATATATTCTGCAGACTTTATAGTTACGTCTTTTGTAATATCCACAAGTACTGGACCAGGGCGTCCACTTCTTGCTATGGAAAAAGCTTTACGTATGGTTTTAGCTAAGTCCTTTACATCCTTTACTATAAAGCTATGCTTTGTAATAGGCATAACTATACCACTTATGTCTACTTCCTGAAAACTGTCTTTACCTAATAAATTTACTGCCACATTTCCTGTAATAGCAACCATGGGAACACTATCCATGTAAGCTGTAGCTATTCCTGTTACTAAATTTGTAGCTCCTGGTCCACTTGTTGCTATACACACCCCAACTTTTCCAGTGGAACGAGCATAACCATCTGCTGCGTGGGACGCACCTTGTTCATGAGAAGTTAAATAATGTTTTATTCTATGGCTGTTTTTATAAAGAGCGTCGTAAATGTTTAAAACTGCTCCACCTGGGTAGCCGAAAACTTTATCAACTTTTTGTTCAACTAAACACTCTATTAAAATATCTGCTCCTGTTAATTCCATACTTACACCTCCAATACTGCACCTCTATTAGCCGATGTAACTAGTTTAGCATATCTAGCTAAATAGCCTTTTTTTATTTTCGGCTCAATAGGTTTATACTCTTTCATTCTTTTTTCAAATTCTTCATTAGTAATATCTAAATGTATTTTTCCTTTGTTAATATCTAAGTCTATAAAGTCACCATTTTCAACAATGGCAATTGCACCACCTACAGCAGCCTCTGGGGAAACATGCCCAATAGATGCACCACGAGATGCACCGGAAAATCTTCCATCTGTAATTAAAGCTACATCTTTATCTAGACCCATGCCGGCTAAAGCCGACGTTGGTGATAACATTTCTCTCATACCTGGGCCGCCTTTTGGACCTTCGTATCTTATTACTACTATGTCACCTTTTTCTATTTCTTTGCCAAAAATTGCTTTTATAGCTGTTTCCTCAGAGTTGTACACCTTAGCTTTGCAACGTTTTACAAACATCTCCTTTGCCACGGCTGAACGTTTTACTACACAGCCATCGGGAGCTATATTTCCACGTAATACGAAAAGTCCGCCTATTTCGCTATAAGGGTTTTCTATAGGGCGTATTACATTTTCATCTTTGTTACTTGCCTTGGAATATATTTCTTTTTGGGTTTTCATAGAAACTGTTGGTAAATCTCCGTGAATTAAATTCTTTTTATCCAACTCTTTCATAACGGCAGCAATGCCGCCAGCATAGTATAAATCTTCTATGTGGTGAGGGCCTGAGGGAGCAAGCTTGCATAAATTTGGTGTTTTATCACTTATTTCGTTAACTTTAAAAATATCAATTTCATGACCTGTTTCGTGAGCGATGGCAGGCAAATGCAACATAGAATTTGTACTACAACCAAGTGCTACATCAACTGTAAGGGCATTTTCAAAAGCTTTTGGCGTCATTATATCCAATGGACAAATATTTTTATCCACAAGCTCCATTATTTGCATTCCTGCTTTTTTAGCAAGCCTAACTCTTTCTGCCATAACTGCTGGTATTGTTCCGTTGCCACTTAAGCCCATGCCCAGAACTTCTGTTAAACAATTCATACTATTTGCTGTATACATTCCTGAACAAGAACCACAAGTGGGGCAAGAATTATTTTCCCATTCCTTTAATTCATCATCATTTATTGTGCCACTATTGTAACTTCCTATGGCTTCAAAAGTATTTGAAAGGCTAACGGAAGTTTTATTATGCATAGAGCCGGCTAACATTGGCCCGCCACTTACTACAACTGTAGGTACATTAACTCTTGCGGCTGCCATTAGCATAGCCGGTACAATTTTATCGCAATTAGGAATCAAAACTAGGCCATCGAAGCCATGAGCCTCTGCCATGGTTTCCACACTATCGGCAATTAATTCTCTACTAGCTAAAGAATAATGCATACCCTTATGCCCCATTACAATGCCATCGCACACACCTATGGCAGGGAATTCTATTGGTGTTCCGCCTGCTGCAAGTATTCCTTTTTTCACTGCCTCCGCAATGGTATCTAAATGAATATGACCTGGTATTATTTCATTTTGTGAATTACATACACCTATTAAAGGTCTTTCTAGTTCTTCATCTGTATATCCCATGGCTTTAAACAGCGAGCGGTGGGGTACACGCTCAGGGCCTTTTTTTACTCTATCACTTATCATATATACACTCTTTTCTATATAAAATTCATTTTCACATATTTATATTTTTTTAGGGAACTCACCAAATGGTAAATTCCCTAACATTATAAAAGTTAAAACTAAATATTTTCTAATACTAGTCGTCCCATTTCTTTTGTTCCAACTTTTTTCATTCCACTAGACATAATGTCACCTGTTCTATATCCATCTTCTAAAACT
>JBKECF010000121.1:0-47887 GCA_047974375.1 Lachnospirales bacterium
TTAATGTATGATTTCCAAGGTTTAAATTATAGAAAAATTGCTGATGAAATTGATGTTGTATCATGGGATACATATCCGCTATGGGATAAATATGAAAATATAGATGTGGCAAGAGATACAGGAATGCAACATGATTACATGAGAAGTTTAAAAGATAAGCCCTTTTTATTAATGGAATGTTGCCCATCTAGTACAAATTGGCAGGGTGTAAGTAAATTGAAAAAACCTGGAGTATTGCTTTCGTCCTCGTTACAAACAATTGCCCATGGTTCCGATAGTGTACAGTATTTTCAAATTAGACAAAGTAGAGGAAGTTCAGAAAAATTTCACGGTGCAGTGATTGATCATTACGGCGGAGAAACAAGAGTTTTTAAAGAAATAAGTGAAATTGGAATGGATTTAGAGAAGTTATCTGAAATAGGAAATACAAAAGTAAATGCAAATGTGGCGCTTATATACGATGTGGAAAATCGTTGGGCAATGGAAGATGCTCAAGGTCCACGTAACAAGGGTCTTTATTATCACGAAAGTGCCTTGAAGTCATATAAAGCATTGAAAAATTACGGACTAGATGTTGATGTAATTTCCATGGAAGCAGAATTATCAAAATACAAAGTAGTAGTTGCGCCAATGCTTTATATGTATAGAGAAGGCATACAGGAAAAAATGGAAAATTTTGTAGCCAATAGCGGAATATTAATTACTACATACTGGAGCGGAGTTGTTGACGAAAACGATTTGTGTTTTCTAGGTGAAAGTCCAAATAAAATGGTAGATGTATTGGGACTGCGAAGAGAAGAAATAGATGGACTTTATGACTGGGAAAGTAATGGGGCAATACCAGTAACAAATAATTCCTTGGGAATAAGTAATGAGTATACATGTAAAAATCTTTGTGAATTAGTTGAAGTTAGAAATGCTGAAGTTTTAATGACCTATAGTGATGATTTTTATAGAGGAAATGCCGTGCTTACATGCAATGAATATAAAAAAGGCAAAGCTTACTATATTGGCGCAGACATGGGGCAAGATTTTTATGATGATGTATATAATAAAATATTTTACGTAAATAATATAGAAAGTCTAATGAAAAATCTTTCTAAAAATGTTGATGTTAGTAGTAGGGAAGACGATAATTATAAATATCTATTCTTACAAAACTTCGGAAAAGATACAGTTAGTATTAATCTTCCTGTTGGTGATGTGTTAATAGGAAATAGTAAGGGCAAACTAGAAGCTTTTGAAACAATTGTTTTAAAAATAAAAATATAATGGTACGAATATGAAAACATTAAAATTAAAAAAGGAGATTAAAATGAAAAATAATCTTATAATACAAAATTTGGGTGTGTGTGACCCACATATTCATATTTTTACTAATAAAATATATTTATTCGCAAGTCATGATAAGTCTAATTGATAACAAAACATGGCTGATGAGCGACTGTCAAATTTGGTCTTCAAGAGACTTAGTAAAGTGGAAATTCGAAAACATATTTAATTCAGAAGAAAGCTATATAGGTAATTGTGATAGATGTTGGGCTGCAGGGCTGCAGATGCGCTAGTCGAAATGGTAAATACTATTACTATTTTTCAAATGGTGATAAAGATACTGGAGTTGCGGTTTCTTAGATCCAACAAGGTATTATAGAGCAACGGGAATTTGCTATATTCATTATCGCGAAAACAGGCACATGGTAGCTAATCAGATTATTGCTGCATATGGTGTTGGTGGAATTTGCGATAAAAGCGAATTATACTTTCTTAATATAAGGAGTGTAAAAAATAAAAGTAAAATTCGTTTTTTTGCTGCGTCATTAAATGATGAGTCCTATATAGATACTTTCAATGTCTTGACCGGCAAAAAATCGAGGAATGTAGAATTATTCGTACAGGCGACTATAGTCATTGTGGTTATGAAACATTTAGCTGTGAGTTTAATAACACTGAAGAAATAGAAACATTTAATTTAAAATTTTGTTTTAGAGGAAATGGTGGCGAAATAATGAGAATAAACTGGTTTAAATTTACATAATAATTACAAGAAAAGCTAATTTTAAAGTATTAATACATAAAAAACAAAATTATAATCCAAGAGGTGAATATGAATAACATAGATTTAAGAAATTTCACAAAAAAAGAAATAAATTATTTATCAGACAAATTTAGTGGTATTTCAAAAAAGGGCGATAAACTGAAATTCACAAATTATTTTATGGAAATAAACGGAGAGCCTTTTTTGGGAATTTCTGGAGAATGTCATTTCTCCAGGGTGCACGAAAATCAATGGGAAGATACAATTCTAAAGATGAAAACAGGTGGAATAAATGTTGTGTCTACTTATATTTTTTGGAATCACCATGAAGAAATAGAGAGTAAATTTCGATTTGACGGAAATAGAAACCTTAGAAAATTTGTAGAAATATGTGGTAAACATGGTTTATATGTAATAGTTAGAATTGGCCCATTTGACCATGGTGAAGTAAGAAATGGCGGTCTGCCGGATTGGATTTATGGTAAACCTTTTGAAGCAAGAAGCTTGAATTCGGGTTTTTTGAAAGCTACAAGAATACTTTACAAAGAAATAGGAAAGCAACTAGATGGCTTGTATTTTAGCAATAATGGTCCAATAATAGGTACGCAAATAGAAAATGAATATATGCATTCTGCAGCCCCTTGGGAAATGACCACAGGTGTAAGCAACGAATGGGTTCCAGGTGGTAATGACGGAAATGAATATATGATTAAATTAAAGGAGATTGCACAAGAAGAGGGGATTATTACGCCTTTCTACACTTGTACAGGCTGGGGCGGAGCGGCCTCTCCTGTAGATGAGATGTTGCCACTTTGGGGTGGATATGCCTTTTGGCCGTGGATTTTCTACGACTATGATGGCGACCACCCTGTTACTCCTGAGTATATTTACAGAGATAATCATAATAATAGTGTGCCGAAAACTTACAATTTTGAACCAGAATATGGTCCAGAGAATATTCCCTACGCATGTTGCGAAATGGGCGGGGGTATGTCTTGCTATTATAACTATAGATTTCGATTGCCTTTTGAAAGCATAGATGCCATGGCGAATATAAAATTAGGTAGTGGTTGCAATTTTCTCGGTTATTACATGTATAGAGGTGGCAGCAATCCACGAGGAGAAGTCACACCATATTTAAATGAACATCAATGCCCTAAAATTTCTTACGACTATCAAGCAGCAATTGGTGAATTTGGTCAATTAAGACCTAGTTATTTTAGATTGAAGGCACTACATACATTTACACAGAATTTTAAAGAGTTATGTCATATGAAGACTGTATTGCCTGAAAATGCAAATGATATTGACCCAAGTGATACAAAAACTCTAAGATATTCTGTGAGAACTGATGGCAATAGTGGTTTTGTATTTATTAATAATTATCAAGACCATATTGAATGTGAAGATAAGCATAATGAAAAAATTACGTTAAAATTGGAAAATGAGGAAATATTAATAGACAATATCAATATTTCTGCAGGAGAAGAGGCAATTCTTCCCTTTAATTTAGATGTAGGTGGCTATAGACTAATATCTGCTAAGGCTCAACCGCTATCTATTATTGATGGCGATTTGAAAACCTATTTCTTTTTTACGCCAAAGGGAATGGAAAAAGAATATAATTGGGATACTAAAGATATTCATAGCATTGATAATGAAAATAATAATTCATTTATTATAGGTGGAGTTCATGGAAAAGTGCGAGTTGTTACATTAACAAGAGAAGAAAGTGCTATGTATTATGAAATAGAAAGAAATAATAGAAAATTTGCAATTCTATCATCTTTGCCACCACTTTATAATGGAGAAGATATTAGATTTGAAATTTCTTCAAGAGAAAAAGAATTTGAATTTCTTACATTACCTGCAATGGATTTTGATATTAGTTGTAATAGTGAACCCATTAAAAGAGATATATGGTCAGGCATAAGTTGCAAATATGACATTAATATGGAAAATGTTGAGTTTAAGGAAATTTTTAGTAGTAAGTATGTTGTAAATTTGAAGCCTTGCCATAAATATAAAAATATTATTATGGAAATAGATTATATGGGTGATATAGGCAATGCCTTTGCAGATGGGCAACTTATATCAGATAATTTTAGTAATGGCGAAACATGGGAAATTGGATTAGAGCAGACTATGGATTTAAGTAGGGAAAATGAAATAGTATTTGCTATTACGCCTATAAAAAAAGATGTGAAAGTAGACGTGTCCTCAACTATGGCTGGACGAATGGAGAATAATGGAGATAGCTTGGCGAAGTTGTCTGATGTTAGGCTTGTGGCTGTTGATGATATTGTGTTGAGTTTTATTTAAATTGGTAATGGAAATGACCACCAAAGGGAGGTTGTTCTTTGGTGGTCATTTTTGGTTGTGTAGTATCAATTACAAATCCCTATATTCAGTAGGTGTCACATTAACCCACTTCTTAAACACCGTACAAAAACTACTCTCACAGGAAAATCCACACTGAAAGCAAATTTCCTTAATAGACAAATCCGTGCTAGTAAGCAAAAACTTTGCATGATTTATTTGAGAGTACAATACATATTGGTATGGAGTAAATCCAGTTTCCTTTTAAAAAATTCTAGTAAAGTAAAAAGGACTGAGGGCGACATTTCTTGCAAGAGTCTCTAAAGTTATTTCCTTTGAAATATTTTCATTTATGTATATAATTGATTTTTCAATATTATTAATAGAAGAAGTATTTTCTGAATTTAATATTAAATCTGTCAGTATATCAGTTATATATTTTGAAATAAGGGCTTCCTTTATGGGAAGGTTTTCTGAAAATATTCTGTAAATTTTATTTAATGTTTTTATTATGTTTAAAGTATCATTAAATTTATATTTTTGATTTTCAGTAATTGTATTAAAATATTCTCTAGCTACTACACTGCCAAAATGTAGCCATGTAACTTCACTTTCTTTTATCGCTGTATATTTATGAGGTTTAAAGCAGTCTAAAAGCACAATTTCGTCTTTATTTGCATAAAAAGCGGCTCCATCTATTTCTACAGATAGAGAGCCGTTTTTTATGTGCATTATTAGAAAACTGTTATATGTTTGTCTTTTTATGGAATAGTTTTCTTCATACATAAAATTACCTACAACTAGTGGGTAGAAAAAAGTTTTTTGCCCCTGCAAACTTGGGGAATATATATAATAATTAGATTCTTTTTTTACGCCTAATTCTATTGATTTCATATAACCTCCGACTAATAATTGTATAGCAATTATTATAAACTAAAAAGCAATTATATGTAATAAATTAAATATTAATTACATATAAAATTCACTTATAAAGCAAAGGAGGCTATATGGAAATTAAATTAGAAACAGAAGATATAAAATTATTTTTATTACCATACGTAGCAGCAATATATCAAATGTTTGTAAAAAATGAAAATGGTGTATTTTATACAAAAATATTTTAGAAATTAAATACCATGCCACAAGCGATAAAAAAAACATATTTAAATTTAACTAATCATAGTTATTTCAATTTGAGTTTAAAGGAAAATATTTATAATCATTATTTACAAATTAATGCCAATAAATTTCTAGAAATGGACCATATGGCAATTCCAATTAATACGGCATCAGTAGAAAACACAGATTTTGATTTTAGAAAACAACGTAAAATTGGAAATTTTAAAAATAGTGAAGATGAAAATATAAAAAAATCCAATGGCTACAATCACACTTATATTTTAAATAAAAAAGTAGACTACGATTTGACTTTAAGGAAAAAAATAAAAAAATTGTAATAAAAACATCATATCCAAGTGCTGTTGTTTACACCTATAACCACCCAATTAAATCAAATTTATTAAATAGAATAAATAATATTCATGGAGGGGTGGCTTTGGAATTTTAATATCCATCAAATGCAATGAACGATGAAAGATCACCAACAAATTTTGTAGATAAAGATAATTCATATAATCACTATATAAAATATAAATTTTCTAGTGAATAGAAAGGAAAAATTATGAATAACGCAAAAATAAGAATAGAAGAAGTAATTATACCAACATATTTAATGGGACAGGAAGATAAAAACCCGATGTTTATGGAGAAAAGAGTTTACCAAGGAAGTAGCGGTAAAGTATATCCACATACCGTTTCGGAAAAAGTATCAGACGAAAAATGCGACAAAGAATACACAGCCATTTTCATGGAAAATGAATATATAGAGGTAATGGTACTACCTGAAATAGGCGGTAGAATACAAAGATTATATGACAAAACTAACGATTATGATGCAGTCTACTACAACGAAGTAGTAAAACCAGCTCTTGTAGGTCTAGCAGGGCCTTGGATTTCTGGTGGTATAGAATTTAATTGGCCTCAACATCATAGACCCTCAACCTTCGATCCTGTACCATATAAAGTGAAAGAAAATCCAGACGGCAGTGTTACAACTATTGTAGGTGAAGTTGAAAAAATGTTTCATACTAGTTCCCTAATTGAATTTAATGTTTATCCAGAGAAAGCGTATTTAGAAATAAAAGGAACTTTATACAACCCAACGGATATTACGCAAACATTTTTATGGTGGGCAAATCCTGCTGTTCCCGTTAACGATTATACACAGTCTATATTTCCACCAGATGTACACGCTGTAATGGATCACGGAAAAAGAGATGTGTCTAAGTTTCCTATTGCTGACGGCATTTATTATAAAAAAGACTACGCTCCAGGCACGGATATTTCTCGCTACAAAAATATTCCTGTTCCTACGTCATATATGGCTTATCATTCAGATTACGATTTTATTGGAAATTATGACCACAATTTAAAATCTG
This sequence comes from Lachnospirales bacterium, assembly GCA_047974375.1. Lineage (GTDB taxonomy): Bacteria > Bacillota > Clostridia > Lachnospirales > CAMZNU01 > JBKECF01. Next base: position 6,853 of record JBKECF010000121.1, read on the forward strand.
GACTTCTTCATATTGCAGATCATCACATTTCCCCAGGCAAAAAACAATGGACATGGGGTAATGGTGATTTTGGTAAGGCATGGGATAGAAATTTAACAGATGAAAATGGCCCATATATTGAACTAATGACGGGAATGTTTATAGATAATCAACCAGATTTTACATTTATTGCCCCTTACGAAGAAAAAACTTTTACCCAATATTTTATGCCATATAAGGAAGTTGGTGCTGTAAAAAATGCAAATATTGATATTTCTATAAATTTAGAAGTAGATAAAAAAACTAAGATATATGCCTATTCGCCAAGGAAAATAGAAAATGCAACTATAAAACTTTTTAATGATAAAGAAGTGCTTTTGGAAAGTATCCATAATATTTCTCCAACAAATCCTCTTTATTTGGAAGCGGATATAAATGAGAAAAATTTAAGCCTTTCCATATATGTAGATGGAAAAGAAATAATTAACTACAATACAAATGATAATATAGAAATACAAGATATTCCTTCACCTGCTGAAGAAGCAAAATCACCAGAAGATATAGAAAGTCTGGAAAAACTTTATTTAACAGCACTACACTTGGAACAGTATAGACATGCTACCTACAACTCTGTTGACTATTATTTAGAGGGTCTAAAAAGAGATGAAACAGATATTAGATTAAATTTAGGCTATGGGAAAATTTTATATAAAAATGGTTTATTCCAAGATGCGGAGAAACATTTTAGAAAGGCAGTTAAAAAATCCATTTGGAAAAATCCAAATCCATACGATAGCGAGCCTTATTATTATTTAGGGCTTGCACTGGAAAACCAATATAAATATAGTGACGCATTTGATGCGTATTACAAGGCTATTTGGTCCGATGCCATGAAGGATAAATGTTTCTATAGAATGGCAATACTTTCACTAAGAGATGGAAAAGTTGAAGAAGCAAAAGAATTTTGCCAATTATCTTTAGATAAAAATCGCAAAATATTCGTGGAATAGTTTTACTATCTCATATTTGCAATATTCTAAATGAAGAAATCCCTGAAGAAAATATAAATGTTTTGGATTTAGGCATGTTATTTGAAAAATATTGGTCTACAAAAAATAAAAACATTTTACAGGAAATGGAAGAAGTTTCCATAGGTGATGCCCATTATTATATTAATGCATCAATACCATATATTCAATGTGGCGATTTAGAAAAAGCTACAGCGTTACTAAAATTATGTCCAAAACCAGATGAAATGCTTTATTATTATTTAGCGTATTGTTCAGATGATAAATATATAGAATTAGGTGAAAAAGAAGATTTTCATGGATTTACAAATAGACTTTTTGATATTTTAGTTTTGGAAAAAATAATTCAGATGGCGGATGCACCAAAGGCTAATTATTTACTAGGAAATATTTTTTATGATAGAGGTAGATATGATAATGCAGCTAAATTATGGGAAAAAGCTTGTAGCCTTAAACCAGAATTCCCTACAACATATAGAAATCTCGCTCTGTATTATTACAATAAAAAATCAGATGGAAACAAAGCAAAGGAATATTTAGAAAATGCCTTTAATAAAAATAAAAGTGAAAGCCGAATTTTTTTCGAACTAGATCAGCTTTATAAAATAATGAATATAGATGTAGATACTAGGCTAGGGGTTATGGAAGAAAATATTCAGCTAGTAGATAAAAGAGATGACCTTTACACAGAATATATTACTTTGCTAAATTCCACAGGATAATATGAAAAAGCTTTAAATTCTATAGAAAATCATATTTTTCACCCTTGTGAAGGTGGAGAAGGAAAGATAACATCTCAATATAAAACGGCATTAATTGGACTTAGTAAAAGTTCAGATAAAAATGAAGAACTATTGTTAAAAGCCTTGAAAATCCCTCATAATCTTGGTGAAGGTAAACTTTATGGGACAATGGATAATGACATATATTATTATTTGGGAAAATCTACAGGGAATAAAGAATATTTCCAAAAAGCAGTATTAGGAGGAAACGATTTAGGAAATGCCCTTTACTATAATGACCAACCACCAGAAATGTTTTACTATCGTGCTTTGGCCTATAGGGAACTAGGGCAAAAAGATGTAGCAGGAAAAATGTTTAATACACTAATTGATTATGGTAAAGAGCATATGAATGATAATGTAAAAATAGATTATTTTGCTGTTTCACTTCCAGATTTTTTAATTTTTGATGCTGACTTAAATAACAAAAATTATGTTAATTGTAATTATTTAATGGCTTTGGGAATGGTTGGACTTGGCAAAGAGAATGAAGCTAAAGTATGTGTGAAAAATGCATATAATAGAGATTCATCTCATCAGGGAATAATTAAATTGGCTATGTCAAATGTATGAAGAAAAATATAAAGAAAATGTATAATTAGCTAAAATAGACTGATTATAGTGAAAAAACATTAAGGTATAGAGAATGTTATGGGTGGAAGACGATAAAGTAAAGTAGAACATAAAATGTCATATGTTATAGGGATATCATTTAGTATCATTGTTCAAAGTAGATGAATAGTGTGAAATTCATTATTTTACCTAAGATAATAAGTAGTTTTTTAAAGGGATTTGAATTACTACAAGATACTGTGGAAGAAAAATCAAAAATTACTATATATAGATGTTAAAATACAGATAGTTAATAAAGCAAAAACAAAAAACTAATCATATAGTTCGAGCATTTGATGAAAAAGGTCTTTGTTTATCTCATACAAAAGCAGGTAATAAATCCAATAAAATACAGTTATGTCGGAATTGATTAATAAATTAAATATAAATGTAAAGTGATTATAACTGATGACATGGGAACACAAAAAGATATAGTAAGATCCATATGAATAAGAAAGTAGGTTATGTACTGACTTTAAAAGATAACAAAGGAAGTTTAGACTAAGATTTAAAAGTGTCGTTTGAAGATAAAGAACATCTAGAAAATTATATCTACACGAATATTTTAGGAAAAGCACATGAGTTGGAGTAGAAAAAAGATATATTGGCAAACTGAAGATATAATAAATATTAGTATGCGTACTGATATAGAACTTAAAGAAGAAGCTGAAAATCTATTTTTAGAACTAGGAATGAATATGACTACAGCTTTTAATATTTTTTTAAGACAATCTGTTAGACAAGGTAAGATACCCTTTAAGATTAATTTAAATACTCCAAATGCAGATACATTAGAGGCACTTATGGAAGTTTGAAGAAATGAAAAATAATCATACTAATATTATCAAAGTATACTGGCTGGGGTGGAATGTCACAAGCTTTTTACTCTAGAAATACTTCATAGCAAAAAGAATATATTGAGCTTAAAAATTTATTGACCTCGATAGAATATAAAAAGGTTATGGCTAGCACTTCAAATGCACATTATACAAGTGATATTGTTATAAAGAGTTATATAATGCTGTTAAAAATTTTGGCTTTAATAAGGGTAATATTCTTCTGCCAAGCATGGGCGTAGGAAATTTTTTTTCTAATTTGCCTGATAAGTTTTTCGAGCCACGTTTATACGGTGTTGAACTAGATGAAATATCTTGTAGAATTGCAAAGTAGCTATATCAAATTGCAGAAATAGATATAAAAGGATTTGAAGATGTAGAGCATGAGGATAATTTTTCTGATTTAGCAATTGGAAATGTGCCATTTTGGGCCATAGTCAATAAAGTAGACAGAAAAAAGTAAAAGTATTAAAAATAGAATAGAATATGGTTTCGGAACCTACCGAGCCAAGGGTTGCATCTAATGTCGTCAACTTAAGAAAAATGCAACCGTTACCTCAACTTTCTTAGCTGTAGAAATCCCATATTCTAAAGTATTTGTATTTTTTTCTTCCATTAAATCACTCCTTATAGAACTGCTATGAACAGCGGACTTGGTTGCATAGTCGAGTTGGTTGCTTACTCGAGCAATAAAGCAAAGCTTTATGACCAGAGCAGGCAGTGAAGCTTCCGACCAGACAAACGTTACACGTTTGTCCGCTGTTCATCGCGGTTATATTTTGTTATTTATAAGTCGGGTAGCAGCTAAAACTGTACCTGCAACACCCATTAAAGATATTTCATTTCCAGTATGTCCGACATTAATTCCTAAGCTAGACATGTATGAATCTATTTTTTGTGAAATTTTTAAAAAGGCTAGGGCACAGACAAACCATATGAATAAATTTCCAGTTACAGTCTCTTTGCCACTACTATCGACAACAGCTTGAACATCACTTTCTGTTATTCCATAAACAAAAAATGATAGATTAAATAGAGAGTAGGATAGTGAAATAATTAATATTTTTATTGTTTTCATTAAAACCTCCTTTCAACATGGGTAGAGTAAAAAAAACATTTATCAATTATTTGAAGCCTATAAGAATACTATCTTTCTTAAGGGGTCATACTTGATAAATGCTTTTTAATTTATATATTTAATTATAATTTAAAATTTTACGACTATACACAAATACTAGATTATAAAATAATTTGAAAGTCACTAAAGATATATAAATGATTGTGGTGCTTGCACTATACCTAATTCGGATAAATCTTTTTTGTGAGTATACTTAGTATAATTTCCTAATTTAAAGGCTATAGCATTATTTTTTTTATCATTAAGAATATTTAATACTTCAACTTCTCCAACAACTTTTTTAATAGGGGTAGTTGAATAAATAATAATTTTATCAATATCATTTCGTTTAAAATTAGTTTTTCTATACTCATATTTCTTTGTACCATTAAAAATATTTTCTACATGTTCAGGGTTAATTGATAATAATATTTGACACATCTTTATTTCCTTTCTCTAATATGCTTATAAACTGTTTCTTATCATAGCATATATTATAGGGGTATGTATTAAATAAATTATTATTATATAACCAATTATGAGTGACATTGTTTCCCTCTCATAAGTATCCATAATATAGCAGTTCTAATATGACTATATTTTTTTATGTTTGTAAAAGTCTATAAGTTCGTCTTTGGTGTATATCGTTTTATTACCCACTAGGGATATGAATTCACTAAGAGAAAAATCAGAATTATTATTTTATTTAACTATTTCTTTTTTTATGCTTATACAGTATGAAGTAATTACAGACTTGAATGTAGTTTTCATATTTTTTCCATTACTAGCATTTGGTTTGTAGATACGGTAAATTAGTACCGGCATTCCTACGTCTACAGAAATATTTGAATTGGGAGAAGCAATAAATATTTTAGTGAGCCCATCTGAGGAAATGCTTTCAAAATTTTCTTTTTATGTGTTTTTTAAATTAGAATACTGAAATAAGGTATAATGGAAATTATCATTTATTGGCAAAATGCCTACTTTTTCGATTTTAGAATTGATAAAAGGAAATGATTTATATGGGGTTGAATAATCAATATCTTTTCGACTTTTTAGCATAATTAACTCGCCATTCTCATTTTTACCAATATTCTTAAATCCAAATTTTACAGATAAATCAATTAAATCTTTTTGTTTTTTAAAGATTATGAAGTATATTTCTTCGGGTCTATCTTTATGGAGTTGCCAATACCATAGTGCTAAGCCGATTGCACCTTCTCCATATCGTTTACCAGTTTCATCAATTTTAAGTGTGCCTATTTTTATTCTTTTAATCTCAGGAAGAATATTGCTATTACAAGTAATTTGGTCGGATGGGTTTTCTTTACCTTCGATTTTTAAATAAATAAACGCTTTTATATCATCATTATCTTTTAATATGTAGGCGTAGTTATTATCTTTGCATTTTTTCTGAAACCAATCTATAAATCCAGCGTAATCATCTTTAAGCGAGTTGAAGAAAGTATCATCTAAATTACAATCTGAAAATAGAACTCTTTGAAAAGTGTTCTTTAACATATGGGGCTCCTTTAAATAATATTTTTATAGCAAGACTTACTAAAAGTCATAATAGTCGGGTTCATAAATTTAAAAAATGTAAAAACTAAATCAAATGACCTTTCCTTCAAGTAGAGGCTTATCTTACCCGCTTTTGGTAGACTAATCTCCTGCACCGCATAAGCTACGCTTAGGGATAGTGCTCTAATCTGTAGTATTAATCTAATATTTTAAATTTCTGCGGCCATACATAATACGAAGAATTACAATATTTGTATTTTTTGTATCTGAATGATACATAATGCAGTAATTATCAATAGGCATAATTCTTATACCTTTATAATTTAAGTTTTTAGCAGAATATGCCTTATATCTTTCAGGCTATTTGACTAAGACTAAAAAAGACTGCTTTCTCGATGCGTTCAATTTGTTTCAAGGCAATTAATAGGAGACGATAATTCTTCTGAGATTTAGATGTATATATCATCTAAATCTTTTTCAGCATCATCTGTAAGCCTAATAGTATAAATCATATATTATGCTTTTTTCTCAGATTATTGAAAACATTTTTATCAGGTTTTGAGTTGTCGTTAATCATACTTGAGTATCCTTTTTCAATTTCTGCTTTAAATTCTTCATCTGATAGATTGCTAATATCAATAATATTAGGTTGAGGGACTTTAACTTCAAAAGGCATACCTTTGTTGAGAATAACTTGTTTAAAAAATATGTTTATAGCATTTGAGGTTGATAATCCTAACGTTGAGAAAATATCTTTGGCTTGCTCTTTTACATATGGTTCGATTCTTGCGTATAAATTTGCAGATTTATTTGCCATATTCATGATCCTTTCAAATAAATTAATATTTATAATCTTATTATAAACGTTTGTGTGTACAAATGAAAGGGTATCTTATGAAGATAGTATTGTTCGGTTAGATTATAAAGGTTTATAAAGCCAAAGGATTAGCAATGAAATTTCCTATTATATTAACAAATAATCTTAAACACCAAGCATTCATAAGTAATAAAAAGATCTGATCGCCAAACATTCTACACCAGCTTCTAAAAGTAATTTGAGAAAATTCCATGCAATTACAATTAAAAGTATTAAAGCTATTAGAGAAACCGATCCGTTTAAGCAAGCGCCTAATATTACAAGTAATGTTGAGTTGAAATTGGCAAAATTAATAGACGGTAGATTTTCATTTAGTATCCAATCATAAGGTGTACCACCAATATCTAATCCTATTTCTGTTGCTACAAATACACTATAAAGAGTTTAGGCAGCTGGAAAGTATTTTAAAAAGATATCCATATTGTTCCTAGAGCACCAAGTACAGATGAAATTATTAAATCTAGTCCATCCATAACACCTGTTGCTACACATTCAACAATTCCATCAAGTATTCCTATAGAAAACCTCTTTTTCAATGAGAATTTCTAAAATTTAATTTGGTGTATACTGACCATCTTGGAAAGTTAGTGTTTCTTGTTATTTGCAGTGTTGGTTTGGTAAACTTTGATAAATGTGGCTATATGTGACTATTTGCGTTTGCTTGGAATTATAAGCTTGTATCTCATAACCCGAAGATTGATGGTTCAAATCCGTCTTCCGCAATTAAGTTAAGTGCTATACTTGGATCAAACATGTGTGGTATCTTTTTTTGTTCTTTATTAGGTTGTTCTATGATTGTTTAGGAAGTTATAATTCAGCTTATTTGAATTAAATATAAAATTATGTTAATATCGTTAAAAGTGTGTTTAGAAGAAAGGATACATATGAAAAAAATATTAATATGCTTAACCCTGGCATTAACAATGGTAACACCGGTATTTGGAAAGAGCACAGGCCTTAGTACTGGATACAGCAGTGAAGATGACTGGTGTGCGTCAAAAACTTGGAGAGAAAGAAATAAACTAGGGGAATTTGCTGAAAAGAAAAAAGAAAATAATTCAGGAAATGGGATAGTTAAAGTTACTACTACAAATAAAAATAATGCTTCTAAAAAAAATAAAAACTCTGCTAAAAATTCGGGCTTTACAAATATTATTTTTAAAGACAAAAGTGGAAATGTTATACAAGAGGCGAAAGTTGATTATGACTCTATTAAAGAAAGGGATTATATAATACCTGCTAATTATTTCCAACATGGAGAAGATTATATTGTTGACCTTACTGGTCATAATACAATAAATGTGGCTAGCCTTGAAAAAGAATATTCTTTTTTACTTTATGAAAAAGTCAAAAAGCCAAAAAGTCAAAAATCGACTGAAAAAAACAATAAATCCGATAAAAGCATAGCTAGTGGTTATACAACTATAATTTTTAGGGATCAAAATGGGAATTTTGTCCAAGAAGTAAAAGTTGAAAGTAACAATATTAAAGGTAAAAAATATATTATACCTGCAGATTATTTTCAGTATGGCTCTGACTATATTGTAGACTTGGTTGGGTACAATTCAATATTTACTAATGAACTTAAAAAGGAATATTCTTTCATTGTTTATGAAAAAGATAAATAAAAAATAGCTTATAGTGAAATAAACATTCACTATAGGCTATTTTTATTGCGATTTTTTATTATATTTCAGATAATATTATAGGATACAGCTATATTAACGAGGATGTTCTTAAAATTATGCAACCGAATTTAAATGTATACGACTTGCGTAACGTAAATTCTAAATTTAAAATTGTTTTTGAAGAATATGTATCTGGTGAAAAGCAATTTGAAGAATTGATGTATGATTCTAGTGGACGTATGCATGATGAGTAGCCTGATTTAATGGATTTTGTTGAAATTTTACTAAAATAATATTAATAGCCATATTATAAAATTAGATAAATAAATAAAAAAACTATTGACATTTTTTTAAAAATTTAGAATACATATAAATAGGAAGGGCGCTCTTGTTGTTTGATAATTAGAATTGTTAGTGTGTTTATATAGAATTTTCGGATGGATCCCAAATATCTGATTATAAAATTGTAAAAAGTAGAAATATAAAACGTTCTTCTTATACTAAGTTAGGACAATATTTTAGCTACGAGGATTGTGTTTTTCTTAGTGGTATTTTATTGTATTATAAAAACAAGATATTATAATATTATATATGACACTATGACTATACCAATTGTTGATATTAATGATTTGACTGACGATAAAATTATTGGTTATGTGTATTTTAGTAGAGATACACGCCCTGAATGCTTGAAGTTTAATAAATATTTAAAAAATGAATATAGAGCTAATAATAACTTAATTATTTATAAGTTCGACACAGATCATTGGAGAGATGACGTGCTTTATAAAAGTGTTTTAGAAAAATACAAAGTTACAGAAATTCCTGTGCTTCTGAATATAAAAACACCAACATTGTATAGCACTTTTATATTTGATGATAAAGAAGATAAATTGAAAGATAGACTACATAATTTTTTAAACTGAAATTTGAGAGGAAGCTGATATGGGAAATAAGAAATTAGCTTTAACAATTTTTTTCGCAATAGAGTTCTGTATATTTTTAGCCTTTTGTATAATGTTTTGGAATGAATTTTCTACTAATAATTTACCTTTTCGCTAAAGAACTCCACGTTATGTACAATCTTAAAGAGGTGGAGCCTAAGCAGACAGTAAATTTAATCCTTTTATTTGTGGTTGAAATAGCTGTGTTAGTAGCTATATGCAAAATCCTCTGGTATTCAGGTGTATTCATTGGCGAACATGGCACAACAGCGGAGGTAATATCAGGAAATGCCTATATTATTTGGGTTGTATTATTAAATCAGTTTATACTAATACTTATGGCATTACTAAGACTTTGGAAGTCAGTTATTAAGAATAAAAAATAAAATAAAGGGGTTGTCTTGAAATTATATAAATACCGACAATTATTATATTAAATAAAAAACAGCCTATAGTGAATGTTTATTTCACTATAGGCTGTTTTTATTTATCAGTAAGAATTAGCTATAAGATAAATATTTCACTTCATATTGTTAAATTTACTTAAAAAATAGCGAATACACAGTATTAATGCAACTAAAAAAAGCAAAATTACTAAAATGTGCAATATTTCCCAAAGCATTGTAAACAATTGAACAAAAAGAGGTAATTCAGCGATACTATTCATTAAAAATCCAATCATATAATTTTTTCCTTCTAAAAATTTTTCTCCTAAAATTTAATGCACTGCTGTTAAATATCCTTCAATATCACAATCATATTTGTAAAGAGTTCCGACTCCCCCATAAAAAAACGAATAAGATATTTGTCCTCTAGAACCAGCCCTAATATCTTTTCCATCACTGGAAATGTCTGCAAAATTATATATTTCATCATATGTTACGTCGAAAGCATAGCCTGACTGAGTGGTATATGCATTTGCAGATACTACCTACAATTAGTACGAACACCTTCAAGAACATAATCAACATATAGATTTAAGCCACCTATCCCCACCGGGTGAGATATCAGCTTAACATCGTATCTCTTTCTACTAGCTCGCTGTACCACATCATCATTAAGGAATAGTAGTTCAATTTCTATTGTTTTATCCTTAAATTCATTTCTTTGTATAAATGCATTGATTTCATCTTCAGTATCGAATATGATTATAGGAACATCCACATCCATTTCATCTATTGTTACTATTTGTTTCTCTAATAAAGTAAAATCAACTTTTACAGTGTTCTTTTCAACATTGTCAAACTAATCCGCAAAGACATTTAAACTAAAGAGTATAATAAAAGTACCTAAAGTACAAATAAACTTTTTAAACTTGATATTAAACCCTCCTTGTAAATACACTAATAGTTATAATTCTCAAACAGCAAGAGCGCCCTTCTTGTTTATTTATATACTAACACCCTAAAAAAAAGTCAGTATTTTTTTTTATCTTATTTCCCAATAAGATTTTTATTTTAAAGCAGTTTCTGTAAAATGTTTATAAAATAGTAAATTCAAACTTCACCTTGTGAAAATTATATAAATACCGACAATGATTATAGAACCTTTATAATGACTTCATTATTTAAATACTATTAATTTCACAACTAGAAAACTAACAGCAATTAAAATAATTATTACTAAATTAAAGAATATTTTACTAATCGCCATATATAATAAGTTCAATACCATCAATACTATCTTCATCAAACTGGTTTGAAGTACTATCTTCATACATATTATCTAACTCATTTTCATTTACGCTTGTTAGTTCATATAGTCATTGGGCTTGTACCCCCACTGGACGGCGAATTTGGTTGCATAGTTGAGTTTGTCGCATACTCGAGCAATAAAGCGGAGCTTTATGACCAGAGCAGAAAGCAAAGTTTTCGACCAAGCTAGACAGTCACCTATGCCAGCATTTATGTGGAGGTCTAATTCTTACCGATGAAAAATAAAAAAAACATCTTAAAAAATTACTTGAAAATATTTTAAGGTGTTTTTTAGTGTGCTAATTTAAAATTTAAAATAATTCTTAGCATTAAAATAACAAATGTTCTTAGCTATTTCTACAACTTTTTCTATATCATTTGGGTATTGACCAGTTTCTACTAAATTACCAAGTAAATCACATAGTATGCGTCTAAAGTATTCATGACGTGGGTAAGATAGAAAACTTCTAGAGTCTGTAAGCATACCAACAAAACAAGCTAACATGCCATTATTGGCAAGGGCTGTCATTTGTTTTTCCATACCCATTTTATGGTCATTAAACCACCACGCAGAACCAAGTTGAATTTTACCTTTTATTCCACCACCTTGGAAGCCACCTATTACTGTTGTAATCATATCATCGTGAGTTGGATTTAGACTATAAATAATAGTTTTACATAGTTTATTTATAGAGTCCAGCTTATTTAAAGTAGCTACAAGGGCACGAGCGGAATTTACGTCGTCCATTGAATCAAAACCTGTGTCTGCACCTAGCTCTTTAAACATTCTAGTATTGTTACTTCTTAAACAACTAATGTGTAGTTGGGAGGTCCAATTATATTCATGGTATTTTATTGACAAATCATAGAGCAAAGCTGTTTTATACTTAGCTACTTCTAAATTGTTTATTGTGCTATTATTTAAAGCTTTTTCTACTATAATGTCTAATTCATCTTCTGTATAGTCGGTATATACAATAGGGTCTAAAGCATGATCGGATAATTTACATCCTATGGCATTAAAATACTCAATTCTACTATACATAGCTTTTTTAATATCATTATATTTTTTAATTGAAACGCCACTTACATTACTGAGTTTTCTTATATATTCAGTGAAATTTGGATTTTCTATATTCATGGCGTTAGATGGCCTAAAGGTAGGTAGCACCAATGTTTTAAACTCTTTATTGTTTTTAATTGATTTATGTTGTTCTAATGTATCTATTGGGTCGTCTGTTGTGCAAATAACTTCTACTTTCATTTTATCTAAAATAGATAGAACGTTGAAATCTGGGCTATTTATTATTTTATTACAATGGTCGTATACTTCCTTGGCATTGTTTTTTGTTAAAGGTGCATCGTAGCTAAAGTATCTTTTTAGCTCTAAATGAACCCAATGATGCAAAGGGCTTCCTATTAAATTTTCTACAGTTTCAGCCCATTTTTCGAACTTTTCAAAGTCGCTGGCATTACCTGTTATATATTTTTCTTCAATGCCCCAAGTACGCATTGCACGCCATTTGTAGTGGTCGCCGCCAAGCCAAATTTCTGTTATGTTTTTAAAACTTTTATTGTTTGCTATTTCATCTGGAATTAAATGACAATGGTAGTCTATTATAGGTAAATCTTTTACTTCATTATAAATTATTTTAGCTGTTTCGGATTGTAGAATAAAGTCTTCTTTAATAAATTTATACATTTTTTCCTCCTAAAGTTTCATTTTTAAAAGCGATTCTAAAGTTCTTTGCTTGGAATTTATTATATGAGTTTCGTAATACTTTGATGATTCTTCGTAATTTTTGTTTATAATTGCTACTAGAATATTTTTATGCTCTGTTATGGTTTCATTAAAGCAAGCTGTAGTCATTGTTGTAAGCTTGCGAATTCGACTTTGTTGGCTTCGCATACTATTAAATATTAGGTTTACGTACTGGTTATTGTATAGGGATATAAAGTAGTCGTGGAGTTGAGCATCATATGTATTTAGGTCATTGTTATTATCAATAATTTCTAAATCCTCCAGGAACTTATTAATAATATCTATATCAATTAAATATGAAAATTTAATTATTATTTGTGGCTCTAGAGTAAGTCTTAACTCGTGAATATCGATTACATGTTGTGCTGTTACATCTGTTACCATTACGCCTTTTTTAGGCAGTATAAGCAGTAAATTTTCTTGTTCTAATTTATTTAATGCCTCCCGTATGGGTGTACGGGAAGCGCCAATTTCATTTATTAATTCTTTTTCATCTAAAAAGTGCCCTGGCATATATTGGCAGGTTACTATTTTTTCTTTTATATAATTATAAGATTTCTCCTTTAAACTTATTTTCATTTATTACCTTTCTGTAAGTATGACGGATTATCTTATTATAAAACGTTTTCAATAACTTCTAAAGCTTTTTTATTTAAAAAACCTTCTGTGTGCTTTGTAACTGCATCTACAAAGCCATCTAATTTACTTAAGTCTGCACCGAACATTTCGGCATTAGATGCAAATAAAGTTACTACTTCTTTAAGGGATACTTCACCTTTATTGTATTTTTTCCAATTTTCTTGGAAATAGTTAATGGCTTTTTCATCATCTTTTAATTCTATTTTTTTGCCATTTGGTAATTGGCCTCTGTAAAAAGTTATTAGACCTGCAAAGGAAGTAGTAAGGCATACAGGAATTTTTTTATTAATTTCATAGTATTTTACAATTGATGGCACTACACGTACTTTGTATTTAGAAGTACTATTTAAAGATATATCCATTAAAAAGTGCTCAATAAATGGATTTTTAAATCTGTCGAAAACAGAAGCAGCAAAATTTGTTAAGTCGTCTTTAGGTAAGTCCAATGTAGGTATAACTTCGTCGTAAAGTATATTTGTAAGAAGGGAATTGAAACTTTCGCAATTCATCATTTCACCTACGGTTTTGAAACCACAAATATATGCACTTAATACAGTAGACGTATGGCCGCCATTTAGTATACGTACTTTCCTACTTTTATAAGGTGTTGCGTCCTTTGTCCATACTACGTATAAACCAAGTTTATGGAATGGTAGTTCTTCTTGTAACCATGTAGGGCCTTCTATAACCCAAAAATTAAATACTTCAGATGTAACAATAAAGTAATCAACATAACCCAGTTTTTCTGTTAAGTCACTAATTTCGTTACGTGGAAAACCTGGTACAATTCTATCTACTAATGTATTTGTAAAATAATTTGACTCTAGTACCCATGTTTTAAAATCATCTTCTAAATTCCAGTCGGATATGTGCTTTAGTATAATTTCTTTTAAAGTAGTACCATTGTTGTCAATTAATTCACATGGTAAAAAAACCAATCCCTTAGTTTTATCACCTTTAAAGTGAGCATATCTTTCATATAAAAATCTTGCCACTTTTCCAGGGAAAGAGTTTTGTGGAGCATCTTCAAATTTACAATTACCATCATAAACAATGCCGGCCTCTGTTGTATTGGATACTACAAATCTAAGTTCTTCGCTTTTAGCACAGTTTAAATAGGCGTTCATATCATCATAAGGGTTTATAACATCTGTAATTATGTCTATAATGCTGCTTCTGCTTATAGTTTCGCCTTTTTCCATTCCTCTTTCTATAAGAGTATAGTTATAGTCTTGTTGCTGCATCTTTTCTAGTATAGGTGTGTCTTGGGGTATTGCTTGTATTAGAGTTACACCTGAGTCCATTAAATCATTTTCATTTAAAAGATTTAAATAATAATCAACAAAAGCTCTTAAAAAGTTGCCTCCGCCGAATTGTATTATTTTATTTTTTTTGGCATCTCGTTTTACAATTGTTTTTTGCTCCATTAATAGTTCGTTGTTTAATGTTTTCAAAGTAAACCTCCTAGATTTTTCAATAAACGATTGTTGTATTTAACTTGTATACATGATATATTATGTGCATAGAAAATGCAATGAAAAATGCAATAAAAAAATATAGTGGAGATTTGTATAGCGAGGTCATATGTATAAAATTTTAGAAAATACACCCTTTGGATTTATTTTTGAATTGGAAAATTTAGATTGCTTTTTTACTAGGGACTACACAATTTATTTAAATAATGAATTTTTTATGAGGAGTAATAAAAATGTTCTGGATATTTTTGGTTTAAAACCCAATACAGTATACAATGTTATGTTGGATTTTACTGACGCTAAATTAGAATTTCAAATCCAAACAGAAAATATAAGTTACTTAATAAATGTTTTAGATTACAATGCAAAAGGTAATGGTGTAGACGATACAACTCCTATAATGACAGCTATTTATACAGCTCCCAAAAATAGTGTCCTATATTTTCCTAAAGGTGAATATTTAGTAAATCATATTTTACTTAAGTCGGATATAGATATTTACTTGGAAGAAGGTTGCGTCATAAAGCAAAATTACAAAAGGGAAGTCTTAGGAGTTTTAAAAGGCTATCAAAAAGATTATTATCATCAAGAAGCAATAATTAATAGTTCTTGGGAAGGTAATCCTTTAGATATTTTTTGCCCCCTTATTTACGGCAAAGATATAACAAACGCAAGAATATATGGAGCAGGCACAATAGATGGCAATGGTGATGTTAGCGGGTTTTGGGATCATTCCAATTGTAAAAATATAGCTTATAGACCTAAAAATATAGAGTTGGTAAATTGTAGTAATGTAACTATAGGTGGAATAACAACTAAAAACAGCGCATCGTGGAATGTTCACCCATATTATAGCCAGAATATAAAGTTATTATCTTTAAAGGTGAAAAGTATAGAAATTTCTCCAAACACAGATGGCATAAATCCAGAAAGCTGTAAAAATGTGGATATAATTGGATGTATTTTTTCTGTTGGTGACGACTGCATTGCTATAAAATCAGGTAAAATTTTTATGAGTAAAGACGACTTACATAAGCCTTGCGAAAATATAAATATAAGAAATTGCAAAATGGAGAAAGGTCATGGAGCTGTGGTTATTGGGTCGGAAATTTCCAATGGAGTTAAAAATGTAGTAGTTAGTAATTGTTACTTTATCAGTACAGATAGAGGCTTGCGTATAAAGACAAGAAGAGGTAGAGGCGAAAAGTCTATCGTAGATAATATAGTAGTAAAAAATACAAAAATGAAGGAAGTTGTTCATGGCATCGTACTAAATATGTTTTACTACTGTGACCCTGATGGACATTCTAACTATGTTAGAACCAGAGAAAAACAAGAGGTAACAGAGGAAATCCCTAGTATAAAAAATATAACAGTTGAAAATGTTATACTGGAGGATATTTTAGGCGTAGGTATATTTGCCTATGGTTTGCCGGAGCAACCTATAGAAAAACTTAGTGTAAAAAATAGCAAATTTATTTTTAAAAAGATAAAAACATATTTAGGTGTGGCTATGCTAGATGATTTTGAGGAAGATGAGAATTTAGGTATATTCATAAAAAATGTAAAAAAGTTTGAAGATGAAAATAATGTTTATATAGGTGATCATAAAAAAATACTGGAATAGGATTGAATAAAATGGATAAAGTATTAGTTTTTTTAAATGAATTAATAGAAAATTCTACATACAATAAACCGCTTTGGAATGTAGAGAAAATAGTAAATAATGGCGAGGCTAACTGGAATTATATAGATGGCTGTATGTTAAAGGCTATTATGGAAGTGTATTATGTAACTGAAGATGAAAAATATTTAGATTTTGTAAGGAATTTTATAGATTACTATGTTGATGATGAAGGCAACATAGTAGGCTATAAGGAAGAAGATTACAATTGCGACCATATAAATGAGGGCAAAGTATTGTTTATGTTAAATGCCATTCATAAAAGGGACAAATATAAAAAGGCTATAAATAAACTTTACAGTCAATTAAAAAATCAGCCTCGTACTAAATCAGGGAACTTTTGCCATAAACTTATTTATCCAAATCAAATTTGGTTAGATGGTCTGTACATGGTACAACCTTTTTATATGGAATATGAAATGCTTTTTAATAAAAAGGAAAATTATAAAGATATCTTCAACCAATTTAAAAGAGCCTATTATTTAATGAAAGATGAAAAAACTGGCCTATTGTACCATGGTTACGATGAATCAAGGCAACAACCGTGGGCAAATAAAGAAACAGGCCTAAGCAAAAATTTTTGGACTAGGTCCATAGGTTGGTTTGTTATGGCGTTAGTAGATACAATTGAAAAGCTAGATGAAATGTTTTTTTATGAAAGAGAAGAATTAATTAAATATTTAAAAGAAATTTCAGATGCTCTATTTAAAGTAATGAGTGAGAATTATCTTTTTTATCAAGTGACGAACATGGGTGGGAAAAAAGGTAATTATTTGGAAACTAGCGGAAGTTGTGCCATAAGTTATGGCTTTATGAAAGGGGCAAGACTTGGATACTTGCCGAGTTTTTATTTTGAAACGGGTGAGAGAATATATAATAGTGTATTAAATGAAAAATTAGATATGGAAACAGGTTTTAATTTAAAGGATATATGCCTTGTGGCTGGTCTAGGTGGCATGGCTGGCAAAGGCAACTACAAAAAAAGAGATGGTACATACGAATACTATATATCTGAACCAGTTGTAAACAACGATGGTAAAGGAGTTGCACCATTTTTATTTGCATATAGTGAAATTATTAGAAAGCAGAGGGGAAAATAATGATCAAAAGTGAAAATGCAGTTATGATTGTGAAAGATGACAATGTAGCAGTTGCTACAAGAGCTATTAAAAATGGAGAAGATGTATTTGGTGTAACAGCTAAAGGAGATATACCTTTTGGGCACAAAATAGCCTTAAGTAATATTGCTAAAAATAGTAATATATTAAAATACGGATATGCCATAGGTCATGCAACTACTGACATAAGTGCTGGCGACCACGTTCATGTACATAATGTAAAAACAAATTTAAATGATGTTTTAGAATATGAATATAAACCACAGCTTAAAAAGATAAACTATGAAACAGGAACTTTTAAAGGATATAAAAGGGAAGATGGCAGAGTAGGGACAAGAAATGAAATATGGATTGTAAATACAGTTGGTTGCGTAAATAAAATATCTACAAAAATAGCAAACATGGCAAATGAAAAACACAGTGGTAAGGTAGACGGAGTGTATAGTTTTGAACATCCCTTTGGCTGTTCACAATTAGGCGATGATCATGAATATACAAAAAAAATATTGGCACGTATGGTGAATCATCCAAATGCTGGGGGTGTGTTAGTTTTAGGCTTAGGTTGTGAAAATAACACTATAAAAGAATTTAAAAAGGAAATTGGGGAGTATAACAGTAGCCGAGTTAAGTTTATAATTACTCAAGAACATGACGACGAAATATCTGCCTGTATGGAGGCTATAGACCAACTAGTTGACTATGCAAAAAATTTTACTAGGACGGATGAAGATTTAAGCAAATTAGTTGTAGGTTTAAAATGTGGTGGTTCTGACGGTTTTTCTGGAATTACTGCAAATCCTTTAGTTGGTATGTTTAGTGACATGCTAGTACAAAAAGGTGGCACAACAATATTAACAGAAGTACCGGAAATGTTTGGTGCTGAAACTATTTTAATGAATAGATGTGAAACTAAAGAATTATTTGACGAAACTGTAAGCTTAATAAATAATTTTAAAAGGTATTTCCAAAAATATAATCAAGTTGTATATGAAAATCCTTCCCCAGGAAATAAAGATGGTGGCATAACTACTTTGGAAGATAAGTCCTTAGGTTGCACGCAAAAATGTGGTACAAGTAATGTTATAGATGTGCTAGACTATGGTGATATAGTTAAAAAAAGCGGTTTAAATCTATTACAATCCCCAGGGAATGATATAGTGGCTATAACGACTTTAATGGCAGCAGGGGCGAATATTATTTTATTTACAACAGGTAGAGGAACGCCAATAGGCGCGCCAGTACCTACAATTAAAATTTCTTCCAACAGCGACTTAGCTACAAGAAAAAGTAACTGGATTGATTTTGATGCAAGTAGAATACTAGATGATGTAAAAACTGTAAGTACAGACTTTTTTGACTTTGTTTTAAAGGTTGCCAATGGCGAAAAGGCTAAAAACGAAATAAATGAATATAGGGAGATTTCTATATTTAAAGATGGAGTTACATTATAAAAAAAATAAGCTACCTTAAAATTGCAAATTTATGCAAATTCAAGGTAGCTTTATTGTATTAAAAGTTAAGAAGGGTCAAGCTTCACGAGGATCCCTATGGACATCTTTGGAAACTTCTATTCTCATTTTTTGAACTTCGCTCTCATATATAACTTTCATCTCTGTTATAATAGCCTTTGTGGCATCATCTATATCTCTTAGACTGTGGAGCTTTTCAAATAAGATACTTTGTTTTTCTTCAAGGTTTTCTATGGTGTCTGTAAATACTTTACTATCTCTTAAAAGGTTGTCGAAACTTTCTTTTTTCTTGTCTATATTTATAGTTTCTACAAACTCCAAAAGTGTTATTTTATCATTTTTTATTTTGTAGCTGCGTAAAAACTTTTCTATATCTAGCTCAGTATCATTTATAATGCGGCGAAGGGTCCTACTTCTAGCCATAAGTTTTTTGTAGTTTTTTAAGTCTTCTAAAAGGATTTGCAGTTGTCTTCCGCTGCTTATTTTATATTTTTTGTAGGTATAATTTAAAAAATTTGTATGATAGGCAAAAACTACACTTTTTTTATTAATTAGTGCAACGGCTTTTTTTTGCTTTTTAATATTCATTTTCAAATCTCGTTTAATTTTAGCAGACAATACATATGCGAAAGTAATGAAGAACATTATAATTATTGAGGAAATGCTAGTAGGCCAAAATATATTTCCACTTTTAAAAATGCTAATATAACCTAATAGCATAGCCATAAATGCAAAGGCGCATACTAAAACAATGTTAAAAATTTTTAGAAACTTCAAGGCGAACTCTAGCACTTTTTTTTCTTCTACTAGGTCTTCTTTTTCATTAGATAAATGTGCAAGGTCATGGCGGAAAATGCTTTTTTCTCTTTCTGCATTTATTATTTTTGGACAAGCGTCTATCGCCTCCGCCTCTAATTTCAGTAAATGGTGTAAAACTGTGTCATAACCTTCTAGTTGGTATCTTAGTACATTTCTTTCTTTTATTACATTGGTATATCTAGATAGGAGATTTTTAAACTCAGCAATGGAGTCGTCTGTTAGTTTTAGAAGTGAATGAGTTCCGTCAATTTCTTCTAAAGCTAGTTTAGACTTATCTTTTAATATTGCTTTTTGTTTTTCTAAACGTAGTAATTCTTCACAAATTTCGGCGCTCTCTTTGAAAACATCTACGTTTATTAAATCTTTTTCTATTTCAACAATGTATTCTTCAAAAACAGATGGCGTTTCAACGATTTCTGATTTTTTTTTCTTAAAAATAGTTTTTATTGAGCTAAATATTCCCATTGTTGCCCTCTTCTACTGGATTTTATAGGCGTTGTTAAATACATAAGCTATTTTTACACAATCTATTGCAATAACCATTGTATA
This sequence comes from Lachnospirales bacterium, assembly GCA_047974375.1. Lineage (GTDB taxonomy): Bacteria > Bacillota > Clostridia > Lachnospirales > CAMZNU01 > JBKECF01. The sequence continues at coordinate 27,386 of JBKECF010000121.1, forward strand.
TTGAGATTTTTCTACTATTAAAGGTTCGTCTTTTTTTACAATTAAATTAGTAAATTTTTCGTTATTAATCCAGTATGTTAAAAATGATGTACCCTCGGAATCTTCTACTTTCCATTTTATATTATTATTTATGCGTATGTCGTAGTTATAATCCATGGCAAAGTAATCATATAGATTGATTTTTGCCTGTAAAAAGTTATCTATTAATTTCATATTATCCCCTATTTTTACAAGTTTTTATATAGCAAGCTCTTCTGTATTCCTTCATTTTTTTGGTAACGTCCGTTGTACTCGATGTAGTTTCCTTCTATATTATGGTAATATATTTGACAAATTTCCACATATGGATATATTTTTATAGGCTCAACGCAATGGATTTCCAGAGTCCAAAAGCCACTAAAGCCAACATCTCCAAATCCTGCAGTAACATGGATATACAAGCCTAGCCTTCCTATAGAGGACCTACCTTCTAGCATTGGTATGTATTTTTTTGTTTTTGTATATTCAACAGTCCTGCCTAAATATAGCTTGCCAGGCTGAAGCATTAGTCCTTTTTCTGGTATAATTATTTCTTTTATTTTATTTTCCTTTTTCATATCTAGATATTCTTCTTCATAAACGAAGAGTTGGTTGTGTAATTTTAAATTGTAGCTGTTGGGGTTTAAACAATTATCGTTGAAGGGTTCTATAAAAATATTTTTGTTTAATTGATTTTTTATTTCTAATCCTGAAAGTATCATATTCACCTCGAAAATATTAAATAGTTGCTAAATAAAATAATATAACAAATATGCAATACTATCAAGTCGCAAAAAAAGATGAGTTCTACTTAACCCAGATTTTTAAATTCTTTAAATTTAAAAATTAAAATAATAGGTAGCACGTAAAATCTTTTTTTGTACACCATGTAATTTTCTACCCTTTGGTTATGTAAATTTATAGCAATGTTTAATTTTTCTTCAATATATACAAATTCATCTTTTTTTCTTTTAAAATCAAAATCATTTTCAAAATTTAAAAAACTTGAAGTAAATAAATAATTAAGTATGTAATTCATCTCCAAGACTCTATTAACTTTTTCGCTGGTTTCTGTTATTTTTCTGAAAATATGGACTATATTAACAAGGTTATTTATTACATCTCTTTCCCGTGGTAAATAATATTTTATATCTTTTAATATATCTTTATTAACTAAAAAGTTTTTTTCCATAATGCTTTCTGTTTCTTTAAATAAAATTTTTATTTTATTTTCAAAATAAATACATCTATTAAATATGAAAACCCCATATATAATAAGGGTTATAAAGATTGTGCTAACTACTACCATAGGCATCTCCTTAAAAAAGTATTGACAGGTAAATTTAACTATGTTATTATCTTAACGTTGAGTAGGCGTAGCTCAGCTGGATAGAGCGTCTGACTACGGATCAGAAGGCCGGGAGTTCGAATCTTCTCGCCTACATTTACCTCGGGTATTCCCGAGGCTTTTTTTATTATACACAAAAGAATTTGTTTTTAAAAATATTTTTAGCCAACAATAAAATTCTCTGTCTTAAAATTTCTGAAAAAAGTAATAATAAAAAATCATTAATAAAATTTTATTGAAAAACCACAGTTTAAATTATAAATTGTGGTTTTTCTTTTTGATGAAAAATAAAAATTAATAAGTATAAATATATCGTAACATACCTTTAAAAAACCTTAAAAATAAAATGATTAGTAATACTATACAAAAAAATAGGATGAAACTATCTATATACACAAAAAATAAAAAAGATGATAAAAAACTATTGACGTATAAATATCAAAGTGTTAGTATTGCAGTGATAATAAATTATTATAACTTGATGTAAACGCAGGAGGTGATATTATCCATAAGGAACTAGAAAAATATTTACCTCTTATAGAATTTTTAAGCGGAGTGTTAGGAGAAAATACGGAGATTGTTATGCATGACTTATCTGACCCTGACTGCTCAGTAGTGGCAATAGTAAATGGTCATGTAAGTGGAAGAACTGTTGGCGCACCAGCTACTAACTTAGCAATGAAGTTTATTAATGAAAGAATATATGAAACCTGTCAGTATAAGTTAAATTACAAGGGTAAGGGTAAAGGCAACAAAGAATTTAAGTCGGCTACTTATTTTATTAAAGATGACGATGAAAATGTTGTTGGAATGCTTTGTATAAATATTGACATTGAGGCGTATATTAAAGTTAGGAACGAGTTAAACAAACTAATTAGCTTAGGAAATATCTCGGAAACTGAGGAATTTCACAATTCTATAGAGGAAATGGCATCGGATTACATAGACAATGCAGTTGTTAGGTCTGGAGTGGATGTGGAAAATTTATCACCAGACGAGAAGATTAACATTATAAAGGAACTAAACGACATAGACGCATTTTCTTACAAGGGCATGGTATTTAATGTAGCTAAGAAGCTTAAGGTATCAGAACCAACAGTTTACAGATATTTAAACAAAATAAAACAAGCTTAAGTATTGCAATTGCTTGCAATATGGGGCCTAGCCCCAAAACATTAATAGTCGATAGACAAAATACTTTAAAGGAGAATTAAATGAACACAGAAAAAATTTTGTGGCAAAAAAATAATTTGCCGAAAACAAACCCAGAAAAATCAGTTGAGTTTTTATCTGAGGCAGAAATTAAAAAATCTCACGCATTTCACTCAAGCTTCCCTCAATACAGCGAAACACCTTTAGCAAAATTAAATAATTTAGCTAAAGATATTGGCTTAGGTGGACTTTATGTGAAAGATGAATCTTACAGATTTGGTTTAAACGCATTTAAAGTATTAGGTGGTTCTTATGCAATGGGTTGCTATATTGCCCAACAATTAGGAACAGATATTGCAAACTTACCATATAAAAAGCTTATTTCTAAAGAAGTAAAAGATAAAATAGGCGATGTTACTTTCTTTACAGCAACAGACGGTAACCACGGTAGAGGTGTTGCTTGGGCTGCACGTGAACTTAACCAAAAATCAGTAGTTTACATGCCTAAGGGTTCTTCTGAAACAAGATTACAAAATATAAAAAATGAAGGTGCAGATGCATCTATTACAGATATGAACTATGACGATGCTGTTAGACTTGCAAATGAAAATTCTAAAAAAGTTCCTAATGGCCTTGTTGTACAAGATACAGCTTGGGAAGGCTACGTTGATATTCCAGCTTGGATTATGCAAGGTTATGGAACAATGGGATACGAGTCAATTAAGCAATTAGAAAAAGAAGGCGTAGACAGACCAACACACGTTTTTGTACAAGCTGGCGTTGGTTCTTTGGCTGGAGCAATTCAAGGTATATTTGCTTCTATGTATAAAGAAAATCCACCAAAAGTTGTTGTTGTAGAAGCTAACTTAGCAGATTGTTTATATAAATCAGCTGTAGCTGGTGATGGCGAGCCTCGTTTAGTAGGTGGAGATATGCAAACTATTATGGCAGGTTTAGCTTGTGGCGAGCCAAATATAATTGGTTGGGATGTACTTAAAAACCACAGTGACACATTTATATCTTCTCCAGACTGGGTTGCTGCTAAAGGTATGAGAATACTAGGTAATCCACTTAAAGGTGACGATAGAGTTGTTTCAGGCGAGTCTGGTGCAGTTACTACAGGTATTGTATATGAAATAATGACAAATCCAGATTACAAAGAATTAAAAGCTAGCCTTCAATTAGATGAAAATTCTAAAGTAGTGTGCTATAGCACAGAAGGTGATACTGACCCAGACAAGTACAGAGAAATCGTATGGGAAGGTACTTTCTAATAAACTTTAATAAGTTTCAATAAATAATCAGAAAAGAAAAATAGATAATTTAAAATTAATTTTTTAAAAGGAGAAAATAATGGATTTTGAAGCAATCAAAAAACAAGCAGAAGGTTACAGAGCTGACATGGCTAAATTTTTAAGAGAATTAATAAGCTATCCAGGCGAAAGCTGTAATGAAGAAGCTACAGTTCAATGTATTAAAAGAGAAATGGAAAAAGTAGGTTTTGACAAAGTTGAAATCGACAAAATGGGTAATATACTTGGTTACATGGGTACTGGTAAAACTTTAATTGGTTTTGATGCTCATATTGACACTGTTGGTGTTGGTAACATGGATAACTGGAACTTCGACCCATTTGAAGGTATGGAAGACGAAGAAAGAATTGGTGGCCGTGGTGGTTCTGACCAATTAGGTGGTATTGTATCAGGTGTATACGGTGCTAAGATAATGAAAGATTTAGACTTATTAGGGGACTATACAGTATTAGTGGTTGGTACAGTTCAAGAAGAAGATTGTGATGGTCTTTGCTGGCAATACATTATTAATGAGTCAAACATTAAACCAGAGTTTGTAGTTTCTACAGAGCCTACAGATGGTGGTATTTACCGTGGTCAACGTGGACGTATGGAAATTCGTGTAGATGTACAAGGTGTATCTTGTCATGGTTCTGCACCAGAAAGAGGAGATAACGCAATTTACAAAATGGCAGAAATCCTTTTAAACATTCGTGACTTAAACGAAAATGATGCAGCTGATGACAAAGAAGTAAAAGGTTTAGTAAAAATGTTGGAAGAAAAATTCAACCCACAATACAAAGAAGCTGCTTTCCTTGGCCGTGGTACTATAACTACTTCAGAAGTATTCTTTACATCTCCAAGTCGTTGTGCAGTAGCTGACTCTTGTTCAGTTTCTTTAGACCGTCGTATGACGGCAGGAGAAACATGGGAGAGCTGTTTAGAAGAAATTCGTCAATTACCAGCAGTTAAAAAGTTTGGTGCAAAAGTTAGTATGTATGACTACGAGCGTCCTTCTTATACTGGTTTAGTATATCCAATTGAATGTTATTTCCCAACATGGGTAATTCCTGAGGATCACGATGTAACAAAAGCAGTTGTAGAATCTTACAACAACTTATATGGTGATAGCCGTATTGGTGTAGCTGAAAATATTGAAATGAGAAAAGCACGTCCTTTAACAGATAAGTGGACTTTCTCTACAAATGGTGTTTCTATAATGGGACGTAATGGCATACCTTGTATCGGTTTTGGCCCTGGTGCAGAAGCTCAAGCTCACGCTCCAAACGAAATAACTTGGAAACAAGACTTAGTAACTTGTGCTGCTGTATACGCTGTATTACCAACAACTTACGTTAAAAACATGAAGTAATAAAAATAATAATATTTTAACCTTTGGGTAGGGCGTTTGCCACTACAAATAGCAATCGCCCGATTTAATATAAACATATGAGGAGAATAAATAATGTCTAAAAAAATTAGAAGAATGATTGATGATTTAAAAAGCTTAAGAACACAGGATATGTACAACAATGATTTCCTTTTAACATGGGAAAAAACTGATGATGAAATCAACGCAGTATTCACAATAGCTGATATTTTAAGAAAAATGAGAGAAAACAACATCTCTACAAAGGTATTTGATAGTGGTTTAGCTATTTCTTTATTTAGAGATAATTCTACAAGAACTAGATTTTCTTTCTCAAGTGCTTGTAACTTATTAGGTTTAGAAGTACAAGATTTAGATGAAGGTAAATCTCAAATAGCTCATGGTGAAACAGTTAGAGAAACTGCAAACATGATTTCTTTTATGGCTGATGTTATTGGTATCCGTGACGACATGTACATTGGTAAAGGTAACAAGTACATGAGAGACGTATCTGAATATGTAAGAGAAGGTTATAGAGCCTCTACATTAGAGCAAATCCCTACAATCGTAAACTTACAATGTGATATTGACCATCCAACACAAGCTATGTCTGACATGCTTCACATTATTAACTACTTTGGTGGCGTAGAAAACTTAAAAGGCAAAAAATTAGCTATGACATGGGCATATTCTCCAAGTTATGGTAAGCCATTATCAGTACCTCAAGGTATTGTTGGTCTTATGTCTAGATTTGGTATGGAAGTTGTACTTGCTCATCCAGAAGGCTATGAAATAATGCCAGAAGTTGAAGAAGTTGCTAAAGCAAATGCTGTTGCAAGTGGTGGTACATTTACTAAAACAAACAGCATGGCAGAAGCTTTCAAAGATGCTGACATCGTTTATCCTAAGTCTTGGGCACCTTTTGCAGCAATGGAAAAGAGAACAGACCTTTTTGGTAAAGGCGACATGGACGGTATCAATGCATTAGAAAAAGAATTACTTTCTCAAAATGCAAACCACAAAGATTGGGAGTGTACTGAGGAATTAATGGCTACTACTAATGAAGGTAGAGCATTATACTTACACTGCTTACCAGCAGACATTACTGGCGAATCTTGTAAAGAAGGTGAAGTACAAAAATCTGTATTCGATAGATACAGAGATCCACTTTACAAAGAAGCTAGCTACAAGCCATATATTATCGCTGCTATGATGATGTTAGAGAAATTCGAAAACCCAGCTGACATCTTAGGTAAATTAGTAGACGAAAACAAACCAAGAAAATTAGTTTAATCTTATAGATTATTAAACTGTGTAAATTTAAAGAGCTATTTCTAAATAAGTACTATATGAAATAGCTCTTTTTTAACAAAAAAATGGAGGAAAAGAATGAAGCAAAGAATAGTTATTGCTTTAGGTGGTAATGCATTAGGCAACGATTTAGCAGAACAAATGGTTGCTGTTAAAAACACAAGTAAAGCTATTGTAGACTTAATAGAAGAAGGTCACGAAGTAGTTATATGTCATGGTAATGGTCCACAAGTTGGTATGCTAAATTTAGCATTTTCTACAGCTCATAGAGTTGACAAAAGTATACCTGAACTACCTATGTCTGTATGTGTAGGTATGAGTCAAGGTTATATTGGTTACGATTTACAAAATGCAATGAGAGAAGAATTAAATAGCAGAGGCATTAATAAACCTGTTGCTACAATCATTACTCAAGTACTAGTAGATCCAAAAGACCCAGCTTTCAATAATCCAACAAAGCCAATTGGTGCTTTCTATACAGCGGAAGAAGCTGAAAAGTTAAAAGCTGATGGCGTAAACATGGTGGAAGACTCAGGACGTGGCTTTAGACGTGTAGTTGCTTCTCCAAAACCTGTAGATATAGCAGAAAAAGACGTAGTAAAAGCTATGTTAGACGCAGGTCAAATACCTATAGCTGCTGGTGGTGGTGGTATTGCTGTAAGCGATATCAACGGTCACTTGGCTGGACAAAAGGCTGTTATCGATAAAGATTTTGCTAGTGCTAAACTTGCAGAAATGTTAGACGCAGACTATTTTATTATCCTTACAGCTGTAGAAAAAGTAGCAATCAATTTTGGTAAGCCAGAAGAAAAATGGTTGGATACTTTAAGTCTAGAAGATGCTAAAAAATATATTGCAGAAGGTCAATTTGGTAAAGGTTCTATGGAACCAAAAGTTGAAGCTGCTATATCTTTCGCTAGTTCTAAAAAAGGCCGTAAAGCCCTTATTACAATGTTAGAAAAAGCAAAAGACGGTATTCAAGGTAAGACAGGAACAAAAATAGAGGTTCAGTAACACAGCAAACATTGAATTTTACAAACCAATATAGGTATTTTAAAATTCAGTGTTTTTTTTGCCTTGTAAAGTAGGTCGCATAAGCAAAAGTGTCGACTAGTGTTGAATTTATATATTTAAAGAATGGTATAGGAGGGGATTATGTACGTAATAGGAAATGGTAGACTAATTACAAGAAACAATACTGCTAAATTAATAGAAAATGGTGCAGTGGCTGTAGAAGGAAACAAAATTGTTGACTATGGTAAAACAGAAGAAATAAAAAGCAAGTACCCAAGTTATGAGTATATAGATGTAAAAGGTAAGTTAATAATGCCTGGTCTAATAAATACACATATGCATATTTACAGTGCTTTTGCACGCGGTATGAATATAGAAAATTCGCCAGTAAATAAAGATTTTAATGATATACTTAAAAATTTATGGTGGAAGGTAGACAAAGTGCTTAACATGGAAGACGTAAAGTACAGCGCATATACAACATATATTGATTGTATAAAAAGTGGTGTAACAACTGTATTTGACCATCATGCAAGTCAAAATGCAATAGCAGGCAGTCTTTTCCAAATTGGAGATGTAGCAAAGGAATTAGGTGTACGTACATCTCTTTGTTATGAAGTAACAGACAGAGATGGAGTAGAAAGAACTAATGCAGCTATAAAAGAGAATATTGACTTTATAAAGCATGCAAACAAAGATACAACAGACATGGTAAAAGGTATGGTAGGTTTACATGCATCTTTTACAGTTTCAGATGAAACGTTAGACAAATGTGCAGATGCAATGGGCGACTTAAATGCTGGCTATCATGTGCATACTGCAGAAGGTATTGCTGACACACATCATTCTTTAAAGAACTTTGGCAAGAGAGTTGTAAATAGATTTTTTGACAAAGGAATTTTAGGAGATAAAACAATAGCTGTACACTGTATTCATATTAATAACCATGAAATGGATTTATTAAAAGAAACAGATACAATGGTAGTACATAACCCAGAGTCAAACATGGGAAATGCTGTTGGTTGCCAATCCACAATTAAACTAATGGAAAAGAATATTCTTTTAGGTTTAGGTACAGATGGTTATACAGAGGACATGTTCGAGTCTTACAAAGTTGGAAATATAATCCACAAGCACAACTTATGTGACCCAGCAGTAGCATGGGGTGAAATACCTACTATGTTATTTAACAACAACAAATTAATTGCTAATAGATTTTTTGAAAAGCCTCTTGGCACAATAGAAAAAGATGCAGCGGCAGATTTAGTTGTTGTTGATTATGACCCACGTACACCACTTACAGAAAATAATATTGATGGACACCTATTATTTGGGGTAATGGGCCGTCACGTTGAAAGCACTATGATAAACGGTAAGTTTGTAATGAAAGATAGAGAAGTTTTAGTATGTGATGAAAAAGAAATATTTGCTAAGTCTAGAGAAGTAAGCAATGATTTCTGGAAGCGTATTAACTCTTAATAAATTTTAGCTATAAATATTTTTATTAGCCTATACAAGTTAGTAAAAATATTTATAGTGTGCAAATAGTAAGATTAAGTCATATTTAAGAAACGAGATTAAAGAGAAGCAATATAATAAAAAGAAATTTTGGAGGAATTTATGAATAATGGTTCAGATAGAGATCTGCTATATCAACTAAATGGTAGACCTAAATTTTTAACTGCATATCCTATGGGATTGCAACATGTAATTGCGATGTTCGCAAGTAACTTAGCACCTATATTTATTATTGCAGGTATTGTTGGATTAGAAGATGCTGATAGAGTTCTAATGATCCAATGTGCTATGTTTGCATCAGGTATTACAACTTTAGTGCAGTTGTACCCAATAAGAATTGGTAAAATAACAATTGGTGGTAATTTGCCTATAGTAATGGGTACATCTTTCGCCTTTGTTGCGACAGCATCAGCTGTAGGAGTTATGGGTATTGAAGCCGGGTTAGAGCCTCGTGCTGCAATGGCATTAGTATTAACAGGAGCATTCTTTGGTGCTATTGCAGAGCTTTTATTAGGTTCTGTATATAAATATGTAAAGAATATATTTACACCACTTGTAGTAGGTTCAGTTTTATTAACAATAGGTATTAACTTACTTACTGTAGGTTCAAATTATTTTGCAGGTGGCGCAGGAGCTTATAGACTTGCAGAAGGTGAAACTTTTGCAGAACATACATTAGCTTTTGGCTCACCACTTAACTTATTCTTAGGCTTTTTAACATTTTTCTGTGTTATCATATTCCAAAGATTTGGTAAAGGTATAATGAAGGCAGCTGCAATACTTTTTGGTATGATTATTGGTTTTATAGTAGCTATACCTTTAGGTGCGGTTAACTTTAGTAGTGTAACAAATGCAAGCCTTGTAAGTATTCCACTACCATTACAAATCGGTATGTTCCCTAACATGGATATGGCGCTTTCACTTAGAGCTATAGCTTTATTTATAGTAGTTTACTTAATTTCAGGTATAGAAACAATTGGTAATACTTCAGGTATAACAGTGGCTGCTTTTGATAGAAAGGCAACTTCTGAAGAAACATCTGGTGCCTTAATAGCAGACGCATGTGGTTCAATGTTTGCAAGTTTATTTAACTCATTACCAAATACAGCTTTTGGTCAAAATGCAGGTTTAGTAGCAATGACAAAAGTTATAAATAAATGGGCAATTGCATTAGGAGCATTTACTCTTATAGTTGCAAGCTTTATGCCAAAACTTGGAGCACTATTTAACTCTATTCCATCTGCTGTTTTAGGTGGTGGTGTTATAACTGTATTTGCCATGATAATGATGAATGGTATTAAATTAATAGCTAAAGCAGGCTTAGATGGTAGAAATGGTTTGATTTTTGCGATTATATTTGGTCTTGGTTTTGGTCTAGGTGGAAACCACGAGGCTATTGCTGGTTTACCTACAATATTCATTTGGATATTTGAAGAGCGTACAGCAGCTGTATTTATTGTTTCTATAATTGCAACACTTCTATTAAGTGAAAAAGGTGCATTAAAAGGCGATGCTGAATAAATTTTATACGGCAAGAACGTATATTAGAATATATTAAAAAATCCAATGGGATTGCCTGTTGGATTTAAGTCAATAGACCTATCCGTCAGTAGGGGCTTGTACCCCTACTGAGCAGCGAATTAGATAGTCCCGCCACTTATGCCAGCATTGAGGCGGGGGTCTAATTCTTACCGATAAAGAGAAAGTATTAATGTGGGCGGAAAAGCATATGTGTGCTTTTAAGTTATTTACTAAGAGAGGAAAAAAGTATAATGAGCGATTTAATGAGATTAATTGATATTGAAAGTTTGCTTACATGGTCAATGGATGAATATAATAAATATGGCCGTATTTTTGGTGTGAATAAAAAGAAATTTTACAAACCTAGCGAAAAATATGTAGAAATTTTTGGCCAAAAGGTATCTTCAGTAGTTGGACCTGCAGCAGGGCCAAACTCTCAGCTTAGCCAAAACATAATAGCTTCTTACTTAGGTGGAGCTAGAGTAATAGAATTAAAAACAGTTCAACAAATGGACGGTGAAGACTTACGTGCTTGTGTAGCAAAACCATGTATTAATGCAGAAGATGAGTGTTACAATGTAGAGTGGTCTACAGAATTAACAGTGCCGGAAGCTTTCGATGAATATGTAAGAGCTTACATAGCTATACGTGTTTTGGCTAAAGAATTAGGCATAGCAAAAGACCAAGACTTTGTATTTAACATGAGTGTTGGTTATGACTTAGCAGGTATAAAAACAGAAAAAATAGATAAATTTATTGAAGGTTTAAAAGATGCATCTAATTCAGAAGTATTTAAAGAGTGTAAAGAATATTTATTAGCAAACTTAGATAAATTTGAAAATATTGACAAAAGTTTTGTAGATGGTATTAGTGCAGAAGTCTGTACATCTATTACTCTATCTACTTTACATGGTTGTCCACCAGATGAAATAAAAAGAATTGCAGAGTATTTATTAACAGAAAAGAAAGTTCATACTTATATTAAATGTAACCCAACAATTTTAGGCTACGAAAGAGCTCGTAAAATAATGGATGAAATGGGTTATGCCTATGTTTCTTTCGATGATCATCATTTTAATGATGATTTACAATATTCAGACGCTATAGTAATGCTTGAAGAATTACAAAATTTAGCAGATTCTTTAAAATTACAATTTGGTGTAAAAATAACAAATACTTTCCCTGTAAGAATAGAAAATGATGAACTACCAGGTGAAGAGATGTACATGAGTGGACGTTCACTTTTCCCATTAAGTATTAATGTAGCCAGAATTCTTTCCGAACATTTTAATGGTAAATTAAGAATATCTTTCTCAGGTGGTGCAGACTACTTTAACATAGAAGACTTAGTAGACCTAGGTATTACACCAATTACAGTAGCAACTACTATATTAAAGCCAGGTGGATACGAAAGATTACTTCAATTAGCAACAAAAACAGAAAAATATTTAAAAGGCGACTTACAAGAAATTAATGTAGAAAAATTACAAGAATTATGTAGAAACTTAACTAAAAATAAGTATCACTTAAAAAGTTTACGTCCAGTTGGTTCAAGGAAAACTGATTCTAAACTACCTTTATTTGACTGCTACAAAGCACCTTGTAAAGATGGTGGTTGTCCAATTGAGCAACAAATACCAGAATATTTACGTTTAGTAAGTGAAGGTAAATATGAAGAAGCTTTCAAAATAATTGCAATAGATAATGCAAACCCAGCTATTACTGGTAGCATTTGCGATCACCAATGTCAAAATAAATGTACAAGATTAGATTATGAAACACCACTAAAAATTAGAAAATCTAAATTAACAGCTGTTTTAAATGCTCAAGATAAATACATTGAAAGCATTGTTCCGGCTCCTATAGTTTCTAAGAAAAAAGTGGCTGTAATTGGTGCAGGACCTGCAGGGGTATCTTCTGCATACTTCTTAAGCAGAAATGGTATAGACGTTACTGTATTTGAAAAAAGAGATAAGCCTTTTGGTATAGTAAGCACTGTTATTCCTGAATTTAGAGTAGCAAAAGATTTAGTTGAAAAAGACTACCAAATGGCAGTAAAAAGTGGAGCTAAATTCAAGTTTAACGCTGAAGTTGGTTGCATAGACGAACTTAAAAAGAACTTTGACTATGTAATAGTAGCCACAGGCGCATGGGAAAAATGTACTAACCCAATTAAGGGTAAAGGCAGAGTTATTGATGCTCTTGAGTTCTTAGAAATGTCTAAAGCAAATAATTTAACATCAAAACTAGGCAGCAGGGTAGCTGTTATAGGTGGTGGTGACGTTGCTATGGACTGTGCGAGGTCTGCAAAACGTACAAAAGGTGTAGATGTATCGACTATAGTATATAGAAGAACAGAATCTTTTATGCCATCAGAGCCAGAAGAAAGAAAACTTGCAAAAGCTGATGGAGTTGTATTTAAAGAGTTATATTCACCATTAGAATTTAATAATGGTAAACTTTTATGCGAAATAATGGAATTAGGTGAAAAAGATTCATCTGGTAGAAAAGGCGTAAAAGGGACTGGCAAAAAAGAAGAATTATACTTCGATACAATAATAGTTGCAACAGGTGCTAAAGTTGGTACAAAAATATTTACAGACAACAAAATGAATGTAGATAAGTGGAACTCTCCTGTATTAAACGAAAATAATGAATCTTCATTAGCAAATGTTTATGTTGCTGGTGACTGTAAAGTTGGACCTGCTACTGTAGTAAAAGCAATTGCAGATGCAAAGGCCATTACAAAAGACATTCTTGCAAAAGAAGGCTTACCAAATGATTTTATAAAAGTAGAATTGCAACGTTGTGCTTGCGAGCTTAGAGATAAAAAAGGTGTACTGGCTACTGAGTTACCAACAGATGTTGACAACGACAGATGTTTAGTGTGTGACCAAGTATGTGAACTTTGTTGTGATGTTTGTCCTAACAGAGCTAATATAAGGTTAGTAGGAAATGTAATTGTTCATTTAGATGGTATGTGTAATGAGTGTGGTAACTGTGGTATATTCTGTCCACATGCTGGAAATCCATATAAAGATAAATTAACAGTTTTCTGGACAATGGAAGACTTTGAAGACAGTACAAATGTTGGTTTCTTAAAAACTGGTACGGATTGCTACAAAGTTAGAACAGAAGATGGCAAAATTGTTGATTATAAATTAGGCGATAGCAATATTGACGAAAATATAGTTAAGGTAATTGAGCAAATTAAAAATGATTATGTATTTTACCTTGAACTAAAAAAATAGTTGTATAAAAGTAAAATTATAAAAGGGCTGTATAAATTGGCTTGTTATTTAACAGCCCCTTTTTTGTATTTATTAAATAAAAAAAGGAGGTAGTATGGTAAAGTTTCGTGTAAATAATAAAGAAATAACTGTTTCTGAAAATCTTGATAGAAAGTTAATGAATTATTTAAGAGATGAGTTAAAGCTTACATCTGTAAAAGATGGTTGTAGTGAAGGTGCATGTGGAACTTGTACAATAGTGCTAAATGAAAAAGCTACAAAGTCTTGCTTGTTTGCACTTTCTAAGCTAGATGGAGCGGAAATATTTACAGTTGAAGGTCTAACAGAAAGGGAAAAGGAAGTATATGAATATGCATTTGCCCATGTAGGTGCAGTTCAATGTGGTTTCTGTACCCCAGGTATGGTAATGTCTGCTAAGGCACTACTTGCAAAAAATCCTAACCCAACTGTAAAAGATGTAAAAAAAGCGATTAACGGAAATATATGCAGATGTACTGGGTATCAAAAAATTGAGCAAGCTATTATGTTAGCAAGTGAATTTTTTAGAGAAAACAAAGCAATACCAAATGTGAATTATGATACAACTTTTGGTGGTTTAAATAAGCGTATAGATGCTAAAGATAAAACTTTAGGTACAGGTTTATATGCTGATGACCTATATTTAGAGGGCATGATTTATGGTAAAGCTTTAAGAACTCCATCGCCTAGAGCAAAAATAAATAAGATTGACATAGAAAAGGCAAAGGCACATCCAGACTGTGTGGAAATAGTTAAAAAAGAAGATATACCTGGAGCTAAAGACATTGGACACTTGAAGAAAGACTGGAGTGTACTAATAGGTGAAGGTGAAATATCAAGATACATAGGGGATGCTATTTGTTTAGTTGCTGCAACTAACTACAATTCCCTTAAAGAAATAATGGATTTAATTGAAGTAGACTACGAAGTGCTACCTACAATGAACAATCCAAGAGAAGCCATGGCAGAGGGTGCACCGTTAATTCACGAAAGTGGAAATGTATTACAAGTAGAAGAACTTAGTAGGGGAAATGCTAAAGAGGCATTGGCTGCTTCTAAGCATGTTGTTACTAGAACTTATACAATGCCATTTACAGAGCATGCCTTTTTAGAGCCAGAATGTGCAGTAGCATTACCACATCCAACAATAGAGGGTGGAGTATTTGTACACACTGGCGGTCAAGGTATATATGATGAATTAAAAGAGATATCTGAAATGTTAGGCTTACCAGTTGAAAAATTGGAAATAGAAAGTAAATTAGTAGGTGGTGGTTTTGGTGGTAAGGAAGACATGAGTGTTCAACATCATGCTGCATTACTTGCCTACCTAACTCAAAAGCCTGTTAAAGTTAAGTTAACAAGACAAGAAAGTATAAATATTCACCCTAAACGTCATGCCATGGAAATTGAATTAACAACAGGTTGTGACGAAGAAGGTAACTTAACAGCAATGGATGCAATTATTTTATCAGATACAGGAGCCTATGCATCTCTTGGAGGACCAGTTTTACAAAGAGCATGTACTCATGCTGCAGGTCCATACAATTACCAAAATGCACATATAAAAGGTACAGCTGTATATACAAATAATCCACCAGCTGGAGCTTTTAGAGGTTTTGGTGTTTGTCAATCAGCCTTTGCTACAGAAATGAATATAAATTTATTAGCAGAAATGGTTGGCCTGTCACCTTTCGAAATAAGATATAAAAATGCAATACGTCCTGGCCAAATTTTACCAAATGGACAAATTGCAGATGATTCAACTGCTCTTGTAGAAACATTAGATGCAGTAAAAGAAGCTTATGAAAATAATAAATATGCAGGTATAGCTTGTGCATTTAAAAATAGTGGTTTAGGTGTTGGTATACCAGACACCGGCAGATGTATAGTTTCTATAGAAAATGGTAAAATCCATATAAGAACATCTGCTGCAGACATTGGACAAGGTGTTGCTACAGTGGCTAAACAATTTGTTTTAGAAACTTTAGGAATGGGTCAACTAGATGTAGTAGTTGAATGTCCAAATACAAAGCGTACACCAAATGCTGGTACAACTACGGCTTCTCGTCAAACTGTACTTACAGGTGAGGCTACAAGACGTGCAGCTCAAATGTTAAAAGATGAATTAGACAAGGGCAAGACTTTTGCTGATTTAGAAGGGAAAGAGTTCTTAGGCGAGTATACAACTACAACAGACCCAATAACTAGTACTAAAGAAAATCCAGTTAGCCACGTTGCTTACGGTTATGCAACACAAGTTGTTATATTAAATGACGAGGGTAAAGTGGAAAAAGTTGTAGCAGCCCACGACGTAGGACAATTAATTAATAGAACTTCTACATGTGGACAAATAGATGGTGGTGTAGTTATGGGATTAGGCTATGCTTTAACAGAGGACTATCCATTAGAAAATGGTGTTCCTAAAGTTAAGTATGGTACATTAGGACTATTAAGAGCTACACAGGCACCAGAAATTGAATCAATAATAGTAGATAGAAAAGATAAAAACGATGTAGCGTATGGATCTAAAGGAATTGGAGAAATATCTACTATACCAACGGCACCAGCAGCAGCTCATGCATATTATAGATTTGATGGTAAATTTAGAACAGATTTACCACTCAAAGAAACAAAGTACAAGAAGTAAAAAGTTATAGGAGGATTCAAAATGAAAACAATTATTAATACGGAAAAAGCACCTGGAGCTATCGGCCCATATTGTCAAGGGGTAAACGTAAATGGAACTGTATATACATCAGGTCAATTACCAATTGATATGGCTACAGGTGAATTAGAGCTTAAGGATATTAAAAAAGCTGCAAAAAATTCAATGGATAATATTAAAGCGATTTTAGAAGACCAAGGTTATTCAATGGACGACGTAGTTAAAACTTTAATATTTATTACAGATTTAGCTGATTTTGCAGACATAAATGAAGTTTATGGAAGTTATTTTACAGGTAACCCACCTGCGCGTTCTTGTGTACAAGTTGCTGCTTTACCTAAAGGGGCTAAAGTTGAAATAGAAGCAATAGCTATTAAATAAGTATTTGTGTAAAAAAGCGATGGGTTCATCGCTTTTTTTTAATACCTAGGAGGTAATATGTTAATAAAAAACGGAAATATAGTTCTAGAAAGTGGAATTTTTCAAGGGGATATATTAATAGAGAATGAAAAAATAAAGGAAATAGGTACAAATATTGAATCAGAGGGGAAAGTACTAGACGCTAGTGATAAATACATAATGCCAGGGTTAATAGATGTACATACACATTTTAATATAGATGTAGGAATTGCTAAGTCTGTAGATGATTTTTATACAGGGACGGTAGCTGCAGCTTGTGGAGGAACAACAACAATAGTCGACCATATGGGATTTGGCCCAAAGGGTTGTAAACTTGGGCACCAATTAGATGTATACCAAGGTTATGCCAAAGACATGGCTGTTATAGACTATGGGTTTCATGGAGTTATACAACATGTAGATGATGAAGTGATAGCCAGTATGGAAACTCTAATAGAAAAAGGTTTAACCAGCTATAAAGTTTACATGACCTATGATTATAAATTAAATGACCAAGATATTTTAAAGGTAATGGAAAAAGCTAAAAAGCTTGGTATAATGATTACTGTCCATCCAGAAATTGACGGAGTCATTAAATATTTTAAAAATAAATTTCACGAAGAAAATAAATTAGAGCCAATGTACCATGAAAAGTCGAGACCAGAGGACTGCGAAGGAGAGGCAATTGACATTATGAATAGCTTTTCCCATATGCTAGGGGATGTGCCACTTTACATAGTACATTTGTCCAATAAAGAAGGCTTGAATTCAGTAAAAAAATGGCGTGAAAAAGGATTGAAAAATTTATATTTGGAAACTTGCCCGCAATACTTACTTTTAAGTGATGAGTGCTATAAAAGAGATGATGCTTTAAAGTTTATATTAAGCCCTCCTTTACGTGGAGCTGACAATAATAAAATACTATGGAATGCCTTAGTAGATGACACTATAGATACTGTAGCAACAGACCACTGTAGTTTTAATTATAATGGAGATAAACAAAAAGGAAAAGATGACTTTACCAAGTGCCCAAATGGCATGCCTGGAGTAGAAACAAGGGGCTATATTTTAATTGGTCAAGGTGTAGACAAAGGAATGGAAATAGGTCAAATAGTAAAAAAATGTAGCGAAAATCCGGCAAAGCTATTTGGTATGTATCCTAAAAAAGGTACTTTAAAAGTTGGATCCGATGCAGATATTTTAGTTGTGGATATGAATGGGGAAAATATTATTAAGCATAAAAATCTACACGAAAACGTTGACTACACGCCTTTTGAAAGTGAAAAAGTGAAATGTAAATTTGACTATGTTATTTCTCGAGGGGAAATAATTGTGGAAAATAATGTTTTTATTGGTGAAAAAGGTCGAGGTCAGTTTTTAAATAGGGATAGGCCTATATTGTACAAAAATAGTTAGTTCCTTTTAGATTTTTAGCAAAATTATAAACTTATTACTTGTTTAAATAAATAGTACATGATAGTGTGTAAGTGTAATTATTTTATGGGCAATATAGTTGTATTTATTTACAATCAAGATAAATAAATACTGTATGAAGGAAGAAAGCGAAGGTTAAGAAGTTATAAGTTTAAAACGAGGTAAAAAAGCATGTGATGCATGCGATAATCCAGTACCAGTTGTTAAAAAATAGTAACTAAAAAACTAAGGTGTAATAATATGCGTCTTAGTTTTTTATTAAGTTGCTAAATAAAAAGGGTAGCAATAGAAGATTAATTAGACAATATATAAGCTTTTAGTGAAATATAGAGTTGATTTTTATAAGTGTAGATTATTATTTTGATGTAAGGGGAAAGTGATGCTGGTTGAAATTGAAGATAATTCATATGAGTTAAAATTTGATTCTTTACAAATTGAATTAACAGGCAAATGCAATATGAGTTGTTTGCACTGCAGAGATAAAATTCACAAAAAAAAGATATGGAATTATCGAATATTAAGAAAATTATAGATTTTGGTATTAGAAATTCTGGTGATTACTTGCATGTTGTACTATCGTGTGGAGAACCACTTTTACATAAGAACTTTGAAGAGATTTTTTTATATTGTTATCAGAAAGATCTGAGTATAGGTGTTACCACAAATGGCACGTTAATAAACGATGAATTAGTACGCTTATTAAAAAAAACAAATAAAGTTTTTGTTTCAATCAGTTTGGATAGCTATAATAAAGAGAAGTATGGTAAGTTTAGGTAATATGAGGGAGCTTATATTAAAGCCTTAGAATCAATTTCTTTGCTAGTGAAAAATAATATAAATACAGGCATCAGGTCAATTATAACAAGTGGCAATGTAGATGAAATTAGCAAGCTCGCTAGCTTAAGGTTAATAGCTTTTCTGTAGGTACGGTTATACCTACTGGAAATGCACTGAATAATTCAAATTCCATAATGACAAGTGAGGAAATGAGAGAATTCGTAGTTGAATTCAAGCGTGTTAGGGAAAAGTTTAAAAATAACTTGAAAGTTGTAACAAATGAAGTCTTACAATGTGATATCTCCAATGAGCAACCAGTACTAGATAGTGAATTGTTTTATGATGGTTGTTCAGCTGGTTTATTTACCTTTGATGTTTTACAAAATGGTGACATGACACCCTGCCCGATGTTTCAAGAGAGGATTTTAAATACATTTACTTGTACCGATTTTGAAGAAACGTACACAAAAAGTGATGTAATAAAAAAACTGATTAAAAAACAATTTCTAGGAAAATGTGGAGCGTGTAAAATAAAAATGCTTTGTGGTGGGTGTCGTGTTCGTTCTTATTTTGCTTACGAGGATTATTTTAATGAGGACCCATTATGTTTTAAAGTGGGTATATAATGAAATTGAATAAGTATTTATTGTTTTATATACCTTGTACATTATGTACAGTTTATGCGGCAATAAAAATACAATATGCAAGGTCAAGCCTCATTGAATCAGCTATTGCAGGTGACTTCTCCTTTAGTAAAAGCGCTATACTATTTGTGCTATTCATAGGTTTGCAAATAGTAACCCTTTATTTAACAAAAGATGTAGAGGAAAAATATACACTTAACAAAAGCTTAAAGCTGAGGAAAAATTATATTTCTAAATTATTAAAAGCTAAAAGTAGAGTTAGCGATTCTGAAAAATCGGAAATAATAAATAGTGTAACACAACAGATAGATTTATTAAAAAACAATTATTATCGAAAAATTACTACTTTAATTTACTTATTTTCTAAATCATTTTTTATTTTTATATGCCTTTTAAACATAAATATTTATATCGCTAGTTTTGTTTTAATAATGCTACTAAATCAGATGATATTGCCTAAAATAATTGGTAAAATATTGACTTCAAAAAATGAGAACTGGATAAATAATTTAGAAAAATTAACGAATAGTTTAGATGAACTATTTACTAACTATTCTTTAATTTTCAACTTTTCCATAACAGGTAATATAACGAATAAAATTTTTGGAAATATGGAAAAGTTAAATTATCATGAATATAAAAATTTTAAGATTGTTTATGATAAGCTAAAAGTACCCTAAATTCTAATTGAGAATTCCTCTAGAGGAAATATATAATAACCCTATGAGAACTCATAGGGGGCTAGGGGATGATAAGTTTAATGGATAAACA
>JBKECF010000021.1:0-1354 GCA_047974375.1 Lachnospirales bacterium
TATTAGACGAGCCTTTCTCAGCCTTAGATGCCATTACTAGAGAAAAGATGCAGTCTTTATTCCTTGAAGAGTGGGAAAAACAACCAGCCCCAACAATATTAATTACTCATGATGTGGAAGAAGCTGTTTTTTTAGGACAACGGATTGTTTTATTATCTGGAACTCCAGGGAAGATTGTAGAAATAATCGATAATACCAGTTTTTCAATTCCTAGAGCCAGTAAACGTTTGAATAATGAATTTTATCAAGTTGACAAACATGTACGGGAGGTTCTTGATTATTATGATGAAAAAAAATAACCTCCTCCATAGTCTTGGAGCTTTCTTAGTTTTAAATATTCTGTGGTGGTTAGCTAGTCTATGGATTAATCAAAATATGTTACCTAGTCCAGTAGCAGTGTACCAACACTTATTTAAAATGGATATGACAAAGATTTATCTCCATGTCTATAACAGTTTTATACGCTTATTCTGGGGAATTTTGATTGCTGTTATTATTGGCTTTTTAGTAGGGCTGTTAATGGGAAGAAATGAGAGATGGAATAAATTATTAGACCCTATCGTCTATTTGACCTATCCAATTCCTAAAATAGCTTTATTACCCATTATTATGTTGTTGTTTGGTTTAGGGAACCAGTCAAAAATTATCTTAATCGTGTTAATCGTTGTTTTTCCAGTTATTCTTTCTGTTAGAGATGGCATTAAGGCTATCCCAGAAAGTTATTACAAACATTTAAATGTTTTAGGAGCTTCATCATTTCAAAAATTTAAATTGATAACCTTACCTGCGGGTCTATCATCGATATTGAATGCACTTCGTGTGGCACTTGGCACAGCCATCGCCATTTTATTTTTTACTGAAGTATATGGAACAGAGTATGGTTTAGGTTATTTTGTAATGGATGCCTGGGGAAGATTAGATTACCTAGATATGTATAGTGGGATATTGATATTAAGTGCAATGGCCTTTATTTTATTTTTATTTATTGATATATGGGAAAATAAGCTGTTAAAATGGCGTAAATATACTTAGGAAAGTCATCTAATTAATGTGAAAGTTAATTAGATGGCTTTTTTATTTAAGGTAAGAAATAAAAAAGAAATCAAAAAAATCGGCATTTATAACTAACATTTATATCAAGAAATAGATATTAATCAGTTTTTTTATAAATAAATCATTCGATTATGTGGAAAATGATATTAAAATCTAAATGAACATATCAAAGAAAAAGAACTATTAATATAAAAATGTCTTTTAATTAGAACTCCAGTATGTTTTAATTGTAAAAATAGCAAAAAGGAGTCGATTGTTTGTGTCGAAGTATCAACGAAAAGTTTTAGTGTCAACAGCCGCA
>JBKECF010000046.1:0-4102 GCA_047974375.1 Lachnospirales bacterium
TTATTTTGTTGGTATATTATTGCCATTAGGAAAATGGCTGTAACAGTACAAAACGTTACAATTAAGCTATAATCCATTTAATTCTCCTTTATTTTCTTTTTTTATATTTAACATTTATTGTAAAAAATAAATAAATTTTAAAAAAACTATCGACATAGCTCGGTATATGCACTATACTATATTTATAGAAGGGAGGTGCCCGATGGGTGATAAAAACAAAAAATACCAGTTCATAGGGTATGTGTTAGCTATTATTTTCTGGCTACTGAGAATAATACACATGCTTATAAACTGGTAAAGAACAGGGTGGGAAACCACCCTTACAATTTAATTCTACACCCATTTTACTTTATGTTCAATAATAATTTTAAAAATATCTATTTTTTTATTGTAATGTGTGTTGGTATTATCTGTAGTTTACTTACATTCAATATCTACACTAGCTTACTTATGATTATATTATGCGTTATAGGTATAATACTTATTTTAAAAAAGGGCGGTAACACTGATGAATAAAAAGCACTGGTCGTTTGCTCGGCAAACTGCTCGTGCATGCAACCAACACTGGACTAAGTCTTTTTTATATTCAAAAAAT
Source organism: Lachnospirales bacterium (assembly GCA_047974375.1). Classification (GTDB taxonomy): domain Bacteria; phylum Bacillota; class Clostridia; order Lachnospirales; family CAMZNU01; genus JBKECF01. The sequence continues at coordinate 596 of JBKECF010000046.1, forward strand.
TCAGACTAAATTAACTATAACCATTGCAATAATCTACCAATTTGTTATAATAGAATTATAAAAAGGAGTAGCGTCAACTACTCCCTAGTGGATAACCCGTTTGAAATACGGTTGCCCCTAAAATAGTGGTTAGCTGTAACTAACCGTCACTAAGGGCTAACTTGGTGACGGTTACGCTTTTACTTTATATCTAAAATAAAAGCGACAATAATGAAAATGAGTTTAAGGATTACTCCTATAAACCCTAAAATTAGGTTTGCTATTGCAAGCCTTTTTTTAGTTTTCTTCTTCATAATATCACCCCTCTCTATCTAAGAGTGGGTAACCGCACATCAAGCATTATCACTACTCAATTATAACAGTTCTTTCTAAATTGACAAGGGCAAATCTTGACATTTTTCATATATCTCTTTTCCTGTACCATTCCCACCTAGCTTTTTATAATCAGTATAAATACTTTCAAGCCGTTGTCTGTCTACAATAGATATAAACCCTTTGTCCAAATGATAATCGCATTTTTGGTATAATCTGTCCTGCATCAGAGCTAATATGCCATGTTTAATTATTTTTTGCTCGTCTATATCCTTTTTGAAGCTTTTAACTGCAAGCCTGTAAAGCTTGCCAATCAACAATATTATTATCCCGAATATAAACTCAGCCCAATATTTTAACATAATTTTGTTCAATTTACCACCTTTACATAACATTTAAAAACCTTTATTTTTCAGTATGTTCAACGTTTTTGAAATATTAAACTTTAACTAACTTTTCATGCTGTTAGTAACACGTTAGTAACACTATTTCTTAGTAAACACAGGCATCTTTTTAACCTTATCATAAGACACATTGTACCCTAACATTTCACCAAATTCCCTAGCTGGTAAGAAGTTAGTATTTTCTTTTAAAATCCTCGTAATATTTTTCACCTCATCATCAACTTTTATTTCAAATTCTTCAATCACTTCATCCGCTTCTTTTTTTACGGTTTCATCGGATTCCCACTTCATTTTTATATTTTTATCCAAGGTTCTACCTTGGCGTAAAGCTGAAGTTGTTAATCCTGCAGTAAATTGGAAATGAGGTTTATCTTTGAAACTATTCCAGTTCCCACCCCAGTCGCCGCCCATTTCCGTCCAGATTTTACCTATGTATTCTAGAAATCCAAAAGGATATAAATCACCCTTTACATTATTGTGCACATCAAAGGCTAGGCGAAAATTATGCATGGAGTAGCCACCTCTTGCATTGGTTACCTTTTTACCTGCTGTTGTTCGACCTTGTGCGTACAACTTATTTTGATATTCGTAATCTCTATAGGTACACGTAATGCCTAACTTCCAGCCGTTATTATCTAAATGTTTTTTAGTTCTTTTTTTTAACTCTTTTACAGCCTTTTGTAAAGTTGGGTGTAAGTTGTGTATTTCTCTACTATTTATCATTTTTTTCCTTTCGTTTTACTTATGTTTACTATTTTTCATACAAAAAAAGAACCACAGACAAATAACATCTATGGTTCTACCCATATAACTTTTTTTAAAAAAAAGTTAAAAAAATCATTAATAACTCTTGACTTGTGCGTAACGCTATGCTATAATATATTTATAGAAAGGAGGTGGCACAATGTTAGACGACAAAGAAAAAATAAAAGAGTTTTTATCAGTCGTTATACAAGTACTAACGATACTTGGAATGATAAAAACTCTCCTAGGGTAAAACCTAGACAGCTGGGGGATAACTCCCCCTTGTAATTTAATTATACGTCTAACATTTAAATTATGCAAGAAAAATATTTACTAGCTTTGTTTTTAGGTAATCTCGTTCTGTATTTCACCAATCTAAAAACTACAAAAAACAAACATATTGTAGTACAATCGCTACTTATGATTACAATATGCATACTCTATCTAATAATACTTTTTAAGGGGTAATAATGAAACTTTCACCAAAGAAAAACGGTAAAGGCTACATAAGTAGCTATACCGTCAATCTATCCAAATCCGACGTTATGGCTTGTGGTTTCCTTGATGAAAATAATCAACCTATAGAAGTTGAAAAAATCATTGATGAAAATAACAAGACTATAACAATACGCAAAAAAGAGTCTGTATAGGCTCTTTTTTTTTGTCCCATTACAATTTGTAAACAGCTCCTAATTGCTCTACTAACTCCTTTAATTTTTCATCATGGTATAAACTGTATTTTGTTCCATTGCAAAGGCATTTGTTTACTATACCATTTTGTGTGTATACTTTTATGGGATTTCCTTTTTTATCGGAAGGATAGCCTTGTGTGTGTGGGTAGTCTGTTTCTATGATGGTTCTGTTGTCGCCGAACTCGGCAAACTCCCCACGGATGAACTCTTTTCCCTTTTCAAGGTCATATTTACCCCTAAATGTCGGCTCGATTATATGTAATACTCCATCTACAGCACCTTTTTTATCGAAGTATGCTATTGCTTTTCTATTTTCTTTATTCATGTATGTTCTCCTTAATTTTTCATGGCAAATTCATGGCAAACCTATGGCAATACCTATTTGCCTGCCTATTCATTAGCTAACTCTACTAATTCTTTAATTTTCTTATTACTTTCGATATAATCAGCCATTTCAATAACAGCTAATTCAATTAATTCAATTAACTTTTTTTCTGAAACAAAAAAGCCTAATTTTGGATATCTCTCATAAAATAGAGATACTACAAAAGCGAGCTTTGCTTTGCCTGTGCCAGAGCCTAGATAGCTTTCGGCTTCTAGAACCAAGGTGAAGAGTATTTTAGGTAATCTTTTATTATTTTGTTGGTATATTATTGCCATTAGGAAAATGGCTGTAACAGTACAAAACGTTACAATTAAGCTATAATCCATTTAATTCTCCTTTATTTTCTTTTTTTATATTTAACATTTATTGCAAAAAATAAATAAATTTTAAAAAAACTATTGACATATGATATCATATGCCTTATAATGTATTTATAGACGGGAGGTGAAATAAATGCTAGATACGATTAAAGATGTCGTTGCAATAGCGGTAGGCACACTGACTGCCATTAAACTATACAAAGACATCTTCAAAGAAAAATAGGGAAAAGGGCGAAAGCCCTCCCTGTTTCTATTATACTAGCATTTAAACCATTATGCAAATATATGATATAGTTATTTTATGTTACACGTTTTATTTATTATTTGGCGTTGATGAATTTCGACCCTTGCAGTATGTCAGTTTCTTTATATACTGCGTATGCATTATTTTACGCATTGTTCTTCTTGTAAAGCAGAGAGGTGAAAAACATGGCGGATAAACGCAAACCATACTACAACCTTGAACATCAAAAAAAGTACAACGAGAAATTGAAGACTTTTACGGTTCGTTTCAACATGGAAAAGGCTGAAGATGTTGAATTGTACAATCATTTTTCTGACCAAGCTAACAAGAACGCATACATAAAAAAGCTAATCCATGATGATTTTACTCAGCAATGTTCAAAAAGTGCTAAGCTGTAGAGGGGGCG
>JBKECF010000052.1:0-183358 GCA_047974375.1 Lachnospirales bacterium
TACTTGTTGGGTAACTGACTGGGAGAGTAGGTGGTTGCTTTATTTTAATCCTCGATAGCTCAGCGGTAGAGCATTCGGCTGTTAACCGAAGGGTCGTAGGTTCAAATCCTACTCGGGGAGTTTTTTTTATATTTTTAGGGGTATAGTTCAATGGTAGAGCAACGGTCTCCAAAACCGTTAATATGGGTTCAAATCCTGTTACCCCTGTTATATTCGTGTATTTTATTTTAATGATTAGTCATTATTTTAAAATATGCTTTTTTTTATACTTAAAGAAGTACGTATTGACATTAGTTTTTTTTACTATAGAATTAATCTTAAATAGTAGGTTATGAGTTTTATAAGGGATAAAAAATGCATATTTTAGTTAAAAGTTTAAATTTTTCATATAAAAACCAGTTAATATTAAATAATATAAATTTAAGTATTAATAAAGGAGATACATTAGTAGTATTGGGTCATAATGGGGCAGGTAAGTCAACATTAATTAAATGTATGTTAAATGAAATACCTACACCAAAAAAATCTATATGGATTGATAATGTTGATGTGCATTCATATACAAATTGGGAAAAAATAGGTTATGTACCTCAAGAAGTAAACATAATGGGGTTTCCTATTTCTGTTCGTGAATTTTTGTTAAGCTTTGTTAACAAGAAGTATAGTAAAAAAAAAATTGAGGATATAATAGATATGCTGGATATAACAGCTTATGCAGATAAAAATATTAATACTTTAAGTGGGGGGCAAAAAAGACGTGTGTATATAGCTAGAGCGCTTCTAAATGATATAGAGATTTTAGTACTAGACGAACCCTTTGTTGCTATAGATGAAAAAAGTATTAAAGATATAAAAACTGTTCTTAAAAGTTTAAGAAAACAGAGTATTTCAATTATAATTATTACACATAATTTTCATATAGTAGAAGATTTAGCGTCGCATATTTGTCTGTTGGAAAATAATGTGAAGTTTTATGGAACTGTTGCAGAGTTTAAAGAAAATGAGAAGAACTAATGGAATTTTTTGAAGCGTTGTTTAATTATAAGTTTATACAAAATGCATATATTGTTGGCATATTATTGGGGTTTGTAGCCCCTATTTTAGGTTCATATGTAGTCGTAAAAAGGTTAAGCTTAATTGTAGAAGGTGTTTCGCATATAGCTACAGCTGGAATATGCTTTTCTCTTTTTTTAAGTAAAGTGGGCATATTAGCTATAAATCCAATAATTTTTGGTGTTGCATTCTCTTTAGGTGGAGCTGCATTAATTGAAAAAATAAGAACTACTTTTAAGGAGTATAGTGAAATTTCTATACCTGTTGTAATAAGTTTGAGTACGGCATTTATGATATTGTTTACTAGTTTGGCAGGCGGGTTTAATCAAGATTTTTCTTCTTTTATGTTTGGTAATATTCTTACAACTACAAATACTGAATTGTATTTAATTACCATAATTTTTATACTTATATTAATATTAGGTAAAAGATATTATAGGGAATTACTTGCTTTTGCAATTGATGAGGAATATTGTAAATATTCAAATATCAATACTAGGTATTTTAAAATTGCTTTTAATATACTAATTGCACTTGTTATTACAGTGTCAATTAAAGTTGTAGGTATGCTTTTAGTCAGTGCCCTTGTTATTATACCTGTATCAAGTGCAAGTAAGATTTCTAATAATTTTAAAAAGACCATTATATTTGCTATTTTATTTAGCGAAATATCTGTTTTAGGTGGATTAATTATGTCTTATTATATTAATATTCCAAGTGGGGCAACTATTGTGTTTATAAATATAATTATCTTTATTGTTACTATTTTAATTGATAGAGTTAAACCTTTTAGTAATTCAAAGGACAAAGTATGAATAGGGGATTAAGTTATGTAGAGGTTATTATTTCATTTGTTATTTTAATTAGCATATCAACTTTTGTTTTGCAAAGTTATGGTGATATACACAAAATACAAGATAAAAGTATAGAAGCGATGTTGCAAAAAAATGAAATAATAAATTTAAATAATTTATTAAGAGTGAAAAAGTTAGACAAAGAGGTGCTACCAGAGAATTATAAATTAGTAGAAGATATAGCAACTATTAATCTACCACAATTTAAAAATTACGTTAAAATAAGTGGATATAGTGAGCTATTTGAAAATAAAAAAATATTTTATTTAGAAAATATAGCAAGCGAAGATTATTTCATATTACTAAATAATAGTGAAACGGTGATAATTAATTTAGTAAACAATATGGGTAATAATATTAAGTTTAAAAATTTAGCAGGTGGAAAAGTGGTAATAAATAATATAGAAATACCAAGATACTATACAGTTAGTTTGCAATATGGACGTGCAAACCCAAAAGTGAGTATAACAAATATTTTTGAAAGAGATAGTGTTGATTAGAAAAGGAAGTGCTTATATTTATGTTATGGTTATAGGCACTTTTTTTGTTACAGCCATATTAATCAGTTTTGATTTAGTTAATTCAAAAAATGAAATTTATACCAATAAAAATTCTATTGCCATGTATCCACTTACAGTAGATGCTTTAGAGGTGGTGGTAGATAGATGCAATGAGTTAATTACATCTGAAGTCGATTATAATAGATTTTATAGGTATTTAGGTAAAAATAAACCAATTAATACAAATAATGCTATTTATGTAAAGGGTACTAATAATTATGATGGTGAATTTATTTTAAATAATAATGAGGTAAATAAAGTATATAAACAATTAGTAGATGTAACATGGAACAAATTTACAGACAATAATTATAGAATTCAGTATAATGTAGAAGATACTAGTTCGTATGATGTAGAAGTTGTAATTGACAAGGATTTTCACAATGATTATTATGCTATTGCTGATGTTAAGAACTTAACATCAAATATTAGTACATCATATCAAAGTAAGTTGGAATTTATAAGTACCAATAGCTTTAAACCGATTTTCCAATATAAGGAAATTCCGTATTTTGTTACAAATGGCATTAATATAGTGGATAGCAGTGATGTAGACGGATACAACTATGTTGAAGAATTAAATATGAACTTGCCACAAAATGAATTTTCTATTGGAAATCCTATTGTTATATGCGATGATAGGACCATTGATATTTCAAACTTTTATGTAGGAAATACTCCTATTGCAACGATTATAGTGGGTAAAGATATAAATCTATTTTCCAGTGACATATCTAAAAATGAGTTTAAAGGATTTGTATTTGCTAAAAATTTGTTATTTTCTAGTGAGGTGAATTTTAGTGGTTGTATTTATGCTAATACCTTGAAGAGTGATGGCAATTTAAATTATACCAATGTGGATTATTTGTTAGATTTAATGACTGACGATTTAACTTATTTACTTATGGATGAATTAGGTGTTACAAATTTTAAAGGCGGTTCGTCGGATATTAATGATATATTAAAAAATATAGAAATAATTGGAGCTAGAGAAATAGAATTGTTTGGAGAATTTAAAATGGGTAATATTTATAAAACTGAAAGATATTAATCGGTAAGAATTAGACCCCCACCTCAATGTATACATCTGGTCGTTTACTACGTAAACTGCTCTGGTCATAAAGCTTTGCTTTATTGCTCGAGTATGTGACCGAATTCGCCGGTCAGTGGGGGTACAAGCCCCCACTGACGGAAAGGTCTATTGACTTACTCATTATATTTAATAGGAGGAAAAATGAATAAAAAGATAATTTGGGCAGTGGTTATATTCTATGTATTGTTCTTCTTAATATTTAAGGATATAATTGGAGCTGGATTAACTATTGCACTTTTGGGCGTTATTACTGTAATAGTTATTGTAATGAAAAGATATAGTATTATGATGTATGTTGCTTTGTTAAATGTTGCGCAGGGTAATGAGAAAAAGGCTAAAACTATATTAGAAAATATAATAAAAAAGGGTTACAAGTCACCTAAAGTCTATGTTTACTACGTTAATATTTTGTTAAGAAGCGGCAATGGGCTTCGTTCAAAAGAACTTTTGGAAGAAGCTCTTACTTTAAAGCCAGATATATTAACTTACAAAAATATAAAACTTTGTCTTGGAAGTGCATATTGGATGTTAGGTGACATTGATTCTGCCATATATGTATTAGAGTCTTTACGAGAAGAGTTTGAATATATAAATCCATTTACATTAACGACACTTGGTTTTATGTATTATTTAAATGATAATTTAGAAAAGGCAGAGAAAATAAGCAAAGAGGCCATTGCTGATGATGAAAGAAATCATGGTGCATGGGATAATTTAGGCCAGATATATTTAAAAAAGGGTGAAAGCCGTATGGCGAAAGAGTGTTTTTTAAAGGCGCTGGAATATAAAGAAACTCTTGTAGATAGTTTGTTTTATTTAGGTGTGATTTATGAAGCGGAGGGGAATGACGATGAAGCAAAAGCTTATTTTATTAAGGCATCAAACGCTGATATTACGTCATTAAATACCGTAACTAAAGATGACATAGAAGAAAGGCTAAAAAAATTTAGAATGTGAGGAAGATTATGTTTTTTAATGTTTTAATTATTATTTTAGGTGGTTTTGGGGCTGGTGTGGTTACTGGTCTTGCCGGTGCATCGGCTGCCACTATTATTACACCGCTGTTAATAACTTTTACACCAATACCTGCTTATATTGCTATTACGATAGCGTTACTTACGGATGTCTGTGCGTCAGCGGTGTCAGCTATTACTTATAAAAAAAATGGAAATATAGACATGAGTAAAGGTATATGGCTATCAGTGTTTGCGGTAATAGGTTCAATAATAGGTAGTTACTTGTCGGCATATGTTAATGGTTCATCTTTAGGAGCTATTTCTGCAATTTCAACTTTACTTATAGGTATTAATTTCTTTAGTAAGTCGCAATTAAAAAGAAAGGCATATTTTGATAAAAGCTTTGTATTGCCGGAAATTAAGCCTAAATTTGAGAATAGACCTATTTTAGCTAGTGGATTTTTAGGTATGCTTATTGGTTTGGTCTGTGGTATAGTTGGAGCAGGTGGAGGATTAATGATTCTTTTAATTTTAACTTCGGTATTGGCTTATGACACAAAGACTGCTGTTGGAACATCGGTGCTTATTATGACATTTACTGCTCTTTTTGGTGGTTTGGCACATGTTTATAAAATTTTAGAAACAGGTGCTTATACAGATGTAATACCTGTGTTTATTATTGGAGTTTTTGTTTCGAGTATATTCGCTATTATTGGCGCTAAAGTTGCAGCTAAGTTTGCAAACGCAGCAGAGGAGTATATTATGCTACTTATTGTAAGTTGTACATTTATTGTATTGTCATCTGTATCAATTATAGCAAAAATTATTTAGTAGGTGGCATTTGCGAAATGCCATAAATAACAAACGCAAAAAATCTCCAGTGAAAATCCTGGAGATTTTTTGCGTTATATTATAGAATACAACTATGACAAAAAACAAGATAATTATAACGAATTTTTTGGCTTTGGTCAAATCAAAATACCGTTAGACTTGTTTGAAGTGAAAGTACCCGAGGACAACAGAGTCCACACCTTAATAAAAATAATGGAGAAGCTAAAATACAACAAGTTATATCAAAGAGATTTATGCTTCATGTATCTAACAAAGGGAGTAAAATAAGCAAGGACGACTATACAGATTTACAAAAAATATATTCACAATAGAAGTTTTGGAAGACATACATTACTAGTTTATCGGTAAGAATTAGACCCTCACCTATGCCATCATTGAGGTGGGGGTCTAATTTTTGCCGATAAAAAAACTTAACTCAATATTATAAAATTGACAGAGCCCATTAAAATCAGATAATAAAAAAGGCCTAGCGATTTAGCAAAAAACGCTATTTCTCAACAGCCCCTTTTTTGTGTTTTTTTAAAATTTTTTACTAGATGGAATAGGCTGTAGCTTTTTATTGAAAAAAAAGTAAAAACTGATATAATATCTTTATGGACATAAAAATTTAATATATAAAGGAATGAGTAAATGTCAGATGATCAAAGAAAAGTGTATAAACCCTATAATAAAAGAGGAAGAAACATTAATACGAATATTTCTTCGGAAGGTGATACTAGACTTACGAATACAAAAAGAATGTCATCGATAGGAAATGATAAAGATCTACTCCATAAAAATAATGGCAAGAATGTTAAAAAAACTAATTCTAACTACAATAATAAAGGTAGTAGAAAACATGATTATGTTAAAAGTAGCAGTTTTAGCTTTATTTTTATTACTTTTTTTTCTATAGTATTCCTTGGAATATATGTATTTGCTTATATTTTTACAAACGTAAAAAATGAAAAAATTGATATTATGACTTTAGAAGCCGTTGATATAACAAAAAGTGATTGGGTAAATGGAATAATAATACGAGATGAAGAAGTTTATAAATCTACAGAACCAATGATTAATGAATACATACACTATAGTAAGCTAGATAGAGACAGAGTTAAAAAAAATGATGTATTAGCAACATTACTTAATGACAATAATAAGGTAGCTCAAGAGGAAGTCAATAAGGATAAGGAAGTATTATTCTCACTACAAAATTATAGAGAAGAATATTTAAGGTTTGAAGAAGATATAATTAGTATAGAAAATAATATAAAGTCAGCAATTAACAACATGAATAATGATAAATACGAAAGTTTATATAGCACGAAAGAGTATATTGATGAGGAAATAAAAGTAAGAAATCAAATTTTGCTTAGTGATACAAGAACAGCATTAACCAACGATATTCCTGACTCAGAGATAAATGAGGGTGAAAAAATCATGGCGTTGAATAGTGGCATTTTTTCATTAAGTTTAGATGGGAATGAAACAATTTATACATTGGAAACTATGGGAAATATTGAATCTAAAGACATACCAGCAACAAGTACTTTCGAGGACAAGCTAATGGTCGAGGTAACTAAGGAGGAAGACCTTTTTAGAGTTGTAAAATCTAATATGTGGTATATAGGGGCTTATTTTCCAAAGGATAAAATGATTACTTATAAAAAGGACGATAGGGTAAGCATTTTTGTTGATAATAATAGTCAGAAAACAATGAAATCTAGAATTTTTTCTATGACTGAAAAAGACGATTTAACCTATGTTATTTTTGAAATGCAAAATAATATGCTTGATTATTTAGAGAAAAGAAATATTGAAATTGCAATGAATAGCGAATACTACAATAATATTAAAATTCCTAATACTGCAATTGTAAATAAAGAAATGATAGTTATTCCAAAAGATTTTTTAATAGATAAGTCTGTAATTAAAAAGACTGAAAATCCTGTAGGTTCTGTAGCTCCTGTTGAAGTATGGGGAGATTTGGATGATGAAAACGTACTAATTGTAAAAGAACTAAGTGATATAAGAATAGGGGATACTTTAATTTCTACAGGAGAAAATCCAAAGGAACATACCATTATCGATACAGAAATTATTTCAGGTGTATATATAGCTAATGACGGCACGGCAAGATTTCGAAAAATTAATATTAATGATGAACTATCTGAAACGGATTATACATATATTATACCAAATGCAAATATTAAAAATGAAGATAGAATAGTTGTAAATGCAGCAGATGCCGTAGAGGATGAAGTTGTAAATAGTAAAAATGCAGATTAGATTTTATACAAGGAGAGTAAAATGATAAAAGATAATTATGAATATATAATGAATAGCATAAAAAATTCTTGCGAAATATCCAATAGAGATATAAATGAAATTACAGTAGTAGGAGTAACAAAAACTATTTCAGTGGAAAGAATACAAGAATTAGTTAATTTAGGGATAAAAAATTTAGGAGAAAATAAAGTACAGGAATTTCTTGAGAAACATGAAAAAATAATGGGAGATGTAAAATGGCATTTTATTGGTCATTTACAAACTAATAAAGTAAAATTTATAGTGGGTAAAGTTGATCTTATACATTCTGTAGACAGTGTTAAATTAATGGAAAAAATAAATTCTGAAGCTAAAAAAATAAATTTTATTCAAAAAATTTTAATAGAAGTTAATGTTGCGGAGGAAGAAAGCAAGTTCGGTATAAATGCAGAAGATTTACGATCATTATTAGAAAAAGCTGAAGAATTATCGAACATAAGAGTGTGTGGCCTTATGACTATTGCACCATATGTTGAAAATCCTTTAGAAAATAAAGAAATTTTTATAAGTTTACGAAAATTAGCTATTGACAAGTTAGCGAAAAATAGTGATAATATGGACAGAATGGTTTTATCTATGGGTATGAGTAATGACTATAATGTTGCTATTGAGTCGGGTGCCACATTAGTTAGAATTGGGCGTTCCTTTTTTGGTGAACGCATTAAATTGAAATAATTTTATTGAAGGATTATATATAGATTTATACTACTTAAGTTTGGGAGGAATATATGGCTGCAGGATATTTTAAAAAATTAGGTGCTTTTATAATAGGCGAAGACTTTGTTGATGGTAAAGGTGATATAATAGATGGAAAGGAAGAAAATGGCGATACAGGAAGAGCATCTGAAGTTGAGGAAGGCGAAGGAAAAGTGATACATATGTCTACGGATGGCTCAAAAAAACAAGGTGTTATGTTACTAGAGCCTAGTAATATGGCGGAAGCTATAAAAGCTGCTACAGCTTTAAAAGCTAACGATGTTTGTGTTATTAGTTTAATAAATACTGGTACTTCTGCAGAGTCTCAAAGTATAACAGACTTTTTAACGGGTGTGGTCTGTGCTTTAAGTGGTAAAATTACTCAACTTTCTGAAGATATGGTTATGATATCACCAGCGACAGTTTCTGTTACGGGAGCCTTTGATGAGTATCAAGAGAAGAGTAAAAAGTCTGGTTTATTTAGATAGGTGCTTATTTATCTGTAAGTTATCTATATTTGAAGTGAAGGTAAGCCTTCATTTTTGGATGATCACTGGCTTTTTTTGAGTGTAAGCCTAAGTTAATAAAGATTTGAGGGTTTTATGAATGAAATAATCATAATAGTAATAAAAGCAATAAGTATATTTGTGAGGATTTTTAACATAGCAATTTTAGCAAGGTGCATAATATCTTGGTTCCCTATTTCTAGAGATAACCCATTATGCAATATTCTTTATGCATTTACAGAGCCTATTATGGGGCCTATAAGGGATATTATAAACAAATCTCCTATAGGTAATTCTATGCTTGATTTTTCGCCTATTTTCGCTATTATTATTGTGCAGTTGTTGGGGAATATGGTAATACGACTTTTATTCACAATTGTGATGTAGTACGTTATTTTATAGTGTAGTTTGATTTTTTGGAATATTAGTAATACAAATTTACCGTTTATAACGGTATTTTTTTTGGATTTATGGAGGAAATATGGTCGAAATAGTGAAAAGTATAGTTAGGGAAATTAATAAAGCTAACAAAATTGTGCTATCGGCACACACTAGTCCAGATGGTGACGCAATAGGCTCAAGTACAGCTCTATATGTTGCAGTTAAAAATTTAGGAAAAGAAGCTTATTTGCTTATGGAAAAACCAGCAGAAAAGTATAATATGTTGCCTTTTAACAGTGAGATAAATACAGAAACACAAAATATAGAGGATGTTGATTTATTTATTGTTTTAGATTGTGGTAATATTAAAAGAATGGAAGATCGAAGCCAAAAGTTGTTTTTAAAAGCTAAAAAAAGTATAAATATTGACCATCATATATCTAATGCCATGTTTGGGGATATTAACTTAGTAGATGTTAATAGTTCATCAACAAGTGAGCTAACTTATCTTATTATAGATGAAATGGAAAAGGAAAATATAGACATTGCTAAATTAATATATAGTGGTATTGTATTCGACACGGGTGGCTTTAAATTCGATAAAACATCAAGTAGAACACATGAAATAGCTGCAAAAATACATCAATACGATTTTGATCATACTTTATTTTATCACCAAATGTGTGGGAACATGTCTTTAAAACAGTTTAATATGCTGCAAGTTGTTTTAGCTAAATGTAAAATAGATCCAGAAAAGAAAATTGCATATGTTTTAATAACTTTAGATGATTTTGAGCGAACAAACTCAACAAAGGACGATTTTGATGGAGTTGCTAATACATTTTTAAATATAAAAGAAGTGGATATTAGTCTATTTTTATATGAGGCTAAGGAAAAGCTAACGAAATGTAGTATTAGATCCAAAGGACCAAATGTTAATCAAGTAGCAAAATGTTTTAATGGTGGTGGGCATTTACTTGCCTCGGGCTGCGTTATTGAAGAAGATGGACTTGTTGCTTTAAACATGCTTTTAAATAAAATAAATGAGATGATTTAGATGAATGGATTTGTAAATATAAACAAGGAAAAAGATTGGACTTCCAATGATGTAGTTGGAAAAGTAAAGTCTATTTTAAGGCATAATGGTATAAAAGAAAAAGTTGGTCATACTGGAACGCTGGACCCGAATGCAACAGGTGTATTGCCTATTTGCATTGGCACGGCTACTAAACTAAGCGATGCTATATTAAATAGAGAGAAAGAGTATTTTTGTGAAATTATATTTGGTATACAAACAAATACAGATGACATTACAGGTGCAGTTGTTAGAAAAATGGATGTACCTCCAATAAATCTTTTGAAAAATGCTATAGAAAATTTTGTAGGTATATATGACCAAGTTCCGCCTAAGTATTCAGCTATAAAAATAAATGGTAGAAAAATGTATGAGTATGCTCGCAAAGGTGAAAATATAGAAATTTTACCAAGGAAAGTTAATATCATGAAAATAAGCGAGATACAAAATATAGATAAAAATAAGTTCACTTTTCTTGTAAAGTGCTCAAAAGGTACATATATCAGAGCATTGTGTAGGGATATAGGTGAAGGTATAGGGACGTGTGCCACAATGGGTGATCTGAAAAGAGTGGAAACAAGTGGCTTTAATTTAGAAAATGCAATAAGTATTAAGGAGTTTGAAAAAGAAATAGAAGACAGGAATTTTACAAATATATTAAGTGTAGATAGAATATTTACATATAAAAAATTAAGTGTAAAAAAAGAAGGAAATAAATATCTTTATAATGGAAATAAGATAAATAAGTATTTTATTGTAGAAAAAGATATAAATCCGGAAGAAAAATACTTTTTGTACGATGAGAGTCAGGTTCTTGTTGGTATATATACTTTAAATGAAGAATTTTTTAAGCCTGACTATTTTCTTTTTAAAAAGTAAGAACTGGGGTTATTGGTATAATGAAATATATATATAATAAAAATTTTACTATAAATGAGAAAGCTGTTGTTTGTATCGGTGCTTTTGACGGAATTCATTTAGGGCATAAAAAAATAATTGATATAGCGAGAACTTTCGAAAATAAAAAAATCGTAATTCTCTCCTTTAATCCGAATCCGAATTTTTTGTTACAAGGAGATGATTTTAAAACAATTCTATCCTATAGAGAAAGACAAATACTTTTGGAACAACTTGAAATCGATTTTGCTGTGGACTTTCCCTATGACGAGGAAACCAGAAACACTAATGCTATTGATTTTTTAAATCAAGTTTTATTAAAAAACATTAATTCAGATATTATAATATGTGGAAAAGATTTTAAGTTTGGTAATGGTGGAGAGGGAACAACTGAAACAATAGAAAAATTTTGTAGTGAGTATAATAAAAAGTTTATATCTGTCGACTTACTAAAGTTTAATGATGAAAAATTAAGTAGTAGAAATTTAAGAACGATGTTGAAGAATAGCAACATAGAAGATATTAATATTTATTTAGCTAAACCTTATTTTATTACGGGTATAGTTATTCATGGCAAGGAGTTGGGACGTACTATAAATACACCAACTATAAATATTTTGCCAAACAAAAATAAGCTTTTACCTAAAAATGGTGTGTATAAAAGCTATGTTTTCATTGATAATAAAAAGTATATATCAATAAGTAATGTGGGATATAACCCAACAGTAAAAAGTGAATTTATTATTTTTGAAACCCATATAGTAGGTTATTTAGGTGATTTATATGGACAGGAAGTAACCGTCTATTTAGAAAAATTTTTAAGACCAGAAATAAAGTTTAATAATTTAAATGAACTCAAAGTTCAATTGGAGAAAGACAAAAAAATGGCAATGGAGATTTAAATATGAAAATTAAAAAACTAATATTTATAATTTTAATATTATCATTTAATACATTTGTGTTTGCTGATAATGAAATAAATGCAACTGACGAAAATACAGAAGTTATAGAAAATATGGATGTATATGAGAATGGCATAGTTGTACCAGAAATTGTTGCCGAGTCGGCGGTATTAATTAATCAAGACACAGGTAAGGTTTTATACTCAAAGAATCCAGATAAAAGAATGTATCCAGCCAGTTTAACAAAAGTACTTACTTTACTTATAGCTACAGAATATATTCAGCCGGACGAGCTAGTTGTTGTAGGAAATGAAATTAACTATATCCCTTGGGATTCATCAAAGGCAGGTCATGTTTCTGGGGAAGTATTAACAGGTATGAATATTTTTAGAGGGTTGGTATTACCGTCAGGAAATGAAACGGCAAATGTAGTGGCTTTATATGTTGCCAAAAAAGAAACAGGAAACGAAAGTATAAGTTATGAAGACGCAGAGAAAATATTTGCAACAATTATGAATGAAAAGGCTAAAGAGTTAGGTGCTAAAAATAGCAATTTTGTGACGCCTCATGGACATCATGATGACGAACATTATACTACAGCTTCAGATATGATGTTAATAGTTCGTGAAGCTATGAAAAATAACATTATTCGTGAAGTTGTATCAGAAACGGAATATATTGGTAATGGTGCAGGTAGTTTTGCTACAGATGAAATGCATACACAAGAGTATAATTGGCAAACTCACAATAAGCTTCTTCTTAGCGCAGATTATTATTATCCATATGCAACTGGTATAAAAACAGGTTATACTAGTTTGGCAGGCTCTTGTCTTGCTGCTTCAGCAACAAAAGATGATGAAAATTTACTTGCGGTGGTATTAAATTCCCCTGATCCAGATAGATGGATCGATAGTAAAAATTTATTTGACTTTGGTTTTGATAATTATGGTTTTTATGAAATACAAAAAGATGGAGTAATAGTATCAGAAAGTCTAATTGACAATCCTCCTTTGGGAGAAGATGAAATTTTGGAAGTAGTGACAAAAGGTAGTAAGAGTTTATATTTAAACGAAACTGAAATAGAAAAAATTCTTAAAAAAGTTGAAATAGATGAAGAGGTTATATCTAAAAATTTATCCGAACTAGATGAAAAACAATTAAAAACACCTATTAAAAATGGACAAAAATTGGGAGAAATAAACTATTATATTGATGACAAAGTAATATTTACAGATTCTGTAATATCTACTAGAGATGTGGTTAAAAGAAACATAGGGACAGATTTAAGTTATTACTTTGATTTAATTAAAAATTATGTATTATCTTGGAAAATGATACCGACAACAGCAATAGTAATTGCATTAGTAGTTTTATTGTTAAGGCGTAGGAATAAAAGAATTAAAAATAAATATAATATGAAATTAATATAAAATAAAGGCTGTGAGAAATTTCGAAACTGATTTCTTGCAGCCTTCATTTTATATTAAATATTTTTTCTGTGTATATAAGATAAATACAAAATGCACAATTTGATTTTTAAAAAGTTAATTTGTATAAAAATAAACGTTTATATTATTTAATTTTACTATTGACCCGAAATATATATGTTATATACTGATAATGTAGTAATTAACTAGGCAAGTGATGTTAAATTATTGCGAAGCTTAAATAGATAACTAAAACCAGAAGCATCTTCCTATATTTTCGTCTAATATTAACATACCATTTTAACTTTAGGAGGAAACAAATGTCAGTGAAATATGTAGCAGAACCATTTAGAATTAAGTCGGTAGAACCAATTAAAATTCTTACAAGAGAAGAAAGAGAAAAAAGGATAAAAGAAGCAAACTATAATGTCTTTTATTTAAAGTCCGAGGATTGTTATATCGATTTATTAACAGATTCTGGAACAAATGCAATGAGTATTAACCAGTGGGCAGGTATAATGAACGGTGATGAAGCTTATGCAGGAGCTTCTTCCTATTTTAAATTGATGGATGCAGGTAAAGATATTTACGGATATGATTTTATTCAACCAGTTCATCAAGGTCGTGCAGCTGAAAAGGTTTTATTTCCAATTTTACTATGTGAAGGTAAAGTGGGTATTTCAAATATGTTCTTTGATACAACAAGAGCGCATGTTGAAATAGCTGGAGCACGTGCAATAGACTGTGTTGTTGAGATAGCTAAAAAACCTTCAGTACGTGAAAAGTTTAAAGGTAATATGGATACTAAAAAGCTAGAAGAGCTTATTTTGGAATATGGACCAGAAAAAGTAGGTATAATAGTTATAACTATTACAAACAACTCTGCTGGTGGTCAGCCTGTTTCTATGGCAAATATTAGAGAAGTTGGCGAAATATGTAAAAAATATAATATCCATTACAATATAGACGCTGCTAGATATGCCGAGAATGCATATTTTATTAAAAGAGATGAAGAAGGATATCAAGATAAAAGTATAAAAGAAATAATTAGAGAAATGTTTAGTTATGCCGATACTTTTACAATGTCAGCTAAAAAAGATACAATTGTAAATATGGGTGGTTTAATAGGTGTTAAGGATAGCTCATCACCATTGATTTTAAAAATAAAAGCAAGCTGTATAAGCTATGAGGGTTTTTTTACTTATGGTGGTTTAGCTGGACGTGATTTAGAGGCATTAGCTATAGGTCTTTACGAGGGTATTGAAGAAGAATACCTAGAATATAGAATAGGACAAATGGAATATATTGCAGGCAGGCTTGACGAAGCGGGAATTAAATATCAATCTCCTGTTGGTGGACATGGTGTGTTTATAGATGCTAAGGATATGTTACCAGATATACCCTATTATGAATTTCCAGCACAAGCTTTGGTTATTGAGTTATACAAAGAAGCTGGCATAAGATGTTGTGATATTGGTTCTTATATGTTAGGTAATGACCCAGATACAAAAGAACAGTTGCAAGCAGACTTTGAGTTTACAAGACTTGCAATTCCAAGACGTGTTTATACACAAGCGCATCTAGATGTAATTGTAGATGCTTTAATTGAAATTAAAAAGCGTGCACATACAATTAAAAAAGGATATAAAATTACATGGGAGCCTCCTATTTTAAGACATTTCCAGGCACACTTAGTACCAATTGAAGATTAAACTACATCAAATTTTTTAGCATATTTAAAACTAAAAATAGCTAGCTCCAGTATAAATATTAAAAATAGATTTATACTGGAGTTTTTGCATTAAGGGGGAATTTATGAGAGATACATGGAACAGCAGGTCAGGTTTTTTATTAGCTGCTATAGGTGCGGCTATTGGCTTAGGGAATTTATGGAGATTTCCGTTTCAAGCCTACAAAAATGGTGGAGGAGCGTTTTTTCTACCATATTTTGTTGCTTTAATTACTTGTGCTATTCCGCTTATGATTATGGAATATACATATGGAAGGATTGTTCGTGGAGGATCAACAAAGGCCTTTTCGAAATTAAACAAAAAGTTAGAATTAGTTGGTTGGATTCAAGTAATGGTACCCCTTGTGGTAATCATGTTTTATAGTGCAATTATATCTATTTCATTGGTGTTTATGGTTGGTTGTATTAGTTATGCCTTTGGATTTACGTCTTTTTTAGACATGACAAATCCAGGTCCATTTATGGGTATGGTAACAGGAAGTGCAGAAAGTGCTTTTGATTTTAAAAGTGGTATAAGTGTTTATATGCTAGTATCAGTTGTAATTGTATGGTTATTCAATGGTACTATTGTAAGTAAGGGTATATCAGGTGGTATAGAAAAAATATCTAAAGTTTTTACACCAATACTTATGGTATTAATAATCGTATTTATGTTTAGATCTGTTACCTTAGATGGAGCTGTTGTAGGACTTAATGCTTTATTTGAGCCGGATTTTTCTAAAATTGCAGATCCGAGGGTTTGGATTTCAGCCTATTCTCAGGTTTTCTTTTCTACAACCCTTGCAGTTGGTGTTATGATAGCTTATGGATCCTACTTAAATGAAAATGATGACATTGTAAATAATTCATTAATAACAGTTTTATCTAATGCTAGTTTTGACATTATAGCAGGTATTACAGTATTTTCAACATTAGGATATTTAGTGAGTGCAACGGGAGCAGATTTTGAATCCTTTGGTACTGGCGCTGGGGTCGCATTTATTGCTTTTCCTATTGCTATTTCTACTACAACAAGTAGTGTGTTCTTACAAGGTATGCTAGGATTTTTATTCTTCCTATGCTTATTTGTTGCAGGTATTTCTTCAAGTATATCAATGGTGGAGTCTTTTAATACAGCAGCTCTTGATAAGTTTAAAATTGATAGAAGAAAACTAACAAAAATAGTTTCTGTAATAGGTTTTGCAGGTAGTGCATTGTTCTCGACTTATGCAGGGTTTAATATTATCCTAGATATAGTTGATCAATATGTAGCAAACTTTATTATTGCAACTTTGGGTTTAGTTGAAGTTATTGCTATTAGTTATATTTATAAAACTGAAAATTTAAGAGTTGAGGCGAACCGCTGTTCCGACTTTAAAATTGGCGTATGGTGGGATGTGTTGCTAAAAGTTTTTACGCCGGTATTGCTAGGTATAACAGTGCTTTTAAACTTTATAACAGCTATAGGTGATTTAACTAAACTAGATGGTATGGAATTTTGGGGTAATATAGTATTTGGCTTTGGTACAATTACTTTGATGATAGGAGCGGCGGTTATTTTTTATAAAAAGCCGTGGACGGCAGAGGAGGAATAAAAATGAGTACATCAGCGATAGTAATGTTAGTAATTGCAATAGTAACAATTCCAGGTGGATTGGCTGTATGTTTAAGGACGGCATTAAAAAATAAATAATTTTTAAAAAGACTATAAAGTATTATAATATTGCTTTATAGTCTTTTTTGGAATATTTTTATATAATTCGGGAGGAAAAAATGTTAAATTTTAAAAATGATTATACAGAGCTAGCACATGAAAAAATTTTAAAAAAAATAATTGATGTAAATAAGGAATTTGATGAACCCTATGGTTTTGATAGTTATAGTGAAAAAACTGAAAATTTAATAAGAAAAAAATTAGAGAATAATGAAATTGATGTTCATTTTATAAGTGGAGGAACTCAGGCGAATATAGTGGCAATATCTAGTGGATTATACCCTTTTGAAAGTGTTATAGCAACAGATATATCCCATATAAATGGTCACGAAACAGGAGCTATAGAATTGACTGGTCATAAAATTCATGGAATACCACATATAAATGGAAAGCTAAATTTAGCAAAAACTAAAGAGTTTTATAAAACAACAATTAATGCTGAATATATGGCTGTTCCAAAATTAATATGCTTAACAAATGCAACGGAATATGGTACGTATTATACAAAAAAAGAATTAGAGGAAATATATAAATTTTGTAAAGAAAGTGATATGTATTTATTTATTGATGGAGCAAGAATGGCAACAGCTTTAAGTGCGAAAAAAAATGATATTGAATATTCGGAGTTATGTAATCTATGTGATATGTTTTATTTAGGTGGTACAAAAAATGGGGCTATGCTTGGTGAGGCACTAGTTATAGTAAATGATCAACTGAAAAAGAATTATAAAAACGCTATAAAGCAAAGAGGTGCTATGTTGGCAAAGGGTAGGTTAATGAGTATCCAATTTTATGAATTATTTATTGATGATTTATACATAAGGTTGGCAGAACACGCAAATGATATGGCCAACAAATTACGAAGTGTGCTTAAAAAAAATAAGTTTGAAATATATTTAGAAAGCGATACAAATCAGACCTTTGTAATAATGGATAATGATTATATTAGTGAGTTAGAAAAAAATATAAGATTCTCTAATTTAGAAGTCGTAGATGAAAAAAGAAGTTTAGTAAGGTTTGTAACTTCTTGGGCTACAGTAGAGGATGATATAGCAGAGCTTGAAAAGATTTTGAAGCAATAGACATATCCGTCCAGTAGGGGGTTAATTCTTATCGGTAAAAAACATTAAGTAGCCCACAAGTTTAGATTGAAAAAGGCGAAATATTATTGTAGACGAGGTTTAAAATGAAGAAAAATGTATTATTTTTTTTAACAGATGACCAAAGATTTGATACCATTGGTAGTTTAGGTAATAATGAAATATATACGCCGAATTTAGATAGGTTAGTAAGCATGGGAACAACATTTACACAAGCTCATATACCATCAGGTACAAGCGGGGCTATTTGTATGCCTAGTAGAGCTATGATACATAGCGGGCGAACACTATTTCATTTAAAAGACTGTGGAGCAGTTATACCAAAAGAACATATAACTTTGGGAGAAGTATTACAAAAAAATGGTTATAATAGTTGTGGAATAGGAAAATGGCATAACGGTCATGAATCATTTGCTAGAAGTTTTAATGATGGTGATGATATTTTTTTCGGTGGTATGTGGGATCATTGGAATGTACCTATAAGTCATTATGACCATACAGGTAAATACGACAATTTTAAAAAGCATATTCGTAATTCTGGAATGAGTAAAACAATAACAAATATAAATTGTGATGAAATACCAGCAGGTGTTCATTCAACGGAATTGTTTACAAGTAAGGCACTTGAAAAGCTAAGAACTATACCTAAGGACAAACCATTTTTTATGTATGTTTCTTACTTAGCACCTCATGACCCTAGAAGTATGCCGGAAGAATTTCAGAATATGTACGATAAAGATAATATAAGTTTACCGAAAAATTTTAAAAAGGACTATGCTTTTTTAATAGGTATTGAAGATATACGTGATGAAAAAATCGGTATATATCCACGAGATGAGGAGGATATAAAACAACATATTGCTGATTATTATGCAATGATTACTCATTTAGATTTTAATATTGGTAAAATTTTAGATGAACTAGAGGCTAAAGGTATTCTGGAAGATACATTAATAATTTTTGCTGGTGATAATGGTTTAAATGTAGGTCAACATGGATATTTAGGCAAGCAAAGTCACTATGAAGCGAGTTTAAGAGTACCGTTAATTATGGCTGGTGCGAATATGCCTAAAAATAAGAAGATTGATAGCTATGTATATTTAATGGATGTATATCCTACAATTTGCCAATTGCTGGATGTAGAAATCCCTGAATCTGTAGAGGGTTTAAGTCTTGTTCCTTTAATAAATAATAGCCAAAATTCTGTAAGGGAATATTTATATTTTGCTTATACTGGGTTAATTAGAAGCATAAAATATAAGGGTTATAAACTTATACTTTATAAAAAAGCAGAAGAATATAATCAACTTTTCAATATAGCAACGGATTGCAATGAATTAAATAATTTATTCAACGAAAATGAATACGATAATATAAAAAAAGAATTATTACAATTAATGGATAAAGAGAAAGAACAATGGGAAGATACAAAGGACCCATATACCCTAGAGTTTTGGAAGTAAATAGGAGATTAAAATGGAAAAAATATTGCCTAAATCAATGATAAATTTAATAGAGGAAGTTAATAAAAAATTAAAGGGTAATGATAAACTAATTGAAATGTTTAAAAATTGCTACACAAATACTTTGGATACAACAGTTAAACTTATGGAAGATGGTTCTACTTATGTTATTACGGGAGATATACCAGCAATGTGGTTAAGGGATTCGGCTTGTCAATTAAGACCCTATTTAATTTTAGCGAAAGAGGATGAGAAAATTGCAGATATAATAGAGGGGTTAATAAAGAGGCAAATGATGTATATATTAATAGACCCCTATGCTAATGCATTTAATGAAGCGGATAATGGTAATTGTTGGGAAAAGGATGAGACTGATTCATGTACTTGGGTTTGGGAAAGAAAGTATGAGATTGACTCATTATGCTTTCCTTTGCAAATGGCATATTTATTGTGGAAGAATACAGGTAGAGTAAATCAATTTGATAAAAAGTTTTTGGAGGGTGCTTATAAAATAGTTGACCTTTGGAAGCGAGAGCAGGATCACGAGAATAAATCGGAATATAGTTTTGTTAGGCGCAATTGTTACTTTACGGATACATTATCCAGGGGTGGTAAAGGTGCTTTGGTTAAATCTAATATAGGTTTAACTTGGTCAGGGTTTAGACCTAGTGATGATGCTTGCCAATATGGATATTTAATACCATCAAATATGTTTGCTGTTGTGGTTTTAGAATACTTAGCAGAAATTTCAAAGGAAATATATAAAGATGAAACTTTATATAAAATATCCATCGAGTTAGCAGCAGAAATTAGAAGTGCTATTGAAAAATACGGTACAGTTAATCATTACAAATTTGGAAAAGTATATGCTTATGAGGTAGATGGATTTGGTATGTATAATTTAATGGATGACGCAAATGTTCCTAGTTTGCTATCTATTCCATATTTAGGGTATGCATCAGCAGAAGACCAAGTCTATCAAAATACAAGACAAATGATTTTAAGCGAGGTAAACCCTTATTTTTACAAAGGCGTTGTTGCTAAAGGAATAGGTAGCCCTCATACACCTTTTAATTATATTTGGCATATAGCACTGGCCATGGAGGGACTAACAAGTAATGATGTAAATTATAAAAAAGAAACATTAGAGGTTATGCAAAATACAGATGGTGGTAAAAAGTTAATGCATGAAGGTTTTAGCGTGGATAACCCAAATGAGTATACAAGAGAATGGTTTTCTTGGGCAAATGCAATGTTTTGCCAATTGGTTTTGGACTATTGTGGCTTTGTACAATACAATATGAAATAAAAAATATTTTGTATAGATTTTTAAATTTCTACATGTTATACTTAATTGATTGTCAGGTGAAAAACTCATTCTGGTATTAAATTTTAAGGAGGATTAATTAATGAGTGTAGAACTTTTAGAAGGTAACCAAGTGAAAATAACTATGGTTGCAGATTATAATAAATTTATGGAGTGTGTAAATCAAGCTTACCAACGTGAAAAAGGTAAATTTAATTTACAAGGTTTCAGAAGAGGACGTGCTCCTAGAGTAATGATTGAAAATTTTTATGGCAAAGAAATATTTCATGAGGATGCTGTAAATTTATTACTTCAAGAACTTTATCCTGCAGCAATAGAAGAAAATAAATTAGATGTAGTTTCTAGACCTGAAATAGATGTAAAAACTATTAAAGAAAATGAAGATATAACTCTATATGCTACGGTTACAGTTAAACCAGAAGTTAAAGTTTCTGACTATATGGGTGTGGAAATTGAAAAAGTTAAAACAGAAGCAAGCGATGAAGATGTTGATAATAAAATAAATGGCGAGAGAGAAAAAAATGCTCGTATAGTGGAAATAACTGATAGAGCTATTGTTGACGGAGATATTACTAATATAAATTTCGAAGGTTTTTGCGATGGTGTTGCATTTGACGGTGGTAAAGCTGAAAACTATGAACTAAATATTGGTAGCAAGACTTTTGTTGATACATTTGAAGAACAATTAATTGGCAAAAATGTTGGTGAAGAGTTAGAGGTTAATGTAACTTTCCCTGAGAGTTATGGTAATGAAAACTTAAAAGGCAAGCCAGCTTTGTTTAAAGTTAAGATTAATGAAATCAAGTCTAAAGAATTACCTGACTTAGATGATGAGTTTGCAAGTGAAGTTTCTGAATTTGATACATTTGCTGAATACAAGGAAAGTGTTAAAACAGAGTTAGATAAAATGGTTTCTGAAAATGCTGAAAGAGAAAGAGAAAATAGAGTTATTAAGGCTTTAGTTGCTCAAACGGAAATTGATTTACCAAAAGTAATGATTGAAGGTAGAGTTGACCAAATGGTTAATGATTTTGCTGGACAAATTGAACAACAAGGAATTAAATTAGCTGATTACTTGAATTATATGGGTCAAAGCATTGAATCTTTAAAAGGTGTATATGCTAAGGACGCAGAGGAGCAAGTTAGAGGACGTTTAGTATTAGAGGCTATTTCTAAAGACTTGGATGTAGAAGTAACAGAAGCTGATTTAGATAAAGAAATTGAACGAATTGCAGCTCAATACAAAATGGAATTAGATAAATTTAAAAATATAATAAGAGAAGAAGATAAAGAAAGCTTAAAAGAAGACTTAAAGACTCAAAAAGCTTTAGAAAAAGTAGTATCTTCAGCAAAAGAAGTTTAATCAAAAGCGAAAGGGGAGTCTTAGGCTCCCTTTTGTTAGTAAAATTTGATGTAAATAATTTAGGAGGTTTATATGGCTTTAATACCATATGTAATAGAACAATCTAGTCGAGGGGAACGCTCATATGACATTTATTCTAGACTTTTAAAGGACAGAATTATTTTTTTTGGTGATGAGGTAAATGATCAAACTGCTAGTATAGTTGTAGCTCAATTATTATTTTTGGAAGCAGATGACCCTGAAAAAGATATAAATATTTATATAAATAGCCCTGGTGGTTCCATAACTGCAGGTCTTGCTATATATGACACAATGCAATATATAAAACCAGATGTATCTACAATATGCGTTGGTATGGCTGCCAGTATGGGTGCAGTTTTATTAGCTGGTGGAACAAAAGGTAAACGTTTTGCATTACCTAATTCTGAAGTAATGATTCATCAGCCACTAGGTGGTGCAAGAGGTCAAGCAACTGAAATTGAAATAGCAGCTAAAAGAATATTAAAATCTAAGGAAGATATAAATAGAATATTGTCTACTCATACTGGTCAACCGGTTGAGATTATAGCTAAAGATACAGAAAGAGATAATTTTATGACTGCTAAAGAGGCTATGGAATATGGGCTAATCGATAAAGTTGTAGAGAGAGTTACAAAGTAAGGAGCTGATATAGGTGAGTAATGAAGTATGTTCTTTTTGTGGTAAATCTAAAAGCGAAGTAAACAGGCTAATTTCTAGCCATAGTGTATATATTTGCAATAACTGTGTTGATACTTGTGTAGAAATATTGAAGAATGAAGAAAAAGATAAATTTTTAAAAGGTTTAAATAGTGATGGCATTAAATTGCATACACCGATGGAAATAAAAGAAAAATTAGATGAATATATAGTTGGTCAAGATAAAGCTAAAGTAGCACTATCTGTGGCGGTTTATAATCATTATAAAAGAGTTTCAGCTCTAAATGATAGCAGTGATATAGAGTTGCAGAAAAGTAATGTGTTATTAGTTGGACCTACAGGTTCGGGGAAGACTATATTGGCACAGACTTTAGCAAAAATATTAAATGTACCTTTTGCCATAGCTGATGCTACTACATTAACAGAAGCGGGATATGTAGGCGATGATGTAGAGAATATATTATTAAGACTTATGCAAGCTAGCGATTTCGATGTAGAAAAAGCAGAGCGTGGTATTATATATATAGATGAAATAGATAAAATTGCAAGGAAGTCAGAAAGTACATCTATAACAAGAGATGTAAGTGGAGAAGGTGTACAACAAGCTATTTTAAAAATATTAGAGGGAACGGTTTCTAATGTACCACCGCAAGGAGGAAGAAAACATCCTCAACAGAATAATATTCCTATTGACACACAAAACATTCTATTTATTTGTGGTGGTTCATTTGAAGGTATAGAAAAAGAGATAGAAAAACGTTTAAATAAAAAAGTAATTGGCTTTAACAATGAAGATGAAACGGTAGAAGATAAAAAATCTTTAATGAAAAATATAACAAGTAAAGATTTACAAAAATTCGGAATTATACCTGAATTAATAGGTAGATTGCCTGTAATAGTTACATTGGATAAGCTTGATGAGGAGAATTTAATATCTATTTTATCGAAACCTAAAAATGCAATTATAAAGCAGTATCAACAGTTGCTTAAACTAGATGATGTTGAGTTAGAATTTACAGACAAAGCTCTATCAGAGATTGCTAAAAAGGCAATAGCAGAAGAAACAGGTGCTCGTGGTTTGCGTGCTATAATAGAAAACGTGATGATGAAAGTTATGTTTGAAGCACCATCAAATCAGCAAATTATTAAAATAAAAATTGATGATGAAGTTATTCTCTTGGATAAAGAGCCAACACTAGAATTAGATGTTACTAAAGAAGAAAAGGCGAGGGAGCTAGTTTTTCCAGAAGCAAAAAAGAGAAAGAGAAGATAGCTCTTTCTTTTTTTAGTATAATAAGAGGTATTTATGCATACATGTCCCAACTATATAGAAATGTTAATACTGTAGAACGAAGTGGCGGTACAAAAGGCTACGGTTTTTGTGGTGGAATATTAGGATATATTTGTCTAGGACCTTTAGGGCTACTATGTGGCTTAATAGGTTTAGGAGAACCGAAGGGGGCTGAGCTATATTTGCATTGTAATGATTGTGGCTACTCATAAAATATAAAAGTTAGTTAAATGTGGTTTAAATTAATGAGGTTCTGTGCACCTACATGCCATCAAAATGCAGAGCGTAGTTTTTTTATAAGAATAAACAGTTTCCAGTATGTGCACGGTGTACAGGGATGCATTTAGGCTATTTATTAGGCTTTGTTTTGATTGCTTTTGATGTGTGTTTACCTATATTGTTTTTGCTTGTTTTTTCTTTTATTTTAGACGTACACTTCAGCTAACAAGTAGTACAGATCAAATAACTTAAAACGGCTCTTAAGGAGAGCTTTAGGCGGAATAGGTATTATTCAAATTATTATTTTTTTATAGAAATCTTATTTAAAATGTTAGCTTAGTTAGTTAATTAATTGGGAGGGTCTATGGTTAGAAAAGGATTTACATTGTTAGAGGTAATTATTGTAATTACTTTAATTAGTATAATAGGTGCAGTAGTAATTCCAAATTTTACAAATGCAACTGTTAAAACAAAGTTACAAAGTGATATAGAATCAGCAAAAATATTACAAAGTGCAATTGATTTATATAATGCGCAAGAACCAGAATCTATTAGTGAGTCAACATCCATTGATACCTTCGATAAAATAGTAACGGAGCTTAATAGTAAAGAATATATAAAGCAAAAAAAATATGTAGCTCAATCTTCAGGAGCTAAATTTATTTATGATAGTACTAATAATATTGTGCTTGTTGATGTGACTAGTTCGCCAGATGATGTGACTGCCAGCGTAGAGAAGATAAATGAAAATGATAGTATCTATTTAACGGGTGTTACGGAAAAATAAATATTAAAAAAGCAATCCAGATTTATAAATTGGGATTGCTTTTTTAGTATGTCAAAGTACTCTAAAATGAGACTTGTTTAATTAATGCAACTAATAATAATATAATAGAAAAAGGAACATATATGTATCTTCCAATAAAATACCAAGTGTTACTTTGTTTTTTATGGCTACCTTTATTTATTTCAGGTATAAGTTCATCTTTTTTCATTACCCAAAACCAAGTAAATGCTCCTAAAGTTGCTCCTATTGGTATTATGTAGATAGAAACTAAATCCATCCATGGACCCCATTGAAATATCGCTTCCATATTTATACCAATACCAAGGCAAATTAGGCAAAGCAAAAATAGTACAGTTTTCCTGTTTAATTTTGGGAATTTGTATAATAGGGACTCTGCAACTGCCTCAAACATATTTTGTAATGAACTAATCCCGGCAAATATCATGGCAATATAAAGTATAATAGAAAAGAGTTGGCCAAATGGTATATCTTTTAAAATAGTTGGTAAAGTTACAAATAATAAACTAGGTCCCGCACCTACATCAACTTGGTAGGAAAAACACGCTGGTATTATTACAAGAGCGGCAATAAGAGCAGATATTGTATCAAATATTGCTGTATTTCTAGATACGGATATTACGTCTTCTTTTTCATCTAAATAAGAGCCATACACAATCATACCACTTCCTGTTATAGATAAAGAAAACAATGCTTGTCCCATTGCCCAAACCCAAACCATAGGATCTAATAGATATTTCCAATCTGGTGTAAGCATAAATTTATAGCCTTCCAAAGAATTTGGCAGTATGGCAACACGTATAGCTAAAATAACAAAAATAACAAAGAAAATAGGCATCATTATAGAATTGGTTTTTTCGATACTTTTTACTCCGAATGTTAGTGTAACTAAAGTTAATACAACTACAGCAATATGGTAGGGTATAACAGAATAGGTAGTTTCGGAAAATGATGAAAACCAAGTGCCAGAGTCAACTAGCATTAAGTTACCTGTTAAAGAATTTACTAAAGCTTTCAATATATAAGCGATAATAACAGCGTAACCAATTGCAATACACATAGATCCTGCAAGAGGCAACCAACCAATAGCTTTTCCTATTTTTTTTGTACTTTCTCCTCTAGTTGCCCAAGCATTTTCATAAGAGCCTAAAGTGCCTGTTTTAGCACGTCTACCTATCGCAAATTCTGCAGGTAGTCCAACGTAGCTAAATATGGCAATAAAAAATAAATAAATAAGTAAAAAGGCTCCACCACCATTGCTACCTAAACGATATGGAAAACCCCAAACATTTGCCATACCTACGGCTGAGCCAGCAGATGCTAAAATAAATCCCCACTTACTACTAAACACACCTTTTTTTTCTTTCATAAGAACCTCCCTTTGTAAAAAAAATTAGTTATAAATAAAAAAAGTCCTCTGTCCCAATTGGGACAGAGGACGAATTATCGTGGTACCACCTCTGGTTTAAGTGTAAAACACTTCTTAATATGCAATAACATATAACGCTATATCGGACGTAACCGTCTAACCCTACTTTGTTCAGGCAGATACTCTGGAATGTATTCAACTTAGGATGCATATGTCTTTTCACCAACCAGACACTCTCTATAAAACATTAACTAACTTACTAGTTTCCTTCATGGTATCTCTATATTCTTTAGTTACTCTATCACAATAAAAAGCAAATGTCTAGAAAAAAATTAAATATTACTTCTTTACATTACTTGTAAAGGATAAAACGTCCGTTATTATTTCATGACGTTTAGGTCCAGTCGAAATTGTTGAAATTTTCACACCTATTTCTTTTTCAATAAAGGATACGTATTTTTTTGCATTTTCTGGTAAATCATTATAATTTGTTATACCTCTTATATCTTCACTCCAACTTGGAAGATATTCATATACAGGCTTTGCGTTGTATAAATTATAAGTCGTGTCAAAATCTTTGGTTATTTTTCCGTCAATTTCATAAGCTACACAAACAGGAATTTCATCTAAATAACCAAGGACGTCTATTGCTGTTAAAGCTACGTCTGTTGCTCCTTGGCACTCTACGCCGTATCTTGTTGCAACACAATCGAAATATCCTACTCGTCTTGCTCGTCCTGTAGTTGCTCCGTATTCACCTGCATCTCCGCCTCTTTCACGTAGGCTATTGCCTTCTTCGCCAAACAATTCAACAACAAAAGGTCCCTCGCCAACAGCGCTAGAGTAGGCTTTAGTAACAGCAACTATTTTTTCGATAGAGTATGGGGCAATACCAGCACCAACTGCTCCATATCCGGCAAGAGTTGAAGATGACGTTACATACGGATATATGCCATGGTCTGTATCTTTTAATGCACCTAGTTGCCCCTCTAGTAAGATCAATTTATTTTCTTTAATTGCATTACGGAGTATTTTACTTGTGTCTTTTACGAAGTACTTTAAAGTTTCTCGATATTCCATTAATTTATTGTATACATCATTTGGATTTATTTCTTCTTTTCCATATAGGTGTTTAAGAGTGATATTAACTTTGTCATATATTCGGTTAACTTTTTCTCTAAGCTCTGGGTTATCGTATATTTCCCAAACCTGTATGCCGACTTTAGAAAATTTATCTGCAAAAAATGGTGCAATACCAGACTTTGTAGAACCGAATTTTTTATCTCCTAGTCTTTCTTCTTCGTATGTATCCAGTAAAACATGGTGTGGCAAAAGAATTTGTGCTCTGTTTGAAATAATTAAATTAATATCTTTTTTAGCTTTTCTAACTTCTGCTATTTCTTCCATTAGGTAGTCTATATTTAAAGCTACACCATTTGCTATTATATTTGTTACTCCTTCTGTGAAGATACCTGATGGTAATTGATGCAATGCAAATTTGCCATAATCATTTATAATTGTATGTCCTGCATTGCTTCCGCCTTGAAAGCGTACAACAAAGTCTGATTGATTTGCAATTAAATCTGTAATTTTACCCTTACCTTCGTCGCCCCAGTTTGCTCCAACTATTGCTTTAACCATTTGCTTCTCCTTTATACATTTAATACAGAGTTTTCTTTTATAAGTGTAGAATATTCCTCAAATATCGGTTTTAAGGTTTCTAAATATTCACCAACTTGCTCAGTTGATCTTCCTATGTAGTTTTTTGCCTCAAAAGTATTTATTAAGTCTTGTTCATTTAAGCCTAATTCTTTATCACTACATAGTAATTTTATAAGGTTATTGTCTTTGCCTTCAATTTTCACGTGTTTACCGGCTTCCATTGAATGTTTGCGTATTATTTCATGTACTTCTTGTCTATCCATTCCCTTTTTTACACACATCATTATAATATTTTCTGTCGCCATAAAAGGCAATTCTTCATTAATATGTTTTTCAATGATTTTGGGATATACAACAATTCCTGTTGTAATGTTAAGGTATATATCTAAAATTGCATCTATAGTTAAAAAACATTCTGTTACAGCAAGTCTTTTATTAGCACTATCATCCAATGTTCTTTCTAGCCATTGACTAGCCGCCGTAAAAGCGGGATTAAGACTGTTGGATATAACAAATCTAGATAAAGATGTAATTCTTTCAGAACGCATTGGATTTCTTTTGTATGCCATAGCAGAAGAGCCTATTTGATTTTTGTTAAAGGGTTCTTCTAGTTCTTTTAGGTTTTGTAATAATCTCATATCATTACTAAACTTACTAGCACTTTGTGCAATTGAAGAAAGGCAGTTTAGTATACGAGAGTCTATTTTTCTTGAGTAAGTTTGTCCAGTAACTGGATATACCGCATTAAATCCCATTGCTTTAGCTACATAGCTATCTAACTTTTTTACTTTGTTTGAGTCACCTTTAAAAAGTTCTAGAAAGCTTGCTTGTGTTCCTGTTGTTCCTTTTACACCTCTTAGTTTCAGTGAATTAATTACACTACATATTTCCTCATAGTCTAATTGTAAATCGTGAAGCCATAGGCTAGCTCTTTTACCTACAGTTGTTAGCTGAGCGGCTTGAAAATGCGTAAAACCAAGAGTAGGTAAGTCTTTATATTCATCACAAAATTTTGATAAAGATTTCATTACAGAAACTAGTTTGATTCTTATTAAATTTAAAGCTTCATGCATTACAATTATATCTGTATTATCGCCTACATAACATGAAGTAGCTCCTAAATGGATAATGCCTTTAGCTTTAGGGCACTGTACTCCGTAAGCGTATACGTGGGACATAACATCGTGACGAACAATTTTTTCACGTTCTTTAGCTACGTCTATGTTTAAGTTGTATAGGTTTTCTTCTAGCTCTTTAATTTGTTCATCGCTTATATTTAAGCCTAATTCCTTTTCGCCTTTGGCAAGGGTAAGCCATAGTTTTCGCCAAGTTGTGAATTTATTTTCACTAGAAAAAATCTTTTTCATTTCATTACTTGAATAACGTTCGTTTAAAGGTGAAACATAATTATATTCCATGAGACCTCCAGTCAACTATTAGTTTTTAGATAATATATTTCTTGCGATTAATACACCTGCAGCACCTGCTTGAGCTAGTCCTCTTGTTACGCCTGCACCATCGCCACCGCAATAAAGATTTACAATTTCGCTTTCTAAAGATTTATTAAGTTGGGGTCTTGCAGAGTAAAACTTGGCTTCAACTCCATAGAAAAGAGTATGTTCTAAAGCGATTCCTGGAGTTACTATATTTAATGCATCCATCATTTCTATTAAACTTTTCATTGTATTATAAGGTAGTACGAGGCCTAAATCTCCTGGTACGGCTTCTTTTAAAGTTGGTTCTAAAAAGCCTTCGTTTATTCTATTTCTTGTGGACCTTCTACCTCTTAGTATATCACCATAAGATTGAACTATAACACTTCCGTCAGATAGGTCATTTGCTAGTTTGCAAATTTCTCTGGCATATCCATTAGGGTCGCTAAAAGGTTCGGAAAAAGTATGAGAAACTAAAAGTGCGAAATTTGTATTATTCGAACCAAGTTTAGGATCTTTAAATGCATGGCCATTAGCGGCTATTACACCACTGTGGTTTTCTACAACAACATGTCCTGAAGGATTGGAACAAAAAGTTCTTACTTTAGTCCCAACAGATGTATTAAAAATGAATTTACCTTCATATAAATGTTTATTTATATCTTGCATTATTATATCTGAAGTTTCTAGTCTTACACCAATATCAACTTGGTTATTGTAAAGAAGGATATTTCTTTTAGACAAAATACTTGTTAACCATTTAGCACCATCTCTGCCAGGAACAACTACTACATAGTCAGACTCATATTTACCATCGTAGGTTTCAACTCCGTAGGCAACAACTTTGCCATTTTCCTCCTTTGTTAAAATGTCTTTTACTTCTGTTCCGAAGGAGACGTCTATTTTAGTTGCTAAAAATTTATAAATATCTTTTAAAATCATTAAGTTTTGTTCTGTTCCTAAATGTCGAACATGAGAGCGAAGCAACTTTAAACCAGCACCGTATGCTTGTTGTTCTATAAGACGTACGTCTTCTGTTAATGGATCTGTAAGAGTCGTTGTAGCACCGTGTTTTAGATTTATTGCGTCAACATATTTAATCAGCTCTAGTAAATCGCTTTGGTCTATATAGTCCGATAACCATCCACCAAACTCAGTAGTAATGTTAAACTTGCCGTCGCTATATGCACCAGCACCGCCAAATCCAGCAGTAATTGAACAGGCAGGTTTACAACCGCCATCGGGGCAATGCTGTATTTTACCATCTAATATGGGACAGTTTCTCTTATAAATATCTCTACCTTTATCTAGCAGTAATATTTTTTTTTCGGGTGATTTTATGGCTAGCTCATATGCGGAATATATTCCGGCAGGTCCAGCCCCTACAATTATTACATCATATTTCATACGTAAACTCCTTTTCAGCCCTTTATCATCAACTTCTTTAACTAATGTAAATTTAGATTAAATAATTTTCTTGATTAGAATATCTATTAATTATTTTAACCTTTTACTTAAGTATATTACTAAATAAAAACGGAATTAACAAGTTTTGCTTTAGAAATAAATAACAAGATATAGGACTTACAATTATGTAACTAACCATTAATAATTAGCCCCTCCACCTCAATACAAGCATAGGTGGAGGGGGTGTCTAATTTACTGCTCAGTCCCCACTGACGGTAGGACTATTGATTCATTAATAATTTCATCTAGTAGTTCTTTTGATGTATCATTTTAGCGGGTTCTGCTTATTTGTTTGGTTGGAAAAATAAATATTAAAAGAAAATGAAATTAAAACAAATATTATTGTCATAATAAAAAACATTGTTGATGCGTTAAAGAAATTTAATATTGTACTTATACCAAGTAAAACTAAAATTGAAAATATCCTAATTAAAGTTCCGTTTAAAGAAATTATAGTTCCCATGATATCATCACTAAGGGTCTTTTTTAAGCAAAAATCTAAATTCATAAGATAAATCAATATAAATATAAGTATTATAGGTATACTGAAAATGTATAAATATTTATTAATTATAATTTGGTTAGTTACTATTAAAGAAAGAACTATTCCTAATATTATTTTAGAATTAGTATAGCTATGCTCTATTTTCTCGTAAACCTTGGATGCTATAATGTTTGATAGTCTGAAAATCATATATAAAATTCCGAAAAAACTTATATCTATATCGTGCTCTGTAAACATTACTTGCCAATATTGATAAAATGGCTGAAAGAAAAATTGCTAACTAGCCATTAGTATAAATAATTCAGTTATCTTTCTTGATTTAAGAATTATAAATACATTATTTTTAAGTTTAACTATATTGTGTACGATAGTCACCGTTTATTTGTTCTGTATCTTCTTTAGATGGTATTGCTGTAATAACTATAAATATAGAAATTAATAAAAATACTATAGATATATAATAGATATTAATTTCTATAAAATTATATAGGTATCCACCGATAACGCCGGCACTTATTGCCGATACACTTGTTGTTATTTGGAGATTTGAAAGGTGTTTTTTAAAGATTATATCTTCTTCTTTTTTAAAGATATTTGCGAAACTGGAATCTAAAGAGCCGGTACTTAATGCAGTTGAAATTCCGTAGATAAACCAGGAAATGCATAAATTGAAGTAAGAACTTGCAATAACTACCATGTAATTAGAAATTAAAAGAGTAAATGTAGACAATATATAAATAAATTTTCTGCTATAGATATCAGATATAATGCCAGAGGGTAATTCGAAAAATATGATGGCAGCCATAAAAAATATCTGTATTATTGCAACTTCTTCTATATTTATTCCTTTACTTAAAAATATTATTGTTAGTACTGCATGTGGCAAGGTACGTGCAAATTCGTTAAGAAAACGGCTAACTAAATAAAATTTTAGATGTTGTTTATTTATCATTGTTTAACTCCTTTGAACAGGAACAATTTGGGTTTCTGTTCATGGTTATTATATGTTTTTCAAAATTATGATTATCAATACCTATTCTTACGTTTATAAAATTAATTTTATCATATTCTTCTGGAAGATAAAAGAAAATATCAATTAATGCCATGTTAGAGGATATGGCATTGTTCGTAAAAAAGGATGGAGCTGAACGTAATTCATTTAATCAGTAAGAATTAGATAGTCCCGCCACCTATTATACATTGAGGTGGGGGTCTAATTCTTACCGATAAAAAATATAATTATAGCTATAGAAAGAGTAAGCTGAACTTTTTCTTATATTTTAAATTATGCGTGTTTTTTAATAATTAACTCAGATGTACTAGGGTAAACATGGAATTTATAAAAATTTATGAAAAAGATAAAAATATAAAGGTGTTGGATTTATTTTTTTAGTTGACATGAAGGTTCAATTTTACATTTGCATAAACAACAATGGGTATTGTTAAGAAAGATTATAGAGTAGAGGTGCTTTATAGTCTTTTTTTTGTTATTATATAAGTGTGAATAACAAAAAGGATAAAGTTGGACTAACAAAAGTTTAAGAGGAGATTATTATGGATAGAAAAGAAAAGATTTTAGCATTAATAAAAGATGATAATTATAAACCAATTAAAGCCGTAGACATTGCTTTTTTTATGGAAGTACCAAAAGAAGAAACAAATAATTTTATGTCTATTCTTGGAGAGCTGGAGAGCGAAGGGAAAGTAATTATAACAAAAAAAGGAAAAGTTCTATTACCAGAAAGAGAAGGTATCTATACTGGGGTATATTTATCCACAAGTAGAGGTTTTGGGTTTGTAGATGTTGAAGGTCTTGAAAATGATATTTTTATACCTAGGAATTGTGTAAATGGGGCTTTATATAAAGATGTAGTATTAGTAAAGTTGGAATCAAACCGTGATGGTAAAAAACCGGAAGGTGAAATTATAAAAATATTGCAAGGCAATAAAGATTTTATTGTTGGGACATATGAACAAGGAGATAGATGCGGTTTTGTTATTCCAGATAACGATAAATACATGACAGACATATACATAGGAAAAAGCAATAAAGGTAATGCTGTAGATGGTTCTAAAGTAATGGTGCGTATTATAAAAAGAGACCCAGATGCGAAAAATCCAGAAGGGGAAATTTTAAATATTATAGGTCACAAAAATGACCCTGGAGTTGACATACTATCTATAGTATATGATTATGAAATACCTTTAGAATTTCCAGATAAAGTAATGACTTCTTTATATAGTGTGCCAGATGAATTAGAAAAAAAAGAATATAGTGATAGGCTTGACCTTAGAAGAATGCAAACAATTACCATAGATGGAGAGGATGCTAAGGACTTAGATGATGCAATTTCCATAGAAAAACTGGGTAATGGGAACTATAAGTTAGGTGTACACATTGCAGATGTTACAAATTATGTAAAGGAAGATTCTTTTTTAGACAAAGAGGCTAGAAAACGTGGAACTAGTGTTTATTTAGTGGATAGAGTAATTCCTATGTTGCCACATAAATTATCTAATGGAATTTGTTCATTAAATGCTGGAGTAGATAGATTTGCTCTTAGTTGTATTATGGAGATAGATGGCAAGGGCGAAGTGGTAAAACATGAAATCGCAGAAACTTTAATAAAAACAGATAAACGTCTATCCTATACAATTGTAAATGATATTTTAACAAATGACTTAAGTCAATATAAGGAAGAATATAAAAATTTTGTAGAAATGTTCAAAAATATGGAGAAGTTAAGAGGGATTTTATTAAATAAAAGACTAAAAAGAGGGTCCATAGAATTCAATTTCCCAGAGGCGAAAATAATACTTGATGAAAAAGGCAAGCCTCTAGATATTGTAAAAAGAGAAAGAAATATAGCTACAAGCATCATAGAAGAGTTTATGTTGGTATGTAATGAAACTGTAGCAGAGGACTTTTTTTGGATGGAAGTACCTTTTGTCTTTAGAACTCACGAAGAACCATCTGAAGAAAAAATAAATAAACTGAAAGACTTTATTAGTACTTTTGGCTACTTTATAAAAGGTAATAGCACTCATCCAAAGGCTTTACAAGGGCTACTTACTTCCTTAGATACAAAGGAAGAGGCTTTAATTAGCAAGGTTGTATTAAGAAGTATGCAACAGGCTAAGTATACAGCTAAAAACGGTGGCCATTATGGTTTAGCAGCAAAGTACTATTGCCATTTTACTTCTCCTATAAGAAGATACCCAGACTTGCAAATTCATAGAATTATAAAAGAAAACTTAAAAGGCAAACTTGATTCTAAGGAAATAAAAAGAATTAACGAATATATAAATGAAGTTTGTGCGAATTCCTCATTTACTGAAAGAAGAGCTGAAAATGCAGAACGAGATACAAATAAATTAAAAAAATGCGAGTATATGGAGGATAAAATAGGTTCAACTTTTGGAGGGATAATATCTGGGGTTACATCTTGGGGTCTTTATGTAGAGTTAGATAATACTGTAGAGGGCATGGTTCCTGTAACGTCCCTTAATAATGATAATTATGTATATGATGAACTTAATTTAGCCTATAAAGGCGAAAAATATAAGTATACAATTGGTAGCAAAGTAACAGTTTATGTAGATAAAGTTGACATAGCAAGAAGAAATATAGATTTTTTATTTATAGATGAAAAGGGAAATATTATTGAGTAAATATTTGTGGCTAATACTTACATAATTTTTTAGAAAAAACGTGAAAAAATGTATAAACTAACTATGAATAATAATTTTTTTATAGTATAATGCCAATTAAGTTAAGACAACAATTTGCAGAAAATAATTTTTGTTTAATGTTGAAGTTGTAAAGTAGATTAATATTACATTAGGAGTTATTTATGAAAAAAATACATATTTTTGGACACAAAAATCCAGATACAGATTCGATATGTTCAACTATAGCATATGCTAATTTAAAAAAGGAATTAGGTTTTGATGTAATTCCATGTAGATTGGGATTAATAAATAGAGAAACAGAGTATGTGCTAAATTATTTTAGTATCAATAAACCGGAATTAATAGATAACGTAGATACAAAAATTAGCGATTTAAGTTTGTATCCACCAAGCATAGTAAATAAACATGACCCTGTTAAAAAAGCTTGGGATATTTTAAAAATGGTGCCTAAAAGTAGACTTATACCAGTCGTGGATAAAAATAACGTATTGGAGGGCTTAGTTTCTATTACAGACATTACACGCTTGTTAATGTATTATACAAATGAAAATGTAACAGAAAGATACGAAATACTTTTTGATAATTTATTGGAGATATTAGATTCGGAAGTAAAATATGGAAGTTATAAATTTAGGCATATAGAGGGAAAGATTTATATAGGTCAACCTCCAGAGGATGTTACTTTAAAAATGGAAGATGTATTAATAACAAGTAGAGTAAAAACAGCAGAAAAATATTTAGCAAATAGTCAATGCGGTTGTTTTATAGTCACTGATGGTAGAGATATATCTTCATTAAAAGGTTCAGAAAGAGCTATAGTTAGCGTTAAAAATGATATTTATAAAGTAGTATCTTTTATAAATCAATCTATTTCTGTTGGCTCTATTATGCAAGTGGAAAATTTAGAGACTTTTTCAAATACTACTTTTATTGAAGATATAAAAAATGTTTTAAAAGACTCACCACACCGTAACTTTCCAGTGTTAAACGATGAAAATGAATTAATAGGAATAATATCTAGAAGGCATGTTATAGATTACCCACGCAAAATTTGTATTTTGGTGGACCACAATGAACGTGGGCAATCAGCTGATGGCATAGAACGTGCAGACATTATGGAAATAATTGATCACCATAGGGTGGCGGATGTTCAAACTGATCAGCCTCTTTTTATACGTTCAGAGCCTGTAGGCTGTACGTCAACTATTATCTACAAAATGTACAAGGAAAATAATATTCCTATTCCTAAAACCATAGCGGGTATAATGATGAGTGCAATACTTTCAGATACTTTAATATTTACTTCCCCAACATGTACTAATTCTGATAAAGAAATATGTGAAACTTTAGCGGAAATTGCGGAAATTGATATGTATGAATATGGAAGAAATATGTTCGAAGCGGGTAGTGCTACCAATGCTGAAGATATAGATGATTTAATTCGTTTGGATTGCAAGGCTTTTTCTTTTGGTAAATCTGATTGTTTTATTTCTCAATTTAACACAATGGATATAGAGAAAATAATGAAAGATGAAAACAAAATAATGGAAGGTCTTATTGACTTCCAAAGACAAAAAAACGCTGACATAGTAGTTTTAATGATTACAGATATAATAGGTAAGGGGAGTCAAATTTTTGTACACGGGAAAGATGCCGATATGGCAAAGCGTGCATTTGAAATACCATATGATCAAGACTCTAAGTTTTTAGATGGCATTGTTTCCAGAAAAAAACAAGTTGTTCCAAGGATGATGATGATGACAAGAATGCTTTAATTATAAGAGATGGAGGTAAATAATGAAAAAAATTGATTACAATTCACCGGTTGTATTAACATTTTTTTTAATATCTTTATGTGCGTTGCTATTGGGGATTTTTACAAGTGGTGTTACAAATCAGCTGTTTTTTTCTGTATATAGGTCGAGCCTAACTAATCCCCTAACTTATGTGCGTGTATTTACCCATGTATTAGGGCATGGAGGAATAAGTCATTTTTTTAATAATATGATGTTTATATTACTTATTGGACCTATACTGGAAGAAAAATATGGCTGGAAGAGCATTTTAGCTATGATATTAATTACTGCTCTTGCTACAGGTGTAGTATTTTTAATGTTGTTTCCTAATCAAGCTCTTTTAGGGGCTAGTGGTGTGGTATTTATGCTTATAGTATTAGCATCTTTTGTAAATATTAAGCAGGGTAAAATACCTGTCACGCTTATTTTAATTACTTTGTTATATTTAAGTGGTGAGATTTATAACAGTATATTTGTAGCTGACAATGTATCGCAGTTGACACATTTAATAGGTGGTGGCTGTGGTGCTATATTTGGTTTTTTATTAAATGTAGAGAATTAGATTTCAAATAATTTATAGGAAAACTTAAAGAATAGGAAAAAAATCATGGCAAAACTTAGAAAAATGCTTGGGAAGGCAGATTCGATATATATTGAATCTTTAATGAGAGCGGTTGAAACACAAAGTAAAGAGACTATTGCAAAATGGTGTTTAGATTATGCTGAAGAGTTTATATTGCCTATATTTGAAAACCACTGTCCTGAGGATGGTCGCCCTAGAATGGCGATTACAGCATCTAGGGAATGGTTCGAAGGCAAGAAAAAATTACCTGAGGTAAAGAATATTATTTTAAATGAATGTCACGCTGTGGCAAGAGAGCTAGAAGATGATCCCATTGCTCAAGCTGCAGCAAGGGCTTGTGGTCAAGCTTCAGCTTGTTTTCATACACCAACTCACTCGTTAGGATTAGCTTTTTATGGGGCTGCTGCCATTGCTTATGAACGAGTTGGATTAAATGAAAAGCCAGAGGTTTATGATGAATTAGCCTCTGAAGTATGTAGGGAAATGGAGAGGGCTTTGGGTGAAATATCAATAGCCAATGAAGAAAACCCAGCAAAGATAAAATGGAATTGTTAAGGTTGTTGGGAATACGTAATTATTATTTCTCTGTAGTTTCTTTTTCTATAAAGTGAACATTTGAGTTGTCCCAATATTTATTATAAACTTTGTTAGTACCGTTAAGATCTAACTGGTACATTCTAAAAGTAACTAAAAAGTCTTTGGGTTGCCATTGTTCCTCGTAGGTATAACAGTATTTCATGCCTAAAGCTTTCATAACTGAACCACTTCGTGGATTGTTGATATCATGAGTTGCAGTTATATATGGAATGTTATCGCTTTTTAGTTGTTCAATAACGGCTTTGCTTGCCTCTGTCACAATTCCTTTATGCCAAAAGTTTCTGCAAAGTCCATATCCGAAATCGTAACTATCATTAACAGAAACATTTATGTATCCAATGGGATGGTTATTTTGCTTTAGGCATATTGCATAATTATATCCATAAGGTTTTTCATACTTTTTTTTATAATGAGTTGTAAAGAAATCTTGTGCTTCTTCTATGGCTTTAATAGGAAACCATGGCAAGAATTTATTAACTTCAGTGTCACTATAAATCCCATATAGTGACACTAAATCCTTAGAAGTAAATTTCCTTAGTATAAGTCGTTCTGTCTTAAGTAATGGAGTATTCATATTTTCACACCTCAAAAAGTTTTTTTGATTAAATAGTGTATAAAAAAATGTAGTTGATATTAATGAATAATCATTAATATCAACTACATTTTTCATAAAGTAAGATTACTTTTGCAAATAATCTTTTTAAATACGCGGATGGAGAGATTTGAACTCTCGCGCCGGTCACCCGACCTATACCCTTAGCAGGGGCACCTCTTCAGCCACTTGAGTACATCCGCAGATTGTATTCGCTCTAGCGCAAATTATATTAAAGTTCTAGAGGCAATTCCTCAAGACAATTGTTATATTAACAAAATAGAAATAGTTTGTCAACTGTTTTTTATCGTCTTTAGAACAAAAAGAATTATATATCAATTCATTATAAAAAGCAAGTATAAATTTTAAAACTCATACTTGCTTTTATATTTATCCATAAGAATTAGACTAACATTCTTATGGATATGTGTAGGTGGTGGGATTGTCTAATTCGACGCTCGATGGGGTTCAAGCTCTGCTATCGGATAGGTCACTTAGCTTAAGTTAAAAGCCCAGTGCGTCTAAAATTTTATTTCCTATATCCCTATTTAACCCCACTGATGGATAGTTATGTATATAAATTGCAGGGTTAAAATTCATTTCTAAAATCGCATAATCTTTTTTATTTTTATTTTTTATCATCATGTCTACACCACAAATTTTTATATTAAGCTTTTTTGTAGCCTCTTCTGCTGTTTTTATAAATATTTCAGGCATGGTATCTGTATGGTCTATTCCATCGCCTCCAGTTGATATATTTGTGTTTTTACGCAAAAAGACTATTTCGTTGTAAGTAGGTATTGAATCTAGAGTTAAGTTTGAACTTTTCAAATAATCCGTTACAATTTCATCACAAATAATTTTCTCATAAGGTTTTTCGTGGTTTACTCCACGTATAGCATCGCTATTTTTTATGTCAATTAGTTCTGCAATAGTAGAAGTTCCATTTCCTGTGACGTTTGCTGGTACCCTTTCTAAAATAGCTTCCACTTTATGGTTTATTACTAAAAACCTATATTCTGTACCATCAATAAATTCTTCGATAATAATAGAATTGTCAAAAGTGAAGGCGAATTCAATAGCTTTTACAACTGAATTATTATATCCTTCTTTAAAAATTGATATACCATTACCAAAGTTGGAATTAACTGGTTTAACTACAAATGAATTAAGTGTTTTTGCATATTTTAAAGCTAGTTCCTTATTTGTAAAACTTTTTCCAGTAGGAACAGATATATTATTTTCATCTAAAATATATTTGGTTACGCTTTTATTTTCTACGGCAAGTACTGAACTGTAATTATCCAAAGATGTCATATTAGCATTTTTAATATATTCTCTTTTTATCTTATTGGAAATACTTATAAAATTACTTTTTTCATCTATAATTTTTACGAATAAATTTCTTCTTATGGCATCATTTATTAAAACAACCGTTGATAATTCAAGGGTGTATCCCTTTATTGAATATTCATCAACAGAATTTTTATACTTTTCAAATAGGTGAGCGTTGAACAGGCTATATCCTTTAGTTTCAATATCTTTAGCAACTTTTTTAAATAATAAATCTCCTGTATTTAGTTTATCTATATAATTGGCAATGTTATTATGTATTTGTAATTCATCAAAAAGTTTATGCATTTTTTTAAGTGTTAATAAGCTGTAATCTTTCAATGTCATGTTTAGTTCTCTTATAAATGTATTTTCATGTGGTAGTGATGCAGTGATATAATCTTCCTTTTCAAAGTAAATTGCTTCCTCATCTGTAAATAGACAAAATAGCAATATATTTTTGATGAAATTCATATCCTCTAGAGATATGCCTACTTTTTCATATGGGTTTAAATCAATATTTCTTATTTCAACGTATTGAATTCCTGTTTCCATGATAGTTTCCATCATTGGTTTGTGGCCATTTTTTATTCTACTGCAGGTATATAATTCTCTAGAGTCATATATTTCCTTTGAATCACACGCTAAATTTACAGAGTCTATATAATTTTCAAAGCTACTGTAGTCTAATGGGATAATTCTGCTATTTTTATATCCGTCTTTTGAACTGCG
Source organism: Lachnospirales bacterium (assembly GCA_047974375.1). Lineage (GTDB taxonomy): Bacteria > Bacillota > Clostridia > Lachnospirales > CAMZNU01 > JBKECF01. The sequence goes on from JBKECF010000052.1 coordinate 41,013, forward strand.
TATAGAAATCATAGGGTCCTTCATATTGTCATCGTAAGGAGTTGCTCCTAAAAAAAGTATAACAAGAAATTTATAACGTTCATAGTTATTTATAATTTTCATATACAATTTATTTTTAAATGACTTTAAGTCTTCGTTGTCTGTGTTTAAATCATCAATTAATTTATCTGGTAAAGAAAAATTAAAATGTATACCGGATATAAGTTGTTTTTTATTACTATATTTTTTACTTAGATATTCCCTGTACTTTGTAAAGTCCATGCCCTTATCACTGTTACTATAGCTATAGTTAGCAAGTTTAACTTCACTATCACTATTAATTTTACATGGCATAGAGTATGGCCATATAAATTCGGTGTCGTCCATTTCTTTTATGGCTATGTCATAAAGTAGGTCTAAAAAATTATAAGCTTTTTCTACTTCGGGGAAATATGGTGTAATAAATTCTAGCTGACTCTCGCTGAAGTCGGTTGTAATATAATTATGAAGTTCCTTAGGCTCTAAAGAAGTAGGGTGTGGTGTATCGGATAGCATATTATTTTTTATACGGAGACCTTCTCGTTCCAAAGCAATATGGACGAAGTTAAATTGGTATTGTAGATTTAATTCTTTAATTGTTTTATAAAAATTCATAGTTGTTCCCTTCTAAAAATAAACTAGTAAATTTATTTTTTTTATGTTTTGTTTAAACTTGTTATTAATTTATGTTATACTACATAATGACAAAAATATAAAGCAATTTACCTTTGAGTTTAAAATATAAGGAGTGATGTTTTGGATTTTAATTTGGACTGCGAGCTTTTGTTAGACGTAATTAGCAAAAAGGAAGTGGTATTACTTTATGTAAGTAATATTTGTGAGAATCAGCATACAATTTTAAAACAAGGGTTATCCCAAGATAATAAAAAACTTTTTTATGAAATGGGCAACGCAAAACAAGAATATATTGATAAAATACAAAAATATGACATTGTTTTTGAGCGTGTCTTTGCAAGAGTAGCTCAATATCTAGAAAAGGAAAAAGAAAAAGCTGATATAAAGGAGCTAATTAGAAAAATACAATTTAAAATAAGTAAGGTAACGAATTATGATACGGCTATTCGAGCATGGGAAAAGGAAAATACCAAATTAATTGAAAATATTTATAAAACAAAATCAGAAGCCAAATCTCCATTTATACAGGTAAACAATATGCCAAACATTAAATTTTAATTTTATATAATTTTTTACATTTTGCAATAAAAGTTTAAAGTTTAAACTTTTATAGTATATATTAAGCGAAAGTTATTTCGTAAAACAAGGAGGAATTTATAATGAAAAATCTTTTAGTAGCACAGTCTGGTGGACCATCTTCTGTTATTAATAGTAGCTTGGCAGGACTGGTAATTGATGCTTTAAAAAGTGAAAAAGTTGATAAAGTATATGGTGCTTTTCACGGAGTGGAAGGTATCTTTAAAGAAAATTTCTTGTTATTTAATGATGTTCCTATGGATGAAATTAGATACATGAAAACAACTCCATCAAGTGCCTTAGGTTCTTGTCGTTACAAATTAAAAGACTATGATGTAAATAAAGATGAATATGATAAAATTATGGAAGTTTTTAAAAAATATGACATAGGTCTTTTCTTTTATATAGGCGGAAATGATTCAATGGATACAGTAAATAAACTTTCTAAGTTAGTAGTTGAAAAAGGCTTAGATGTAACGGTTGTAGGTATACCTAAAACAATAGATAATGACTTAAATGTAATAGATCACACACCAGGTTTTGGTAGTTGTGCAAAGTATATAAACTGGTCCATAGCCGAAATGTATAGAGATGCAATTTGTTATGACAAAAAGCAAATAACTTTAGTTGAGGTTATGGGGCGTAATGCTGGTTGGTTAGCTGCATCAGCGTGTGTTGCTACAGAATACTCTGGTGCACCTGATTTGATTTATTTGCCAGAAATTAATTTTGATATGGATAAATTTAAGTCTGATATAGATAAAGTTTTTGCTAAGTCTAAAAAATGTTTTATTGTTATTTCTGAAGGAATACACTATGCAGATGGCAAATATGTAGGTGAAAGTGAAGCTCAAGCACATGATGGATTTGGTCATGCTAAACTTGGAGGAACTGCTACACTTTTAAAAGCTAAGTTGGAAGAAATACATCCAGATGCAAAAATTCAAGCAATAGAGTTAAGTATACTACAAAGGTCTGCACAGCATTGTGCTTCATTGATAGACACTGAGGAAGCTTTTGACCTAGGTAGAAAAGGACTACAGTACGCTTTAGATGGTAAAACAGGCATGATGAGTTGCTTAATAAGAAAATCTAGCTTACCTTACGAAATAGAATATACTTGTGTGCCTGTTTCGGAAGTTGCAAACTTTGAAAAAGTAGTGCCACCAGAATATATAAATGCTGAAGAAAATGGCATTACAAGAGCAGGCTTTGAATATTTCCTACCTCTTATACAAGGTCAAGTTGAAGTAAACAAGCTTGATGGTATGCCTAGACATACAAAAATTAAACCTGGATACAATCCCAAAGCATAGTAAGTACTATGGCTTTAGTTTGTGAAAAACTTCCCTTTTATGGGAGGTTTTTTTAAATATAGGAGAAAAAATGGTAGAAGAAAAAGCTTACGGGAAGATTAATCTATGGCTTAACGTAAACAAAAAATTATGCAATGGATATCATGACTTAGAAATGATAATGACGCAGGTAGAATTACATGATGCCTTAATTTTACAAAAAACAAATGCAAATGTTATAACTCTTGACTGTGACAAAGACGTAGGTAGAGTGGAGGATAATTTAGTATATAAAGCTATAAAATTAATAAAAGAAGAATATAATATTAACGAGGGCGTGCATTGTATTTTAAAGAAGAAAATTTTTATTGGTGCAGGTATGGCTGGTGGAAGTAGCGATTGTGCAGCTGCTTTACGTGGAATGAATAAACTTTTTGATTTAAAGTTAACGAGTAAAGTGATGGAAAGAATAGGGGTTGTTTTAGGAGCAGATGTACCATATTGCATTAGAGGTGGGACTGCTTTAGTAAGAGGTATAGGTGAAAAAATAGAAAAAATAAATGATATGCCGCCTACATACATTCTTTTGGTTAAACCAGATTTTTCTGTTAGTACCAAGGAGACCTTTGAAGCGTTAAAAAATGATGACATAGGATATAAAGGGGGCATTGATGATCTTATAGCTGGTATAAGGAAACAGAATGTAAAAGTAATAGAAAAACATTTACATAACACCCTTGAGTGTGTTATACTTAACAAGTACAATCTATTATTAGATATAAAAAAATATCTAGAAGATTTAGGTGTACGCTCATTAATGAGTGGTAGTGGACCTACTGTGTTTGCGTTTTTTTATTCAAGGGAAAGCGGAGAAGAAGCTTTGATGCGAGTAAAGGAAAAATATCCTATGTTTAAAGATGTTGTTCTTACACGCACACGTAGGTAGTGTAGCATTATGGTAACCCTTGTTCCGAGTATTTTACTTTATTGTAAACAATTAGGATAACACTTACGTATTTGCTATTGTTTGAAAGGTTGTGTTTAAGTGATTTATCAAAAAGATATTCAAAGAGCTAAAAACGACGTTGAAAAATGTTTAGGAAGTAGAGTAAAAGTAAGGTTTAATACAGGTAGAAAAAAAATGTCTACAACAGAGGGTATTTTGAAAAAAGCCTATGGTAGCGTTTTTTCGGTAGAGTATTCTTTAGGTCGAAGTGACATGCATAGTGCTACTTATTCTTATAAGGATATAGTTACTAAAGATGTTCAAATAACATTATTGTAAATTAGTTTTAAATAAAAGATTGGTGTAATGTCAATCTTTTTTTGTTGTATAAAATTTAAATAACATTTCTTTTAAAATGGGCTGCTAATTGTAGTCTATTGGACAAATATATTTGCGAGGTATAAAAATTCATGAAGTACTATGTGTTGCTTGTAATTATATATATAGCATTTATTAGCCTTGGTTTACCAGACGGTATAATTGGTGCATCTTGGCCAAAAATGCGACTTGATTTTAGTGCATCAATAGGAGATATAAGCATAATAACTACTATGTCTATTATTTCATCAACTATTTCTTGCATTCTAAGCTCAAAATATTTAGAACGATTTGGCGTAAAAATTGTAACGTTTTTTAGTTGCATGATGACTGCCTTTGCTATTTTGGGGTATTCATTTTCTGGAAATTTTATTTTTATAATACTTTGTGCAATACCATATGGTGCAGGAGCAGGTGCGGTAGACTCTGGATTAAATAACTTTGTGGCAGAAAATTATTCATCTAAACATATGAATTGGTTACATTGTTTTTGGGGTTTAGGGGCAAGTCTAGGTACTTTTATTCTTGCAATTACAATTAATAATACTTGGCGTTTTGGCTTTAGAATTATATCGTTAGTACAATTTTTTTTGGCATTTATATTATTTTTAAGTATAAAATTAAATGTATGGAATATAGAAAAACATATTGAAGAAAGTCCCGAGGAAAAGTTTAAAGGTGAAAAATTAAATAAAAAAATCTATCAATATTTGGCAATTTTGATGTTTTTCCTGTATACTGGAGTAGAATATTCAATGATTTTATGGATAACAACAGTTTTAGTTGAGACCAAAAATTTAAATATTGTAAATTCTACTTTCATTGCCTCATCCTTTTATTTTTTTATAATGACAGGTAGATTTTTAGCCGGAATTATAGTAGAAAAAATTGGTAATAAAATGACAATGCGCCTAGGATGCTCTATGGCGTGTACTGGTTTATTAGTATTAGCCTTATCTAATGAGTATTATTTGATTTTTTTAGGAAGCTTGTTATTTGGTTTAGGCCTTGCACCATTATTTCCTTGTTTAATGCATGAAACTCCAAGACGCTATAGTGTTCAGATTAGTAGAAAACTTATAGGATATCAGGTAGCGGCTGCTGGTTTAGGTGCTGGGGGCATTTCCTTTTTAATTGGAAGAATAATATTAATTAACACAAATTATTATTTTATAACAATGTTAGTTATATTAGTTGGATTTATATTTATAAATGAATTTGTAGAATTCAAACTAAAAGATAAAAACTATGAATAAGAAATAAATGTTTGTAAATAAAAAAAATGATAATTTGACTAGATATATAATGAATAAAATGATAGAATGAAAACGTATGGTTAAAAGAAAGTAGAAGTTTAGTTATTACACTTGTGTAATATACAAGCAGTTATAAATTTACTGGAGGTTATAGTGAGAAAGCAAAGTATAATATGGACGTTGTTAGCGATGATTGTAATATCAGGGTTTGCACCGGCTACTAACAAATTCATTCCAATAAATGATAAATTAAATATTGCTCAAGTGAGTGACTTAAATACTTTACATAAAGGTGTGGAAGAAGAACCTATAGATTATTATCCACCGCTTATGCTTTCGCAAATTGTTACAATAATTATTATCTTGGTAGCGATTTTTGGGATTTATATGTTATTTACATTTAATAAAATGAAAGAAAATAGAGCGCTAAATGAGGCACTTAATAATAGAATAACTCAGGCTACTACATTATCGAATATGATAGTTTGGAGCTTTAAAGATGATACAAATTTTATTATTTTAAATGATTCGGTAATTGCACTTTTAGATATTGATGAAGAAGACATATTGTATAATGAAAATGACAAATGTATTAGAATGGATATAGTTATTAGTAAATATATTCAAACGGAAAATTTTGCAATAGACTTTAATATTGCAAAATATAACCTAGAAAAAGGTTTGGTAGCGTCGCAAAAAGGTGTAATTGAATGGCGAAAACAAGGTACAGATAACGAGGTTAAGTATATAAGTTATATTGCTTCAACAGATCATAATAGTTATTTTAATTCCTTTTTTATGATAACAAGAGATATAACGAAAGAACATCTTTATGAGCTAAATTTAGAACGACAAATTATTACGGATACTTTAACAGGTGCTAAAAATAGAACGGCTATTTTTAATTTATCTCCAGAGTATCTAACAGGCAAGACATTAGTATACTTCGATATAGATAATTTTTCCGTAATAAATGATAATTATAGTCATACAGAGGGGGATTTCATACTTAAAACAGTAGTTAAAAGAGCTAAATTAATACAAAATGCTTTGGATGTATATCGTATGGGTGGAGATGAAATACTAATAATTTTATCCGATTTTAATCCGCTACATGCAAATAAAATTATAAATAGTGTATTAGATACAATTGTTAATAGAAATTTATTATTTGATATAAATGGTAGCTTTGGTTTTTATACTGTAGAAGCTAATGAAAGTGTGGAAGAAGCAGTGAACATTGTTGATTATGCAATGTCTAGAGCGAAAAAAGAAGAAAAAAATTCATATGTAATTGTAGACAAAAAAATTGTTAATGACTTTATAATAAGAGGCAAAGTAGAAGGAGAGCTAAAAGGTGCAATTGATAGAGGTGAAATTATACCTTATTTTCAGCCGTATATAGCTATGGATACAAAGGAGATAGTTGGTTTTGAAACCCTTGTTAGATGGGCGAAAGATGGACAAATAATTAGTCCTTTTTACTTCTTGGAAGCAGCACATAAAACAGGTTTAATTGTTGATATAGATATGTTAATGTTTGAAAAGTCATTAGAGATGTACAAGGAGCTTAATGAGAAGTTTGATTTAAAGCCCTATTTCAATTTTTCTTCGAACTTTACAAATACATCATTAGCTAGAATTAACCCAAACGAGTCCTTTGAATATGCCGCAAGAGTAGGTGTGGCAGCTGAAAAAATGTCTATTGAAATAACAGAGCAGCTTTTAGTTGATAAAATAGCATTAGATAAAATAAATAGGATACAGGAATTGGGCTTTAAAATTTCATTAGATGATTTTAGTGCTGGGTATTCATCGTTAAATAGATTGAAGGAGCTTAATATTGATGTACTAAAGTTAGATAGGTTGCTGTTGGTAGATGCTGGTGAAAATGAAACAAGCTATGAGATCTATAGAACTATTGTTAATTTAGGTAAGTTCTTGAAAGCTAAGATAGTTTCTGAAGGCGTGGAAACTTTTGAACAAGAGAAAATACTATTAGATAATGAAGTTCACATAGGTCAAGGCTATTTGTACTCTAAACCTGTGGATAAAGAAGGATTTTTTGAATTAATGAGAGAAGATATAAAAAGACGTAAATTAATGTAATATTTGGAAGAATAGTCAAAGGAAAATTAATTTTCCTTTGACTATTTTTTATATACACTTTTTACATTATAGATATAAAAAGAGCCTACTAGAAACTAAAAATTTCTTTGTAAGCTCTTTTATGTTATTGAATTAAACAGCTCTAGTCACTTTACCAGAACGTAAACATTTAGTACAAATTTTAACTGTTGTATGATTACCATTGTCTTCAACAATTCTTATTTTTTTTATGTTTGGTTTCCAACTTCTTTTTGCACGTCTAGAAACTTGACTACGAGTAATACTTATTCTACGACCGTTTTGCAATTTTTTTTCACATACTTCACACTTTGCCATTTGTAGCACCTCCTTAAATGTATGTAAGTCCATAAGGACATTAACTAATTGTTATAAATGGGAGGAGAAGGATTTGAACCTTCGAAAGCATCGCTAACAGATTTACAGTCTGCCCCCTTTGGCCACTCGGGAACCCTCCCCAATCAACAAGAAGTATTATACCTCGATATCGATTATATTGCAATAGTTTTTTGATAATTTTATAATAATAATTTTTTAGAGCCTATTTCACTTCTCCATATACCTCGTATAATTACAACTGTTATAGGACCAAATATAAGGCCAAAAACACCTAGCAAACTTGCTCCAATAAATATGCTCATTAATGTTATTAATGGATGTAAACCAATTTGATTACCCACTATACGTGGCTCCCATATCTGCCTATTAAGTTGAATGAGTATGTATAGCAACAGTAGAAAAAGTCCTTTTGTTATTTCACCACTAAATAAATAGTATATTGACCATGGCCATAATATAAATCCGCTTCCAAAAAATGGTAGGGCGTCAATTAGTGCAAGTACAATACCAGCCAATAAACCGTAAGGGTATCTAAAAATGCTTAAGTAGATAATAGCAAGGGTGCCTGTTATACTCATTAGTATCAGCTGGGCACGAATGTATCCTCCTAGAGCGTTGTTTAAAGATTTTTTTATAATAGCTAAATTGTTAAGAAAAGATTTAGGTATATTTTCGTTTATTGCCTTTTTAATTATTTCATTATCTCTCAAGAAGAAAAAGCTTGATAAAAATCCGAAGAATATATAAGTTAAAATTTTCGGTACACTTTTTACTACAGTCAAGGATGCAGAAGTAGCTATTTTTCCTATTCCGTCAACTAATGATGGTATTAAGTTCTTTATTAAATTTCGGAAATCATCGGTTAAGCCCTGAGGAATAAGAAAGAATACTTCGTTTAAAAATCCAGATATGCGTATTGAAACAATTTCTATATTTGTTATATAAATGTCTATATTGCTATATAAGTCCAAAAATTGATATTTTATTACTTTAAATATAGTTGTGCCTAATAAAGCTATAAAGCTAATAAGTAATATAATAGATATAATGCTCGAAGGTCCATAAGGTAGTTTAAGTTTTTTGTAAAATATGTTCCTTATGGGACGAAGAACAATACTAATTATATAGCCTAAAATAAAAGGTATAAATAAAGTGAATAAGTACTTAAAAAATACAAATATAACAAGGAATATAATGGTTAATACACATATTTTATTTATAGAAATATAGTTATCATTATAAAACTTTTTAATTTTATTCATAATCACATCCTAATTTTATTCATAGAGTTCTTTTACTGCCTCTAAAGCGGAAAAGGTACCGATGTCATAACACTGACCGTCAAACTTATATGCGTAGACCTCTTTTTTTTCATAAAGCCATTGGGTGAAATACCCAGGGGCATCTCCCTTATTACCCTCATCTAAATATTGTTTGATTAACGGCAAAGTTTCTTTTTTGTAGAAATAAGTTGCGTATACGCCTATGTTGCTTTTTGGTATTTTAGGTTTTTCTACTAAATCGGTTATTTTATCATTTTCGTCAAGAGTAGCAACGGCAAATCCTTTTAGAATTTCCACATCATTAATTTCTTTAGCACATACAACGTCGCTATTTTTAGAGTCAAAGTATGCCTTAACTTTTTTTAGTGGATAGGTAAATAGGTTGTCACCGGCTATAACAAGGGTATCTTCATCAATTTTTTTTTGTTCAATTGTGTACCACATATCAGCAATTGCACCAAGCCTATTATCTTCATTATCTGTACCATCATCTAAAACTTCTATATTTTTTTTATTTTTTCCATTGCTCCAATTTAAAAAATGGTTGTAAAATTTACTATTACTTATTAAATATATGTCTGTAACTTCTTCAAGGGTATTTATTTCATCAACTATATGGTCCAGTATTGTTTTACCACCTACCTCAATAAGTGATTTAGGCATATCCTTAGTTAAAGGGTATAATCTTGTGGCATAACCAGCTACTAATATGATTGCTTTCATTTAAAACTCCTTTTTATATATTTCTGTGAATTTATTATTTGGTTTACATGTATATTCTTTATTGTCAATTATAATTTTATAACAATGTAATAATTGATGGTCTAAATTATACTTTTTTGAAAAAAACTTATTTGTACTTTCTCTACCATATTTTTTATCACCAATAATAGGGGCACCAATGTTTTGCATATGTACTCTTATTTGATGGGATTTACCTGTAATTAATTGGACTTCACAGTAAGTATTTTTGCTATTATTTTTTAGAGGGGTGACAATTGAATGCACTTTTTTAGAATTTTCAACTTCGATGTCAAAAATACTAACTTTATTATTATCTTTCACATGGTATCCTAAAAGTTCTTTTTTATTTTCTAATTCACCGTCTAAAATAGTAAGGTAATATTTTTCTATTTCTTTATCATGGAATTTTCTATTTAATTCTTGAGTAGATTTTAGAGTTTTTCCGCATACAACTAAACCACTTGTATTTCTGTCTAATCTGTTACAAAGTCCAGGAACGAAACCATTTTCAAAGATAATTTTCTGTTCTTGGAAATAATATAATATCTGGTTGATCAATATATTATCATTTTCATTTTTATCACCATGACATAACAGACCAACAGGTTTATTAAGGATTAACATATTATTATCTTCATAAACAATATTAAGTGGGTTTTGTTTCTTATAAATTATCTTTTCTTGAAATTTACTAATAGTTTCATCGCTTAAGTATAAGGTTAAAAGGTCATTAGTTTTTAAAATATAATTAACTTCAACTTTTTTATTATTCACTTTTATGTTTTTTTTTCTAATCATTTTGTAAATAAAGGACTTTGATGATTTATTTAAATATTTAAGAAGAAACTTATCTATTCTCTGTTCTTCAGTTGGGGAAATTATTATTTCTTTCATTATTTATCACCTTGTCTTAAATAAGCCTCGATGAAATTATCTATATTACCATCCATTACACTTTGCACATTACCGGTTTCTTCGTTGGTTCTGTGGTCCTTTACCATATTGTATGGGTGGAATACATAACTTCTTATTTGGCTACCAAAGCTAATGTCTTTTTGTTCGCCTCGTATATCAGCCAGCTCATCCGATTTCTTTGATTCATTTAGCTCAACTAATTTTGACACTAACATTTTCATTGCTGTATCTTTATTTTTATGTTGAGATCGTTCATTTTGACACTGAACAACAATACCTGTTGGAATATGTGTAATACGAATGGCGGAGTCCGTTGTATTTACATGCTGACCGCCAGCCCCAGAAGATCTATAGGTATCAATTCTTAAGTCTTCCGAGTTAATTTCGATTTTGTCACTTTCGTCGAAAATTGGCATAATATCACAGGAGGCAAAAGATGTATGCCTGCGTCCACCAGAATCGAAAGGGGATATACGAACAAGTCTGTGCACACCCTTTTCACTTTTTAAGTATCCAAAAGAATTAAAACCTTCTATGGAAAATGTAATTGACTTTATGCCTGCCTCATCGCCATCGAGAGAGTCCAATACTTCCATTTTGTAGCCTTTATTTTGTGCCCATCTGCTATACATTCTAAATAACATAGATACCCAGTCACAGGATTCTGTACCACCAGCACCTGCGTTTAAAGATACAATAGCATTTCTGTTGTCGTATTCACCTTTAAAAAGGCTTTCTAAATTTTTGGATTCGAAAAGTTTTATAAAAGTTTTAAACTCACTTTCTATTTCAGGTATTAAAGAGTCTTCATCTTCTTCTATTGCCATTTCTATTAATATTCCGACTTCCTCGTACTTTTTTTCTAACTCACAAAATGAGTTTAAGTTATTTTTAATAACTTTAATTTCTTGTAATACAGGCGCTGTGTTTTTGTTATCGCTCCAAAAATTTTCTTCCATTGTTTTTTCTTCTAATTCTTTTAGAGTTTTAGTTAAACTGTTTAGGTCAAAGACACTCCTTCATTTCAGATATTAATTTATCGTAAGGTTTATATTCTTGTTTAAGTTCATCAAAAATCATATTTTCTCCTATTAATAAAAAAGCGATGATATACATCGCTTTTATGTTTCAAATTAAAATAGTTTTAAAGTTATTGCGTGTTTTTTTGTTGTGCTACATGTTTTGCCATTGCTTGTTGTACTAATATTTGGCCGTGGCATTGTTTGAATTTTTTACCGCTTCCACAAGGGCAAGGTGCATTGGCACTTATTTTTACAACTTTTTTAGGGGTACGTTTAGTTTCTTGAGATTTATTTGTTGTCATATTCTCTCTATTTTCTACTGCCTCACGTTGTTGTGGAGGAGCTTGTACACGCACGTTAAGTAAAGCTTTTACTACGTCTTCCTGTATTCCATTACTAAGCTCTTCGAACATATCATAACTTAAAAATTTATATTCTGTTACAGGGTCTTTTTGTGCGTAAGAGCGTAAAGAAATACCTTGACGCATTTTTTCCATATCATCAATATGTGTCATCCATCTATTATCAATAATTTTTAATAATACAATACGTTCAACTTCACGCATCTTTTCAGGAGTTATTTCTTCTTCCTTTTTATTATAGAGTTCTAGCCCTTTATTATAAATAAGGTTATACACGTCATCTCTAGTTAGTTTTTCTATTTCTTTATCGGACATAACAACAGTTGGCTCGTGGAATGTTGGCATTAAATATTCATTTAAACTGGCTAAATCCCATTCTTCGGGATATTCTATATCGGCAGTATAAATGTCTACAATTCTTTTAGCCACTTCAGACAACATATTCATTACATCATCTTTCATGCTTTCGCCTGTTAAAACCTTCATTCTTTCCCCGTAAATAACTTCTCTTTGTTCGTTATTTACTAAGTCGTAGTCTAATAGATGTTTACGAATAGAAAAGTTATTGCCTTCTACTCTTTTTTGAGCTGTTTCAATTGAGTTTGAAAGTATTTTTGTTTCAATAGGCTCGTCTTCTTGTAAGCCTAATGCATCTACCATTTTCATAACTTTTTCTGCACCGAATAGTCTAAGAAGGTCATCTTCTAAAGATAAATAAAATCTGGATTCTCCTGGGTCACCTTGTCTACCTGAACGACCTCTTAGCTGATTATCAATACGTCTAGATTCGTGTCTTTCAGTACCTATTATTTTCAAGCCACCTAAATCTGCAACGCCTTCCTCAAGCTTAATGTCAGTACCACGACCAGCCATGTTAGTAGCTATAGTAACAGCACCTTTGTGACCAGCTTCCGATACGATTTCAGCTTCTTTTTCATGGTATTTTGCGTTTAAAACTTTATGAGGTATACCACTTCTTTTTAGTTTTAAACTTAGTTCTTCCGATTTCTCAATGGTAATTGTACCTACTAGAACTGGCTGTCCTATTTCATGGCTAGCTTGTACGTCCTTAACTATTGCGTTTAATTTGCCATTTTCATTTCTAAATACTATATCTGGATGGTCTTTACGTTGGATAGGTCTATTTGTAGGAATGGCAACAACGTCCATGCCATATATTTCTCTAAATTCGCTTTCCTCTGTAAGAGCTGTTCCTGTCATACCGGATTTTTTGCTATATTTATTAAAATAATTTTGGAAAGTAATTGTAGCTAATGTTTTACTTTCCTTTTGTACGTCAACTTTTTCTTTTGCTTCTATAGCTTGATGAAGCCCATCGGAATATCTACGGCCAGCCATTAAACGTCCAGTAAATTCATCTACGATTATTATTTCATTTTCTTGTACAACATAGTCTTTATCTCTGTGCATTGAGTAATTTGCCTTAAGGGCATTGGAGATATGATGCTGTAAACTTATATTGTCGGGGTCAGATAGATTTTCTACGCTAAAGAATTTTTCAGCCTTAGAAATACCTTCTCCTGTTAATGAAACTGATTTAGCTTTTTCATCGTGTACAAAATCTCCTTCTTCTTCAATAGAGGTACGAAGTAAAGGGTTCATTGCCTCATCTTCATTTAATATTCTACCCTTTATAAGAGTTTTAACGAAGCTATCAGCAACTTCATATAACTTTGTGGATTTGTCACCAGCACCGGATATAATAAGTGGAGTTCTTGCTTCATCGATTAATACGGAGTCAACCTCATCAATTACAGCATAGTTAAGTCCTCTTTGTACCATTTTTTCTTTGTATACAACCATATTGTCACGCAGATAGTCAAAGCCTAATTCGTTATTCGTTGCATATGTAATATCACAAGCGTAGGCTTCTCTTCTTTCTTCAGGTGACATATCGTTAAGGACAACACCTACAGTTAGGCCTAAAAATTCATGAATTTTACCCATCCATTCGGAGTCACGTTTTGCTAAGTAATCATTAACAGTAACAATGTGAACGCCATTGCCAGATAATGCATTTAAGTAAGCTGGTAAAGTAGAAACTAGTGTCTTACCTTCACCTGTTCTCATTTCTGCAATTCTTCCTTGGTGGAGGATAATACCACCAATAAGTTGTACACGGAAATGATACATAGAAAGAGCTCTTTTTCCTGCTTCTCTAACATTTGCGTATGCCTCTGGTAATAAATCGTCTAGGGTTTCTCCTTTAGCATACCTTTCCTTAAATTCATTGGTTTTGTTTTTTAATTCTTCATCGGAATATTTTTCATATTCTGATGCATAACTTTCGATTTTGGATACTATTGGTTCAATTCTTTTTATTTCCTTGTCACTATAGCTACCAAATATTTTTTCTAATAAGCCCATCTCGCACCTCTCTATTAATTATTAGGCATTTCCAATGTATTTTAACAATTTTAATAATATAATGCAAATTTTTATGTTTTTTGCACTTTTTAAGAATGCAAAGCAATGTTAATTAAATTATCTAAGACTGTTTTTGGCGAAAAACCAATATTTTGCATAAGTACAGGATACATGCTTATGTCGGTAAAACCTGGAAAAGTATTTATTTCATTAAAAATTATTTTTTTATTTACTTCGTCATAAAAAAAGTCTACTCGGGATAATCCTTTGCATTCAAGTTTTGTAAATATATTTTTTGCTATTGTTTTAATTTCCTCTAATATTTCGTTACTTCCATCAATATTATCTAAGATACAGGTTCTGGTTTCTGAAGATTCGTATTTTGAGTTATAGTCATAAAAATCACCATTAGTTAATATTTCGCCTATGTTAGAAGCTATTACGTCATTGCCATTTCCTAGTACAGCGCATTCTAATTCACGTCCTACTATTTCCTCTTCAATAATAACTTTTTTATCATGTTCAAGAGCCAATAAAATTGCGGTTTTTATTTCTTTCGCATTTGTCGCTTTTGTAACGCCGTAGGATGAACCAGAGTTAGCAGGCTTTACATAAACTGGGGAATTGATTTCATTTTTTACTAGTTTTATGTAATCATCAATGTAATCCACCATGTGTTTATTAAATACAAAATGCTTAGCTTGTTCAACAATTTTATTATCGTAAACAATATGCTGTACAATCATTTTTGTAAATTCTTTATCCATTGCAGCAGCTGATGCCAATACACCACACCCTACATAGGGTATACCAGCTAATTCTAAAAACCCTTGAATAGTCCCGTCTTCACCATTTTTACCATGGAGAACAGGTATTGCAACGTCTACAGGAATAATTTTGAATTTATCTCCAACAATTCTTATTAATCCTTGATCTCTATCTGGGCTAAGTATAGTTCTAGTTCCAACTTTTTCTATGTCTGCATCTACTGCGTTTCTTATAGGGCCTTCATACATAAACCATTTACCGTCTTTAGTAATATAAATCGGTATTATATTATACTTATCAATGGATAAGTTGTTTATTATTAAGTTTACAGAGCGTTTAGATATATCGTGTTCTGTTGATACTCCACCAAATATAACTACTACATTTAATTTTGACATAATTCCTCCTTTAAAAGTTATCTACTTCTTCTATTGGTACATTTTTAGATAAGTTGTCTTCATGGTACTGAGAATTTAAATTTTTGTCTTCATAACCATATTTATTTTCATGAGTATTTTGATAATCCTTTTTACTTGCTTGACGTATATTAAACTCCTTTTTATATTTTTCTTCTAAATAATTTTTCAGGCTTTCAATATGACTGCTTATTAATGGATGGTTAACACTATGAGAAGATACAAATTCTAAAGTGTTATCTTCTAAGTACCCTAGGCTTGCTTCTTCGAATAAAAAGTAAGATGGATTTGATGTAAGTAAATTTTTTTGTATATTTTTCCAGTCTTCTATTATATTTTTTAGATCCTCAGGAACAGCCTTTTCTAATTTAGGTTGTATTGTTTTTTTTCCCTCTTCTTTTTATTTAATGATTTGCATAGGTTGAATGATTTTTGGCGCTTTTTCAAGGTTTTCGATTTTTTTAATTATTCCTGCAAGGGTATTTTCTTCACTTAAGTTGCATATTTTAATACAAATAATTTCAAGTGTAAGTCTTTTGCTTTTGGAAATCTTAAGTTCTGCTATTGCTTGAGAAAAAATATTTATGTATTCGATTATAATATTAACATCAATATTTATTGACATTAATTCGTTATAATAGTCATCCAAATAGAATTTATTTTTCTGCGAAGTTTTTATAATTAATAAATCTCTTAAAAAATCAATATAATCATCAGTAAATTGTAACAAATCTTTTCCATCTTCTAACAAGCGTGAAATCAATTCTATGCATTCTAAAGAATTGTTGCTATTTAGTAATTTTGTAAAATTTATAAATGTACTCTTATTTACAGAACCGATAAGATCAACAATTTTATCTAGAGTTATTTCTTCGTCAAAGTAAAATGAGAGTGCTTGATCTAAAATACTAAGGGCATCTCTCATTGCTCCATCTGAAAGTTCGCATATGTAGTTTATGGCGTCAGTAGTTATTTTTTCTTTTTCTGTATTCATGTACTTAAGCAGTGTAATTGACATTGTTTCTTTGGTTATACGCTTAAAATCAAATCTCTGGCATCTAGAAAGTATAGTGGGAGGTAATTTTTGAGGATCGGTTGTGGCTAAAATAAAAACCACATGGCCTGGTGGCTCTTCTAAAGTTTTTAAAAGAGCATTACAGGCGTTAATAGATAGCATGTGAACCTCGTCAATAATATAAACTTTATATCTACTATGGGAAGGTGCAAAGTTTACTTCTTCACGAATTTCGCGGATATCGTCTACACCGTTGTTACTTGCGGCGTCTATTTCTAGTATATCTGTGTTGTTATTATTTATTTCATATAAACATGAAGTGCATGTATTGCAGGGTTCGCCATCTATTAAGTTAAGACAGTTAATTGCCTTTGCAAAAACTTTTGCTGTGGATGTTTTACCAGTACCACGAGTTCCGCAAAAAAGATACGCATGAGAAATTCTATTGCTATTAATTTGATTCTTTAAAGTTTTTACTATATGTTCTTGGCCTATTATTTCCTCGAAATTTGAAGGTCTTAACTTTCTATATAAGGCTGTATAAGACATAAAATCTCCTTTGCTGTTTAGTGATTATTTATTGCATGTAAATTATTTTAACACAGAAATTATATTATTGTATATTTTATGTTATATTTACATTAAAAAATTCGCTTTACATATTATACAAATAAGTTATACAAATAAGCATTGCAAAAATTAAGGAGGCAATATGTTACATGAAACTAAGGAAATAGAAGATAAATACATTTTGATATATGTTTCTGGAAGTAATAATCTAAGGGATGAAGAAAGCTTTTTAGAACTTGAAGAATTAGTTAAAACATCAGGTAATTCAGTTATAGGCTATTTAAGTCAAAATTTAGACAAAGCAAATCCAAAAACTTATTTTGGTAAAGGGAAGGTTGAAGAATTATATGAGCTAATTGAAGAAACTGGTGCAGATGGAATTGTGGCAGATGATGAATTAAGCGCTATACAAATTAAAAATTTGTATAATGAACTTAAAATTAAAATATTAGATAGAACTACAATAATACTTGATATTTTTGCTCAAAGGGCAACATCATCTGAAGGTAAATTGCAAATAGAGTTAGCAAGACTGCAATATAGGAGAGCGCACCTAATAGGTGATGGCTTGGCTATGTCGCGTATGGGTGGTGGCTCAAGTAACATAAACCGTGGCTCAGGAGAAACAAAATTAGAAACAGATCGACGATTAATAAATGACAGGATACATGCTTTACAATCTGAACTAAAGACTGTAGTTAAACAAAGAAATATTTTAAGGGAAAATCATTCCAAGAATAAAATGCCAGTTGTATCAATGGTAGGATATACCAATGCAGGTAAGTCCACCTTGTTAAATGCTTTAACTTCAGCTGGGGTTTTAGCAGAGGATAAACTTTTTGCAACTTTGGATGCTGTTTCAAGAAGGGTAGAACTTTCGAATAGTAGTATTTTATTTGTAGACACTGTTGGTTTCATACAAAAATTACCTCATAATCTAATAAATGCATTTAAATCAACATTAGAAGAGGTATTGTATGCGGACATTTTAATTCATGTTGTTGATGCGTCATCACCAATACGAGATGAACAAATGAGAACGGTATATGATACATTGAAATCATTAAATTGTGAAAAACCAATTATTACTGTATTTAATAAATGTGACAAAGCGGTAGAATATCCCTTACCAAATGACGTAAACGCAATTAAAACTTTAAAGATTTCTGCTAAAAATAATTATAATTTAGATGAATTTAAAAATATAATTGAGGAAGTAATTAAATCATCTAAAAAGTATGTGGAAATTATCCTACCATATTCAGAGGGAACGCTTTTAAATATAATTCACGAAAAATGTGAAATTGAGGAAGAGGAGTATGTTGAAAATGGCATAGCTTTAAAATTTTTCTGCCATAGTAAGATTTATAATAAAGTAGAGGAATACAAGATATAATTCTAGGAAAAATAATAAAAATATGTTATACTGTTGTGTAGTGGTTATTTATATAAAAATTAATATTTATAGAAAGACTTTATAAATTATAGATACTTTCTTTAGTATAAAGGAGCAACTTATGTCAACAGATTATAATGAGAACCAGATACAAATCCTTGAGGGGCTAGAGGCTGTACGTAAACGCCCTGGAATGTATATTGGTAGTACATCTTCTAGAGGATTGCATCATCTAGTTTATGAAATAGTAGATAATGCAGTAGACGAAGCGTTAAGCGGGTTTTGCAAAAATATTATAGTTTCAATACACCAAGATAACAGCATTTCGGTCCTAGATGATGGTAGGGGAATACCTGTCGGCATACACCCTCAAAAAGGAATACCAGCTGTAGAGGTTGTATTTACAACGCTGCATGCAGGAGGTAAATTTGGAGGAAGTGGTTATAAGGTATCAGGCGGTTTACATGGTGTTGGTGCATCTGTTGTAAATGCTCTATCTTCAAACCTAACTGTAGAAATATATCAGGATAATAAAATTCATAGACAGGAATACTCTAGGGGTGACGCACAGTATTCTCTTAAGGTAGTTGGTAATACAGATAAAGTGGGTACTTACGTACACTTTACTCCAGACGAGGAGATTTTTGAAACAACTGTATTTTCCTTTGATATATTAAAGCAAAGATTACAAGAAGTTGCATTTTTAATGAAAGGTCTAAGTATAACTCTTATTGATTTAAGAGAGGATAGTAAAAAAGAAAAGACATTTCACTATGAAGGTGGAATTAAAGAATTTGTCGGATACTTGAATAGAAACAAAACTCCTATATACGAGACGAGTTTTTATTGTGAAGGCGAAAAAGAGGGCGTGTATGTTGAAGTAGCATTTCAACATAATACAGGATACTTAGAAAATACGTTTACATTTGTTAACAACATAAATACTACAGATGGAGGAATGCATTTAGTAGGCTTTAGGGCTGCCTTAACAAGAGTAATTAACGACTATGGAAGAAAGCTGAACTTAATAAAAGAGAACGATAAAAATCTAAGTGGTGATGATGTTCGTGAGGGCATTACATCAGTTATAAGTATAAAAATTAGCGACCCTCAGTTTGAAGGTCAAACAAAAACAAAATTAGGCAATTCGGAAGCTAGAACAGCGGTAGAGGCTGTTTTTTCTGAGCATTTATTGTATTTTTTAGAAACGAATCCCATGGTTGGTAAGCTAATAATAGAAAAAGGATTGATGGCTTCTAGAGCCAGAGATGCAGCAAAAAAAGCTAGGGAGTTAGTAAGAAGAAAATCTGTACTTGAAAATGGGCGTATGCCTGGTAAGCTAGCCGATTGTCAAGAAAAAGATCCAACAAAATGTGAGATTTATATAGTTGAGGGTGATTCAGCAGGTGGTTCTGCTAAAAGTGCAAGAACAAGTAAAACCCAAGCCATACTACCTTTACGTGGTAAAATTCTTAATGTAGAAAAGGCTCGTATTGATAGAATTCTAATAAATGAAGAAATAAAAGCGATGATTACTGCATTTGGTACAGGTATAAATGAAGATTTCAATATTGATAAACTTCGTTATCATAAAATAATAATAATGACCGATGCGGATGTAGACGGTGCTCATATTCGTACATTATTGTTAACATTTATGTTTAGATTCATGAAACCGTTAATTGAATATGGAAAAGTATATATTGCTCAGCCTCCATTGTATAAGGTTGAAAAAAATAAGAAGGAATATTATGCATATAGTGATGATGAGCTAAACCAAATTTTAAATGAAATTGGTAGAGACGGCATGAAGCCTATACAAAGATATAAAGGTTTAGGTGAAATGGATGCCGAGCAATTGTGGGATACAACTATGTGTCCTGAAAATAGAGTGTTACTACAAGTAGAAGTTAATGACGCTATACGTGCAGATGAAATTTTTACAGAATTAATGGGTGATAAAGTAGAGCCTAGAAGAGAATTTATAAATGAGTTTGCTAAGTTTGTTAAAAATCTAGATATATAGATAAGAAGCAATCTCTTTATTTTATCAAAGGAGTTAAATATGAGTGATAATCAAATATTACCCGTTAATATAGAAGATGAAATGCAAAAATCTTATATTGAGTATGCAATGAGTGTTATTGTATCACGTGCGTTGCCAGATGTACGTGACGGGTTAAAGCCTGTTCATAGAAGAATATTATATTCCATGAACGAAATGGGATTAGACCCAAGTAAGGGTTATAAAAAATCAGCACGTATTACAGGTGATACCATGGGTAAATACCATCCCCATGGAGATAGTTCTATATACGACGCTATGGTACGTATGGCTCAAAGCTTTTCAATGAGATATATGCTAGTGGATGGACATGGTAATTTTGGTTCAATAGATGGCGATGGTGCGGCAGCACAGCGTTATACAGAGGCTAAATTAAGTAAGATTTCTACAGAAATGCTTAGAGGTTTAGATAAAAATACGGTTGATTTTCAAAAAAACTACGATGAAGAACTGGAGGAACCAGTAGTTTTACCATCTAGATTTCCTAATCTTTTAGTTAATGGTTCTTCTGGAATAGCAGTTGGTATGGCTACTAATATACCTCCACACAATTTATGTGAGGTAATAGATGGAGTAGTAAAGCTAATTGATGTAAGATTGGAAGAAGATAGAGAAATAGAAATAGATGAATTACTTGAGATTATAAAAGGACCAGATTTTCCAACAGGAGCTAATATATTAGGCAGAAGTGGTATTGTGAGTGCATATAGAACAGGACGTGGTAAAATTGTAGTGCGTTCCGAAGCTACAATTGAAACTTTAAACAATGGACGAGAGCAAATAATTATCACAGAAATACCATATCAAGTAAATAAAGCTAAATTGCAGGAAAAAATTGCAGACCTAGTAAAAGATAAAAAGGTTGAGGGAATTTCAGACTTACGTGATGAATCTGACAGAAATGGAATTAGAATTGTTATAGATATAAAAAAGGATAGTAATGCAAATGTAGTCTTAAATAAGTTATATAAATTTTCTCAATTACAAGAAACTTTTGGCGTTATTATGCTTGCTCTTGTAGATAACCAGCCACGTATATTAAATTTATACGAAATGCTTTATTACTATGTTGAGCATCAAAAGGAAGTTGTAACAAGGCGTACGCAATTTGACCTAGATAAAGCATTGAAACGTGCCCATATTATAGAGGGGTACTTAATAGCTTTAGATAATATTGACGAAGTGATTAGTATAATTAAAGCGTCAGAGACTACTCGAATAGCTATTGAATCTTTAATGGAAAGATTTAACCTTTCAGAAGAACAAAGTACAGCGATACCTAATATGCAATTACGTCGTTTAACAGGTTTAGAGCGTGGTAAATTAGATGAAGAATATAAAGATTTAGAAATTCTTATTGATGAGTTAAAATCTATTTTACAAGATGAAAGACTTCTTTACAATGTAATTAAAGAGGAAATATTAAATATAAAAAATCAGTATGGTGATGAGAGAAGAAGTAAGTTCTTGGAGGATATATCTGAAATAAATATGGAAGACATTATTGAAGATGAGGCTAGTGTTATTACTCTTACTCAACTAGGATATATAAAAAGATTACCATTGTCCACATACAAAAGCCAAAACCGAGGAGGAAAAGGCATAATAGGTATGAATACAAGAGATGAGGATAATGTGAAAGACTTGTATATCTGTACAAATCATGAAAGCCTTATGTTCTTTACAAATAAAGGTAAAGTATTTAGTCTAAAAGCTTATGAAATTCCTGAAGCTGGAAGAACGGCAAGGGGACTTGCTGTTGTTAATTTACTAAATCTTGAGTCTAATGAAAAAGTGGCTTCAATTATTCCCATTAAAGAGTATGATGAAAATGAATACTTCTTAATGTTGAGTAAGCAAGGTATAATTAAAAAGACATATATAGATCAATATAAAAATATAAGAATATCAGGCTTAATAGCCTTAAATATACGTGATGATGATGAATTAATAAAAGTTTTAAGGACTACAGATTATAATAATGTATTTATTGCTACTAAAAAAGGACAATCCATAAGCTTTAATGTTGGAGAGGATTTAAGGGCTTTAGGTAGGTATGCGACGGGCGTAAGGGGTATAAGATTAAACAAGAATGATGAGGTAATAGACTGTTTAATTTTAGAAAACGATTATAAAATTTTATCGGTATCTGAAAATGGGTATGGTAAATTATCTGAAATTACTGAATTTAGGAAGCAATCTCGTGGTGGTAAAGGTATAAAATGCTATAAAATTACTGAAAAAACAGGAGATTTAATTTCCTTAGAATTAGTAAATGAAAATGAAGAATTAATGATTTTAAATTCAGATGGTGTTATTATTAGAATACGTGTTTCTGATATTTCTACTACTAGTAGAGTAACATCTGGAGTTAAGTTAATAGATTTAAATGAAGAACAAAAAGTAATTGGAATTAATAAAATTACTGAAGATCAAATTGAACTTGAATTAGAAGAAGCTGAGATGGAATTAAATGGTGATAGTATAGAAGAGGACTTATCACAAGAGGATGGTAGTGAAGAATAAAAAATAATAAGTAATCCCTATAGACAATAATTAAAATTATATAGTTACAGAATTTAGTAACATAATTGAATTATTTTATATAGGGATTTTTATTATGTATGGAACTATATAAAAGAAGGATGTATTATGTCGAATTGGGTAATAAGAAAAAAAACAGGTGATGTTAAAAATATGGCAAAATTAATAAATAAAAGCGAAATATTTTGCCAAGTCCTATTGAATAGAAATATTAATACTAAAAGAAGATTGAATAATTTTATGCAACTAAGTTATGAGCATGACATATCTACGATGAAAGATTTAAATAAAGCCATTGAAATGATTATAGAAGCTATTGGTAAAAATAAAAAAATTACATTGTATGGAGATTATGATGTTGACGGGGTAACAAGTACAACGATTTTTTACAAGTCGTTAATGACATTAGAAGCAAACGTTACGTACTATATTCCCCACAGAGAAAAAGAAGGGTATGGATTAAATAAAAGGGCAATAGAAGAGTTTTATAATGATGGCATTGATTTACTAATAACCCTAGATAACGGTATTGCGTCCCTCGAGGAAAATAGGTATATAAAAGAGTTGGGTATAGATTTAATAGTAATTGATCACCATGAAGCACCTCGTGTAGAAGGTAGCACTGTTGAAATAGAGCCTATGGGAGATGCTATAATAGACCCGAAGCAAAGTGTTTGTGACTACCCCTTCAAACAAATGTGTACAGCAGGGCTTGTATATCAAATATCAAAGTATCTTTTTTATAAACTTAATAAAGAATTTATCATAGATAAAGAACTTAACATTTTTTCGATGATAGGAACTTTTTGTGATATAGTTGACTTAAAGGAAGATAATAGAATTATAGCGTCATTAGGATTAGATTTATTAAATAAAAATAAGAATATTAATATCGGGTTACATGCGTTGTTGAAAGAAAAATCTATTTATAAAGATGAAATACGAGAGTACCATATAGGATTTATAATAGGTCCTTGTATAAATGCAAGTGGAAGGCTAAGTGAGGCAACATTAGCTGTTAAATTATTTACAACAGATGATCAGGAAGAAGCTACCAATATCGCAAAGGAATTAGTTGCATTAAATGAAGAAAGAAAGAAGTTAACAGATGAAGCTATAGATAATGCAATTAGGGTTGTGGAAGAAGAAATAAAGGATGAAAAAGTATATGTAATTTATGATGGTACAATACATGAAAGTATAGCTGGTATAGTAGCTGGTAGAATAAAAGATAAATATTATCATCCGACAATTGTTTTAACTAATGGTGAAGAGTCCCTTAAAGGATCTGCTCGTTCAATTGAATGCTATAATATTTTTGATGCCTTGAGTCAGTGTAAAAAATATTTTTTAAGGTTTGGGGGGCACAGCATGGCGGCTGGATTATCACTAAGCAAAGAAAATTTAGAAATATTTAAAAATGAAATTAATAGAAATGCAAACTTAACATCTAAGGATTTTATTGAAATAATTCCAATAGATATGCCCTTGCCTCTAGAAAGTGTGAGCTATGAACTGGCAAAGGAACTAGAGCTATTAAAACCTTTTGGTAAGGATAATAAACAACCAATTTTTGGGAGTAAGAATATTAAAATTCTAGAATTAAGATTAATTGAAGAGAAAAATACTATTATATTCACTTTAGAAGTAAATGAATATAGAAATATAAAAGCTATTAGTTTTGGAAAAGTGTCAAATTTTATTGAAGTATTAGAAAATAAGTTTACATCTTATGAAGTTAATAAAATAAAAAAAGGGATACTGCGAAACGTTGATTTAAAAATAGATATAGTTTATTATATTGATATAAACGAATATAAAAATAATTTTTCGGTACAACTTAAAGTAAAAGATTTTAGGCTTTCTGAATATGAAGAGGAGTAATGCAATGGATTTAAAAAAAGTAATTCGTTCCGTAGAAGATTTTCCAGAAAAAGGTATATTGTTTAGAGATATAACCACTGTTTTAATGAATGAGAACGCCCTAGTTGAATCTGTAGATGAAATGCAAAAAAAAGTAGATGGTTGTGATTTTGATTTAATAATTGGACCAGAGTCTAGAGGATTTATTTTTGGCATGCCACTAGCCTATAACCTGAAAAAAGGTTTTATACCTGTTAGGAAAAAAGGTAAATTACCGTACGAAACCATATCTGAAAGCTATAATTTAGAATATGGTAGTGCGACTGTAGAAATGCATAAAGATGCTATAAAAAAGGGTCAGAAAGTTGTAATTGTTGATGATTTATTGGCAACAGGTGGCACTTGTAAAGCTATGGTTAATTTAATTGAAAAAGCAGGTGGGGAAGTAGTGAAAATAGTTTTCTTTATAGAATTAGATGATCTTAAAGGAAGAAAAGTTTTAGAGGGATATTCCGTTGAGTCGGTTTTAAATTATTAGAGAGGGTAATCATGGTAGAAAATAGAACTTTCGGCGATTTAGGCATTTTGGCGTTAAGAAGCACAAAGGAGTTATCACGAAAAATAGACACAGAACTAAAGGCACGACGTGAATTCCGTGACGGTGCTATAAATCAAGACACATACATATTGAACGTAAATGAAGTAAGATTTTCTAATGGTGAGGCTAAATTTAAATTAGCTGAAACTGTTCGTGGTAAAGATGTATATATTATTTGTGATATTGGCAATTACAGCTGTACATATAGCGTTTATGGTTTTGAAAACCATATGGGACCAGATGAGCATTTTCAAGATATAAAAAGAGCTTTATCTGCAATTGGAGGTAAAAGCAGACGTACTACTGTTATTATGCCTTTACTGTATGCATCTAGACAACACAGGAGAAAAGGTCGAGAGTCATTGGATTGTGCTTTGGCATTGCAAGAATTAGAAAAAATGGGCGTATCAGATATTATAACTTTTGATGTTCATGATCCTAATATACAAAATGCAATACCTTTAGCATCTTTTGAAAATATATATCCTACATACCCAATTGTTAAAAAAATATTTGAACATGATCTAACTCATTTAGCTGACATAACAAATACAATTGTAATTAGTCCGGATACTGGTGCAATGGATAGGGCTATTTACTATGCAGGTGTAATGGGTTGTGATATTGGTCTTTTTTATAAACGAAGGGACTATACAAAGATAGTAAGAGGGAAAAATCCTATTATTAATCATGAATATATGGGACCAGATATAAAGGGTAAAAATATACTTATAGTAGACGATATGATTGCATCAGGAGAGTCATCACTAGATATTGCAACTGAATTAAAGAGTAGGGGTGCGGAAAAAATATTAATAGCAGCATCATTTGCTCTTTTTACAGAAGGACTATCTAAATTTGATGAAGCTTACAAAAATAATTTATTTGATAGGGTGTATGCAACGAATTTAACTTATGTACCAGATGAAGTTCTTGCACAAGAATGGTATTTAGAGGTGGATATGAGTAAATATATTGCTGAGTTAATTGATTACTTAAACTACGATAAATCAATATCTAAACTTATGGATGCCACGTATCCGATTAAATCATTAATGAAAAAAATGAGCTGATTTTTTTATATCAGGAGGAAATTTATGAAAACTAATATTTATGTAGAGAATGACAATATTCAAACTTTAATTAGTAATTTTGAAAAAGAAGCTAAATCAATTTGGAGATCAAAAGGAAGACTAGTAAAAGATATTGAAACCTTAAATATATACTTTAAGCCTGATGAGAAAAAAGTGTATTGTGTATATAATGAAAAAGAAACGGACACATTTGAAATAAATTAGGACAGTTATATTTTTCTACAAATGTATTGGGTTTAGCATAAATAAAGAGGCATAATTCACAAGAAATTATTGAGAATTATGCCTCTTTCATTATTAAGAAGTATACGGTGCCATTAAGTTTTCTTATGGAAGTTTTCTTATGTACACCGATTTTGTATACTACCTCAAAAATGCTTTTTTGAGAATATCCCTTTTAACTACTAGAATAAAATGATTTGAATAGTGAAAATTTAATTAATAAATGATATAATATGTTTAGAAAACAACTTTATATTTAGGAAACAAAAAAGGAGGTAGTATGAAGAATAAATATTTAGGTATAGAATTTGGCTCAACGAGAGTTAAGGCTGTTCTCACTAATGAAAAGAATATGCCAATTGCAAGTGGAAGTTATTCATGGGAAAATAAACTAGCAAATGGATATTGGTCTTATGATTTAGAAGAAGTTTGGATAGGGTTACAAGAAAGTTATAGTCAATTGGCAAATGATTATAAGAGTAAATTTAATGAGGATTTAACTAAGATTACAGCAATGGGAATTTCTGCTATGATGCATGGATATTTACCTTTTGATAAAGAGGGTAATGCATTAACGGAATTTAGAACATGGAGGAATACAACAACGGGAGAAGCTGCTGAAAAACTAACAAATGAATTAAAATTTAACATTCCTTTGCGATGGAGTATTTCTCATTTGTATCAATCGATTTTGAGTAAAGAAAAGCATGTTGAAGATATAAAATATCTAACAACTTTAGCCGGATACATACACTGGAAGTTAACAGGTAAATTTGTTTTGGGAATTGGCGATGCATCTGGTATGTTTCCTGTTGATAGTACTACAAAAGATTATGACCATAAAAAAGTAAAGAAATTTGATGATTTAATAGAAGAAAATAATTTTTCATGGAAGTTAAAGGATATATTGCCAGAAGTATTGTGTGCAGGTACAGAAAGTGGGAATTTAACTGAGGAAGGCGCTAAGCTACTGGATAAAACAGGAAAGTTGAAGAGTGGAATTATTCTTTGTCCTCCAGAGGGTGATGCAGGAACAGGCATGGTTGCAACTAATAGTATAGCTGAGAAAACGGGAAATATATCTGCAGGTACATCAATATTTTCCATGGTAGTTTTGGAAAAACCTTTAGGATCGGTTTATGAAGAAATAGACATGGTTACAACGCCTACAGGTAAGCAGGTTGCTATGGTACATTGCAATAATTGCACAAATGAGATAAATGCGTGGGTAAATATCTTCAAGGAAGTAAGCACAATGTTTAACGGAACTCAAAACTTGGACGAGATATATACTAAATTATTTGAGGTAGCATTGGAGGGGGATGTGGATTGTGGTGGATTGTTAGGTTATAACTATCTGTCGGGTGAACCGATTTGTGGAGTTGATGATGGTAGATTATTATTTATAAGACGTCCAGACAGTCAATTTAATTTAAAAAATTTTATGCGAATGCAATTATATAGTGCCTGTGCAAGTTTAAAAATTGGAATGAATATACTTGTAAAAGAAAACGTTAAAATTGATAATCTTCTTGGCCATGGTGGCTTTTTTAAGACTCCAAAAGTCGGCCAAAGTATTATGGCGTCAGCTTTAAATACAAAAGTTACTGTTATGGAAACAGCAGGAGAGGGGGGGGCATGGGGATGCGCAGTACTCGCTGCATATCAGTATAATAAACTGGGTACATTAGAAGAATTTTTAAATACTAGTGTATTTAATGACAAAGGTGTAACAGTTGAACCGAATTTAAATGATGTAGATGGTTTTAATAAATTTTTAGATATGTATAAAAAGGGCCTTAGTATTGAAAATGAGGCAATTAAGGCGATATAAAATAATGGCTAGTTTCTCCTATGTTTGTGGGAAACTAGCCATTATTTTATACATTAAATCTAAAAAGTACTACATCTCCATCTTTTACAATATATTCTTTTCCCTCAACGCTCACTAAGCCTTTTTCTTTGGCTTTTGTATATGAGCCTAGTTCTGTTAAGTTATCGTAACTAACAACTTCAGCACGTATAAATCCACGTTCAAAATCTGAATGTATTTTTCCAGCTGCTCCAGGGGCTTTTGTTCCTCTTGTAATTGTCCAAGCCCTCGTTTCCTTTGGACCTGCTGTTAAATAACTAATTAAACCTAGAAGTTTATAACTAGCTTTAATTAATTTGTCTAGGCTGCTTTCAGTAACACCTAAGTCTTCTAGAAACATTTTTTTATCATCTTCATCAAGATCCATCATTTCTTCTTCAGCTTTTGCGCAAACGGTAAAGAGCTCAGAATTCTCATTTATTGCAAAATCTCTGACTAATTTAACGAAATCGTTGCTTCCGCCATCGTCTTTTAAATCATCTTCACTTACATTTGCGGCGTAAAGTATTGGCTTATCTGTTAATAACTCGAAGGATTTACAGAGTAATGTCTCTTCTTCGTCTAATTCCATGGATCTAACGGATTGACCATTATTTAAAGTTTCTTTTATTTTTTCCAGTAGGTTAAGCTCACCTACTAAAGATTTATCATTTTTAGCGGTTTTAACTACCTTACTTAGCCTTCTTTCAACAATTTCTAGGTCGGATAGTATTAATTCGTAGTTTATTGTTTCGATGTCTCTAACAGGATTTATTTCACCATCTACATGGACTATATTAGTATCTTGAAAGCAACGAACCACATGAACGATTGCATCAACTTCACGTATATGGGATAGAAATTTATTTCCTAATCCTTCGCCTTTAGATGCCCCTTTTACAAGACCGGCTATATCAACAAACTCAATAACAGCAGGAACGATTTTTTCGGAATTATAAAGTTCAGATAGTTTATTTAGTCTATAGTCTGGTACAGGAACCATTCCAACATTTGGGTCTATTGTACAAAACGGATAGTTTGCACTTTCTATACCAGCCTTTGTTAATGAATTAAAAAGGGTGCTTTTTCCTACATTGGGTAAACCTACTATACCTAATTTCATTTTTTCTCCTTTGTATCTTTTGATTTATATTTAAACATGTAAAATGGGGGTATCCAAAAAATCTAGATATCCCCATTTGCGAATTTTACAACTAGTCTCTCTTTAAAAAGCTACCGATAATTAAGCCTTTTATAAATACTAACAAAACTATTAAGCTAGAAAATAATAAGATCTTTTTAGCTTCATCTTTTTCAATGAAAATACCATTTTTGTATTTAGGATCTTCTTGGATTTCTTTTTGTGCTACACGATAGTGTCTTATATTGCTTGGCATAATATCCTCCTTATTAAATGTAATACTGAATTATAGCATTTTTTAAAGGATATGTCCAATTAATATAAAATTAAAATATTCGTTCTAAAATACGACGCTTTGTCGCCTGTATATGGTCATGCAAGGCAACAGATGCTTTTTCCATTTGCAAGTTTTCCAAATAGTTTAAAATGTATAAATGCTCATTATATGTAACATCTATGGAATTACCCATTTTTCCACTCATGACACGTACACGATGGTTTTGTTCGGTTATTTCTTCATATAAATCGGTCATATATTTATTATTGTATGCGGAAATTAAAAACTTATGAAATTCGTCATCTAATAGATTTGCTTCCTCTTCAGAGAACGTTTTACGGCTGTATCTATCTTTAAACTGGAATATTTTTTCCATACTTAAATTTTGCCCATACTTTGAAAGGGCAGCCGGTTCAATAACCTCTCTTACTTGAAAAACCTGCAATATATTTTTCATTGTTATTTGGGTTATGAAAATCCCCTTTTTAGGTATTATCTTTATATAGCCCTCATCTTCTATTCTAGTTAAGGCTTCTCGTATTGGTGTTCTGCTCATGTCTAGTTCGTCAATGATTTTTTTTTCGTCTAAATACGTTCCAGGCTCTAATTCACAGTTAATTATTTTGCCTTTAATATGACTATATGCTTTTTGCTTCAAAGTTACTTTTGCCATTTGTCCCATCCTTTCTACTTATATTTTAAAAAATTAAATTGGTTTTGTCTAGGGTATGTACATATTTTATATAAAATAGTATTATTAAGTAGTTAAAAAATAATTTAAATATTCATTAAGTGCTAAATGTGGAGGAATTAATGAAAAATAATAATTTTGATAAAAAGTATGTGCAAGTGGCAATGCTTAGTTTTATTGTAATAGTAGGGGCAATTATTTTTGGAGTAGCTTTATGGAATATTGAAATAGTAATGAAAAAGTTAAGTATAATAAAAAACTCTGCATTAAATATATTATCGCCATTTTTTGTTGGGTTTTGTATTGCTTATTTATTAAATCCAGGAGTAAGAGAAACGGAAAAACTTTTTCAGAAAATGTTTTCTATTAAAAAAGAAAAAGTTTATAGAGGGTTATCTATTTTACTTGTTTATTTTATTGCTTTTATTTTCTTTGCTATTTTAGTTACATCAATAGTGCCAAGTGTTGCCTATAGCATAGAGGAGATAGTAACTAAATTACCAAAAAATCTAGAGCTCTTACAACAGGAAATAAATACATTTTTAAACAATAACATGGTTGCAATTGGTAGTTTAACGGATTTTATTAATAATATATCTCCTAGTAGTTTTACTTTTAATGATTTAGCAACGTACATATTAGCGCCAATAAACAACGTTTTATTAAATATACCAGAAATTGCCTCTAAGATTATAGTAGGAACTATAAATTTAGCTAGTATATTTTTTAAATTTATTTTAGGAATAGTTATTTCCGTGTATATGATATATGATAAGGAACATTTTTCAAATGTCCTTAAACGTATACTTTTTACCTTTACAAAGGAGAAGGTAGCAAGTAAAACAATGAAGTTAGCTCGTTTATCTAACTCAAAATTTGAAAGATTTATAGTAGGGAAAACTATAGACTCTATTATAATAGGCACATTATTTTATGTAGCTTGTAAGTTGTTATCTATTGAATATGCAATGTTATTGGCGTTAATAATTGCTATAACAAATATGATACCATATTTTGGACCTTTTATAGGGGCGGTTCCGGTTACTCTTATAGTTGCACTAACAAATTTAAGTGATGTAGTGCCTGTGATTATATTAATTATAATATTGCAACAATTTGATGGTATAATTTTAGGGCCTAAAATTTTAGGCGACTCAGTTGGGTTAAAGCCTATCAGCATTATATTAGCTATTTTAGTAGGTGGAGGCCTTTTTGGTGCAGTGGGTATGTTTTTGGGAGCACCGATATTAGCTATTATTACTACAATAATTAGTGGAATAATGGATATAAAGGAAAGAGGTAATAGTGTTGAAAAAAATAAGGTTTAAGAATACTACAAAAGGGAATATATTTTTTTTTAGTACATTCATATACGGAATTTTTTTAGCACCATTTTTGCTTTACTTCATTGTGTTATTTACGCCGATGATGGAAAATGATAATGTATTACAGTTAATGGCATCTAGTTTGGTTTTGACAGGGATACCGACAATTTTATACATTTCTTTAGGTAAAAGTGTAATTATTCCTTGTAAGCCTTTAAGCTTAAAAAACATAATATTAATTATTATATTCTCTTTAACAATTTTGCCATTTTCTGGATTTATATCACATATAAGTACTCTTTTTGGCGAAAATGTTTCTGCTGAAATTATGATTGAATTAGAAAGAGTAAAATTTTTTCCTGGATTAATAGCAATTGCTGTTTTGCCAGCTGTTTTTGAAGAACTATTTATGCGTGGGATTATTCAAAATTTTTATATTAATGTTAAACCGAGTTACTTGTTCGTAATTAATGGATTTTTATTTGGTATTTTTCATGGGAATTTTCAACAGTTCTTTTATGCAATGATTTTAGGTATAGCTTTTTCTATGTTGGTTTATTACACTAAATCGATATTTTCATCAATTTTGGCGCACTTCGTAGTAAATGGATCGCAGTTTGTGGTGATATATCCTATGCTTAACGCTAATACTGACTTAATAGACGTAACAGATGAAATAACTGCGAGCTATATTGTAAGTGTTATTTTATTTACTATAGTAGCTATTTATGTGTTTAAAAAAATTTGTAGTACTTCATATGATAATGAAAATAAATATTGTGTGAAATCTATTCAATCTTATGAGTCGCCATTTACAGCTAGTTTTTTTATTATGTCTATAGTAATAGTGTGTATTATCTTATTTTTTTCATATATTTAAGGAAGTATATAGAAATAATAAAAATTAGCCCTAACCAAAGTTTCAAAATTACGTTTGGATAGGGCAATTATTATGTTATATCTGTTTTACGTAAGTATAGTCCTTCTGTAGTAGTAAGATTCTTAACTAGGGATAAGTTATTGAAGATAAAGCAACCTAAGCTAAAGCCTGATATATCTAAAATTATATCGAGGGTTGTAAAATAAATTGTGATATCACAATAGTCCTTTAAAGATAGGTTTATAAGGTATATAAATAAATTTAAAGTCATTTGGTTAAGTTTATGAGTGTAAGAGTATCTATGTGTTTTTTTATTTTCAATAAAGCTATTCTTATCAAAAGTAAATCCCACAATTGTGTTTTCTGCAAATTCATCAAGTTCAAAAAAAATACTACTACAGAAATATACACCATTATCGTAGCCGGCTAGCGTAAATATTATTTTCATAAATGCATCTGAGTAGTATTCATAGTTGAAATTGTTAAATGTAAATCTGTTTTAGGTATCCTTAAAGTAGTTATTTAATTCGCTGTGATTAGTCTGGCAATCTAGTTGGAAAAAATTAGTATAAATCATAGCATTGTTCATTGTCACGGGTAATATATCTATTCGGTAATAGTATTTACTTAGTGTCTCTGCCATTTTTATCTAGAGATGCCTGTCTTTTACCTTTTTATCTTTGAGTTTCTTATTTATTTTTTTTATTTAATGAACCTTCTAAATGAGCCTCGCGTATATAATATGCAGTTTCATAAATATTATGTTTATTCCATAACTCTTCAAGTTTGTCAAAGTTTTTAAGAATTTCTTCTTTATTATTTAAGGATAGTGCAACTAATAGACCATTTATTATTGTCATGGGACCAACTAAACTATCTACAACAGAAATCATGTCACTTTTGGCTAATAACATATAGTCTGATAGTTTGGCTACAGGAGCAAGGCTGCTGTCTGTAAGAGATATGGTTGTCATGCCAATGCTTTTTGCGTACTCAAGCCCTTGAATAGTTCTGCGACTATATCTAGGGAAACTAATACAGAAACATAAAGAATCTGTACCGCCCTTTATTAATTGTTCGAAAATTTCTGCTTTACTACCGATTTCAACAAATTCAACATCAAATAACATAAGATTTAAATAAAAATACATAAAGCTACCTAGAGCTGATGAACTTCGACCTGCTAAAATATAAATTTTTTTAGCTTTTGTCATTTGCTTTACAACATTATCAAATTCATCGTAATTTACCTCATTTAATGTTTTATGTATTCTATCTGCGTCACGTTCCATTATTATTCTTAGAGGGTGTTTGTTTTTATTTTGAGTGCGTTCAGCTGTAAGTTCCATTCTTTGTCGTGGAGTTAATTCGCTTTTTACAATTTCTTCCAAAGCTTTCTGGAACCTGGGATATCCATCGTAACCTAATTCTATTGCAAACCTTACTACTGTTGACTCGCTTACTCCAACAACGTCAGACAATTTTGCAGCTGTTAAGTATACAGATTTTTCATAGTGTTCAAGTAAATAATTTGCTATTTTTTTTTGTCCTTTACTAAAATCTTCCATATGGTGATTGATTCTTGCTAATAGATTTTTTTCCATAATTACCTCTCTATATATTTATTTTTTAACAGAAAATTCTTTGCACTATTTTGCTCAGCTTCTTTTTTAGTTTTACCTATACCTGTACCTATTATTTTATTATTATGTAAGGCATTAACAGTGAAAATTTTTTTATGAGCTGGCCCTTCTTCTTTAATTATTTCATATGTAGTTGGGACTTGACTTTTTGCTTGTATTATTTCTTGTAAAAAAGTTTTATAGTCTTGTATTTCAAAGGAACTTTCAATAGCTTTTATGTAGCCTTGAAATAGTGAGATGATTATTTTTTGTACATTGGCAAAATCTGAATCTAAATACACAGCGCCAATTGATGCTTCAAATAAGTCTGCTAAAATTGAATCTCTTTCATTACCACCATTTAAACGTTCTCCTTTACCGAGTTTTAGATACTTACCTAAGTTTAATTGGCGACTCATTTTTGCGAATGACTCTTCACATACAACTACTGCTCTATATTTACTAAGTTGACCTTCTGTTAAGTTGGGATAGTTTTTATATAAATAATCACTAATAACTAATTCTAGTACCGCATCACCTAAAAACTCTAGTCTTTCATTTGAAAATAATTGATTAATATTTCTTTCATTTGCATATGAACTATGAGTAAAGGCTTCGTGAATTAGTTTTTTATTTTTAAAAGTATAACCAAATATATTTTCTTCGGGCATTTTTTGCCTCCTTTTGGTATGCATTTTATTGGATAATCATTTTTTTATAAAGTGATTTTTTTAAAAGAAGAAATTGCATATTTACTATATTTTTACATGAAAAATAGTAAATAAAAACAATTCCTAACAAAATGCAGGAAATGTTTTGGGAAAAATTATTTAACTTAATTGCTAAATATAGCAAAGAATTTTATTAAAATCTTTGCTATATTTAAAAAATTGCTATTACTCAGCAGTAGCTTCCTCGATAAATTTAACTGCATCACCAACGGTTTTAATTTTTTCAGTATCGTCAGCGGAGAATTCGATGTCATATTCTTCTTCTAATTCAGAGATTATTTCAAATAAATCTAAAGAGTCAGCTCCTAAATCTTCCTCGAAAGTTGTTTCAGCTGTAATTTCTTCAACATCTACACTTAATTGTTCTGTAACGATTTCTACTATCTTGTCATATACCATTTTTAAACACTCCTAAACTTTTATGATTTATATTACACAACTAATATACTAAATAGCTGTAAAATATACAAGTATTTTTTGATTTAATTTTAAACATATTTATTCTAAACTACAATTAGCTAACATAATTAAATGGATTTTGAGTTTTACCATTAACACGTACTTCGAAATGAATATGGTTCCCAGTGCTTCTGCCTGTTGAACCAACTTTGGCAATAGTCTGTCCTTGAGCTACTCTCTCTCCTACAGAAACGGTTAATTTGCTATTATGTCCGTAGTAAGTTTGATACCCATTTTCATGATCGATAATAACAAGATAACCGTATCCTCGCATCCAACCTGCATGCTTAACTACTCCTCCGTCGGAGGCAATAACATTTGTTCCGTAAGGTAGTGCAATATCAACACCTGCATGTCTACCACCTCTGGTTTTATAGGTGTCGCTTAATCTCCCGCGTGATTTACAAGGATATATAAAGGAGCCTAAAGCTTTTTTAGGTGGAATTTTAGCAGTGCCAATTTCCATAACTGTGGCACTAGGCTCTACTAAAATTTTTTCTTCCAAAGTAGTTATGTTTGATTCTATGCCATTTACTTTTGTAACTTTTTCCGTTACTTCCCTTACACCAGATTTGCCCTCTGTTATTAGTTTTGAATATGTAACATATTCATTGGGGTTTTCAATAAACTCTATAGGCGATTCGGCTTCAGTTTCGTAAGTGACTATGTCTGTAGTTTCAACTGATATAAAAGGGACAGCCTTTGAAAGAGTTAAAGTATCGTCAATATGGATTAAGTCATCTTCTGTTAAGTTATTTAAAGCTAGCACATCATCAATTACTAAATTGTTCTCTTGTGCAATATCCCATATAGTGTCATTTTCCTGCACAATATAAGACACTTCCTTTTTTTTATTTGATGAAAGAATATTTTTTATTTCAGCGGTATTTTTAACATCATCTTCGTCAATGTACTTCTCGTTGTATTGAATATCTTCAATAGCGTCTGCAGCTATTGAATTTTCTGTTTTATATTTAGCTTCTAATTCATTAACATAGCTTTCTATAGAGGTGTAATCTTCTATATACCCTAAGGGCTCGTTATCAACTACAACTTCATAGGCTTTTATATCATAAAAATCATTATTATTAAAAGCTTCAACTATTTCATTTTCATTACTAAGGTTTGTTTTGGATGCCTTAGTAGTATTAATTTCAACTGTATTTTCTAGGCTGATGTCTTTTTTTATAGATTTGCTAACTTCATTTTGTATCGTAGTTAACAGTTGCTCCTCTGACTCATAGTCAATAGATGAAACATTTCCTATTACCTCATTATTGGCCACAATTTCAAAGGCATCCTTTGGTATTAAATTGTCTGCTAATGTTATAAATGCATTTGAGACAAAAATAACTGACATAGATACTCCAAAGAAAGTACCGATTTGTATTATATGACTTTTATTATATGATTTAATTAGCGGTGAAGATCTTAACATTAATTATTTCCTCCTGAACAAAAATAATTAAACTTTCTAGGATTTTTGCCTGTGAGAAAGAATATTATTTTAGAATATTACATTTTTGTTACAAAAGTATTCTATACTACTAATGGAAGAAAATCAATATAAAATTTTAAATTAATAGAATAGGCTGTTTAAGGGCTTTAAAATATGTAACAGATGGCATATGTGCCGTGCAGGATGAAAGATTATAGGATTTAATATTTGTAATATTTTGTTAATAATAGTAAAAACCTTTATAAAGACACGTCATTAAGTGCTTTACAAAGGTTTTTGATTTTATCTTGTGCCACGTTTAATTTCAACTGATTTTCCTGTTTTTGCATCATAAAGAAGAATTTCAACATCATTTACTTTTGTAATGTTATTATTTTCATCTGTATAAACTTTCTTAATAATTACTTTTACAAAATCGTCGTTTTGTAAAATAATTTTATAGTTAACACTAAAAGAGTTATTAGAGGTATCGTAGATATCATTTAATTTTGTGATTATTTGCTCAGATATAATTGGAGAAACTTCTTCGTTAGTAAGTTTGCTTATTGTAGTTTCTACTGAATTATCTGATGGGTTGAATTCAGAAAATTCATCTAGAGTTGGTACGGTAGGTGTAATTGGCTCATATTTGTCTAAATCCCTTTCGCCATTTGGTTGACTATCCGTATCAAGTGCAGGCATAGTAGGTGTAATCGTTTCATATTTATCCATATCCCTTTCACCGTTAAGATTAACATCTGTATTTTCTTGTTTAGATATATCTTCAGTAGGCTTACTAGGGTCTACTACAGGCACTTCAAATAGCATTGTACCAAATTCTTCAGGTATATAAGCGTTGTTATCTACAATTATTGTGGAATTCTCTAGTTCTACAATTTTTGGATCAGAGCCATTAATATTTGAATAATATTTTTTAGATCCAACGGTTGCTTTGAATTCGTTTGAGGCTTTGGTAAATATAACTGCCTTGTTGTTTTTATCCCATGTTATTTCATAACCAAGTTGTTCGCCGTATGGTCGAGCCATAACATACAAAGCTTCTTCTTCTGTATTTTCTTCTGCTATTTTTAAAGTTGTTATATTACTTTGTAAACTTATGCCTTCTACGACACCCAGCTCAGGTTTAGCTGGGCTTTCTGCAAAAATAAGGGTGCTCATTAACATTGTTGCACCTAAAGTTAAAATTGAAAATTTTTTCATAATGTTTTTCCTCCTAAATATATTAAATTTATTTAAGTAAATATTTTTTATTTTTTACTTATTATATAATATCGCATATTTTTAAAAAAAGTTCCAATTTTAAAAAAATAAAAACTTTTATAAATCTAAAATGTGATATATATCATTTTAAAAAAAATATTTTGTAGTAAAATTAAATTGTATAAAAAATAACGAATGGAAGGTGAAAAAATGGGTTTTAAATTAAAAGCTGGAGAGTTTAATGAAACTTTAAACAAATTAAAAAAAGATTATATTATTTATGCGCCAAAGTTATTAAAAGGAATGGGATGTTTTTCTGATACGGATTTAGTTGGATATAGGGAGATATCGAAGGTGGAAGAAATTGAGTTTAATGTCAAATCTGAATTTTCTTTTAAAGAGGTATTACTACCTATTAGCCAAACATTATTTTATTTTACAGAAAATAAAACTACAGAACCTGAAATGAGAAGTAAAGGTGCAATTATTTTTTTGAGAAGCTGTGATTTACATAGCGTAAAAAGGCTAGATGAAATATATTTAAATAATGGACCTGAGGATTTTTATTATTCAAAATTGAGAGAAAATGTAAAATTTGTAATTATGGATTGTAACGAAAGTTTTGAGAATTGTTTTTGTGTAGATATGGGTACAAACATAAGTGAGGATTATGATTTTAGCTTAACCTTAAGGCATGATAACATTTTCATCAATAGCAAGTGGTGTGTACTTACTGACTTATTAAAGAATTATGAAGAATTTACTGTTAGTCCTAAATTTGTTTCGGAGAACAAAATTAATGTTAATTTGCCAGAAGAAGTAGACTTATCTCTTTTTGAGTCGGAAATATGGGATGAATATAATTCAAGATGCATATCTTGCGGAAGATGTAATTTTGTATGCCCAACTTGTACTTGTTATACAATGCAAGACATATTTTATGAAGATAATGGGAAAGTAGGGGAGAGAAGAAGAGTTTGGTCATCTTGTCATGTCGATGGTTACACATGTATGGCTGGTGGTCATAGTTTTAGGGATAAAAAATCGCAACGTATGCGTTTTAAAGTTTTACATAAAGTTTATGATTATAAAAAGCGTTTTGGCTATCATATGTGCACTGGCTGCGGAAGATGCGATGATGTCTGCCCAGAATATATTTCTTTTTCCAATTCTGTGAATAAATTAACAAAAGCTACGAAGGAGGTAAAATGATGAAAAATGAATATATACCTTTCAAATCTGAAATATTAGAGATTATACAGCATACAGAAATAGAATATACCTTCAGAATGTCTTTTGTTGGATCTATTAAGCCAGGGCAGTTTTTTGAAGTATCTTTGCCGAAATTTGGGGAAGCACCCATATCTGTAAGTGGTATAACAGATAAATCTGTGGACTTAACAATCAGAAAAGTAGGCCATGTAACTAATGAAATATTTGAGCATGGTGTGGGTGAAAAGCTATTAATGAGAGGTCCATATGGTAATGGTTTCGATATTGATATTTATAAAAATAAAGAAATCGTCATAATAGCTGGTGGAACAGGTGTATCGCCGGTGAAAGGCGTTATAGACTATTTTTCGGAAAATATTAATGAGTGTAAAAAAGCAACGTTAATTGCAGGGTTTAAGGGAACTCACGATATTCTATTTAAGGACGATTTTAAAAAGTGGGAAAAAAATTTAGATGTAACCTTAACAATTGACAAAGAAGAGGAAGGTTACAAAGGTAATACAGGTTTAGTAACTACCTACATTCCAAATTTAAATATAAATAATATGGATGATGCTGTAGCAATAGTAGTTGGCCCTCCAATTATGATGGGATTTGCTACAAAGGCGCTTTTAAAGTTTGGCTTGAAAGAAGAACAAATTTGGGTTTCTCAAGAAAGAAAAATGTGTTGTGGAATAGGGAAATGTGGTCATTGTAAGATAAATGACAAATATGTATGTCTAGATGGGCCCGTATTTAATTACGTTGATAATAAATCATTAATAGATTAATGAGGAGGAAATTATGGATATAAATACAAAAAAACTTAAAAAGAATGCATATAGAATAACGAAACATAGGAATATTACTTCTTCTAGAATACGTGTGCCAGGTGGATATTTAACCACGGAAGTTTTGAGTATGATTCAAGATATAGCAAATAAATATGGTGACGGAACTTTGCATATAACTACTAGGCAGGGTTTCGAAATTTTAAATATTCCAATGGAAAAAGTTGATGAAGTAAATTTAAAATTACAAAAGTTAATAGAAAAACTAAATATAAATCAATATGATGAAGATAGGAATAAAGGATACTCAGCAGCGGGTACAAGAAATATTGCTGCATGTGTTGGAAACAAGGCATGTCCTTATGCCTGTTACGAAACTACAGGATTTGCAAAAAGGATTGAAAAATCTATTTTTCCACATGATTTGCATTTCAAAGTAGCTTTAACAGGGTGCCCTAATGATTGTATTAAAGCTAGAACAAATGACTTTGGGATCTTTGGAATGACTAAGCCGGTTTATGACAAAGATAGATGTGTTACATGTGAAGCTTGTGTAAATGCTTGTAGACGAAAAGCCACAGAAGCTCTGAGCATGGTTAATGGTAAGGTTAAAAGGGATAAAAGTAAATGTATTGGCTGTGGTGAATGCGTGCTTAATTGCCCAACAGCAGCTTGGACTAGAGATAGAAAAAAATATTATCGCTTAGCTATAATGGGTAGAACTGGGAAGAAAAATCCGAGATTAGCAGAAGATTTTTTAATTTGGGCTGATGAGGAAAGCATAATAAAAGTAATAATGAATACCTATAAATATGTAGCTGAACATATTGATGGCAATTCTCCAGGGGGGAAAGAACATATTGGTTATATAGTTGATAGAACAGGATTTAAAGAATATAAAAAATGGGCATTAGAAGATGTAAAAATGTCAGCAGACACCATTGAGAGAGAGAATATAAATTGGGGTGGTATACATTACAATACCAATAGAAGTAATTCTTATAGTAATTATGAGTAAATTTTATAAGTGTGGAGATATTTTTAATTTTTAATATTTTAAAAACTAAACCCACTGCTGAAACCGTTGAATTTAGGTTTTAGTGGTGGGTTTAGTTTTTATTTTTATTATTTGCGAGGTTGTTGGTGAGTATAATTCAATGTAGTTGTAAAATTGATGGTTAAATTATTATATGGTATATATATAATATCAAAAAAAAACAAACTATAAGAATATATATTTAATTTTAACATAAATAATAAAATTTATATGCCTGTTTATAATTTTATTTGAAAAAATATGTAGTGCTCATAAAGTAACAAGATAATATTAAAGAATGAGGTGATAATTATTAGTTTTTTAAAAGTAAAGTTAATCGGTAAGAATTAGACCCACATCTCAATGCTAGCATAGGTGCCGGGACTGTCTAATTCGCCGCTCAGTTGGGGTACAAGCCCCACTGATGGATAAGTCTATTGACTTGCAGTAATGAAATAAATTTCTTGGGAATAGCGGTGGACGGTGGAATTACCGGCATATAGAACACAAAAATAAAAAATTAAGAAAGTAATATGAATAAGAAAGGAACTAAAAATGAAAAAATTGTATGGAGCTATAATAATAGCAATGTTGAGTTTTACATTAGTATCTTGCGGAGGAAAAAGTGAAGCAGCAGAAAACACAGAGGAAAAAGGAACTTTGAAAGCTGCATTGCTTATAGAAAATTTAGGAGATATGTCCTTTAATGACAGCGCAAACAAAGGTATGGAAATGGCGTCTAAAGACTTCGGTTTTGACTTAAAAGTTATTGAGTATCAAAGTGTTGATAAGGCTGAATCTACTTTTATTGATACAGCTGATTCAGATTATGATGTAATTATTGTTAATCCATCTTTTACGACGGTATTAGAAAAATACGCAGAAGGCTATGTAGATAAAAAATTTATTTTATTTGATGACTCTGTAGATTATGAAGTTGGTGACATGAGTAATGTGTATAGCATAATATATAGTGCAAATGAGTCTTCTTTTTTAGTAGGTTATCTTGGGGCTAGAATGTCTGATAGTGGAATATTAGCATTTTTAGGTGGTGTAGAGAATCCAATTATAAACGACTTTTTAGTAGGATTTATAGGAGGTGCGATAGAAGCAAACCCAGATGTAAAAGTAACAAGTACATATGTTGGTGACTGGCAAGATTCGGCAAAGGGCAAAGATTTAACATTGTCAATGTTTAATCAAGGGGCAGACATTGGATTTGCAGCGGCTGGTCAAGCTGGCATAGGCTTAATTGAAGCGGCAGTCGATGAAGGTAAATATGTTTTTGGTGTAGATTTAGATCAGTATGAATTATTTAAAAGTCAGGAAAATGAGGAGATGGCAAATGTAATTGTTTCTTCTGCAATGAAAAATGTGGATAAGTCTTTATATCGTGCTATGGAATTATATTTTGAAAATGGGTTGGAATTTGGAAAAGCTGAAATATTAGGCATTAAAGAAGACGGTGTAGGTCTTGCTGATAACCAATACTATAATGATATTGTTCCAGAAGATATAAGAAATGACGTGAAAGTCTTGGAAGAAAAAATAATCAATGGAGATATTACCATAAATTCAGCATATGGTAAAACTGCTGAAGAAGTTGCTGAAATTAAAAACGCAGTAAAACCTTAAAACGAGAAGGAAAAATATGAAACAAAAAACAATATTAAACATGCTAGGAATTACAAAGGTGTATTCTAATGGTGTTGTAGCAAACAAAGGTGTAAATTTTTCAGCATATGAAGGTGAAATTCATGCTTTAATGGGTGAGAATGGTGCGGGAAAGTCAACTTTAATGAAAATACTATTCGGACAAGAAACTTTAGATGAAGGTGAAATTTTTTTGGATAATAAGCCTATAGCGATCAATTCTTCTTTAGTTGCTATTGAACATAAAATTGGGATGGTTTTTCAACATTTTATGCTAGTGGAAAATTTAACCGTTATGGAAAATATTATGTTAGGCATGGAACCAAAAAAAGGTATATTCTTTGATAAAGGTAAAGGAATAAAAAAGGTTGAGGATATTTCTGAAAAGTATAATTTTAATATTAATCCTAATGAATATATTTCAAACATGAATGTAAGTCAAAAACAAAAAGTAGAAATTCTAAAAGTTTTAATTCGTGGTGCGAAAATATTAATATTAGATGAACCGACAGCAGTGCTTACACCTCAAGAAACGGATGAACTATTCGAACAACTATTGATGTTAAAGAATGAAGGGCACACCATAATTTTTATATCTCATAAATTAAAGGAAATAAAAGCGATATGTGAAAGAATTACAATAATGAGGAATGGGCGCTCTATTGGTACGTACTTATTGGATGGTATGTCTATAGATGATATTTCAAGGTTTATGGTAGGTAGAGATATTGTTACTAAGGTTGAGAAAACAAAGGCATATCCTAAAGAGGTTGCTTTGGAGGCAGAAGATGTTGTAGTTGTGAATGAAGAAGGTAAAGTAGTTGTTAACCATGTTAGCATAAAAGTGCGTAGCGGAGAAATTGTAGGCATTGCAGCTATAGAGGGCA
The DNA here is from genome assembly GCA_047974375.1 of Lachnospirales bacterium. Classification (GTDB taxonomy): domain Bacteria; phylum Bacillota; class Clostridia; order Lachnospirales; family CAMZNU01; genus JBKECF01. Next base: position 85,065 of record JBKECF010000052.1, read on the forward strand.
ACGGGCAACGAGAATTTATTGACTATATTACAGGTCTTGGTGGTGGAATATCTGGAATTATAAAAATAAATAATAAACAATGTAGTGGCAAAAATCCACCACTTTTACGTCGTGAAAAAGGAATGGTTCATATTCCTGAAGATAGGCTTACTTATGGAATAGCAAAGACTATGAGTATTAAAGATAATTTTATTTCCAATAGATTTTTCCATAGTGAGTATCAAAGGGGAATAGCTTTGGATTTAAAAAAAATCGACAAATTAGCTGATGAACTTGTTGAAGACTATTTAGTTAAAACAGATAGCACTAACACCCCTGTTAGTATGCTATCTGGTGGAAATATGCAAAAGGTAGTTGTAGCACGAGAAATGAGCACTAAAGGTATACGTGTAATTATAGCAGATCAACCAACTAGAGGAATTGATATTGGCGCTGCTACCTTTATACGAGATAAATTAATAAAACTACGAGATAATGGCATTGGGATCCTTTTGTCCAGTGCTGATATGAATGAAGTTATTGAATTATCAGATAAGCTAATTGTATTTTATGAGGGTTCTATTACTGGAGCATTTAATGACTTAGAGAATTTTGATGAAAAGATATTAGGTTTATATATGTTAGGCTTGAAACAGATGAAAAAAGAAGATATTGAAAAGGTTATAAGTGGTGAGTAAATGGGGGAAAAAATAAAAGAAAAAAATATGGCAGAGTTGGAACTACGTTTTATAATTTTACGTTCTGTTATAGCAATTTTAATCGCATTGTCTATTGTGTTAGTGGTTATAGCTCTTGTAAGCTTTCAATTAGATGATGTAAACCCTGTGGAAGCTGTTACTAGTTTTTTATTTGGTCCAATTTCAAGAGGTAAAAGGTTTGCTAATGTTATTGAAGAGATGATTCCTTTAACATTTGTAGGCATTGGTCTAACAATAGTATTTCGTACGAAACGCTTTAATTTAGCTGCAGAAGGTGCGTTTTATATGGGTGGAATGGTATCGGCAATGGTAGCTTTAAATTCACCATTTTCTATACCATTAACTATTATTATAGCACTTTTTGCAGGCTTTATAGCTGGTGGGTTAATAGGATATATTCCAGCAAAGTTACAAGCAATTTTTGCTGCAGATGAATTAGTTAGTTCATTAATGTTAAATTATGTTATTGCATATTTAGTTAATTATTTGTTAAATTTTGTAATTAGGGACTCGACAAAATCAACAACTCAATCTTTTGCTTGGGCAAGTCACGCTTTATTAGGAAAAATAATTCCTAAAACTCGCATCCATTATGGTCTATTGATTATGATAGCATTAGTTATAATAACTTGGTTTATTATTTATTGTACTAAATGGGGATACGCCCTTAGAGTTACAGGAGAAAACGAAAAATTTTCAAAATATAATGGAATTAAAACAGGGTACATAATTATTATGGCACAGGTGATTGGTACAGCAATTGCAGGTTTAGGTGGAGCTGTGCAGATAATGGGAAAAGAAACTACTTTTTCCTGGACATCATCTCCAGGATATGGATTTGATGGTGTTATTATTACAACTTTAGCCAATGGCAATCCATTATTTATTCCTATAGCTAGTTTTTTCCTAGCTTATATACGTGTAGGGGCAGATGTAATGAACTTAATAACCAATATACCACCTGAAGTTATTTCGATAGCACAGGCGGTTATTATTATGCTAATTGCAGCACAACATTTTTTGGCAAAAATAAAACATAAAGTGCTTGTTGAAAAGTCTTTAAAGATGGAAAAAAATATTGTGTTAGAAAGAGGAGGCCAGTAGCATGTTGGAAATAATACTTAATACGGAATTTTTAGCTAGTGTTTTACGTATGACTGCGCCTATTTTATTTGCGGCTTTAGCTTCATTAATTGCTCAACAGTCAGGAATTACAAATATGGCAGTAGAGGGTGTAATGTTATTTGCCGCGTTAATGGCTGCCATTGGAACGGGTGTTGGTGGGAATGCGTTTATAGGGGTGTTTTGCGGAATAGGTATGGGAATAGCAATTTCTTTATTACTAGCTTATTTTAAAATGAGAATGAGAGCAGATGAAATTCTAATAGCTATTGCAATAAATATGTTGGCAAGTGGTGCAACGTTATTTATATTATTTATTGTAACGGGAGATCGTTCTACATCAGCAAAATTAGGGATGAATTCATTGCCATCTATTTCAATTCCTTTGGTTGAGCGTATACCTATTATTGGCAATATTATATCAGGGCAAAATTTATTAGTTTATGTATCTTTTTTTGCAGTAGTGTTTATTTATATCTTATTATATAAAACACCTCTTGGACTTCGCATACGTGCTGTAGGTAGTAATCCGGACGCAGCAGTATCTACAGGGGTTTCTGTTGAGGGAACACGTTACATAGCTTTAACAATTAGTGGCATATTGGCAGGTCTTGGTGGAAGTTATATGTCTTTGGGTTATATGAAAGTTTTTACAAAAAACATGGTTGCTGGTCGTGGGTTTATTGGACTTGCGGCGGCAAGTGTAGGTAATATGAATCCAGTTGGAAGTATGTTAGCATCTTTTCTATTTGGAACTTGCTCAGCAGTAGCAGATATTTTGCAATCAACGGGTATTCCAGTTGAGTTTATAAACATGACTCCATATATTGTAACAATAGCATCATATTCTTTGTTTACATACCGTATTAGATATGGTAAAAATAATAATAAAAAACTGGTAAGGAGTTTATAAAGGAAAATATAATGAGAAAATATTAATAGTTGATTGTGATCCTGGGATAGATGATGCCTTTGCGTTATTTTATGTAATGGCAGATAATAGGTTGGGAGAAAGAGAAAAAATCAATAGTAAAGTTTTATTACAACTTAACCATAAGGTTTTTATTGAGAAACTTTTTAAAAATTTAAGTTGTTATAAGTAGAAAATTATAAAATTCAATAAGATTAATCACCTTAAAATAGTATTTAAATAATTATTTATTATTTCAGTTCCTATCACTTTAGTTTTAAATTTTTTATTAGCTAGTGTATTTACAGGTATAATCCCTGGTAAAATTCCACAGGAAATTTTAGGCGTAAAAAGGTGATTGTTTTTTACAAAAATATATCTGAAGTCGTGCCTTCACAGATTTCATTTTCGAAATTTAGAAATATTAATTCACCAAGATTTTTTTGGTTGCAAGCTGTTTTTCCATAATACATTCTCCATAATTCAAAGTTCTATGAAAAACAAATGGCGAAGTATTATTTCTTTTTATCGTACTAAAATCAGTTTTGAAACCTATGAGATATTCATCCGTAGAGTAGGGAATAGTTCTGGTTTTAGTTATTGTGTTTTTTTAGAAACCATTATCCTTAGTGCGTAGTATTCCGCTTTTTCATCAACTAGCGACTCGAAAATTTCTTTTCGAGTTATAATTTTGTTGATTTTTAAAAAACTAAGGGTTTTATTTAACCTTTGTATATGTTCTTCGATAAATATAACTTTATTTTCATATATTGCCATAGTTTCAGAAGCACCTATTCCAAATTGGAGATCATCGTCAAATTGTACATAACCCTCCCTTAACTTATAAATAACCTATTCTTAAATTTTAATTCTTACCGATAAATTAAAAATATTGTAAATGATTTTTATAAATGTTATTATACACACTAGCGAAGTTATGTGACTTCTTTTTACCGCATTGGTAGACAAATTTATAGATGGGATTGATATTTTTGAAAAACTTTACAACACTTACAAAATTTATAGAAGGTATTATATATTTAGTTATATTTAACTTTAGTTATTTGTTTATTTTATACTTCAACTATGGTGGGAAGTATAGTATTGAAAATGAGGATGCTGTAATTAATTCTGTAGTAGCTTTAAGTATGGCTTGCATAGTTATTTTGGTTTTAAATAATGTTTTTTCAACTGCAAGGAAAAGTAAGGAAGAAAATATTATTATTATGTTTATGTGTGCTACTTTTAATATGATTGCAACTATGATGATTGCTTTTTTACTAAGAGGATTTGCTTTTCCCCGTTCAATAATATTTATGGGTTATATTATACAAATTATATTATTTATTGCAGTCAAATTAATGGTTATACAAGTAATTTCATTTTTAAAAAGAGATAAGATTTCACTGCTTATTTGTGAGAGTGACGATAAGCAGGAAATAATGCAAAAAATTCTTAACCAAAATAATAATCATGATTTTATTAAATTTTTCTCCTCGCCAGATAATTGTAGTGTTAGAAAATTGATTAAGTCGGTAGATAAAATATATATAAGCGATAAGATAAATAGGGAACTAGTGGATCAATTGGTAAATTACGCAATAACTAAAAATGCTCAAGTATGTATAATACCGAAAACCTATGAAATTGTAATAAAAAATGCAAAATTACAATTTGCTGAGGATTTGCCATTTTTTAAAATAAATGAAATGGAGTTAAGCAGTGAGAATAGGATAATAAAGAGAACTTTCGATATTTGTGCTAGTTTTTTAGGATTGGTTATACTTTCTCCGGTGATGTTAGTAGTTTGTCTAATTATATTAATTATGGAAGGTAGACCTATTATTTTTAAGCAAAAAAGAGTTACACATAGAAATAGGATTTTTACCTTATATAAGTTCAGAACTATGGTAAAAGATGCAGAAAAAAATACAGGCGCTATTTGGGCAAAAAAAAATGATAATAGAATAACACCTTTGGGTATTACATTAAGAAGGTTTTGGTTAGATGAGTTACCTCAATTAGTAAATGTATTAAAAGGCGATATGTCCATGGTTGGACCAAGACCTGAAAGACCAGAGCTTATAAATAAATTTACAAAAGATATACCAGATTTTGCTTATAGAGTTTCAGTAAAGGCAGGTGTAACAGGCTATGCACAGGTTATGGGACGCTATGCTACAACTCCGGATAAAAAGTTGAAATTTGATTTAATATATATTCAAAACCAAAGTTTTTGGTTTGACTTAACAATTATATTGGAAACAGTTAAAAAGGTTATTTTGGGAACTTTAAAAAGAAGTGAGAAAAGTGAATTAACTTATGAAGAAATTTTAATACGTGATAGTTTAGAGGAAATAAAAAATAAAAACTATAGCACTTATAAAAAAGTTAAATAGTAGCAATAAAAAGAGCTGGTATTTAATGAATTATTATCATTAAACGTCAGCTCTTTTTTTAAAAGACAAATACTTTTTTTACCATTTACCTTTGCTAAGATGACCAGCTATTTCTGACTTAGCTAATTGTTTTATCTGCCAAGTTCTTTTTTTAGTTTCTTCAAAAACTCTTACACAAGTAGGGTCTAGTTTTATTTCAAGCCCTTCTAAAGCTAATTTATCCATTTTCATAGATAATTCAATTAATTCTGCCAAAATATCATTAGTTCTGTCAGACATATAGATTAACTTAGATGCGTTTTCATCTAACTCAACAAATTTATCTGGCGTTGCCTTGCATTTAATGCAATTGCACTCTGGCTGACCTTCATTTTCCATTACATAACCGCAGACTGAACATTTATAAAGTTTCATACTTTCCTCCTTATATTGCTACACTCTCCAACTCTTTTGAAGATAAACTCATTATACTATCATTGAATGAAATAAACAAGATAATAATGAATAATATTTAATTATCTTCAATATGTATAATATTTTTAATTCCAATAATATCTGGATTATTTTCAATATTTGATGTAAATATATTTATATTTTTCTCTTTTGTTAAGTGAGTTATTAGCACTAGATTAATATTTTCGCTATTTTCCCTTTCTTTTTGCATTATTGAATGTACACTTATATGATTTTTAGCTAGTTCGCCAGTAATGTATGCTAGAACACCTTCTTTATCACGTACTTTAAGTCGTATATAAAATTTACTTTCGTTTGAATCATGCTCTAGTTCAGTTAAGTTTCTTTTCACAATAACGCTGTTATCTTTTTCGTTTACAAGGATAGAAATAAGGTCGGAAACAACGGCACTTCCTGTCGGTAAATCCCCTGCGCCTCGGCCGTAGAACATTAAATCACCTACAGCATTTCCTCTTATCATTAGTGAATTAAAAGAATCATTTACGTGTGCGATAGGGTTTTCTTTGCGTAGCATAGTTGGATGTACACGCAACTCTAAAGAGTTATCTCTTACTTTAGCTATGGCTAAAGATTTAATAATATATCCAAATTCTTTTGCGTAGTTTATATCTGTTTTTTTAACATTAGTAATGCCTTTGCGATATATATAGTTAGCGTTATGACCAAAACACAATTTGGCTAGAATTTTAAGTTTATACATTGCATCGAAATTTTCTATGTCCGAAGTGGGATCTTCCTCGGCGTATCCTAGTTCTTTTGCTTCGGCAAGAGCATCTTCTAACGAGCAACCTTCTTGGTACATCTTTGTTAATATGTAATTAGTAGTTCCATTTATTATACCGTATACAGATTGAATTTTATTTGCTGTAAGGCTACTATTTATGCCATTTATTATAGGTATGCCACCAGCAACACTGGCTTCATAAAGGAAAATAACGTTATTTTTAAGAGATGCTGCGTGCAATTCGTCAATGTTATTAGATATACACATTTTATTTGCACTAACTACGTGTTTTCCTTTTTTAAAAGCCTTTAACATACAAGATTTTGCAAAATCTTCACCACCCATAAGCTCTAAAATAATGCTGATTTCATCATCTTCGAGTATATCATTTTCATTTGTCGTTAATATATCTTCATTAATGTTAATGTTTCTTTTTTTATGTATATCACGAACAAGTATCTTTTTAACTGTAATTGAGCTTCCGCATTTTGCTTCTATATATTGGGCATTTTCTTCCAAGATTTTTAATACGCCTTGTCCTACGTTACCTAAACCTAAAATACCGATTTTAACTTTATTCATTTTGTTCTCCTTCAATAATTATTTCTGCTCCTGTGTTTGTATATCCGCATTCTATAAGTTGCCAGTTATTTTCTAAAGTATTTAAATAATTTGAAAAATTAGTCTTATTAAAACTTTCGTTATAAATAAGTATAAGGGATGGCCCTGCTCCACTTATACATAGAGATATACAATTGTTAACAAGAGCATTATTTTTAATGTTTTGATAATCCTGTATTGACTTACCTCTATATTGTTCGTGGATTTTATCATCCATTGAAACTCTAATAAGATTTATGTTGCCATTTATTAACCCTGCAAGAGTATTAATTCCATGAGATATATTAAAAGTGCAATCGTCAAAAGTAATAGTTGAGGGCAAAATTTTTCTTAGCTCATTTGTTCCTATTTTACTTTGATTTGAGGTTAAAACAGCAACTTTATAGCTGTTAGATAGGTTGAATTTTGCATAAAAATTTTCTTCTTTTTGTAAGTAACTTGTCAGGCCACCAAAAATACAAGGTGTAACATTATCTCCATGGCCCTCTATTTCTACAGCGAAATTATGTACTTCATTAATATTGAATTTGTTTTTTAAGAGAGTATTGCCTACAAGTAAACCGCCGACAATACATGTAGCACTGCTACCTAGTCCGCTACCAAAGGGAATGTCACAGCATGCTTCTATAGTAAAATTAAAGTCTTCATTATATTTTCCTTTTTTTAATATATATACAAGAGATTTATAAAATAGATTATTTGTATTATCATAGGGTTCGCAATTTATGAATTCAAGAGTATTCGATTTTTTTACTTTAAAACAATTGTAAATATTTAAGGCAATACCCAGAGTGTCAAAACCACTACCTAAGTTTGCTGATGTCGCTGGAACTTTAGCTATTATCATATGCACCTACTTAATAAATTCTATTACATTATTTTTTACATTGTTAATATCAATAGTGTTTTTTGTGATTTTTTTATTTTCTAAATTATAAATAACTTGGGGTATCTCGCACTTCGTTTTTTTATTAATAGCCCTTATTAATTGAAATTCATTTTCATCTGAAATATTTAAGCTTTTACCTATTACTTTTGGAAACTTATAAGGGCTGGCCGTACTTGTTATTAAACAGTAATTTTTTGTTTTGTTTTCAGCCTTTAGTTTTCTCTGAACAAAACTTGCAACAGCAGTATGAGGGTCGACTACATAATTAAATTTTTCATATATGTATTTTATTTCACTTTCTGTTTCAGATTCGCTACAGCATCCACTTATAAAGTCTGAAAAAATATTTTTATCTACTTTATATTTATTAGTATTTTTTAAGTCTAGCATTATTTCCTTTGTTTTTTCTTCGCCAAGTTTTAGATATAGTAGTCTTTCTAAATTGCTAGATATAAGTATATCCATAGAAGGGCTTGATGTAACATAGAAATCTCTATTAATATCGTATACTCCAGTTTCAAAAAAATCTGTAAGTACATTGTTTTTATTTGAGGCGCAAATAAACTTATCTACTGGTAAGCCTATTAATTTAGCGAAGTAGCTTGCTAATATATTCCCAAAATTACCTGTTGGTACAGCAATATCGATTTTATCTCCCATTTTGATTTTTTTATTTTTAATTAAATCTATATAAGAATGAAAATAATATACGACTTGAGGCAACAGCCTTCCTATATTAATAGAATTTGCACTAGATAAATATCTATTATGTTCTTTTCCAATTTCAAAAATATTATTATCGGCAAAAAGCTCTTTTACTTTGCTTTGAGCGTCATCGAAATTACCTTTTATGGAGAATACTTTAGTATTATCACCATCAATATTTAACATTTGCAGTTCTTGTATATGGCTAACACCGATTTCAGGATATAAAACTATTATTTTTATATTAGGAATATTTTTAAATCCTTCCAAAGCTGCGCTACCTGTGTCGCCGGAGGTGGCTGTTAAAATTAGTAAGTTCTCATTTGTATTTTTACGAGATAGGGCATCTGAAAGTAGATGCGGTAGCATTGATAATGCAATATCTTTAAATGCCAGAGTTGGCCCATGAAAAAGTTCAATAAAGGCGAAGTCGTCAAACTTTTTAACAGGAACAATATTACTTTTTGTAAATTTTGAATAGCTTTTTTCAATATAGTTTTTTAGTTTGATTTCTTCTATATCAAAAAATAAACCGAGTATGGAGCTGCATATATTTATATAATTTAGGTCCATAAGATTATTTATATTAACTTTTGGAAATTCTTTAGGCATGTATAAACCTCCGTCTTTAGCTATTCCATTTATTAATGCTTCATAATCTTTTACTTCTTCTGTAGAACGTGTACTTTTAAATATCATAAGCTCTCCTTCTTTAATTCATATGTACATATTTTATGAATATTTCAAGTTTAATGTAACTATAATACTATTTTTATCTAAAAAAGTTAATTAAATTTAAAATAAGCTGTATCAAAAAAAATTATAAGTAAAATAATTTTTTTTGATACAGCTTATTATTTAACAACTACTACTGTTTTTTTGCTTCTTTATTTTTCTTCTTTTTATCTTTTTTAATTTGCTTCATTTCCTCTTTAGACTTCATACCGATTACGCTTACAATGTATATTCCAGCAATTTCTACACGAATATTTTTTTTAAGTGTAATGGCGTCATAAACATGCTTTTCGCACATAAGTGTCATAATTTGTGGACCTATTTTTGCTTTAACGAAATACATCTTTAAGATTTTTGAATAAAATGGAATTTGTTCTGTTACCATTTTGGGCATACTAACATTTGTAATTCGATCGTGAGATTTATCTATGGCGTAAATATTAACAGTTTGTTTTGAAGTTTCTACAAAACTCTGTTGAGTATCCATTTTTTTTGATGCCCACTTGTTTAGGAAATAAAGACCCAACACAATGATGCCTACCACAAAAGTTCCGATAATTAAAAAATCAATCATAATTTCCTCCTAGATTGGTTGCTGTATTTTATAGTGAAAAATAATTACAATTGCTATTTTAGCATTGTTTTTTTATAATTAAAATACTTTATTTAAAATAATTTGAAATTTGGAGGATAAAATGGATTACATGAATATGGCTACAATTTTTATTAATTTATTTTTTGCTACAGTTATTATTTTTTCTGGTCATAAAAATCCAAGTTTTACATGGGCTTGGTTACTTTTGCTTTTTATTTTTCCATATTTTGGTTTTTTCCTCTACTTAGTTATAGGGATGAACGGGGGCAGGCTGCGTATTTTTCAAAAAAAAGCAATTAGAGATAAAATTATTAATACCAAAACTCATAGAGCAACGTTTCCAGGCTTAAACTATATAAGACTTAATGATGACATTTTATTAACTTCTCAATTTATAAGAAATGAAGAGTATAATAACTTTGAAGATTTAGCTAGGCTTAACCATACAATGGATGATGCACACTATATAGAAAATAATACGATAAAAATATATAATAGTGGAGAAGAAAAATTTGCTGATTTAATGAAAGACATAGAAAAAGCTAAAACATTTATTCACTTAGAGTACTACATTGTAAGAGATGATAATATATCTAATAAATTAATTAATGCGTTAGCTAAAAAAGCTAGAGCAGGTGTAGAGGTTAAATTTTTAATGGATAGAATGGGTACGTATTTAGTTAATAAGAAGAATTTTAAAAGAATTATAAAAGGTGGAGGTGATATAGCTTATTTTGAAGGGCCTATAGTTACAAATCTAAATTATAGGAATCACAGAAAATTAGCTGTAATAGATGGTAAAGTTGGCTATGTAGGTGGTCTAAATGTAGGTGATGAGTATTTAGGAAAAGTAAAGCGGTTTGGCAATTGGCGGGATTCTCATATAAGAATTAACGGAGATAGTGTGAAAGATTTAGAAATAAGGTTTATGAAAGATTGGAATTTTTCATCAGCAAATAAAGTTAAAATGATAGAGCGTTATTTCCCTAAGATTAAAAAGCTAAAAGATACAATGGCTATACAAATAGTTTCCAGTGGACCAGATACAAAAAATGATAATATATTAGCAGCATTTTTAAAAATGATTAATAGTGCAAAAAAAAGTATATATATAGTTACGCCATATTTCGTTCCTAATGAAAGTTTAATTGATGCATTAAAAATAGCATCACTTTCTGGAGTAAAAATAACTATTCTAATACCAGCTAATCCAGATCATCTATTTGTGTATAACGCAAGTATATCCTATATTCGTGATTTAATTAATTACGATATAAAGTGTTGTGAGTACGAAAAAGGATTTATACATGCTAAATTATTAATAGTCGATGAATTTATGGTTTCTATTGGCTCTGCTAATATGGATATACGAAGCTTTTCTTTAAATTTTGAAGTAAATAGCTTTATATACGACGTAAACACGGCTAAGAAATTTATAGAGCAAATAGAAGAAGATATGTTAGATAGTAGAGAAATAACAAAAAAATGGTTAAATCAAAGGAGTGTTTTCCGTTTGTTAGAAGAAGCAGCAAGTAAGTTAATATCTCCTTTACTATAGGTGTAAAATGTATAAAACAGTAAAAAATGAAGGTTATTACGAGTTTATAGAGAAAAAATCTAGATTTATAGGTAGAGCTATTTACGTTGATAGCGAGGATGAAGCAATATTGTACTTAAATAAAATACGTAAACTGGAAAAGGGAGCAAGGCATAATTGTTATGCTTATAGATTGAAAAATAATAATATAACTAGATTTAGTGATGATGGCGAACCTAGTGGAACAGGTGGAACTCCAATACTCGAAATAATTAATAAGGAAGATTTATATAATGTAATAGTAGTAGTGACAAGGTATTTTGGAGGTACACTACTTGGAACGGGCGGCCTTGTTCGAGCATACGGTAGTGCAGGCAAAGAGGCTTTGATTAATAGTAATATAGCTGTAAAGGGTATATGCTATATTTATAAAATACAGTGCGAATATAGCTTATCAGGAAAAATAGAGTATTTAATTAATCAAAATGAGTTTAAATTGCTTGATACAAAGTACACAGACAAAGTTAGTTACAAAGTAATTGTACAAAAAGAAAAAGATAATATTTTTAAAGATGAACTAAGTGAATATAACTTAGACATTAAAAAGATTGAAGAAGAGTATATGTTTATAGATTAAGGAGTAAAAAAGTTATGTCAGGACATTCAAAATTTTCAAATATAAAACATAAAAAAGAAAAAAATGATGCTAAAAAAGGGAAAATTTTTACAAGGTTAGGTAAAGAAATAATAGTAGCTGTTAAAAGTGGAGGGAATGATCCGACAACAAACAGCAAATTAAGAGATGCTGTGGCAAAAGCTAGAGAGAACAATATGCCAAATGACAACGTACAAAGGTTAATTAAAAAGGCATCTGGCGATACGGATAATATGAACTATGAACACATTATTTATGAAGGATATGGTCCAAGTGGAATAGCTGTCATTGTTGATGCCTTAACAGATAATAGAAATCGTGCTGCTGCAAATGTAAGAAATGCATTTACCAAAGGTGGTGGAAATATGGGAAATGCAGGATGTGTTTCGTACTTATTTGATGAATTAGGTAAAATTTATATTGAAAAAGATGTAATAAATGAAGATAAGCTTATGGGGATATCTATTGAGCTTGAAGTGGAGGAGTTCAATATAGATGAGGAGGTTTATGAAATAGTAACACTTCCAGATAAATTTTCTACTACTCGTGATTATTTTCAAGATAGAGATATACCAATGTATAGCCAAATGTTAGGAATGTATCCACAGAACTATGTCACTTTGGAAGATGAAGAAGATATGAAAAAGTTCAGAAAACTTATAAATTTATTAGATGACGATGATGATGTTCAGGAATTTTATCATAATTGTGAAAATTTCGAGGATTAATTTGTGGAAAAAGTATATTTAATGATATGCTATTATGCATAACTAACAAATTTAATGAGAATTAAATGTGAAAAATATATATTCATATTGTTAAATAAATATTTATATTTAAATTTAGATGTGGTATAATTACTTTGCTGAAAGAATAGTAGGCAAAGTAAGTTGCACTACTATTTAATTAATTTATATTTAGGAGGATTAAAAAATGTTAAAATTAGGTATTAACGGTTTTGGTCGTATAGGTCGTCTTGTTCTTCGTGCTGCTGCAGAAAGAAAAGATGTTGAAGTATTAGCAATTAATGACCCATTTATTGATTTAGACTACATGGCATACATGCTTAAGTATGATTCAGTGCATGGTCGTTTTAAAGGTACTGTTGAAGTTAAAGACAAAAAATTAGTTGTTAATGGCGTTGCTATAAATGTATACCAAGAAATGAAACCTGCTGACATTAAATGGGGCGAGGCTGGTGCTGAATACATAGTTGAGTCAACTGGTGTGTTTAAAGATATAGCTTCTGCATCTGCTCACGTTGAAGGTGGCGCTAAAAAGGTTATTATTTCTGCTCCTTCTGGTGATGCAAAAATGTTTGTTATGGGTGTAAACCAAGACGAATATACAAAAGATATGGTTGTTGTTTCAAATGCTTCTTGTACAACAAACTGTTTAGCTCCTGTAGCTAAAGTTATTAACGATAACTTCGGTATTGCTGAAGGTTTAATGACTACTGTACATGCTACTACTGCTACTCAAAAAACAGTTGATAGCCCAAGTAAAAAAGACTGGAGAGGTGGACGTGCTGCTGGTGGTAACATAATTCCTTCTTCTACTGGTGCTGCTAAAGCTGTTGGTAAAGTTATTCCTGAATTAAATGGTAAATTAACTGGTATGGCTTTCCGTGTTCCAACTTTAGACGTTTCTGTTGTTGACTTGACAGTGCGTTTAGAAAAGCCAGCGTCTTTTGATGAAATTAAAAAAGCTGTTAAGGTAGCTTCTGAAGGACCTATGAAAGGTGTATTAGGATATACTGAAGATGCAGTTGTTTCTAGTGACTTCTATGGTGAGTACAACACTTCTGTATTTGATGCAGAAGCGTGTATAGCTTTAAATGATAATTTTGTGAAATTAGTTGCATGGTATGATAATGAGTGGGGTTACTCTAATAAAGTAGTTGATTTAGCTGCTCATATGTTCAATGTAGATAATAAGTAATATTTAAAAAAAGCATTTGCACTGTGCAAGTGCTTTTTTTATGTAGAAATATAAATTATAGAATCTTTTTATTGTATATGATAATATACAGTTAAAATAATTTATTAAAAATGACAGATAGGTGGTAAAATGGTAAAGTTAATTGCATGTGATTTAGATGGAACATTAATACATAATAATATGATATCGAGTATAAATAAAGGGGCGATTAAAAGGTTTGAAAATAGTGGAGGAAGGTTTGTTGTGTCTACTGGACGTGATTTTAATATGGCTATGGAAGTAACAGATCTTAGTTGTGACTATATTTGTGCAAATGGTGCTTGTGTATACGAGAATGGTAAATTGGTATATAAAATAACTATGCCAAGAGAGGATTTGGAAAAAATAATAAACATTTCAAAAGAAAATTGTGTAATTGATTTATTTACTAATAAAGGAATTTATAATATAGGCGGAGTAGAAAAATTCAAAAAAGATTTTAAAGAAGTAGAGGAAATTATAGATGAACATGGATCATTTTTCGGAGAAAGTGATAAGGAAAAACTTTATTATAAAATGATAGGTAGACGTACTTTTAGAGAATTTAAAGATTTAGAAGATGATATCGAAGTATATAAGGTATTTTTGCAAAAGTTTGATATAAACGAAATAAAAAAATTAAGAGAAGATTTTAGCGTAATTAAAACTATAAATATTGATTCTTCATTTATGTACAATATTGAACTCACAAATATAAATGCTACAAAAGGAAAAACAGTTAAAGCCTACGCTGAAAGTAAAAATATTAAAATGGAAGAAGTTATGATAATAGGCGATGGAGAAAATGATTTATCTATGTTATCTATGGACTTCGGTTTTACTGTTGCCATGGGAAATGCTGAGGATTCAATTAAAAAAGCGGCTAAATATACAACAATAGATTGCGTCGATAACGGAGTGGCACATGCAATAGAAAAATATGCACTTAAAAGTTTTTAATAGTCAAAATGGAGATGTTTACAATTATATTAAAATTTGTAAATGTCTCCATTTTTTTATATTAAAAATTAGATTAATTTTAAATTCTTAATTAATAACGGTAAAGCTGATTCAAATTGCATTCCACTTTTATAATCATCAGGATTTACATTTTCTATTGTATTTTTTATTGCCTGAGCTGTAAAAGTAGCAGCTATTTCCGCTGATTTTATAAGTGGGAAATCATGTAATAAAGCTGAAAAAAGTGCACTTGCATATATATCACCTGTTCCATGATAGCTGCCGCCGATTTTTTCACAAATATGGTAGTCGAATGAATTGTTTTTTTCATCGTATGTTGATATACCATATGTATTATCATCAAAGTCAGTGCCTGTTAAAACTACTTTTTTAACTCCTAGCTTTTCTTTTAGTTCAAGTAATATACTTTCAATAAATGACTTACTATAAGGTCCGTCAATGTATTCTTTTCCTAAAAGGAAAAGTGCCTCAGTTATATTAGGGACTACAATGTCGGCTTTCTTGCATAAATCTGCCATACCGCTAGCGAATTCCATGTCAAAGATAGGATACATTTTACCGTTGTCTGCCATAGCTGGGTCAATTATTACAATATTATTTTTTTTGAATTTATCTATAAATTTTCCGACTAAGTCTAACTGTTCGAAAGAGCCTAAAAATCCGGTGTAAATCCCATCAAATTTAAAGTTTAAATCTTCCCAATGTTTTTGAATAGGTGAAATTTGGTCTGTTAAATCTTTAAAAGTATAATTAGTAAATCCTCCTGTGTGTGTGGATAATACGGCAGTTGGTATAATATTTGTTGTTATACCAGTTGCTGAAATTATTGGCATTGCTACAGTTAAAGAACATTTACCATGACAAGAAATATCATGTATAGCAACTACATTTTTTTGTTTCATAATTTAATCTCCTTTCGAAACCTGCTTAACTAATAGTAAATATTTATGTAATCTTTACTATAGTTAAGTATAATGAAAAATAATACATTGTCAATTATTGCTATATAAATAATTATTTTTTTGCAAAATAAGGAGTTATAAATTGCATAAAAAATATTTACTTATAAAAAAAGCTCGTAAAATAGGATGTTTGTTATAATAATATTATTTACTTTGCAAGAAAAAAATGATACAATTCATATATTGATAAACAATAGGAGGAAAATTATGAAGCAAATAACATTAATCCCAGGCGATGGAATAGGTAAAGAGATATCTAAAAGTTTAATTGAGATTTTTGAATTTATGGATATACCCATTGAGTTTGAAGTTGAAAATGCTGGATATAAAGAGTTTTTAAAAAATGGTAATCCGCTACCAGATAGTTTGTATAAATCCATAGAGAAGAATAAAATTGCTATAAAAGGTCCCACAACTACGCAAATAGGCTCTGGGTATAGGAGTATTAATGTTTATTTGAGAAAAAAATATGACTTATATACAAATATACGGGAAGTTAAATCTTTGGAAAATACTTTAGGTAGGTATGAAAATATAGATTTGACAATCTTCAGGGAGAATACAGAAGGGCTTTATATTGGCGATGAGGAAATTCTTGAAGAGGGTGAAAATAAAACTGTTATAGCTAGAAAAAAAATAACTAGAAAAGGTAGCATACGTATTATTAGAAAAGCTTTTCAATATGCAAACTTAAATAACAAAAAGAAAGTAACAGTGGCACATAAAGCAAATATTTTAAAAGAATGTGATGGCTTATTTTTAGAATGTGCAAGGGAAGTAAGCAAAAACTATCCTACAATTGAGTTAGAGGAAGTTATTATTGATAATATGTGTATGCAACTAGTAATGTATCCAGAAAAATATGGGGTTATAGTTACAATGAACTTATACGGAGATATATTATCGGATTTATGTGCAGGCTTAATAGGTGGTCTTGGACTAGCACCGGGTTCAAATATTGGTGACGATATTGCTATTTTTGAACCAGTGCATGGAAGTGCTCCAGATATTGCTGGTAGGAATATTGCAAACCCTACAGCTATTTTATTAAGTTCAGTCCAAATGCTAAAGTACTTAAATATGGAGGACTACGCTAAAAAGCTTGAAAATGCAATAATTAACCTTTATAAAGAGGGCAAGTATTTAACAAAAGATTTGGGTGGAACTACGACTACAGATGAATTTACCAAAGGTATTATAGAAAAGCTGGGTGATTAAATGAGTTTAACGGAAGGTTATGCGAAGTTATCAAAACAAATAAGTTACATTGATAAAAAGCTATTTGATGAATATAATATTAAACAAGGTCTTAGAAATTCTAATGGTACAGGTGTAGTTATTGGTATTACTAAAGTAGCAGATGTTTATGGATATGATTTAATAGATGGTAAAAAAATTCCTGTTGAAGGTAGGTTGCTATATAGAAATCATGAAATTACAGAATTATACGAAAAATTTAAAGGTAGCTATATGTTTGAAAAAGCAACGTACCTATTGCTTTTTGGACAAATTCCTACAGAACCACAATTAGACGAATTTTTAGATTTGATTTATGAATATAGGCAGCATGATTTAGATTTATTTAATAGCGAAAGTAGGAGGCATTCCCTTATGAATGCCCTACAAGTTGGTGTTGACCAGTTGTATTTTGAAGACGATGACGCCGATTTAATTGATACCGAGAATATTATTATTCATAGTCTTAAAATTATATCTAGAATGCCGGAAATTCTTTTGAAGGGATACTTGGGCAAGAGTTATAATTTAGAAAGGGCCAAAGAACTAAAAAAGCAAAGAATAAGTACAGCTCAATTTTTATTGGAAATGTTGAATAGGGAATTTACTGACGAGGATGTAAAAATCCTTGACCTAGCTCTGTTAGTTCATGCTGAACATGGTGGGGGTAACAATTCTACTTTTACGGTTAGGCTTGTTTCTTCTGCTTACACAGATACATACTCTGCTATTGTAGCAGGAATTAGTTCATTAAAAGGCTTACGTCATGGTGGTGCAAATATAAAAGTTTGTCAAATGATGCATAATATTGAGTATAGTATTGACTATACTAATCGTGATGAATTAAAAAAATATTTAAAAAAAATCTACGATAAAAAAGTATTTGATAAAACGGGACTAATATACGGGATGGGTCACGCTATTTATACAAAGTCTGATCCTCGTGCGGAGTTATTAAAAAAACTGGCTAAAGATTTGGCTGTTAGAAAAAATGCTACAGAAAAATTTGAAATGCACAACAATATAGAGGAATTGACAAAGGAAATTTTTTCGGAGATAAAGGGTAATGAGTGTGCTATGTGTGCAAATGTAGATATGTATTCAGGATTAATTTATGAATTACTTGATTTAAAATATCCAATTTTCACTCCGCTATTTACATTGGCAAGAACATCTGGCTGGTGTGCTCATAGATTAGAACAAATAATTAGCGATAAAAAAATTCTAAGGCCAGCATATAAAACTTATGTTGAATAGATTGCTTTAAAGTGGATTATAAATATATTTAAAGGTTAAATTGTAATTTTAATAGGTATCAATTGGTATATAGAAGTAAATATACTAATTGATACCTATTTTTGTCTATTTCAAATTTTGGCATTTATAGTGAATACCTATGTTATAAAAAAATACAAAAAAAGAGCACCTAGGTTATAATAGTAATTGCAAAAAAACATTAACCGAAAAGAAAGGTGTTATTATGGTGGAGGCATATACAAGTTGGTTATAAACTCGAGTAAAAAGTGCAACATATGTTTGACTATTCTAGATTTTACATAAAAATTTTTTTCGTTTTTATTTGAAAATAATTATGTTATAATCTAGTTGGTGATATTAAATGAAAAAATATAAAGAACTAAATAATTACATTGAAAAAAATAATTTAGATTACGCAATAACTCAAAATAAAAAACTCGATATTGAAATTAATGTTCCTATAGCTTTTAGCAATTGTATGTCTAAGAATATGCACTTAGATCCTAAACTGCATATGGAGTCTTGTAATAGTATAATAGTAGTAGCTATGGAATATATGATTAACAAATATAATAAAGAATGTCCTCATATATCATCTGGATATTCACATTACGATTATCACAACATTTTAGAACTTCATTTAGAAAAAATATCAAAAATTTTACAATTAGAAAAATATTTAATACAAGTAGACACTGGACCATTGCTTGAGAAGAATTTTGCTGAATTAGCTGGGCTAGGATACATCGGTAAAAATAATTTACTAATTACGGAAAAATTTGGCTCGAAAGTTTTTTTAGGATTAATATTAACAAATGATATTTTACAGGCTACACAAAGAAAATGTATTAATAAATGTAAAACCTGCAATAAATGCCTCAAAGAGTGCCCGACTTCAGCAATAAGTGTGAATAAATTTGACCACAAAAAGTGCATATCCTATCTTACACAAACAAAAAGCGATATAACTTATACAAATATGAAGGATATGAAAAATTTTTTATATGGTTGTGATATATGTATAAGGACATGTCCACTGAATAAAAGCATTGAGATCGAAAATACAATAGACATTAATTTTTTAATTAACATGAATAAGAAAGACTTTGAGATTTTTAAAAATACTGGAATTTATTGGCGCTCTCTAAATACTATAAAAAGGAATGCGATAATAAACTACTATAATATTGCTTCTATTATAGCTGATATAGAAACTAAAAGCGAAATAATAAATAAAACTAAAGAGGTGCTAAAAAATGGGACAATGGAAGAGTAGGGGATTAAGGGGCAGCGTTTTAGAAGAAATGATAAACTCTACAAACAAAATTTATGAAAATCATTCCCTATGCCTTGTACAAAAAGTACCTACTCCTATTGTACCCATGGAAATTGATAATTCTAAAAGACTCATAACCAAAGCTTATTTTGAAAGCAAAAGTACAGTAGATTATATAGGAGTAGCACAAGGAATACCAATATGTTTTGATGCAAAAGAAACATCGCATAATAGATTACCTTTACAAAACATACATAAACATCAAATTGAATTTATGGAAAATTTTGAAAAGCAAAATGGAATTGCTTTTTTTATAGTGTACTTTACAAAGCTGAATAAAATTTTTTACTTGCCTTTTATAATTTTTAAAAAATATTTTGATAAATCTTTAGCTGGTGGTAGAAAGTCAATTCCGTTAAATGCATTTCCAGAAGATTTTTTGATATATAATAAACAAGGATATTTAGTACACTATTTAGAAACACTAAATAAGGATTTAGAAAAAAGATAGTAACAATTATTTATAGGAATAGAGGTTAATATGCAAATTCAAGATTATAAAAATATATATTTCGTTGGCATCGGTGGAGTAAGTATGAGTGGTTTAGCTCTTATCCTTGCAGATTCCGGTTATATTGTAAAAGGTTCCGATACAATTTATTCGAGTAATATTGAAAATTTAATTAAGCAAAATATACATGTAAACATTGGTCAAGTGTCTAATAATATAACTAACGATATTGACCTTATAATTTATACTGCAGCTGTTAGTACAGAGAACCCAGAATTAATGAAGGGTAGAGAATTAGGAATAAAGATAATTGATAGAGCGCATTTATTAGGTTTATTAATGAAGAATTATGAATTTCCGATCTCAATTGCAGGTACACATGGTAAATCATCAACAACATCTATGTTATCTGAAATATTTTTACTAGCTAATAAAAATCCAACAATAACAGTAGGCGGAAATTTAAAATCAATAAAAGGAAATATAAATATAGGTGATAATAAATATTTCATTGTTGAATCATGCGAATATTTTGATAGTTTCCTGCAATTTTTTCCGCATACTGCTGCTGTTCTAAATATAGAACTTGATCATGTTGATTACTTTAATGATATAGGAGAAATAAGAAAATCTTTTATTCATTTTTGTAAAAATATTGATATAAGTGGCAATTTATTAATAAATAAATCTATAGAAGATATTAAGGAGATCATAAATGAATTGGAGTGCAACATTATAACATACGGGGTTTATACTGGCGATTTGCAGGCTATAAATGTAAAAGTTAAAGATTCAAAAACTGTTTTCGAAATACTCTTTAAAGGCGAGAACCTAGGTGGAATTGAGCTACAAGTTTTAGGAAAGCATAATGTGGAAAATGCATTAGCAGCTATAGGGATTGCATTATGTTACAATATTGATTTTAATATTATTAAGGAAGCACTAAAAGATTTCACTGGTATCGGAAGAAGATTTGAAATAAAAGGTAGCATAAATGGAGCGAAAATTTATGATGACTACGCTCACCACCCTACAGAGATAGCATGTACTTTGGGCTCTTGTAAATATAGGGATTATGAAAATTTATGGGTTGTTTTTCAACCTCATACATATACAAGAACTAAAGATTTATTAAAAGGCTTTTCTGAATCGTTTAATATGGCAGATAAAATAATACTCTTAGATATTTATTCTGCTAGAGAACCATATACTAATGAAATTCATAGTAAAGATTTAGAAAAATTACTTAAGAAAAAAAATAAAGAGGTTTATTATTTTAGTTCTTTTGAAGACGCTGAAATTTATATAAGAAAAAACATATGCCAAGATGATATATTAATTACCATGGGTGCAGGTGATGTATATAAATTAGGTGAATCATTAATATTATAATATTTGGTATATTATAAAATCGCATTAATAAAGAAAGGAATACAATGTATCTAATCATAGGGTTAGGTAACCCGGAAAAATATTATAAGAACACAAGACACAATATAGGGTTTGAAACGATAAATAAAATTTCGTATGACTATAATATAGCTGTTACTGCAAAGAAACATAAAGCCTTAATAGGAAAGGGCGTTATAAATAAGGAACCTGTTATATTGGCAAAACCCCAGACTTATATGAATTTAAGCGGGGAAAGTGTTAAAAATATAATCGATTATTATAATATTCCTCCAGAGAATTTAATTGTAATATATGATGATATTACACTAGATGTTGGAATTATAAAGGTAAAAAAACTGGGCAGTGCTGGCGGGCATAATGGTGTAAAAAATATTATAGAACATTTAAAAACTAGTGAGTTTGCTAGAGTAAAAATAGGTATAGGTAGCAAACCTAGCCATATGGTGCTTAAAGATTATGTATTAACAAAATTTCTACCTGAAGAACACGAGGAAATGGTTAGAGGTATTACATTAGCAAGCGAAGCCAGTACTTTATTCCTCAAATATAATATTGATATAGTTATGAATAAATTTAATACTAGGAGATAAAATTGAGTAAAAAATTTTTAGGTATGAAAAAAGAGTTAGAAATTACTCCTGAATTTAAAAAACTAATGACTTTAATAAATGACAATAAAGATGTTCACATAATTAACTCTTTAGAAACACAAAAACATCATGTAACTAGTACATTGGAGCATGAATGTAACAGAAACACATTGATTATATGTAGTACAGATAGTGAAGCACAAAATTCATACGAAGATATGTTGTATTTCTCATCAAAAAAAGTATATCTATACCCAAGTAAAGATATACTTTTTTATAACGCAGACTTAAAAAGCACTGAAATAATCGAACGAAGATATGAAATCTTAAACACACTAATTAACGAAGAAAATATTACAATTATAATTTCTGCATCTTCCTTATTAGATAGATTAATGCCTGTGGATTTATTTGAAAAATATAAAATAAAATTAGAAGTAGGTAAAAGTATTCCATTAGATGAACTTGTAGAAAAATTGGCTAGAATGGGATATAAATCACGTAGTAGAGTGGAATATGTTGGGCATTTTTCAAAAAGAGGTGGGATAATTGATATATTTCCTACAATGGAGGAAAACGCCATAAGAATTGAATTTTGGGGAGATGAAATAGACTCAATTAGACAACTAGATAGCATGTGTGAAAGATCGATTAATAAAGTAGATTCCATTACAATACTTCCTATAAAAGAACTTTTATATTCAAACAAAATTTTGAAAAATGCAATTACTAATATAAGTAGTGATTATGAAACTTCTTTTAAATCTTTCGAAAATAAGGGTTTAAAGGAGGAGGCTAATAATTTATCCTTCGAGTACCACTCTATTATAGATGAACTAGAAAACAAAATATTACATAATGATAATATTTTGTATGATTATTTTTATAATGACAAAACCAATATTTTAGATTATTTAAAAAAAGATACAATTATTTATATAGATGAACCTAGTAAAATTAAGTCATGTTGCATAAATTTATTTAAGGAATTTTCTGATAGTGTTACGAATAAAATTTTGCAAGGAAAGCTATTATCCAAAAGTTTAGATATGGTAATAACACCAAATAATATAGACAGCAAGCTAAGTAAATTTACTAGAATATATTATTCTAGCCTTTATACAGACTATAAATTGAATGATATTCCAAAAATTGATTTTAAATGCGAGTATGCACCTATTATAAAAAATAGGTTCGATATCCTAAGCAATGAATTACAAACATTTAAAGATAAAAATTATACGATTATAATTTTCGCTGGTAATAAGAGTAGTGGAACAAAATTAATAAATGAACTTGAAAAGTATAACACCACAGCACACTATGTAAATAATGTTTTTGAAAATCTAGAAGCCAATGCTATTTATGTTACACATGGTAGCCTAACTAGTGGATTTTCGTACCCATTGTCTAAAGTGGCTTATTTTGGCAACAGAGAAATATTCGGGAAAGAAAAGAAAAAAAAGAAGCTATATAATAAAAAGAATTCTAAAAAAATTGATTCATATAGCGACCTAAAGGTTGGTGACTATGTAGTTCACGAAAACTATGGAATAGGAATTTTTTCAGGTATTGAAAAAATAAACTATAATGGCATTAGCAAGGATTTTATAATTATAAATTATGCCGATGATGGAACATTAAATTTGCCTGTGACGCAGCTTGACAGGGTCGAAAAATATATTGGCTCTGAAGTTGGTAATATAAAAATACATAAACTAGGTGGCAAAGAATGGACAAAGACTAAAAATTCAACTAAAAAAGCTGCTGCGATTGTTGCTAAGGAATTGATTGAATTATACGCTAAAAGACAAGCAAGTACAGGTTTTGCTTTTAGCACAGATACATTATGGCAAACTGAGTTTGAAGAAAAATTCCCTTATGAAGAAACAGAAGATCAAATCAATGCGATAAATGATGTGAAAAACGACATGGAACAACAAAAGGTTATGGATAGACTAATTTGTGGGGATGTCGGCTTTGGGAAAACAGAAGTTGCATTACGTGGTGCTTTTAAAGCTGTACAAGACGGCAAACAAGTTGCTTATCTTGTACCAACTACAATACTCGCACAACAACATTATAATACCTTCAGCGAACGTATGCTAGATTATAGTATTGATGTTGAACTAATGTCCAGATTTCGAACTCAAAAAGAACAAAAAAATACCTTAAAAAAATTAAAAAGTGGCCAATGTGATATTGTTATAGGAACCCATAGAATACTTTCCAAGGATGTTGAATTTAAAGACTTAGGATTGGTTATAGTAGATGAAGAGCAACGTTTTGGTGTAAAACATAAAGAAAAGCTAAAAAACTTACGCAATAATGTTGATATCATGACTTTAACTGCAACACCTATACCAAGAACCCTGCATATGAGTCTGGTAGGCATAAAAGATATGAGCACATTAGAAGAACCGCCCAAAAATAGAAGATCTATACAAACTTTTGTAATGGAATATGACGAAAGCTCAATAAGAGATGCAATAAACAGAGAGCTATCCAGAGGTGGGCAAATATTCTTTCTACATAATAGAATAAATTCTATTGAAAAAATAACTAGTGATCTGCATAATCTAGTACCAAATGCGACAATAGCCTATGCACACGGGCAAATGAGCATCAGAGAACTAGAAAATATAATGAAAGATTTTATTAATAATGAAATAAATATACTTGTTTGTACAACGATAATAGAGACAGGTTTAGATATTACAAATGCCAATACAATAATAGTAAATAATGCAGATAATATGGGATTATCCCAACTTTA
The DNA here is from genome assembly GCA_047974375.1 of Lachnospirales bacterium. Classification (GTDB taxonomy): domain Bacteria; phylum Bacillota; class Clostridia; order Lachnospirales; family CAMZNU01; genus JBKECF01. The sequence goes on from JBKECF010000052.1 coordinate 110,090, forward strand.
TCAGTTACGTGGTAGGGTAGGCCGCTCTAACAAAAAAGCTTACGCATATCTCTTGTATAAAAAAGACAAGGTAATAACTGAGGTTGCCGAGAAGCGATTAGAAGCGCTTAAAGAATTTACAGCCTTCGGATCTGGCTATAAGATTTCCATGCGAGATTTGGAAATTCGTGGCTCAGGTTCTTTATTAGGTGAACAACAACACGGTCATATTAACAATGTTGGCTATGATTTATACTGTAAACTACTAGACAGAGCCGTTAAAGAACTTCAAGGTGAAAAAGGTAAAGAGATAGTAGAAACGAAGATAGATGTTAATGTAAGTGGTTATTTACCATCTTATTATATTGAAGATGAGCGACAGAGAATAGATATTTATAAAAAAATAGCATATATAGATTCATTAAAGGAATTTTATGACATGCAAGAAGAACTAGAAGATCGTTTTGGTGATTTACCTAACTCGGTTCAAAACTTGCTTGATATAGCTTTAATAAAGTGTAATTTTAGGAAGGTCGATGCTATTTCCATTTTAGAAAAGAAAGGTAGTGTCTATATTGCATTTAAAAGTGATGCACAAATAGACGGACAACAACTTCTTGCGTATATTGAAAACAATAGACATATTTCATTTAAAAATGGTACATACCCTGAGATGAAGTATACCTATAAAGGAAATTTATCATTAAACAAACTTAAAGAAGTTAGCGAAGAAGTAAGTAAATTTATATTAAAAATTTAACAGGAGGATTTATGTATAAAAAATTTATTTCGTATTATAGTCCTTACAAAAAAGTATTTACTGCAGATCTTTTTTGTGCAGCAATTTTATCATTAATTGATATAAGTATTCCATTATTTATAAGCTATATGATTAATACAGTATATGTTAATACTGATATTTCATATATAATTTCCAAATCCCTTCAGATATGTGGCATCTTATTAATCTTATATATAGTAAGAATGCTCTGTAATTATTTTGTCGCCTATTACGGACATGTAATGGGTTCAAGAATGGAAACTGATATGCGTAAGGATCTATTTGACAAATTATCAAGATTATCATTTTCTTTTTATGATAAAAATAATACTGGTCAGATGATTAGTAGATTAATAAATGACTTGTTTGATATAACAGAATTAGCACATCATGGCCCGGAGAATATTTTTATATCAACACTAAAGTTAATTGGAGCGTTTATATTGCTGATGTCAATAAACTCTTTATTAACATTTTCACTAATAATTGTTGTGATTTTTATGTTTTTCTTTTCAAAAAAATGCAACGAAATGATGAAAAATAATTTAAAGGAAAGCAAAGTAAGAGTTGGTAATATAAATGAATCTGCTCAAGATAGTTTGGCTGGTATACGTGTGGTACAATCATTTGCAAACGAAAAAGAAGAAAAGAAAAAATTTAACGTGGGCAATATGGCATTTTTAGAAGCTAAAAGAAAATTTTATCGCACAATGGGTATTTATACTGGGGTTAATAGTTTTTTTCAGGGATTAATGTATATAGTTGTATTTTCAGTAGGAACATTTAGTATATTAAATGGTACGATGAATCCAGGTGACATCGTTGCATTTATTTTGTATATTAATATGTTTTTAGAACCCATTAAAATGCTAATTAATTTTACTGAAATGTATCAAAAGGGATATACTGGATTTAAACGTATGCACGATATTTTAGAATTGGAAGACGAAGTTAAAGAAAGGAAAAATCCAGTAGAAATTTGTAATTTTAATGGCAATATAAATTTTAATAATGTCAGTTTTAGTTATGAAGAGAATAAGGATATACTAAAAGATTTAACTATTTCCATAAAATCTGGTAGTACGGTGGCATTAGTTGGGCCATCTGGCGGCGGTAAAACAACATTTTGCTCCCTTATACCTCGTTTTTACGACGCTACAAATGGTTCTGTCACTATAAATGGAGTTAATGTAAGAGAGTTAAAGTTACGTGATTTAAGAAAAAATGTTGGTGTAGTTCAACAAGATGTTTATATATTTGGAACTTCTATAAAAGAAAATATTGCCTATGGTAAATTAGATGCAACAATAGATGAAATAGTGGATGCCGCGAAAAAAGCTAATATTCATGATTATATAATGTCCTTAGATGATGGATACGACACAAAGATAGGTGAGCGTGGAGTCAGATTTTCCGGTGGGCAAAAACAACGACTAAGTATAGCAAGAGTTTTTTTGAAAAATCCACCTATCCTTATTTTAGATGAAGCAACAGCCGCTTTAGATAACGAAAGCGAGAAATATATTCAAGAATCTCTAGAAGAATTATCTAAGAATAGAACAACTATAGTAATTGCGCATAGATTATCAACAATTCGCAATGCAAATGAAATCTATGTATTAACCGAGGATGGACTTATAGAATCCGGTACACATGATGAATTAATTAAGAAAAATGGTAAATATGCAAACTTATATAATATGCAATTTAACATAAACTAGGGGGAAACTATGGAAGAAGTTTTATATACACTTAAAAATCACACAAGCATACGTAAATTCAATGACGAGCAAATTACAAAAAAAGAAGAAGAAGAAATAATAGCTTGTGCTCTACGAGGTGCAACCGCTGGTGGTATGATGTTGTATTCCATTATTAAAATTAGAGATAAAAATAATTTAAAATATTTAAGTGAAAAATGCGATAACCAATCATTTATTGAAAAATCTGACCTAGGGTTAATATTTTTGGCTGATGCGCATAAATATTACCAATACTTCGAAATAAAAAATGTAAAGAATTATGATGGAAATGGGCCAAAATCATCTGATCTTTTTTTATCTATTGCTGATACCATGATTGCAGCACAAAACTCAGTAATAGCAGCAGAGAGTCTAAATATTGGAACGTGCTATATAGGGGATATACTGGAGAATATTGAAGAAATACAAAAATATTTCAATTTACCTTCGCACGTAATACCATTTACTATGGTTGTTTTTGGTAAGTACTCGACTAAACCTAAACTCCGAAATAGATTTGATGAAAAATTTGTAGTTTTTGATGAAAAATATCCCTATATTGATGCTGATTTTATAAATAAAATGTTTTATTCCGAGGAAACTAATAATGATAATAATGCAAATGAATTTTATAATCGAAAAATAAATTCAGATTTTACTAAAGAAATGCGTCGCTCTTGTAATAAATATATTAAGGAATGGTTATAAAATAAAAATTGGGGTTGTATTGAAAATAAAAAACCTTGGTGCCTTGCCTTAAAAACCTTGGTCGTAAAGCCTTGCTTTACTGATACCATAGGCGATGTCGTTCTAGCGGACAAGGAAAAAGCAAAACAAGACGCTTAAACCTAGTAAATAATGGCTTAATGAATAAGTCAATAGATCTATCCGTTCGGTGGGGCTTGTACCACAATTGAATGGATAGTTAGATGGTCCTGCCACTATTATACATTGAGATAGGGTCTAATTCTTACCGATTAACATACATGACAACATACTTAGGATTAACAGAAGAACAAGGAAAAGCCAAGTTAATAAACATAGAAGAAGAACAAAGCCCAGTTACAAGTGATATGTCTTTAGAATAGCGGTGTGTATGCTAACACCTGAAGAGATAAGCGAATTCGGCGAAAATACGTAACTAAATCAAATAGCTGAAAATATGGCAAGATATTTTAAATACACATATGACGCCATAAAATTAATGCTACTGGCAAAACCATAGAAGAGTTTAAAAAGACTTTACCTATTTCATTTGGCAACCTCAATAATAAAATTAATAAAGTCAAAAAAAATACTACAAAAAGAATAAAAGAAACTACAAATCATTCTGAAACAATGGCAGAAACTATAGCGGATGTGTGTGCCAATGGTGTTAATGTTCAACCACTAAGTAAGGGAATATATAGTTGCTTAAAAACAGAACTGGGGTGAAAAATATGATTATGCCAAGTTTATATTATGCGGTAAATTTTTCCAAGTATATAGATAAAGATAAGGGTGGTATGGTTAAGGAATTTAAAAGTAATGCTCCTGATAAATTTAAAGATGAATATTACAATATTAAAACCTAGGTTATAATAGTAATCGCAAAAAAACATTAACCAAAAAGAAAAGTGTTCTTATGAAAACAATTATAACAGAAGAAATGAGGTTTAGGGAAAAAATATGTAAATATGCAAAAAAACACGGAGTTATAAAAGCAACAAGGAAATACCATACAAACAGGCAATTCATATACAGACAGCTAGAAAAATATAATGGCACAGTACAAAGTTTAGCATTAAGATCAACAAGAGCAAAGAGCCACCCGTCTGAATTTTTACTTCGTAAAAACCGAACGTTTCACGTTTTTCCACCGTTCACCATGGTTCTATAATAAACATACAAAAGAGGAATTAGGTTTAATAAAAGATGTTTACAAAAGATAAAAATTAGATAGGCTAGCATAAGTTTTCGTGCAGTTAATAAAAAGATGGTATAGCAGGTGTTATGATAGTATGTGTCGACAAATAAGAAAGATGAATAGTACCAAAGAACCTCAAAAAAATAAAAAAAGATATAAAACAAAACACATAGAAGTAATAGGAGGATATGTAGGAGATAAGGTTCAAATAGATATAAAATATGTACCAATGAAATGTTTAGAAGAAAATGAATATAATAAAAAATATTATCAAATAACAGTGATAGATGAGTATTCAAGGAAAAGAGTATTACTTATAGTAGATGAAAAAAGTATAACAAATAGGATTAAATTTTTAGAAAACTTAGAAGAAAAAATGGGCTTCGAAATAAATACAGTGCAGACGGATAATGGAAGTGAATTTGTAAACAACAGTGAAGAAACAAGCAAATTGACTGCGTTTGAAGAAAAATTAAATGAATTAAATATAAAGCACAAAAGAACAAAACCATATTTACCATGGCAAAACGGCAAAGTAGAAAGAAGCCACAGAACCGACGGAGAAAGATTTTATAATAAAGTATATAAAAATATAGAAAAGTTAATTAAGAGTTTAAAAAGATATGTAGCTGGAGACAATAGCAGAGCAAAGAAGATTCTAGGATTTAAGAGCCCAAATCAATCTGAATCTTTGTTTAACAAAAACTAAACGCTACGTGTTTACCCGATGTTCGCCACGGTTCTAGATAGTAAATGAATTTTATGCAGTATTATAAAAAGCAGAAAAAACGGATAGAATCTATATTAGGAGGCCGCCACCCTTGACTAGTTACGAAAAATAATGCACAAGGTCGTACCTACGGCAACACCTAAGAACAATTAAAAAAATAAGCCTTGTCACGCTAATTTTAGCACTATTTATTCTTCACAAGTAAAGGGTTCCCTCCGGTGGCTAGGTCATGCCTCTGGATCTTCCTAGAACAATTAAAAAACTTTACACTGGCGAATTAAAAATAAACAAGGGTATTTTTTTGAAAATGTAACATATGTTTGACTATTCTAGATTTTAAAAAACATATTTATTTAGAAAATATGTACATAAAAAAATTGATATGATAAAATAAATTTGTTTTAAAGAAGTTTTATAGAAACAGATATTCGCTATAATTTTGTTTCATATTGTAGAAAAGGATGTATATGGAAAATAGTTTGTTTAAAATAGAATGTGAATATAGCCCTACTGGAGATCAACCTGTAGCAATTGAGAGTTTGTCTACAGGGTATTTAAATGGAAAAAAATTTCAAACTCTTCTCGGCGTTACAGGTTCAGGAAAAACATTTACCATGGCTAATGTAATAGAAAAAATACAAAGGCCTACTATAGTTATTGCCCACAATAAAACTTTAGCAGCACAACTATATAATGAATTTAAAGAATTTTTTCCAAATAATGCAGTAGAATATTTTGTAAGTTATTACGATTACTATCAACCAGAAGCTTATGTGCCTTCCTCTGATACGTACATTGAAAAAGATTCAGCTATAAATGATGAAATAGATAAACTTAGACATAGCGCAACTTTTTCACTACTTGAAAGACGCGATGTTATTATTGTGTCTTCAGTGTCATGTATATATGGTCTGGGCGATCCTGACGATTATAAGGAGCAAGTTGTTTCCCTAAGAGTTGGACAAAATAAAGATCGTGATGAAGTAATTAAATCTCTTGTATATAGTCAATATAATAGAAATGATATAGATTTTCAGCGTGGTACTTTTCGTGTAAAAGGCGATATATTAGAAATTTTTCCATCTCATTTAGATACTAAGATATATAGAGTTGAGTTTTTTGGCGACGAGATTGAGCGTTTAACAGAAGTTGATCCCATAACAGGAACTATAATTGGTGATTTAAAGCATATAAGTGTTTTTCCTGCATCACATTATGTAACATCTAAAGAAAAAATGGAGGCTGCTATTACCGGAATTGAAGAAGAGCTTTCTCACCAGATAAAAAGATTTAAAAGTGAAGAAAAATTATTGGAAGCTCAGCGTATTAAAGAAAGAACTAATTATGATATTGAAATGATGCGTGAAACAGGTTTTTGTTCTGGTATTGAAAACTATTCAAGGCATATATCTGGTAGACCTATTGGTAGTAGACCTTTTACGCTTTTGGACTTTTTTCCAGATGATTTTTTAATTATAGCTGATGAATCCCATGTTACAATTCCGCAAATTGGTGCTATGTATAATGGCGACCGTTCTCGTAAAAATACTTTAGTAGACTTTGGTTTTAGGCTACCATCTGCATTAGATAATCGTCCCCTAAAGTTTGAAGAATTTGAGAATTTAATTAGTAAAATTATGTTTGTTTCAGCTACGCCATCAAAATATGAAGGAGAGCATTCAGAGTATGTTGCTGAACAAATAATTCGTCCTACAGGGTTGCTTGATCCAATTATAGAAATTAAGCCGGCGATAAACCAAGTAGATGACTTATTAAATGAAATTAATATTGTTACAAAAAACAAAAGCAAAGTGCTTGTTACTACTCTTACAAAAAAAATGGCTGAGTCTTTAACGAATTACTTACGTGAAGCAAATGTACGTGTTAGGTACTTGCACTCCGACATTGACACCTTAGAAAGATTAGAAATAATAAAGGAGCTTAGAACTGATGTTTTTGATGTGTTAATAGGTATTAATTTATTACGTGAAGGTTTAGATATACCTGAAGTTTCCTTAGTAGCTATACTTGATGCTGATAAAGAGGGCTTCCTTCGTTCTGAAACTTCTCTTATTCAAACAGTAGGTAGAGCTGCAAGAAATAGCCGAGGTCGTGTAATTATGTATGCTGATACTATTACTAAATCAATGAGGAAAGCTATAGATGAAACTGAACGCAGACGTGCTATTCAAGAAATTTATAATGAAGAACACGGTATTATACCTAAAACCATTGTAAAAAAAGTTCATGAAATTATACGAGCAACTATTACATATGAAGAAAGAGAAAAATTAGGATTAGCCAAAGATCCTGAATCAATGAGCGAAAAAGAGTTTATTAAATTGTTAAGAAAGCTTGACAAAGAAATGAGACAAGCAGCAATAGAATTACAGTTTGAAAGAGCTGCAAATTTACGTGACGAAATAGTCGAGCTAAAAAGAGCAAGGAGAAAATAATGGCATTAGATAAAATAACTATTAAGGGAGCAAAAGAGAATAATCTAAAAGGCGTTAATCTTGAAATACCAAGAGATAAGTTTATAGTTTTTACAGGTGTGTCTGGTTCTGGTAAATCATCCTTAGCCTTTGACACAATCTATGCTGAGGGACAACGACGTTATATGGAATCCTTATCTTCCTATGCGCGCCAATTTCTTGGACGAATGGAAAAACCAAATGTAGATGTAATAGAAGGATTATCTCCAGCTATTTCCATAGATCAAAAAACAACTAACCATAACCCACGTTCAACAGTTGGTACAGTTACAGAAATTTATGATTATTTACGTTTATTATTTGCACGTGTAGGCATACCACATTGTCCTAAATGTGGTAAGGAGGTTAGTAGACAGAGTGTAGACCAAATAGTAGATAGCATTTTAACATTGCCTGAAAAAACAAAATTTCAAGTATTGGCACCTATTGTTAAAAATAGAAAAGGTACTCATACAAAAGTTCTAGAGGACGCAAGAAAAAAAGGCTATGCCCGAGCACGCGTTAACGGAAGTGTTCATGACTTAAATGATGAATTAAAGTTAAATAAAAATAAAAAACATGATATAGAAATTGTAGTTGATAGACTAGTAATAAAAGAAGACATTCAAAAAAGACTTTCAGATTCCGTAGAAATAGCTATGGGCTTAGGCGAAGGTTTAATTATGGTTGAAATTATTGATGGTGAAACTCTTACATTTAGTACCCACTTCGCTTGTAATGACTGTGATATTAGTATTCCGGAAATTGAGCCGCGTTCATTTTCTTTTAACAATCCTAATGGAGCTTGTCCTACTTGTACTGGATTGGGGAATTTACTACTTTTTGATGAGGACTTAGTAATACCAAATAAAAATTTATCTCTTTTAGATGGTGCAGTAGTAGCACCTGGTTGGAGTTCTATTTCTAAAGAAGGTAGTCCAAGCAATGCTGTATATAAAGCTCTAGCCGAAAAGTATAAATTTGACCTAGAAACACCTTTTAAAGATTTATCTAAAAAAATTCAACGTATTATACTATATGGCAATGGTGAGGAATATTTAGATATAGAATACTATGGCAGTAGGGGCAATAAAAAAAGTTTCAGTTGGTTATTTGATGGACTATTAAATAGCTTACTTAGACGATATAAAGAAACCGCTTCGGAAGGTATGAGAAAAGCTTACGAAGAATTTATGCTAAACAAACCATGCGAGGAGTGTAATGGCAAAAAGCTGCGACAAGAAATTTTAGCAGTTACAATCAACGGTAAGAATATTTCTGAAGTAACAGAACTTTCTATAAAAAATATGCACAGCTTTTTTATAAATATAAAGCTCAACGAAAGAGAATTATTTATTGCTGACGAGATTTTAAAAGAAATAAATGCACGTGTTGGGTTTTTAGTTGATGTTGGTCTCAACTATTTATCTTTATCTAGGGCTACAAGCACTCTTTCTGGAGGAGAATCTCAACGTATACGTCTAGCTACACAAATTGGATCAGGTTTAGTTGGTGTAGTTTATATTTTAGATGAACCTAGCATCGGTCTACATCAAAGGGATAATGATAAACTTTTAGGTACTTTAAAAAATTTAAAGGAACTTGGTAATACACTAATTGTTGTAGAACATGACCATGATACAATGATGGAGGCGGATTATATTGTTGATGTGGGACCAAAAGCAGGTGTACATGGTGGTGAAATAGTTTTTGCTGGTGAACCTAAAGAGTTGTTAAAGGCAAATACATTAACTGGCGAATATTTAAGTAATCGTATAAAAATAGAAATTCCATTAAAAAGAAAAAAAATATCTAAAAAATTTATAGAAATAAAAGGTGCATCTGAAAATAATTTGAAAAATATTAATGTAAAGTTACCTATAGGTTTATTTACTTGTGTAACTGGAGTTTCTGGTTCTGGTAAATCCTCGCTAGTTAACGAAATATTATATAAATATTTAGCAAGGGAATTAAATAGTGCCAAAATACCGGTAGGTAATTTTAGTTCAATAAAAGGTGAAGAACATTTAGATAAAATAGTAAATATAGACCAATCGCCTATTGGTAGAACGCCACGTTCTAATCCTGCTACTTACACAGGTGTTTTTGATTTAATAAGAGATTTATTTACAATGACTGAAGAAGCTAAAATGAGAGGGTATAAAAAGGGTCGTTTCAGCTTTAATGTGAAAGGTGGACGTTGTGAATCTTGTAGTGGAGATGGAATAATTAAAATTGAAATGCATTTTCTTCCAGATATATTTGTACCATGTGAAGTTTGTAAAGGAACACGTTATAATAGAGAAACTTTAGAGGTAAAATATAAAGACAAAAATATTTCTGATGTATTAAATATGACAGTTGAAGAAGCTCTAACATATTTTGAAAACTTACCACGTATACAAAGTAAAATACAAACTTTATACGATGTTGGACTTGGTTATATCAAACTAGGTCAACCCTCTACAACTCTATCAGGCGGAGAAGCCCAAAGAGTTAAATTAGCTACTGAGTTAAGTAAAAAAGATACAGGCAAAACAATTTATATACTTGATGAACCTACTACAGGACTTCACACCTATGACGTACATAACTTAGTAAGAATATTACAAAAACTAGGTGAAAATGGAAATACTATTGTAGTAATTGAACATAATTTAGATGTTATTAAAACAGCAGACTATGTTATAGATTTAGGTCCAGAAGGCGGAGATGGTGGTGGTACAATCATTGCACAAGGAACACCGGAAGACATAGCTAAATGTGATAATTCATATACTGGTAAATATTTAAAAAAATTACTTGATGTATAAATGTTTTTCAATCATAACTAGCTCAAAGTAATGCATAAATTTCAAAAAAGTATTATATAAGAATTTCAAAATATATTTGGATAAAAATTTTGGGTTTACTAACATTACTCATTATGATATACTTGCAAGAAATATGTGTAAATTTTCAATAATTTATACAAACTTAAGGAGGAAATTATGAAGCATATTAAGGTATTAAATACAGCTCTACTTAATCACAAAATTGAAAATGGCGGATGTGGAGAGTGTCAAACGTCTTGCCAATCTGCGTGTAAAACATCATGCACAGTAGCGAACCAATCTTGCGAAAAGAACTAATTTATAAAGTTTGCTGGCAATCACAATTGGAGACAAGTTTCCGATTTATATTTAAATGTCTTATAAAACCAAATAGTTTTATAAGACATTTTCTATGCATGGAAGGTTAAGAAATGATACACAAGTATAAATTAAATAATTTGAATATAGTACTAGATGTAAACAGTGGTTCAGTATTTTGCGTAGATGAACTTGTTTATAATATACTAGATGACTATGAAAAGGAAATAGATTTTTATAAAAAATATTCAGACTTTTCTTCAGCAGATGTGGAGGAAGCTTTAGAAGAGATAAAATATTTAAAAGATAATAGAGTGCTTTTTTCGGAACTAGACTACTCTAAGTTAATGCCTAAAGTTGACAATAGAGCACCTGTAATTAAAGCGTTGTGCATTCATATTGCACATGACTGTAATCTAAAATGTAAATATTGTTTTGCTGAGGAAGGTGAATATCATGGAAGCCGATCTTTTATGACATTTGAAGTCGGTAAAAAAGCTATAGACTTTTTAGTTGAAAATTCCAGTAATCGTATAAATTTAGAAATTGATTTTTTTGGTGGAGAACCACTAATGAATTTTGATGTAGTTAAAAGTCTTGTAGAGTATGGTAGGTCTATAGAAAAAGATAAAAACAAAAAATTTAGATTTACGTTAACTACAAATGGAGTTTTACTAAATGATGAAATAATTGAATATGCTAATAAACATATGCATAATGTTGTATTAAGTTTAGATGGACGCAAAGAGATAAATGATAATATGAGGATTACATTAAATAATAAAAGCAGTTATGATGTTATTGTCCCTAAATTTCAGCATTTAGCTAATAGTAGAAATCAAAATAATTACTATGTACGAGGTACATTTACAAAAAACAACTTAGACTTTAGCAAAGATGTGCTTCACATGGCTGATTTAGGCTTTAAACAAATTTCTGTTGAACCTGTAGTAGCGCCACAAGATGCTGATTACGCAATAAGCAAAGAAGATTTAAGTAAAATATTTACAGAGTATGAAAATTTGGCTTTTGAAATGTTAAAGAGAAAAGAAGAGAATAAAGAATTCAATTTTTTTCACTTTATGATTGATTTAACGGGCGGACCTTGTGCTATAAAAAGAATGGTTGGATGTGGAGCTGGAAGTGAATATCTAGCTGTAACACCAGAAGGCAACCTATTTCCATGTCACCAATTTGTTGGCGATGATGAATTTAAAATCGGAACAGTTGAGGATGGAATTGTTAATTTTACAAAACGAAAAGATTTCGAGAATTGTAATGTTTACACAAAAAAGGAATGTGATAATTGCTGGGCAAAATTTTACTGCAGTGGTGGTTGTGCAGCAAATGCTTATGCAAATCATAAAGATATACTAGCAACCTATGAAGTAGGATGTGAAATGCAAAAGAAAAGAATTGAATGTGCTATAATGCTTAAATGTTATGAAGAAGGACTGGCATAAAAGGAGGAAATATGCAAAGTAAGAGTAAGTCAATGAGAAAAATTATTTTATTTCTAATACTTGGTATATGTGTGTTAACACTGGATTTTTTAAATATAGCTCAAAATCCACTGTCTATTTATCACATAAATCAAGGCTTAGATCTAAAAGGTGGAGTAACAATTATTTATGAAGCTGACCTAGAAAATCCAACAAGCGATGATATGAGTGCGGCTCTTTCCCTTATGAGAAGAAGACTTGATGATCAAGGTTATACAGAAGCGGATGTTTTTCTTGTTGGTGATAGACGTATACAAGTTGATATTCCGGGTGTTGAAAACTCAGAAGAGGCAATTGCCACAATTGGTGCGACTGCACAGCTTATGTTTTTAGATGAAAGTTTTCAAGTTTTGTTAACTGGTAGCGATGTTGCAAATGCAGGAAAAAGCGTTAATGGCCAAACGGGCCAAATAGACATTTCCCTTGAGTTCACAAAAGAGGGTGGTGAAAAATTTGCCAAGGCGACAGCTGAAAATATAGGCAAAGCAATTTACATTGTTTTAGATGATACTATGCTAAGTAATGCAACGGTTAATGAAGCAATACCAAATGGTAAAGCTGTTATATCTGGGGACTTCACTGCACAAGAGGCTGAAAATATAGCATCACTTATTCGCTCAGGCTCATTGCCTTTTGCTTTAAATACTATTAGCGTTGAAAATAAAGGTGCAAAACTAGGTGCAGAAGCCTTAACAACAAGTGTTTTTGCCGGAGCAATTGGTATTGCCCTAGTACTACTATTCATGTTGCTAGTATATAAAACTTTTGGTTTAGTAGCAGATATAGCTTTATTGATTTACATCGGAGTAGACTTATTATTACTAAATGTATTTAATATAACACTTACTTTACCGGGCATAGCTGGTATTATACTGTCTGTTGGTATGGCTGTAGATGCGAACGTAATAATTTTCGAAAGGATTAAAGAGGAACTGGTTAGTGGTAAAACATTAAGATTTTCTATAAAATCTGGTTTTGAACGTGCTTCTTCTGCAATTATCGATGGTAATATAACTACATTAATTGCAGCTGTTGTACTACTTTTATTAGGTACAGGTACAATTAAGGGATTTGCCACAACTCTAAGTATTGGTATTATTTTGTCAATGTTTACAGCGCTAGTTATTACAAGAATTCTTTTAAATTCATTGATCGGTATGGGAATGACAGATAAAAAGTTTTACGGAATTAAAGAGGAGGTAAAATAATGAAAATTATAAGACATAGAAAGAAGTTTTTTATTGCCTCTTTAGGTATAATAATTATTGGTATTGTAGTTATGTTAGCCAATTTAGCTAGGGGTGTTGGTTTATTTAATTATGATGTTGAATTTGCTGGAGGGGTGTCTATTACTTTGGATGTGGGTCAAGACTTTGAAGTGACCGACATCGAAAAAATAATTGCTGATACAACTGAGGATACTAGTCCTCAAATTCAGAAAATTATATCAGAGCCAAGTGATGAATATCTTAAATACTTAGAAAATCCAGAAGCTTTTATAGTTGAAGAAGAACCTACGGAAGAAATAGCAAATGAAGAAGCAGCTAATGAAACAACAGATGAATCGACTGAAGAAGTAGTTGACGAAACTCAAGATAATAGTTCAATTCCTAGTGAAGAACCTTCAGAGGAGGTAACTGAAAATACAGATGCGATAGAAACCGAGGCAACTGTAGATGAAAGTGGAGCAGTAGAAATAGATCCAACAGCAACAGAAGAAGAGGCTAAACCTAAAATCGTAAAACCTGTTTCTCCATATCGTGTATCTATTAAAATAAAGGAAATAGATAATGAAAAAAGGCAGGCTTTAGTTGCTGGCTTAACAGAAAAATATGAATTAACTTCTAATGATATAGAAATGTCATATGTTAGTGGCACAATAAGTTCCGAAATGAGAACAAGTGCGGCTCTTGCAATGATATTAGCCAGTGTTCTAATGTTACTTTATGTTTCATTTAGATTTAGTGATTTATCTATGGGTGCTAGTGCAATCATTGCCTTAGTACATGATGCTATTATGGTAATACTTGTATATGGCATATTTAGATTACCATTAAACTATTACTTTATTGTTGCTGTGCTTACTATTCTTGGTTATTCCATTAACTCAACAATAGTTATATTTGATAGAGTACGTGAGAATAAAGGATTAAAGAAACTTGGGCAAGATGAATTGATTGATTTAAGTGTGTCACAATCATTAAGACGTTCATTGTTTACGTCTATAACTACTTTACTTCCTATTATTTGCTTGCTTATATTTGGTGTTACGTCCATAAGAGAGTTTGCTATACCTTTGGCAGTTGGTATTTTAGTCGGTACTTATTCATCAGTATGTTTATCTGGTTCAATATGGTATACCATTAGTGAAGCAAAAAAGAAAAAAAGAAATACAACAAAAAAGAAATAATTCTACTAAAAGTGGTTAGTATATTAAATATCAGCTATAATAATTTACATTGGTACACGGTAAATTATTATAGCTATTTTTTGTAAAGGTGAATTATGAAAAAAGAAAGTGATATGTATATTCCTGTAAAGAAATATTTTCAAAAGCAAGGTTACGAAATTCACGGAGAAGTTTTGGATTGTGATATGACGGCTACAAAAGATGATGAACTTATTATTATAGAATTTAAATTAAGTTTTAATGTTACTCTAATATTTCAAGGTATAGATAGACAAAAATATACAAATCTAGTTTACTTATGTATACCGAAGCCAGAAGGGAAAAGACTAGTTGGTTATAGAAAGTTACAAAAAATAAAAAAAGTCTGTACACCATTAGGATTTGGTCTAATTACTTATGATGTTAAAAATAAAGAAATAATTGTACACAATAAACCGAATTTTAAAGAGCCTACAAAAAAATTTTACTTCGATAAAATTATGAAAGAAATTAATGGTAGAACAATGGATTTAAATACTGGTGGAACAACTGGAGTTAAAATAAACACTGCTTATAAAGAATTAAGATTTACCTTGATCTTTCTACTGGAAAGAGATGGTATGTCTACAGCGAAAGTATTACGGAATAAGTACGACTTACCTAATAACACCTATAGAGTGCTTAGGAATAATATTGGTGAATTTTTTACTAAGGAAAGTGAACGAGGTTATTTTAGCGTTAGTAAAATCGGAAAAAATGAATTAAGAAAAAGTGAAAATAAAACATTATATGAAATTATTAAGGAAAAGTATAGTTTTAAGTAAGTTTTTATTGTAAGATATAGAGAAGTCCATAGATTTCGTATGGATATGAATTTTTTTTATAAGGAGATTAAAATTTTGAAACAGAAAAATTCAAGCAACATCGATTTCCAGCTTATTTTTAAACTTGTAGCTGTAGCATTAACATTGATTTTCCAACTAACTATTTTAGTTAGTATTATTCTATTATTTGAAAAGTCCGCTATTGTTATTGAGCTATTTAGTTTGTTAAACATAATATTTGCTGCATACATAATTTATAAACCGCAAAAAACTTCATATAAACTTTCTTGGTTATTTGTTATTTTCGCTTTACCTATAGCTGGACTACTGTTATTTTTATTTTTTAGTAAGCAACGTTTTGGTAAGTCCTTGCGTAAAATAATAATTGAAAGGCGTACAAAAACATCAGAACTTTTTAAACCTTATTATGATACAGTTAATGAAATAGAGGATGCCGATGTAAGGAGTCAAGCCTATGTTATACAGACAATAGGAAGATATCCTACATATAAAAATACTGAGGTAAAGTATTTTCCTGTAGGCGAAAAATATTTTGATGCATTAAAGAAAGAACTAAAAAAATCAGAAAAATTTATTTTTCTTGAGTATTTTATTATTTCTGATGGAATAATGTTTAATGAATTAATGGAGATCCTAAAAGAAAAGGCAAATGCTGGTGTTGATGTAAGGTTTATTTACGATGCTGCTGGCTCAGCTGTATTACTACCTAAAAGTTTTAAAAGTGAATGTAAAAATAATAACATAAAGCTTCACCCATTTAACCCAATACATAAAAACCTTTATTTTTATGTAAGTTATAGAAACCACAGAAAAATAACCGTAATTGATGGAAATGTTGGTTTTACAGGTGGTATAAATATAGGTGATGAGTACATAAATAAAAATGATAGGCTTGGCCATTGGAAAGATATGGGCTTGATGTTAAAAGGTGAGGCTGTATTTAGTTTAACAGCAATGTTTCTTGATGGATGGAAGATTGTAACGGGAAATGATGATGAGTATTTAAAGTATAAACCTACAATAAAGATTGATGCACCTTCTACTTTTGTAGCTCCTTTCGATGATGCTCCATTAGACAATGAAACGCCTGCTGAACATAACTATATGCGAATGATAGCAAATGCTAAAAAATATATCTATATAACAACACCATATTTAATAATAGATAGTGAAATAAGTTCACTTTTAAATTTAGCGGCTAAGTCGGGAGTTGATGTAAGAATTTTAACTCCTCATATACCTGATAAAAAAGCTGTGTTTCAAGTTACGAGATCGCATTACCTTGATCTAATACATAATGGTGTGAAAATTTATGAATATACTCCGGGATTTGTACACGGTAAAATGTTGATAACGGACGATAAAGTTGCTTTTGTGGGATCTATAAACTTTGATTATCGTTCTTTAACTTGGAATTATGAATGTGGTGCTTGGGTTTATGATAAAGTTTTTGTAAAAGATACCTATGACGATTTTATGAATACATTAGAAGCATCCATGGAAATTACTATAGAAATTTGTGAAAAGTATCCGTTACATATGAAATTACTACAATCATTTTTAAAAATAGCAGGACCACTATTATAAAAGGAGGATATATGCTGTCAATAAAAACACAAAACCTTGTTAAAGATGGCTCTAGTATAAGAGCCTTATTTGTTGAAGGTACAAAGCTTAAAGAGAGGTTTGGCGAAGAAAATGTCTATGACTTTAGTTTAGGTAATCCAAGTATACCTACGCCGGAGGAAGTAAATATAAAAGCAATAGAATGTTTAAAAAATAAAAATATTCACAGCTATATGAATAATTCAGGTTTTGAAAATGTACGTGAAGCTATAGCAACAGATATAAATAATAAAGAAAACACTAGGTTCTCAGCTAAAAATATTATAATGACTGTTGGCGCTGCTGGAGGCATTAATATTTTATTTAATACTTTACTTAATCCAAATGACGAAGTAATAGTTTTTGCACCATATTTTGCCGAGTATACAAATTATATAAATCAATTTGATTGTAAAACCGTTATAATTTCACCGAATGTAGAAGATTTTCAAATAAACTTCGATGAATTAGAAGAGAAGATAACAAGTAAAACAAAGGCAGTATTAATAAATAGCCCAAACAATCCAACTGGCGTGGTTTATTCTAAAAAAACTATAATTAAATTATGTAGTATACTAAAGAATAAGGAAAGAGAGTTTAATAATTCTATTTACCTAATATCCGACGAGCCGTATAGAGAGTTGTTATACATAAAAAGTGACCTACTTTATATACCAAGGCATTATGATAACTCTTTCGTTGTCTATTCCTATAGTAAATCTTTATCTCTGCCTGGTGAAAGAATAGGATATCTTGTTGTTCCTAACGAATTAAATGAATTTCAAAATATTCTTGATGGATTAAACGTTTCTAATAGAGTACTAGGTTTCGTAAATGCACCATCTCTTTTTCAGCAAGTAATAGGAAGTTGTTTAGATGTAAAAGTAAATATAACTCCTTACAAAGAGAATTTAGATTTACTATATAAAAGTTTAATTAATATTGGGTATGAATGTGTAAAACCTAGCGGTGCCTTTTACTTATTTCCCAAAACACCTTTTGTAAATGATATTGAATTTTCGAATTTAGCAAAAAAACACAATTTACTTGTTGTGCCAGGCAGTGGTTTCGCGTGTCCAAACCATTTCCGTATATCATATTGCACCACAAAAGATGTGATAGAACGTTCGATAAAGGTTTTTGAAGAAGTTTATGAAGAGGCAAAGCAATACTGTAAATAATTTAGTGGCGAGAAATTTCTCGCCTTTTTTAAATGGTGGACTTATGAAAAAGAAATATTTTGAATGTGAAATAAAAATAGAAGAATATGAATATCCTAATAAAGGTTATGGATATTTCGAAGGTGAAAGAATTGAAGTTAAAAATACTCTAGTAGACCAAAATGTAAAAATCCTATGTAAGAAAAAAAAGTCAGGTCATGTTGGATTAAATAAAAAAGTAGTTGAAAAGTCGCCTATTGAGATAAAGTCGTTATGTGATGATTTTGAATATTGTGGAGGATGTACGTATCAAAATTTAAGTTATGAAGATGAATTAAGATTAAAAGAAAAAGTTGTACTTGATTTATTTAAAAATAACAATATAAATAAAGGTAGATATTTAGGTGTTAACCCATCACCTATTGCAAATGAATACAGAAATAAGATGGAATACTCTTTTGGAGATACAGAAATAAATGGTATTTTGCAACTAGGTATGCGAAAGAGAGGTTCGATGTATGAAGTTGTGACTGCAAGGAATTGTAATATTGTATGTGAAGAATATCGTCAAATTTTAAATGTTATTTTAGAATTTTTTAGAGGAACAAAGGAAACTTTTTATCACAAAAAATTAAGAACAGGAACTTTACGTCATGTATTAATACGTAAAGGATTTTATACCAAGGAATTGATGATTGCAATTATAACTACATCAGGACTTTCTACTTATTTAAGTAAGTTGGTAAATAAATTACTAAAATGCGAAGAAAATTCTGATTTTAAAGATAGAATTGCAGGAATATATCATATAATTAATGATAATTTTGCCGACACTGTTCAAGTTGATAATTTTATTACCTTATATGGCGATAATTTTATAGAAGAAAAACTTTTCTCTTTGAATTTTAAAATAACACCTTTTTCTTTCTTTCAAACAAATACTTATGCAGCTGAAGCCTTATATAGCATTGTTAAAAGTATGTTGGCCGATAAAGGTTATGATAAGATTATATTTGATTTGTATTCTGGTACTGGTACGATTGGACAAGTTGTAGCCGAAAATGCAAAAAAAGTTATTGGCATTGAAATTGTTGAAGAAGCAGTTGTTGCTGCAAGAGAAAATGCTAAGAAAAATAATATAAATAATATCGAATTTATAACTGGTGATGTTTTTGAAGTTTTAAATAAGTTAGATGAAATTCCCGATTATATTATAATTGATCCGCCACGTGATGGGTTAAGCGAAAAATCCTTGAGAAAAATAGCAACCTATAATGTAAATGAAATTATTTACATTTCTTGTAAACCTACATCTTTAGTTAGAGATTTAAAGATTCTTGAAGAGTATGGGTACGTTGTTGATATTTTACAAATTCAGGATATGTTTCCACGTACTTATCACGTCGAGAGTGTTGTATTGATAACAAGAAAAGATAGGTAAAGGCTTAAAAAGCCTTGAAATAAAGGGATTTCCGAGGGTAGGAGTAGAAACTCTAGCTCTCGGTTTTTTTATTGGATAAATCAGAACCAAACATATCCACGAAGAAAAAGCCCTAGGGTTGAGTTGACGGGATTAAAATGGAGAGGTTGAGTTGACAGGGTGGTTTAAAAATTTATTATATTCTAGACTTCAACAAACGCCATATATATGCTATAATAATGATATATAAACAATAGGAGGATTGCATATGGGATTTGATTTAAAAATAAGAGAAATCCGAATAAAATGCTTGTTAAGTCAAGCTGATTTCGCTAAAAAAATTGGGGTGTCTTTTTCGACGGTCAATCGATGGGAAAACAACAAAGCGGTGCCTAATTATCAGACATTAACAAAAATCAAGAACTTTTGTATTAGTGAAGGTCTAACTTTTGAATATGAGCATGTGGAGGATAACAATGAAAATAATTAGTTTATTTAGTGGGTGTGGCGGTCTAGATTTAGGTTTTGAAAGAGCGGGGTTTGATATACTTGTAGCAAATGAATTTGATAAAAAAATATGGGCAACATATGAGGCTAACCATCCCAATACAAAATTAATTAAAGGCGATATTAGAAATATAAAAGAAGAAGATTTTCCTTGTGAAATTGATGGCATAATTGGTGGTCCCCCGTGTCAATCTTGGTCTGAAGCAGGAGCGCTTAGAGGAATTGAGGATGACAGAGGAAAGTTGTTTTATGACTATATCCGAATATTAAAAGATAAGCAGCCAAAATTTTTCTTGGCCGAGAATGTTAGTGGAATGCTTTCTAATAGACATTCAGATGCAGTTAAGAATATAGTTGCCACTTTTGAGGAGTGTGGTTATGATGTATCTATTACACTAGTTAATTCAAAAGATTATGGTGTTGCACAGGAGCGAAAAAGGGTCTTTTATATTGGATTTAGAAAAGATTTAAATATAGAGTTTCAGTTCCCAGAAGGTTCAACTACTGATGACGATAAAAAAATCACCTTAAGAGATGTTATATGGGATTTACAGGATACGGCTGTTCCAGCGGCAGAAAAAAATCATAAAAATGTAGAGGCAATAAACAATAACGAATATTTTACAGGTGCGTATTCGACCATATTTATGAGTAGAAATAGAGTTAAAAGTTGGGATGAACAAGGATTTACAGTTCAAGCTTCGGGTAGACAATGTCAGCTACATCCACAAGCACCTAAGATGATAAAAGTTGATAAAAATGATTGTAGATTTGTAGAGGGAAAAGAACATTTATACAGAAGAATGACTGTTAGAGAAGTTGCACGAGTGCAAGGTTTTCCAGATGATTTTAAATTTATCTATGATGCTGTAGATACAGGCTATAAAATGATTGGAAATGCCGTACCAGTAAACCTTGCATATGAGATTGCATTAGGAATAAAAGCAACATTGGAAAAATGAATGAACAAAAAGCTGGGTCATACTTGAAGTAACCCAGCTTTTTGTTTATATGCCTTTTCTAGGAATGTATATATTATAATTGTTCTCTAGATTATTAAGAATATGATTGTGGTTTAATCTAGTAGGGTCTACGGGTTGGAACTCACCTAGTTTAAATAAATCTTTGGGATTTCGTATTTCTGTCATGACAGGGAGTCGTCTATAGGGAACAAATTGAGTATAAACATTTTTTCCGCGATTTGTTCCTTCGGTCATTGGGTTAATAGGACGATAAGCAATTTTAAATGTTGATGTAGCGGCGTTGACAGTTTCAGTAGTTATTCTATCGATATTGTGTATTAATTCTGGAATATTCGTTGCGCTATGATCTGCTATGTACATACAGTTTGCAACAGAATCACCAGATCCATATCCACGAGCGACTGTTAGTATATCCTCAGTAGTAAAAATATCAGTAAAATCTTGTGCTGTATTACCACTTCTACGTCCGAAGCATATGCTGACTCCAACATAAGGAGCAGTAGCAGTTTGTGCCCACCAATTCGCCCAATCGGTAGCAGCATTAGTCATACGGTAGAAGGCATCATCTCCGAACTCATCTAAAAATCTTATATGACCGTACCAATTTCCAAAGTAATCAGCATTTAAAAGCTTTGCAGAAATTTTAATAGGCTCTCCTACATTTAAATAGATGATGACATCAGTTTTATTCATGCGGTCTTTACTGCCGATACCATCAACGCCTGTTATTGTTGCTCCTGCAATAATTCCTTCATGAATCATCCAACTTGGAAGAACTGATGGAATTTTTTCTCCAATATAGTTTTCTACCATATCAACTATTTCTTGTTCAAATATATCAGATGTTTTTGACATTGTTACATACCTCCATTTTCTATTCTTTTATCGTTTCCATAATGTCTTCTAACTTACAATCCATAGCCTCACAGATTTTGAGAAGAACATCAGTTGTAATATTTGCACCTTTGCCTAACTTTGCAATGGATGCGGCACTGATTCCAGCAGCCTCCTTAAGGTCATTTTTATTCATTTCTTTGTCAATTAACATTTTCCATAACTTATTATAGCTGATGCGCATTTTCTACCTCCTTGTTTCACAGCAAAAAAGCAAGTGAATCAGTTTGTTGTTTATCAGTCAGATAATTTTTTAAAAGTTCAACATCCTTGCTTATATCTCGGGGCTTGATTCTGTTGATTACCTTTTCTTCAACTTCTGGGGTCCAGTAAATCTTCAATTTTTCTCTTGCTCTAGTGATGGCAGTGTAGAAAATATTGTGTGTTACTAATTCTTCCACCTCATCTGTTATTACTATTTTAACAGAGTCATATTCTAAACCTTGTGCTTTATGGATTGATACGGCATAAGCAACTTGGAATGGAACTGCTGTGCCGGAATCTTCGCCATCCTCATCTGCACTTTTTAGTTTATGAACATAAAATCTAATTAAAGATTTTTCTTCTTCCTCGAAACATTCAAGAAGTTCAAGATTCAAGCCTGAAACATCACGCTCATCTACCATCTTTTGTATTTCAACATCAAATTGAATACGTTCTTCCATAGTGTCTGCATCTATTATTTTTACTCCTTGAAGTATGCCTTTCATGTTGTTGTGTATGATGGGACGAAATCTATCTGAGTCAAGGAAGAGGATAGGGTCTCCAACTTTGTATTGTTGGATATCCCAAGTGACAGCAGGGTTAGGATTACTTTCTTGCAGGAATCTGTTTATGTTGTTTATTCCATACAAGCCATCATAATTTAGGCAGAGGATAGCCTCACCTGGTTCAAGAGAAGATAGTAGTGTTTCATCTACTTTTAATGAATAGCTTTCTCTCTCAATAACTTCTTTTGCAGTATCATCCATATGTCTGACTTTATTCCATAGTTCAAGCAATCGCTCGTCCTTAGTTCGATGAGGCTGAGAAAGCTTGAAAACAGAGCTTTCTGGCAAGAATGATTTTAATACGGAGAACCAGTTGCCAAATTGAATTGCATCTATCTGATAAGTGTCTCCAACCAATAAAAGCATTTCAAAATTTGCTTTTTGCAATACCTCAACCATATCTTTATTGCTAACAGTGCTACATTCATCGATAACTAATAATTTATATTTTGTGAAAGAAGAACCTTGGTGCTTAAAACTTTCAATTGTTGAAAAAGTTGTATTTTCGGCATCAATCTTTCTCATCAAGTTCTCTTTCGCAGGATTTGTCTGTGTTAGGTATAATTTTTCTGTATCATTTAAATAGTGGGAAACATGGTTTATCAGCGTTGATTTACCTACACCTGCAGAACCATATATTACACCAACCCTTGATTCTGAGAAGATATGGCTAATGATATCCTTTTTCTCATCACAGTCAATCTCGTAATCATCAAAGAGTAACCAAATGTCAACATCATTGGAGTAATTTTCAATGCCTGATTCAGCCAGGTTTTGTAACGCCTCAATCACCTTACAAGTGTCAAGATTGTAAGCATTTATAAATACTTGATTGTGTTCAAACATCAAATCACTAGCAGGTCTGTGTCCATTCCAAAGACTATCGTTATACCTCTTTATAAGAGTTTGGTAATCAGGAAAATTGTTCAATTCATCAATATCGGTGAATAGCTGACCTTTACCTTCTGTGTTGTTTCGTATAAATCTTGCGAATAATTCTGGGCGTTTATCCTTACAAGGAATACAATCAAATATCGCTCCTAATTTTGGATTATGTCCAATAGGAGATCTGTTAAATGGTAAAGAATCAAATTGCCTACAGCCGTTTGCTAAATACAAACCAGAAAGATAACTATTTCCAGCATTTATCCATTCTTCATAATATCTACTATAGTATCCAGATGAATATTGGCTCTTAATAATGACATTGTTCATGTTATAAAGTAGATATCGTAGCACATTTTGTCCGTTACGACCATTTTGTATAAGATTTCTGCAGTAATCTAAAATTGGAATAAATACCGAAGATTTAAGGTTATTTGTCCATTCGAGAGTAATCCTATCATATGCCTTATCAGGGAAGTCCATCAGATCAGTCAGTGTGAATTTCTTTTTAGTAAGAAATTCACAGATTAATCGTTGCTCTGGGTAAGGTACTCTTTTTTTCTCGCCTTTTATTAGTGAAATAAAATTTTGAAATTCACAGTCACGGATGGAAACCTCCCAACCATCAATGACGATGATGGGCATTGTCTTTTCTAATATTTCGATTGTTTCATGTATAAGATGAAACTTTGAGGCGTAGTTGCTTTTGATCGGCAACTTGGTAAAAGCAATTACTCTGTTAGATTTGGATTTATTTTTCCTATCATCTATAGGAGTAAATGTGATTTCATAATATATTTTTCTGTTTACAAACAGTGGTTTTATTTTTTGAATATAGTATTTATCCTTGCTATCAGTATGTAATACCGCAGGATGATGTTCTATTTTTTCAGAAATCTTTTTATAGTATTCCTGTAAGGTATCATCCAAATGCAGAGGAAATTTCTCTATATTATGTAATACCTCGATACCGTAGTAGTGGCTAAGAAGATTCTTTGCCTCTAGCAGGTATTGGTAATACTTCAGCATTAATCGTTCTGAGCCATCTTCATCTAAAGTATATTGGGTGGTTACAATTTGCAAATAATTGCGAAATTTATATAAAGTAAGTAGCTCACTGTTTATTTGAGAAAACTCGATTGCTTTAGCTATATTTTCTTCGCTAATGGCGATATCTCTTCCGTTAGCATAAAACTTGAGCATCACATGATTAACAAACTTCATTAACTGCTCTAAAATATCTTGAGATATAGCACCACGAGATGAGTCTTCAATATTATCTAAATGCCTACATATTACACTGTCTATTTTTCGGATAGAATCATCTATCGTTGGCATCGACATCCTCCTTTCTGTTTAATAAAATTCTCCATCGTCCCAATCATCAATGAAAGCATCATACGGAAATGCTCCAGCAAATGAGTCAGGATGAAGTTTTACATACAAGTTTCTTATTCTTGTTCTTGTTTGCTTGA
This sequence comes from Lachnospirales bacterium, assembly GCA_047974375.1. GTDB lineage: Bacteria > Bacillota > Clostridia > Lachnospirales > CAMZNU01 > JBKECF01. The sequence goes on from JBKECF010000052.1 coordinate 135,268, forward strand.
TGAAGAATGGTTCAGCACCATCGGTCAAAAGACAGTTGCTGAGTTGATTTAATTCTCCAAGCAAGCTGAATACATATGATTTCAAAGTGGGGTTATTGAATGCGTCAGCTTTTGTACTCCATTTTGTTTTATACAAGGCTTGTACCTTATTTGGTAACGACATATCAATTAATGAAACACCATAACTTTCCCCAATCATCGTAAACATGATTTCATCATAATCTGCTGTAAATTCTTGAAGCAACTCATTGTCTTCAGAAGAATATGGACTTTCGTCAGAATGTTGTTCGTCAGGAAGTTCAACAGAACCTGTGCCAGTGTCCTTTTTGGATGCTGGCTTTTTTCTTTTGGTTTGAGCAGCAGTCCTTATTATATTTGCAAAGAGTTCAGCTATTTCATCACCAACATTATTGACATTGATGTTTGGCAAGAACTCAGTAAATTGCTCGCATAAAGCTATTTGAGCGGATTCTTCAGTATTAAAGATAAAGGATGAAAATTCAACTGGATCTATGTATTGAACCATAGCCTTGGATATATCGGTGATGCTAGTTTTGCCATTAGCATAAGCTTTGTAACTTGAGGGGCTATAACCATCGAGAATTTCTTTGCCATTTTCAGTAAGTATTGCGTCAAAGAGCGTTCTTACATAGATGTGAACGCCACCTTTTCCACCGATTATGGGTCTTGTTATGCTTACGAATTCTACAAAATTCATCTATTTCACCACCTTTTATCGAAGCCTACCCAAGCCTACCCGTGCCTACCTATGGCTACCAAGCCAATATTCTATAATTCAAAGTGTAAAAACAAGCAAAAGAGCGCTAGTGATAGTAGATAGGTATTGGGGGATTGGTCTGTCGAATATTATATCAGATAATTATGAAAGAATCTACACTTTCGCAATTTATTAGTATGCGTTCGCAGAAATGAACAACAAGATTGATTGCTGTTGCTTCTCTTTTGACATTTAGCTGATCTAATCAAAGATAAGATTTCAGGTCGGTTAGAAAGCGAGGTGAAATTCATGGTCAAGAATACAAAGCAAACATAAAGACCAGTTGCTATGGTAAAGTTGCAAAATCTGTTGCAGGTAGTGCATTAGCACTAACAAAACCCAGCAAGAAGTCATCATTGATCTAAAAATGGGCGGAGACGGATTTATTTAATCAGCCTGCCTATCTCCTATGTAAGCATTAACAAAAACAATATCACAAGGCCTGATTAGCTATAGGGCATTGGGATACAAATATCGGAATCTTCACAGCGAAAGCTGTGAATGTTGCGATAGAGGTACCCTTTATTTCCTATGGTCTAATCAGGCTTTTTTGATTCGGTACTTCTAAAGCACCAATATTTGTATTCCTTGCCCTTCTGCAAGAAACAGGCAGAAAGGACAAGAGAATGAAAGTAAAGATTCGTTATGAACAAAAGTATGAAATATTGGAGGTTAGCAGTGAAGAGATGTGGGTCAGTTTGTCACTTGAAGGTGGCGAAGACCTAACGCAAGAAGAAAAGGAAACTCTTATACAAGATGCTTTTGAGGAGCAATTCAATAAGCCAGAATACAATAACTGGCACAAATTCGATCGTCATCGTGGAAATCTGAAAAAGCAGTTTAGAAAAGATGATCAAGATGCTGATGACAGTGATGGTATGGATACGGTAGCAGATAATTCGCAGGAAGAAAAATTAAATCGCCAATATGAATATGAGGATTTGTGTCAAAAACTCCGTGATGTATTGAAACCAGAATTTGCTGAAGTCATCATTGCTGTTTGTTTAGAGGACAAGACCCCAGAAGAATATGCAGCAGAAATAGGTGAAAAAAGAGATACGGTGTATAAGCGTTTGCAAAGAGCTAAGAAAAAATATAAAGAAATTTTGTAAAAATGTCCAATTTGACCCTCCCTTAAGGCTACTAAGTGAGGGTCGACCTCAATTAAATTTTAGGAGGTAATTCATATGAGCGAATTACAGATTTTTAATAATGCGGAGTTTGGCTCTATCCGTACACTTGTTATTAATGATGAGCCGTATCTTGTAGGTAAAGATGTAGCACAAAGCCTTGGTTACAGTAATACAAAGGATGCACTTGCCACTCATGTTGATGCCGAAGATAAGATGATAATCCAAAGGTCGGAAAATACGACCTTTGAAATTCCAAACCGAGGATTGACAGTTATCAACGAAAGTGGTCTTTACAGTCTTGTATTTTCAAGCAAGGTACAGAATGCCAAGAAATTCAAACGTTGGGTTACATCAGAGGTTCTTCCTACTATTAGAAAGCATGGCGTTTACGCAGTAGATGAATTGCTTAATGACCCAGATATGTTGATTGCAGCACTTACAAAACTGAAAGCAGAGCGTGAAAAGACTAATGCACTTATGGCCACGGTGGCTGTTCAGAATCAGCAGATTGTGGAGATGAAACCAAAAGCCAGTTACTACGATGTAGTACTTAACTGCAAAGACCTTGTTGCTATTTCCGTGATTGCTAAGGACTACGGTTGGAGTGCCAACAGAATGAATCTGTATCTTCATGATAAGGGTATTCAGTACAAGCAGGGCAATAAAATATGGCTCTTGTATCAGAAGTACGCAGAGATGGGTTACACAAGTACCAAAACCCACAGTTATCCCGGAAGTGACGGAACAATGCATACCAAGGTTCATACTTATTGGACTCAGGCAGGACGCTTGTTCATCTATGGACTTTTAAAGGCAGATGGTATTTTGCCTACGATGGAACAGGAGGATTAAACTTATGTCAATTGATAAATACAATGTAGAGGGTTATTATGACCCTGTTACTTATGAGGCATTAACGAAAATTGAAAAGGAAGAGCGAGCAGCACGAAAGGCTGCCGCTTTTCGCCCTATGATATATATTTGCAGTCCTTATTCCGGGGATATCGAAAAAAATACAGCAAATGCAAGAATGTACTCAAGATTTGCTGTGGCAAAAAATACAATACCATTTGCACCACATTTGCTGTTGCCACAGTACATTTCAGAGGAGCATGAACGTGGACTTGCTATGTTTATGAATAAGGTGTTTCTTGGTAAGTGCGATGAATTATGGGTGTTTGGAAGTGAAGTATCTGCAGGAATGTCTGAAGAAATAGAACAGGCAGGAAAAATGAGAAAGAAAATAAGATATTTCACGGAAGAACTACAGGAGGTGTCGCAATGATAAGGTTAACGATTTATACGGCAGACTGCATTGGCAGTCTGTCTAACTGTGTTTATCCCAATAAAAATATTATTACGGATGAGCAGGCAATGAAAGTGGCTATGAAGCATGACCATGTGACAGCTGAGTATAAAGATAATTATCGTAGTAATTCCAACTTTATTAGTGCCGACAATGTTCCTCTCGACCTAGATAATGAACATAGTGATAACTCAGATGAGTGGATTACTCCATTTGAAGTAGCAATGGCATTTCCAGATGTGTCCTTTGTTGCTGTATATAGCAGAAATCATATGAAGATAAAAGATGGAAAGTCTGCTCGTCCAAGATTTCATGTGTATTTTATGATACCAACTGTTATAGATTCTAAGGAATATACAGCACTAAAAAAGAGAATTACAGCTACTTTTCCCTACTTTGACAGTAATGCTATTGATAGTGCAAGGCTGCTTTTTGGTGTTACAAATCCAGAAGTGGAGTTTTATGAGGGCAGAAGAACTATAGTAGATTTTCTTGATGATCTAGATTTTGAAGAGTGGGATAACCAGCAAAGCCAAGTTCCACAGGGTAAGCGTAATAATACCATGTCTCACTATGCAGGGAAAATCATCAAACGCTATGGGGATACCGAGGAGGCATATCAGTTATATTTGCAAAAAGCTGAAAAATGCAATCCTCCTCTTGAGGATGCTGAATTAAAAACCATATGGAATAGTGCCTTAAAGTTTGGTGCAAAAGTTTCTACACAGGAAGGATATATTCCGCCAGAGCAGTATAATGCAGGTTTTGAGTTAAAACCAGAAGATTACTCAGATGTGGGGCAGGCAGTTGTTTTATCAAGGGAATATTATAGTCGTTTAAGATACTCTCCGTCTACAGGATACCTTGTATATAACGGTAGTTTTTGGCAAGAATCAGATCCCTTGTCGCAGGAGGTGGCACAGGAGCTAACCACAAGACAGCTTGTTGAGGCGGAGGTTGAAATTAAAAAAAGACTAAAGGAAATGGAGCAAAACGGTGCCTTTGAGATACTGGCACAGATGGGTGCAAAAAAAGCAGTGTCAGCATTTAATGAAGTTCAGGCACATTCCTTTGAACTGTATGAGGATGCCATCAATTATAAAAAATATGCCATCAAAAGACGTGATTCAAAATACATCTCATCGGCACTCAAGGAAGTAAGACCGATGGTAGGTATTACGCAGAACCTACTTGATGAAAATGAGTTTTTACTTAATGCTCCCAGTGGCACTTATGATCTTAGAAAAGGAATTGGTGAAGTTAGAAACCACGAGGCACTTGACTATATTACAAAGCAGACTGCAGTAGATGCAACTGATGTGGGTGAAAATTTGTGGGAGGATGCTCTTGATACATTTTTCTGTGGAGATAAGAACCTTATTGATTATGTTCAGAAAATCGTGGGTTGGTCTGCTATTGGAAAGGTATATGTGGAGGCTCTTATTATTGCCTATGGTGAGGGCCGAAACGGAAAATCTACTTTCTGGAATGTGGTATCCCGTGTGCTGGGTACTTATAGTGGTAATATTTCTGCTGATGTATTAACGGTAGGATGCAAAAGAAATGTTAAGCCGGAACTTGCGGAGGCGAAGGGTAAGAGACTTTTGATTGCAGCAGAACTGGAGGAAGGTATGCGACTTAATACCTCCAATGTAAAGCAGCTTTGTTCCACTGATGAAATCTACGCAGAGAAAAAATATAAAGCACCTTTTTCCTATATTCCAAGCCATACGCTTGTGCTTTATACCAACCACCTGCCAAAGGTTGGTGCTATCGATAAAGGTACATGGCGAAGGTTGATTGTTATCCCTTTTGAAGCAAAGATTGAAGGCAGTGCAGATGTAAAGAATTATGCAGATTACCTGTTTGAGAATGCGGGTGGTGCTATTTTATCATGGGTAATCGAGGGTGCTAAAAAAGTAATTCAAGAAGACTTTCATATTGAACCTCCACAGAAGGTTAAGGATGCTATTCATAAATATAAGGAAAACAATGACTGGATGTCCCACTTTTTAAATGAATGCTGTGAAGTTGATGAAGGATATACAGCAAAATCAGGAGAGGTTTATAACTCATACCGTGCATATTGTACGCAGGTGGGTGACTTTATTCGCAGTACGGCTGATTTTTATACAGCCTTGGAAGGTAGCGGTTTCGACCGTAAAAAGACCCGAGATTGCAACCTTATCATTGGACTCCGATTAAAGTCGGATTTCTTGGAATAAAGCCATTTTCTTAAAGTGTGGAGGTCTATGGAGGTTTTTTATATAACTATTCTTAGAAGTAAAAAATAATGATATATATAAAGTTATGGAAATACACTCCAATGACCTCCACCTAATATATATTTGATGGAGGTAGTGCATTTGAGAGAAAAAGAAATAGAGAAGAAATTGGTATCAGCAGTAAAAATGATGGGTGGCATTTGTCCGAAGTTCACATCTCCAGGATTTGATGGTATGCCAGACCGATTGGTATTGTTGCCAAAAAGAAAATTTGGTTTTGTAGAAGTAAAGGCTCCTGGTGAAAAACCAAGGCCACTACAGATAGCAAGACATAAATTATTAATAAAATTAGGTTTTAAGGTTTATGTGTTGGATGATATAGATCAGATTGGAGGAATTCTTGATGAGATACGAGCCACATAATTATCAGACCTATGCTACTGAATACATTGAAAGCCATCCAATAGCAGCAGTGCTACTTGATATGGGTTTAGGAAAAACAAGTATCACCCTCTCAGCCATAAATAACCTATTATTTGACAGCTTTGATGTGCATAAAGTTTTGGTTATTGCACCTTTAAGAGTAGCACGAAATACATGGAGTGCAGAAATAGAAAAATGGGAGCATTTATCTGACCTTATTTATGCCGTAGCAGTAGGTAGAGAAAAAGAGCGTATGTCAGCATTAACTTCAAAGGCAGATGTTTATATTATTAACCGTGAAAATGTGCAGTGGATGATTGAATCAAGTGGCCTCCCCTTTGATTACGATATGGTTATTGTGGATGAGTTATCTTCTTTCAAAAATCATCAGGCCAAAAGATTTAAGGCTTTGATGAAGGTAAGAGCAAAGGTACAAAGGATAGTCGGTCTTACAGGTACTCCAAGCAGTAATGGTTTGATGGATTTATTTGCAGAGTTTAAGCTTTTAGATATGGGAGAGCGTTTGGGAAGATTTATTGGTCAATACAGAACGGCATATTTTAAGGCAGACAAGATAAATGGTCCTATTGTTTATTCCTATAAACCCCTTCCCGGTGCGGAGGAACAGATTTATAAAAAGATTTCAGATATTACCATTTCAATGAAAGCAACTGATCATCTGAATATGCCTGAACTTGTATCAACGGAATATATGGTGTATTTATCCGACAAGGAACAGGAGCGTTACGATGAATTAAAGAGAGATTTGGTTTTATCCATGCCAGATGGTGAGATTACAGCAGCAAACGCTACATCACTTTCTGGAAAATTAACACAGATGGCAAATGGTGCAGTTTATTCAGATGAAGAAGATACAGTTATCATTCATGAAAGAAAGCTAGATGCTCTTGAAGATATTATTGAGGCGGCAAACGGAAAGCCAATATTGGTGGCATATTGGTATAAGCATGATTTTGATAGAATTACAAAAAGGCTAACGAAAGTCGGTGTGGAATATCAGAAACTTGATAGTGATGCCAGTATTAAAAAATGGAATAACGGTGTATTGCCTGTAGCACTGATTCATCCTGCCTCTGCAGGTCACGGTCTTAATCTACAAAGCGGTGGGTCCACTCTAGTGTGGTTTGGACTGACATGGTCTTTGGAATTATATCAGCAGACAGTAGCAAGATTATGGAGGCAAGGACAGACCTCAAATACCGTTTCGGTACTTCACTTGACTGCCAAGGGTACCATTGATGAACGGATTATGAGGGCATTATCTTTAAAGGATAATACACAATCCGCATTAATTGATGCGGTAAAAGCAGATATGAAAATCTAAGACAATCATAGTCAATCCGAGGGAAATTTTAAATTTTCGGAGGTGTCAGCTATGACAGCAAAAGAATATTTAGGACAGGCTCGTTTTTTAGATATGCGAATCAATTCCAAGATTCAGCAGGTTGCATCCTTAAATGAACTGGCAACAATGTGTACAACCACATTATCAGATATGCCTAAAAATCCCAACCGTGGTGATTCCCGCATGGCAGATTCAGTGATTAAGATTATTGATCTTCAAGATGAAATCAATAGTGATATCAACAAGCTAGTGGAACTAAAACGTGAAATTATGGGAGTTATCAAAGCAGTTCCCAATATGGAATATCAAACCCTATTAGAAAAGCGGTATCTTTGCTTTATTACATGGGAGCAGATAGCAGTGGATATGAATTACAGTATGCAATACACCTTTCGCATTCATGAGAGAGCATTAAAAGAAATCGACCAGCTATTACAAAGTGGAGAGTAAAGTTGATAGAAAGAGAGTAGGCTCTTATGATATTGTTATAGTGCGAAAAGAATATAAAACGGGCAACCGTAACAAGCCTTTGTGGGAACTACCTGCAAGGGCTTTTCTTATGCCCAAGGGGGTGAAATTTTGCCAAGAAAACCAAAGCGTCCATGCTCCTTCCCTAGCTGTCCCAACCTAACTGATGGGAGGTTTTGTAAGGAACATGAAAAGTTAGAAAACAAACGCTACGAGAAGTATGGTCGTGACCCAGCTATACGCCGCAGGTATGGAAGAGCATGGAAAAGAATCCGTGACAGTTATATCTCACAGCATCCTTTGTGTGAGGAGTGTGAGAAAAAAGGAAAGCTTACAAAGGCAGAGGAGGTTCATCATATCCTTCCTTTATCCCGTGGCGGAACTCATGAGAGGACTAACCTAATGGCTTTATGCAAGTCTTGTCACTCTGCTATTACTGCAAAAGATGGGGACAGATGGAGTAGAAGTTGATACGGTAGGGGTGGTCTTAATCTCTACAACTAACGCGCCGGGGAACGGGCAGGGGGTCACACGCACAAAAACCGAAGTTCAAACAGGGTATTAAACCCATAGGCTAGGAAAGGGGTGAGAAATCGTGGCCAAAGACGGAACAAATAGAGGTGGCAGACGAGTTCGTGCAGGTGATAAGCCAGTACCTCTTTCAGATAAAATCACAAAAGGCAAAGCAGCAAAAGTATTAGAAGTACCAAACCTAGAACCAGAAACAATTCTGGAAGCTAGTGATTTAGATGGTGCTGAAAATTTAGATGGTGAAGATATGCCAAATCCTAGTGACTACCTTAGTGCAAAGCAAAGGGATGGAAAGCCTCTAGGTGCAGACTTATTATTTACTGAAACTTGGAAGTGGCTGAAAGATAGAGGATGTGAGAAGTTTGTTAACCCGAGGCTTATCGAGTCTTATGCTCAAGCCTTTACAAGATATATCCAATGTGAGGAGGCTATTAGTACATATGGCCTTTTAGGAAAGCATCCTACAACAGGTGGTGCTATAGCAAGTCCGTTTGTACAGATGAGCCAATCGTTTTTAAAACAAGCCAATCTGCTGTGGTATGAGATTTTTGATATTGTTAAGCAAAATTGTACTACTGCATTTGTTGGGAATCCTCAAGATGATATTATGGAGGCTCTTTTATCAGGAAGGAAAGGAAGGTAATTTAAGATGAATAAGGAAAATAAATTTACTCAAGAAATGCAACAAGTAGAAATATCAAAGCTTGTGCCATATGCAAATAACTCAAGAACCCATAATGAAAAGCAAATAAAGAAATTACAATCAAGTCTTAGAGAATTTGGTTTTGTAAATCCAATTTTAATTGATAGAGATTTTAATATTATAGCAGGGCATGGAAGGGTTTTAGCTGCAAAAGAAGATGGAATGAAAACTGTACCTTGTGTATTTGTAGATCATTTAACTGAAGCTCAAAAGAAGGCATACATTATTGCAGATAACAGGCTTGCGGAAGATGCAGGATGGGATAAGGATTTATTATCCGTTGAACTTGAAAGTTTAAAAGAACTTGATTTTGATATAGATCTTTTAGGATTTGATGCAGCTGAATTAAATACACTTTTAAACTCTGCTGATGATGTAAAGGAAGATGATTTTGATGTTGATGAAGAATTGAAAAAGCCTAACTTTACAAAGCAAGGTGATGTGTGGATATTGGGAAGGCATAGGCTTGTTTGTGGGGATAGTACAAAAGCTGAAACCTATGAAAAATTGATGGAGGGTAAAAAGGCAAATTTAATAGTTACCGATCCACCTTATAATGTAAAATACGAAGGCACTGCAGGAAAGATACAAAACGATAATCTTTCAGCAGATGCTTTTTTTAATTTCCTTTTTGATTGCTTTACCAATATGGAAAAGGCATTAGCTAGTGATGGTTCCATTTATGTTTTCCATGCTGATACAGAAGGACTTAATTTTAGAAAAGCCTTTACAGATGCTGGATTTTATTTAAGTGGTACTTGCATTTGGAAGAAGCAAAGTCTTGTATTAGGCAGAAGTCCATATCAATGGCAGCATGAGCCAGTTTTATTTGGATGGAAGAAATCGGGTAAACATCAATGGTATTCGGATAGAAAACAAACTACTATATGGGAATTTGATAGACCAAGTAAAAATGCAGATCATCCAACGATGAAACCTGTGGCTCTTATTGCCTACCCAATTCAAAACTCAAGTTTAACAAACTCAGTAGTTCTTGACCCATTTGGTGGCAGTGGCTCAACTCTTATAGCTTGTGAGCAAACAGATAGAATTTGCTGTACTGTTGAACTTGATGAGAAGTTTTGTGATGTTATCGTAAAAAGATACATTGAACAGGTTTCAAGTGATGAAGGTGTGTTTTTAATAAGATATGGCAAACAAGTGCCTTACAGCGAGGTGGTCAAAGATGAGTAATCTTACCCTTGGCTCACTGTTTGATGGCAGTGGTGGTTTTCCTTTAGGTGGCTTAATTTCTGGTATTGCTCCTTTATGGGCATCAGAAATTGAGCCATTTCCTATTAGAGTAACATCAAAACGAATGCCTGAGGTAAAGCACTTAGGTGATATTAGCACTATTAATGGTGCTGAAATAGAACCAGTCGATATTATTACCTTTGGTTCGCCTTGCACTGATATGTCGGTAGCAGGTAAGAGGGCAGGACTTGAGGGAGAACAATCAGTGCTTTTTTATGAGGCCATTAGAATTATAAAAGAAATGAGGTGTGCTACAAATGGCAGCTATCCAAGATTTATCGTGTGGGAGAATGTGCCGGGAGCATTCTCCTCAAATAAAGGAGAGGATTTCAAAGCAGTCCTCGAAAGTATCGCAAAAATCAAAGATGAAACCTTATCTATTCCTAAACCTAAAAAGTGGCTTAACGCAGGAGAGATATTGGGAAGAGATTACTCCATTGCATGGAGAACTCTTGATGCACAATACTTTGGAGTTCCCCAACGAAGAAAACGTATCTACCTTGTCACAGATTTTACAGGTAGGAGTGCCGGAAAAATATTATTTGAGTCCGAAGGCTTGTCAGGGGATTTTAAGAAGAGCATCTGCTCGTGGCAAGGAGCTGCCGGAAGTACTGAAGTTTGCTTTGGAGAGGCAAGCACTCTTGTTTTAAATGACCAAGGCGGAGAACGTATGGATGTACTTGATAATATGACATCAACACTTAGGGCAAAGGCTAATCACCCACCTTGTGTTATGTTTGAAAATCATAGTCAAGATACTCGCTACAATGGGCCTTTAGATGTTGCTCCTACAGTTTCTGCAACCTACGGAACTGGTGGGAACAATCAGCCTTTTGTAACTACTGAAATAAATACACCTAAGACTCTTAAAATCCGTAGTGGTTGTGAGGGTGGAGGAAAAGGTGCATTAATACAGGATAATAAATCTGCAACTTTATCATGTAATAATGATCAATCAGTATTTGTTCCAACAGCATATGGGATATGCTCTGATGGTAGTAACTCTATGAAATCAGGTAATCCTCATAGTGGTATTTACAAGGCTGATACTTCAAGAACTATTGACGGAAATGGTAGTAACCCGTCTTGCAATCAAGGTGGGATAGCAGTTGTAGAAAGTTATTCTCTGCAAGGCTCCATGATTGGGCGTAAAGATGAAAACGGACCTATGGGTGATGGGGTTAATAAAGATGTATCTTTCACTCTTAATACCACGGATAGACACGCAGTTTTTTCTATGACAACTGGTGAATTTATGCAGGTGAATGAAGAAACTGCACCAACATTAGTTGCAAGAGATTATAAAGACCCTTCTATAGTAACCGAGCCTTGTTATTCCATCGATAGAGAAACATTTAACTGTGGGAAGAACTTTGCGAGGAATCTTGGTATTAAAGAAGATGGTGTTGCCGCAACCTTAAATGCACAAGGACCATCAGCTGTGGCTTGGAATGGAGAAAATGTATCTCCAACACTTACGGCAAATAATGCAGGTGGGAATCAGCGAATGCCTGACAAGGGCAACTTCACTTCTGTGGTAGAACCTAACTACACGGTTCGGAGATTAACCCCAAAAGAATGTGGCAGACTTCAAGGATTCCCAGACTTTTGGTGCAGTGACCTTGGAACAGAGAATCCTACAAAAGAAGATATTGAATTTTGGGCAGGTGTCTTTGAAACTCATAGAAAGATTATAGGAAAGTTTGCAAAGCCAAAGACAGAAAAGCAGATCATAAAGTGGCTACAAAATCCACATTCGGATTCTGCAGAGTATAAAATGTGGGGGAATGGTGTGGCACTTCCTTGTGTTTGCTTGGTGCTTTCAGGAATTGCTTATTACGCACAGAATAATCTCGATTAATTTTACATTATTGACTTGCTATTATGTGCCTTTAGAGTGATATATGTAAGTACCAAAAAACAAGGAGGTACACATGATGGAAGTTAAATTTAATGTAGCTGGAAAGGACAGAAAACCACTAGTTGCCGCAATTAGTGAAATTACAGGTGTAAAATCAAAATACAAAGGGATGCCAACGAGTGCATATGAAATTGATTGTTTCACAGTAGATAAGGAAGGGACACTTATTTTTGATGATAAAGCAGACAGTGAGGAAATCAAAACTCTGCTTGTGAAACTTGCTGAAAAAGGCTTTGTGGCGGAAATAACTGAAGAATCAAACGAACATACCAATACTTCAGAAGAAGGGCAACAAAGCGAAAATGTAGGGCTAACGGTGGCAATGCCTGCGACTTACTTTGTAGAGGATGCCTTGAAAAATCTACAGCACATTATCGAGGCAAAAGGAAACTTAATCAAAAAAGCACTGGGATTAAATAGCCTTCCGATTCTCGAGGATGATGATAAGGTTTCCTTCCCTTGGTTCTCATTTATGCCTGAGGACAGCGACACGTCAAGGCCTACACGCATTTCATTTACAGTATTTGTGAAATGGCAAGAAACCAGAAACGCATCAGTTCAAAAGAAAAGGAAGTGGACAATGAGAAATACGCATTTCGCTGTTTTCTCCTTCGATTAGGCTTTATCGGTGATGAGTACAAGAAGGAACGCAAGATTCTCCTTCAGAACCTCACAGGTTCATCGGCTTTCAAGGGAGGTGCTAAGAATGAAGTTTCCGAGTAAAGAAATAATTCAAATGCACCGCAAGAAATATCCAGCAGGCACAAGGGTAGAACTTGTGGAGATGGATGATATCCAAGCACCAGAAGTGGGAACAAAGGGTACAGTTTGGGGTGTTGATGATACAGGATCTATTATGGTGCAGTGGGATAATGGTTCTGGACTTCATGTTATTTATGGAGTTGATAAATGCAAGATTGTAGAAGAATAAGACACTAAAAATATGAGATAGCCCTTTGTAGGGCTGTTTCAAGTTACAGATAAGAGACTGCTGATAGTGGTCTTTTTTTAATACAAGGAAAGGGGGCAGCATATGCGAAAATTGAAGAAATACACTCCAACTAAGTTTAAGGCAAAGGATAGTACTTATAGCAAAGAACACGCAGATTATGCTGTTGCCTTTATTGAAGCTCTTTGTCATACCAAAGGTACGTGGTCAGGCAAAAAGTTTGACCTTATTGATTGGCAAGAGAAAATCATCCGTGATATTTTTGGAACAATAAAACCTAATGGTTATAGGCAGTTTAATACTGCGTATATAGAAATTCCTAAAAAGCAAGGTAAATCGGAACTTGCTGCCGCAGTAGCACTACTTTTATGCTGTGGTGATTTTGAAGAAAGAGCCGAGGTTTATGGTTGTGCAGCTGACCGCCAGCAAGCATCTATCGTATTTGAGGTAGCTGCTGATATGGTGCGTATGTGTCCTGCGCTAAGTAAGAGAGTAAAAATACTTGCATCCCAAAAGAGAATCATTTATACACCTACAAATAGTTTTTATCAAGTATTATCGGCAGAGGCTTATTCCAAGCATGGCTTTAATATTCATGGTGTGGTATTTGATGAACTTCATACACAGCCAAATAGAAAGCTATTTGATGTTATGACCAAAGGTTCTGGTGATGCCAGAACGCAACCATTATATTTTCTTATTACTACTGCTGGGACAGATACAAATTCTATCTGTTATGAAACCCACCAAAAGGCAAAAGACATTTTAGAAGGTAGAAAGAATGACACTACCTTCTATCCTGTTATTTATGGGGCAGAAGAGAGTGATGACTGGACAGACCCTAAGGTTTGGAAGAAAGCCAATCCCTCCCTTGGAATAACGGTTGGTATTGATAAAGTAAAAGCTGCTTGTGAATCTGCAAAGCAGAACCCAGCTGAAGAGAATTCTTTTAGGCAGCTTAGACTTAATCAGTGGGTAAAGCAGGCTATCCGTTGGATGCCTATGGATAAATGGGATGCTTGTTCTTTTAAGGTAGATGAAGATTCCCTAAAAGGGCGTGTTTGTTATGGTGGCTTAGACCTTTCTAGTACAACGGACATTACAGCTTTTGTACTAGTATTCCCACCAGTGGATGAAGATGATAAATTCTGTGTACTACCTTATTTTTGGATACCAGAAGAAACAATAGATCTTCGTGTAAAGCGTGACCATGTTCCTTATGATGTTTGGGAAAGGCAAGGTTTTATACAAACTACAGAAGGTAATGTAGTTCATTATGGCTTTATCGAAAAATTTATAGAAAAGCTTGGTGAAAAGTTTAATATCCGTGAAATAGCTTTTGACCGTTGGGGTGCTGTTCAGATGGTGCAGAATCTTGAGGGGATGGGGTTTACCGTTGTGCCATTTGGACAGGGATTTAAGGATATGAGTCCACCAACAAAGGAACTTATGAAATTAACGCTAGAACAGAGACTTGCGCATAGTGGGCATCCGGTTCTTAGATGGATGATGGATAATATCTTCATTAGAACTGACCCTGCTGGAAACATCAAAGCAGACAAAGAGAAATCAACAGAAAAGATAGATGGTGCGGTGGCAACGATAATGGCTCTTGATAGAGCAATTCGTTGTGGTAATGAGGCAGGAGCTTCTGTTTATGATGACAGAGGCATTTTGTTTATTTAACCTGTAATTATCTTTGATTTGCAACGGTTAAACACTATGTTTAGCAAATCAAAATCATACCACAGCTGCAATATTTTGTGCTATACTGACCTTAAAAAGTTAAGGAGGTAAGTACATGGAAAAGGTATTGAGAAGTATAGATAAAATAAATGATGATATCAAGTCTGCGGGACAATCATTTTTAGGACTACATTTGGAAGATATTATTAGGAGATTTTCAGAATTAGGAGATCGGACATTAAAGAATAAGATGATTGATGAATATTATAAAAAGCAGCATGGATTTTTTGATAAGCATGAGGGTGGAACAAGAACAAGAGTGAACGCAGCTATCAGAATAATAAAATCGGGCGAAGTTGTATATGCCCTCAAGATAATTGATGGTTCTGATCCTAGAGTTGTGCCAGAGGCAGTGGATAATGCAAAAGAAACTCTGAGAAAAATTCAAGTTGGGGAATTAATTTTACCAACTTTTCAATAAATAATTAAACATATTCAAGCATCTATCAATTAGGTAGGTGCTTTTCTTATGCCTGTTTTTAGAAGGGAAGTGATAGTTTATGAATATATTAAACGGTTTATTTAAGTCAAGAGATAAGCCTACAAACAGAACAGCAGGAAGTGCATACAGTTTCTTTTTAGGGGGTACAACTTCTGGAAAACCAGTTACTGAAAGAACTGCTATGCAAATGACTGCCGTATATTCTTGCGTGAGAATTTTAGCTGAGGCTGTGGCAGGATTGCCTCTCCATTTGTACGAGTATACAGATAATGGTGGCAAAGAAAAATCTATTAATAACCCACTATATTTTCTCCTGCATGATGAACCTAACCCTGAAATGACGTCCTTTGTATTTCGTGAAACATTAATGACGCATTTACTCTTGTGGGGGAATGCCTATGCACAGATTATTAGAAATGGAAAAGGTGAAGTAGTAGCCTTATATCCTTTAATGCCAAACCGAATGACTGTTGATAGAGATGAAAACGGACAACTTTATTACACTTATTTTACAAGCAGTCTTGATGTTCCAAATATGAAAGGGAGTTCTGTAAAGTTACACCCTTCTGATATACTTCATATTCCTGGTCTTGGATTTGATGGACTCGTGGGATATTCTCCTATTGCTATGGCAAAAAATGCTATAGGTATGGCAATTGCCTGTGAGGAATACGGAGCCAAGTTCTTTGCCAACGGTGCTGCACCGGGCGGTGTGCTAGAGCATCCGGGAACATTAAAAGACCCTACAAGAGTTCGGGAAAGTTGGAATGCGACCTTTGGTGGTAGCAGTAATTCAAGTAAGGTGGCTGTTTTAGAGGAAGGAATGAAATATACACCTATATCAATTTCTCCAGAGCAGGCACAATTTCTTGAAACAAGGAAATTTCAAATCAATGAGATAGCTAGAATTTTCAGAGTACCACCTCATATGGTTGGTGATCTTGAGAAGTCTAGCTTTTCTAATATAGAACAGCAATCTTTGGAGTTTGTTAAGTACACTCTAGACCCTTGGGTATCGAGGTGGGAACAAGCAATGGTGCGTTCTCTACTTTCGCCTAAAGATAAAAGAAAATATTTCATCAAGTTCAATGTAGACGGGTTACTTCGAGGTGATTACCAAAGTCGTATGGGTGGTTATGCTACTGCAAGGCAAAACGGATGGATGAGCGCTAATGACATTAGGGAGCTTGAAAATTTGGATCGAATACCAGAAGAACTAGGTGGTGATTTATATCTGATTAATGGAAATATGACAAAGCTACAGGATGCAGGAATATTTGCTAGTAAAAATAATTTAGGAATGGAGGAAAGCAAGTGAAGAAATTTTGGAACTGGGTAAAGGATGACAATTCCGATACCAGAACTTTATACCTTAATGGTGCAATTGCTGAAGAAAGCTGGTTTGATGATGAAGTAACTCCAAAAGCATTTAAGGCAGAACTTTTAAGTGGAGAAGGAGATATCACTCTATGGATTAATAGTCCCGGTGGAGATTGCATTGCTGCAAGTCAGATTTATGCAATGCTTATGGATTACAAAGGAAACATCACAGTAAAGGTTGACGGCATTGCAGCGTCAGCGGCAAGTGTTATTGCTATGGCAGGGACTAACGTACTTATGGCTCCTACAGCCCTTATGATGATTCATAATCCTTTGACAGTTGCTATTGGTGATAGTGAGGAAATGCAAAAAGCCATTGATATGCTCTCGGAAGTTAAGGAAAGCATCATCAATGCTTATGAAATCAAGACATCTTTATCTCGTACAAGGCTATCACATCTTATGGATGCAGAAACATGGCTAAATGCCAATAAAGCATTAGAACTTGGCTTTGCAGATGGAATCTTAAAGGATGAGAAAAAAGCAAAGATATCTGATGATGTGACCTATGCCTTTAGTAGATGTGCAGTAACCAACTCGCTACTTGACAAAATGGTAGTAAAAAAGGCTACTAAAACAAATAAAAATCAACCATCAATTGAGACGCTTAAAGAGCGTCTTAAATTAATTTAGGGAGGAATTTCAATATGAATAAACTTATGGAACTATATGAAAAGCGTAATAAGGCTGTGGCTGATGCAAGAGCATTTCTTGATAGCAAGCGAAATGAAAGCGACATTCTCTCAGAAGAGGATAATGCTACTTACACAAAAATGGAGAATTCTATTATGGCTTTGACTAAGGAAATCGAGAGGGAAAGCAGACTGACAGCAATTGATGCTGAAATGTCAAAACCAACAAGTAATCCTATTCTTGGCACTCCAACAAAGCCACAGACAAATGAAAAACCTAAAACAGGAGTTGCAACAGATGAGTATAAAGAATCTATGCTCAATGCCCTTCGTACTAATTTTAGAAGAATAAGCAATGTACTACAAGAAGGTGTTGATGCTGATGGTGGATACCTTGTTCCAACAGAATATGATACTCGCCTAATTGAGGGCTTAACAGAAGAAAATATTATGCGTAAGCTTGCAACTATCATCAAAACAGGTGCTGAAAGAAAGATTAATATTGCAGCATCTACTCCTGCGGCAGCTTGGATTGATGAAGGTGAGGCTCTGACCTTTGGAGATGCTAAATTTGACCAGATTAACCTTGATGCACATAAACTCCATGTGGCAGTTAAGGTGACAGAAGAACTTCTCTATGATAATGTGTTTAATCTTGAAATCTATATCCTTAATAGGTTTGCTAAAGCACTTGCAAATGCAGAGGAAGATGCATTTTTAAATGGAGATGGCACAGGAAAGCCACTTGGTATCTTTGCAGCTACTGGTGGTGGACAAATTGCTGTAACTACTGCTAGTGCTACTGCGATTACTGCTGATGAGGTAATCAATTTGATTTATTCATTAAAGCGTCCATATCGTAAGAATGCTGCATTTATAACCAATGATCAAACTCTTGCAATTCTTAGAAAATTAAAGGACGGTAATGGTGCATATATTTGGCAACCATCTTACCAAGTAGGAGAACCAGATAGTTTGCTTGGTTATCCTGTTTATACATCAGCTTATGTTCCAACAGTAGCAGCAGGAAATCCTGTCATGGCTTTTGGTGATTACAGCTACTATAACATTGGGGATCGTGGTTCTCGTTCCTTTGCTGAGTTAAAAGAATTATTTGCAGGGAATGGCATGATTGGATTTGTAGCTAAAGAGCGTGTAGATGGTAGACTCGTTCTTCCAGAGGCAGTGCAGATTCTGAAAATGAAAGGTTAATGGAGGTGCAGTATGAGTTATACAGCGAAGAATTACTCTGAGCAAGGTGGAGAAAAATGGGTTGTTCATGGGGTGCTTGAGATAACTGAAGAAGGAGTGCTTATCTTAAATGGTAAGCCTTTGATTAGAGCAGAAGTCCAAACCACAAGTACAGCCACCACAATAGAAGATTTAAAAACTGATTTTAATTTGCTTCTTGAGAAACTAAAGTCCGCAGGATTTATGGAAACAGAATAAAAGGACGGTGATGGGTGTATGGTTGTCACTTTAGAGGAAGCAAAGTTATATTTAAGAGTCGATGGTGATGAGGAAAATACACTCATCACCAGTTTTATTACTACAGCCGAAGAAATGTGTGAAGGGATTCTAAGGTTTCCATTAACTGACTTTACAGAACTACCAGAGACAGTAAAACAAGCAATTTGTTATGCAGTAGCCAATATGTATGAAGAACGGGAGAAAACAAATATCAAGGAAGTCTATGATGTGATGAAAAGGCTGCTATTCTCATATAGAAAAGAAAGCTGGTGATGTAATGGGCATTGGGGAATTAAAGCATAGAATAACCTTCCAAGCTTTATCAAGTGTCGTTAATGAAAATGGGTTTGAAACTGAAAATTATGAGGATTTTAAAACAGTATGGGCAAAGGTTACAAATCTTCATGGTAAAGAGTATTTTGAGGCAGCAGCTATTCAGAAAGAAAAAACAGTCAAGTTCATAATTAGAGCAATCGAGGGACTCGATGAAAGCATGAAGATATTATTTCAAGAAAAAACTTATAATATCACCTTCATTGACAACATCAAGTATGAAAATAAATACATTGAGATAAAGGCTTTGGCGGTGGATGCGGATGGGTAAATTTAAACTTGAGGGAATGGATGCCTTAATTGATAAGATAAATAAGCTAGGTGACAAGGGAGAGTCTATTAAAAAGAATGCATTAGAAAGAGCAGGAGAACGAGTAAAATCTTCAATGGAGAAAAAAGCGCCTAGATCAAAGTTAGCAAAAAAACACATGGCAGATAATATTAAGGTATCAGAAATAGAAAAAGAAAATGGTGTGGACTTTGTTCATATCGGACCTAATAAAGGGGATAATTCGGAGTTCTTTTATTCTAAATTTACAGAGTTTGGTACTTCAAAAATGCCTGCACAGCATTGGGCATCAAAATCTGTGTTAGAAAATAGGACAGAAATCAATGCAATAATCAAAGAGGAACTTGAGAGGGGGCTAGAGGGAATTGATTAATAAATTGATTATCAATACTTTAAAGCCACTATCGGTTCCAGTATGCTTTCAAAAATACACGGGTAAAGCGAATACATACATTACTTTTCATGAGTATGTTGAAAGTGGAGAAGCATTTGAAGATGATGAAGAAATATTCACTGGTCACTATATTCAAGTTGATGTATGGTCAAAGGTTGATTATACAGATTTAGTAAAATCCATTAAAGAGCTACTTAAAACTGCAAGATTTAAACGCCTTGATGAAGCAGATTTATATGAGGAAGATACCGAACTCTACCATAAGGGTATGAGATTTTTTTATTTAGAAGAGAAGGAGGTTAAATAGATGGCAAGACAAATAGGATTAAAAGATATTCATATTGCTCTTTTAACAAATGATGATAATACCGGAGTTGCATATGATGTCCCAGCCAAACTTGAAAGGGCTATAAGTGCAAAACTATCCCCAAAGTCAAACTCCGAGAATATTTATTCTGATGATACGGTGGAGGATGTTATTACAGCCTTTGAAGGAGTAGATGTTGAAATAGAAATCAACCAACTATCTCTAGAGAGCAGAGCCAAACTACAGGGGGCAAAGGTTGTAAAAGGTGTACTAATAGAAAGTAAGGATGATATGCCACCTACTATTGCTCTTGGGTTCAAATCCAAGAAAAATAATGGAAAGTATCGATATGTGTGGTTACTTAAAGGAAAATTTGAACTAGCATCCGATGAATACGATACAGAAGGAGAAAAGCCACAGCCAAAGAGTGCAAAACTAAAGGGTACTTTCTTTGCAAGGGACTTTGATGGTAATTATCGTTTTATTGGAGATGAAGATGCTACTGGGGTAGATCAAACAATTATTGATGGCTGGTTTACAGCAGTACCAGATGAGCCAGAGCCTATAGTGTAGAAAGGAAGTGATATCGTTTGAAAGCATCTGAACTTAAAAACAAAGGAATTAAATTTGCATTAGGTGATAAGGAATATGAACTAAAATTTAACATGAACACTTTCTGTGAACTAGAAGAGGTTTATGGAGATTTAAACAAAGCCTTTGATGATTTGCAGAATATGAAAGTAAAAGCTATTAGAGCTTTGATATTTGCAGCCGTGAAGGTAGAAGATGAAGTTGCTACGCTAAAGGATATAGGTGAGAAACTTGGGATTAATGATCTTGAAAGGTTAGGTATAGCCATAAATGAAGCACTTACTACATCAATGCCTGAGGCAATTGATACTATGGGGGAATAGATAGCCACACCGGTTCTAATTCATGGGACTGGGAGTGGCTTTTCTATTTGGCAACTAATCTTTTAAAAATGACAGAGGAGCAGTTTTGGAACAGCACACCAAAGAAGTTACAGGCTCTTTTCAAGGTATATAAAAAAGTCAAAGGGATAGAGGAACAAGAAAGCTTTGATACCATCGATAACATTCTGTTTTAGGAAGGAGGTGAAGGAATAAATGGCTACTGGTGGGAACACAGTTGTTGCAAGAGTTGGTTTGGATGACAAGGGTTTTCAAGAGGGTGTTTCTAAAATCCAAAGAAGTCTAAAAGTAGTCCAGAGCGAATTTGCTGCTGCAAGTTCAAAACTTGGAGACTTTGGAAAATCCACTGAAGGATTAAGGCTTAAAGCTGACAGTCTAAATAAACAGATGGATCTTCAAAAGGCTAAGGTTGAAGCCTTAACCAAGGGTTATCAGGAAAGTGTAGAAAAAAAGGGTGAAGATGCAAAAGCTACCGAGAACCTCAAGATAAAGCTTAACTATGCCATTGCTGAAATGAACAAGATGGAAGGCGAGCTTTCTGATATCAACAAGCAGATCGAAGTCCAAAGTAGTGGTTTTACAAAGCTAGGTAAAAACCTAGAAGGTATTGGCAGCAAAATGAAAAGTGTGGGAGAAGGCTTCTCCACTGTTGGAAGCACACTAAATAAAACTGTAACAGCACCTATTGTTGCAGCAGGTGCAGGTCTTTTCAAGTTAGCTAGTGATTTTGATGAAGCCAGTGATTCCATCAGAATAGGTACGGGTGCTACAGGTGAAGCACTGCAGGGGTTGGAAGAGGATTTTAAAGCAGTATATACTACAGTTGATACAAGCATGGGAGATGCTAGTAAAGTAATAGCAGACTTGAATACTCGTACAGGATTATCAGGAAAATCTCTTCAAGAATTGTCTACACAAATGTTAAGGCTTGCTAAAGTAACAGGAGAAGATATAAACACACTAATTCCTGCATCTACTAGAATGTTTCAAGATGCTGGACTAAAGACTGAGGAATATGCAAATGCACTAGATTACACTTTTAAAGTTAGTCAAAGTACAGGCATAGGGGTTGGAAGGCTTCAAGAACTTATGACTCAATTTGGTGGACCACTAAGACAAATGGGATTTGATTGGCAGACATCGGCTGCAATGCTTGGAAAGTTTGAAAAAGAAGGTGTAAATACTGAACTCGTTTTAGGGTCATTAAGAGTGGCTCTTGGAAAAATGGCCAAAGAAGGCATCAGTGAACCTAATAAGGCTTTACAGGAAATGATAACAAGAATTAAGGAAGCAGGAACAGCCGGGGAAGCCAATGCCATGGCTTTAGAAATGTTTGGAGCAAGAGCCGGTCCCGATATGGCAGCAGCGATCAGAGAAGGAAGGCTTAATTTAGATGATCTCATTAATAGTCTTAAATCAAGTCCGGAAAACATTGATCAAGTTTATACAGATACAGCTGATGCAGCAGAGCAATTCGTAATATTAAAAAATAAGATGGCTGTTGCATTAGAACCCTTAGGTAAAAAGCTTTTTGAAGCTGTCAACAATGCAATGCCAGCAATAGAAAAACTAATACAAGGAATCACAAGTATCATTGAAAAATTTAATTCTCTTTCACCAGTACAGCAGGATATGATTTTAAAACTTGGCCTTGTTGCAGCTGCCATCGGACCAGTGTTAACAGTGGTAGGAAAGCTAGTATCTGTAGGAGGAACTCTTTTTTCTACCTTTGGGTCAATATCAACAGCACTTGGTGCATCAGGTGGAGCAAGCGGAGCCTTAGGAGCTGCTTTCACAGCGCTTACTGGCCCAATCGGAATTACTGTTGCAGCAATAGCAGGACTTACAGCTATATTTGTAGGGCTATACAAAAATAATGAGGATTTCAGAAATGTTGTAAATGAAACATGGAATGAAGTGAAGTCCATCATAGGAACAATTATTGATGCTTTGAAAGTATTATTTCAAGCATTTATCACTTTTGTTATGGATGTATGGAGCAAATATGGTGATGACATAGTAGCTGTTATTTCTTCAGCCTTCGAAATCATTTCAAATATTGTAAAGACTACCCTCAATGTAATTAAAGATGTGATTAAGATTGTTACCAGTCTTATAAAAGGAGATTGGCAGGGTGTCTGGGAAGGAATAAAAAATCTTACCAATGATTTGTGGAATGGACTTAAAAACATTATTAAAAGTACCCTTGATTATATAAAGAATATTATCTCACTTGAAATGAAGTTTGTGCAAAATCTTATATCAGGTATTTGGAGTGGGATTAAGAGTGTCACAACCAGTGTGTGGAATGGGATAAAAACAGCAATTGAGACTCCAATTAATGCTGCAAAGAATACTGTTAAGGGTGCGATAGATGCAATTTATAATTTCTTCTCAAGATTAAAATTGCCTGAGATCAAGATACCAAAGATAAAGCTTCCTCATTTTTCACTTAAAGGTGATTTTAGTTTAGCTCCACCAAGTGTACCAAAGCTTAGTGTTGATTGGTATGCAAAGGGTGGTATTTTTAATAGACCGAGTATTATCGGTGTCGGTGAAGCGGGAACAGAAGCGGTTCTTCCTATTGACCGATTAGATGATTTGATGGCTAGGGCCATAGAAAAAGTAAAAGGTGGTAGTTCAAGTGGTGGACTTACCCTTCATATAGAAAACTTCATCAATAATACAGACAAAGACATTGAACAGCTTGCTTATGAATTAGAATTTTATAGACAAAGAGTAGCAATGGGAAGGGGTGGTGCGTAATGCTTAGTTTTTCATTTGAAGGCAAAGATAGTTATTTGGATTATGGAATTATCATTAATACAAGGCCCACCATTCCTGCTCCAAAGCGAAGAGTAAGTTATATCGATGTACCAGGTAGACATTCAAGACTTATTTATGATGAGGGGACTTTTGAAGATATTACCATTGGGTTAGAGTGTGCTGTGAAGGATAAAGAAAACCTTGCTCTAAAGATTGATGAAATAAAAGCATGGCTCTTTGGGACTGGAGAAGGTGATTTGATTTTTAGCTTTCAGTCAGATAGAAAATATAGAGCACAAGTTGTAAATAGCATTGATTTTTCCCAAGTTTATAAATACACCTCCAGGTTTCCTATTTTATTTAATTGCAGACCCTTTAAGTATGCAGTTCAAAATAGCAATCTTACCATAACCGAAAGTGGAACAAGCATAACTAACCCCGGAACTATTGAAAGTGAACCGATAATAGCGGTGCATGGTTTAGGGGATATAACATTAACTATTAATGAAAAAAACATAGAGTTAAAAGATATGACTTCAAAGATAATCTTAAACACCGCACTTCAAGATGCCTATGATGGAAATGGTAATAGTATGAATTCTAAGATGATTGGGGAGTTCATTACTTTCGTACCAGGAAGTAATCAGATTCAGTGGACAGGGAATGTTGAAAAAATTGAAGCGCTTCCAAATTGGCGGTGGTTATAATGATTACTGTTTATGATAAGAAAACCAATAAGGGTAACTTCGATAACAATGGACTTGCAATACTTGATGAATGCATTAAAGCTGAAATAACTGAGGAGTTAAATGGAGAGTACAGCTTGTATCTTGAATATCCTGCTAATTCTAATAAAGCTAATCATATTTTAGAATTTAATATTGTAAAGGCTGAAGGTCAGCTTTTTAGGATATATAAAGTGGAAAGAGAACAAGAGAATATAAGGAAGATTAAAGCCTGGGCAAGACATATTTTTTATGACCTTGCCTTTTATTTTATAGAGGCAGTAAATCTTATAAATGCAAATATGAAAGAGGCCCTTGAAGGTACCATTCCACCAGAGGCACAGGTTATATTTAGTTTTATGGGCCCAGAGAAAAATATATATCCTGTAAAAATGAGAAACGTTAATGCACTGGAAGCATTGTTTAGACTGCTTGAAATATACGGTATGGAATTGAAACGAAACAACTTTGATGTTGAAGTAATAGAAAAACTGGGGCAACAAAAAGACGTTACTGTAAGGTATGGCAAGAACATAAAGGGACTTAGAGCTATTATTGATACTAATGAATTTGCAACAAGAATATATCCTGTTGGAGAGAATAACTTAGTTCTTCCAGAGCGGTATGTAGAAGCAGATAGTAGTATTACGGATATTCTACCCTATCCCATTACAAAGAAAGTTGAATTTAGTGGGTGCAAAGATCAAGAACAATTAAGGGATTTGGCTAAGGAGTATATTAAAAAAGTGTCTAATCCTTTTATTAACATTACCGTTGAGTTTCTAGAACTTAGCAAGACAAAGGATTATGAAGAGTATGCAAGCCTTTTTAACTTAGAACTTGGAGATATAGTAACTGTAAAACATGAGAAACTGGGCATTTATTCAGAATTACGGGTTATAAAAATGGTCAAGGATTTGCTAAGACCAATAAATACAAAAGTAGAACTTGGTAATCCACTAAATACCATAGTAAGTAAACTGGATCTTACAAGCATAGTGGAAAGACTAGAGAGTAAAATAGAAGGTGCTCAGAATGCGGTAATCCTTAAGAAAAACAATGAGAATATCATTATTGCAGCTACTTCCTTTTATCAAGCAATTGCTGTAGGAATTTCTGCTTTAGCTGATACAAACCTGACCTGCAATTTAATTATAAATGGTAGTGCTAGTGCAGACCTTATCCTCTATTTGAAATTTTCACTTGATGGAGAGTACTACGAATTTCAGCCTAGTCAAAACCTAGCTTTGGGGGAGAACATTGTTAACTTAACTATTCCAATACCTCAAGTAACAGCGGGAAGTCATACTTTTGTGGTAGAGATGAAAACATCAACAGGAAGTTTTAATATAGAGAAGAACAATCTTCAAGTTATGATAGAGGGAAGGCATCTTGAAGGAGGGCTTAGTCCAAGTTTACCAAGGGCAGAGGTAATGCAATTTATTTTATATACCTTGTTTCTGAATAAGATTAGTAGTTACAAAGATAATATAAAAACAGAAATTAGCATAGGACAAGTATCTAATACAGAAAGGCAGTTTGCTGACATAATAAGCTATAGCGAATGCTTAAGTAAAGACCCTACCAACATAAGCACATCAATCAATATAAATATGGCTGTTACTGGAATTAGCCGAAGGGCCTATTATGAATTTTATCAAAACTTAGATGTTGATAGGTGGGTAAATCATTTCAGTGAGCTTCATAATAAGAGTGATGGAACATGGGAAACGGTAGATTATATAACCGTTATTGAATTAACAGATATGCGGGAATCTGAACAATACAGCTCTTTAGGAAATGGTCTAGTTTATGAAGTGACATTTGGAGAAAGAAATGAGTATAGTGAGCTAATAGATTTAGCTGTTACATTTGATAATCAGTAAAGGAGGTGGAGGTTATAGCAAAAACAATTAACGATATATTTGAAATGAGAAACTTCACAACAGAAGGAATAACCGTAACTGAAGCCTATACTCTACCTTCGGGAATAAGAAGTGCCAGTGTTGAGATTTGGGCTGCGGGGGATTTTAGTTCATCGTCTGAATATATAATTGCTAAGGTTGATGGAGTTCAAATTGGTGGACAGCTAAGTACTGGATATGATGATGCAACAATGCGAAATGTTTTGACCTATGATTTGACCTCATTAGTAGATGGAAAGCAAGTAATAAATTTAAGCATAACAACATCCTCATCTATGAATCCAGGGGTAGGAGTTAGTGGCTCTACCTCATGTTGGGTAGATTGGCGTTTTACTTTTGAAGTTTCTACATCAAAATTACTGATAGAAGATGGAACAGAAATTAAGGTTTGGAATGCGATTAATAGTACCTATGAAAAAGTAGGTGATTTGCCGTTGACTGAAGATATGTTTCTAAACTTTGGAATGGAAGAACTGCCAGTAAGTTTTGAAGGAATAATAAGTAATGCTCCAAAGCTTCATTTATATACAGCTGATGCCAATGTGATAGCTTCTCCGGAGTTGTATAAAGTTGAATTAACAGAAAAGAAAAGGAGTCTCCCAAAAGTTGTTATTGAAAAAATGGGGAGAACTCTACAGCAAACAATTGGTACCATTGTTGTTGACGATCTCGTTAGCGGGACAGGAGATTTACAGTATGCTTTAAGTAAAGATAAAAGTACTTGGTATGCCTTTGATACCCTAAACACAATATGGCAAGTTGTAGATATTTCAGATGATATGGATTTTGCAAATAAAGGCATGAGAAAATCTGATTTTTCCATAATAACAGATATCCATTACGGAGAAATATTTACTGTAGGAGATACATTGCATTTTGGCTTTAGATTTTATAAGGGAACTGATGGCGATGAGTGTAAATTCTTAGGTGTTAGAATAAACTACACTTCCTCTGTAAATACAAACATTTAATAAAAAGAAAGGGGGTAGATGAGTATGGCAACTAGAGAAGTTATTAGTTATAACAGGAATTGTTTAACGGGAGAAGTTATAAGAGAACAGAAGAAGAAAAAGAATACAGGAGTAAAAGGCAAGGTTCTTGTAGAGGTTTTTGATGCAGAAACAAAACAGAAAGTGAAAGAGGCCTATACAGAAAACCTTATTCCAGATCTATATTTTAAAGATATATTTTATAGAACCTTTGCTCATGGCTTAATGGGTGTTGGGAATACAAGAAGTGGCAACAACTATTATTGGTTTGACTACTTGTATTTAACAGATTCCGATAAACCTGAGGGATTAAATGAACAAAGAGTTATGGGTAATGTTATCGGATATGCCCATAGAAATAGTACTTACTCAGGAGATGATATAAGGAGAGGGACTATAAATCGTGCTGAAACTCGCTTTGAGGTTACGGATAATAAAATGAAGATTAATTTTGTATTTGACTTCCCAACCCATGCAGCAAATGGAACTATTGAAAGTATTTATTGGGCAGAAAGTGATCCTGACAACAAAGACTATTTTTACATTGGACCTAGTTTATATGGTAGGGAAACTAGTGATACAGATAATGCAATCAATAGTGCAACTAATCCCAGAAGATATTGGGCAGTTTATAGAATGTTTCCTTATGCAAGGAGAATAAAGTTCACTAGTCCAACGAAGGGATGGGTTTTACTTGATGCCAAGAGTACTGATGTTACACAAACAAGCTATCTTCAATTTCCAGATACATTAAAGGGTCACTGGTTGATGATTCCTTTTGACCTCAATGTAAATGACATAGCATTATGGGATCAAGTAGTAAAGCTCTTAAACACCGATGGAGAACCACTTGTAATCGATAGTGCTCATGCGGTGAAAAAATATGATGGTTTAAGTGGAGGGTGTCCATATATTCAACCAGATGGAAACCTTGTATTTATAGGATATTACACCTATACTGTTTCAAATGAGACTATGATGAGAATTTATAAATGGAGTAAGGTTGGTGTCCAATTAAGTTATGTTGATATTAACATGAGTCAAGATTTCAAAGACATGGACTACAACATATTGTTTACTTATAGAACTACATCAGATGATGGAATTTATTTAGATGGCTGCCTTGATATAATTGGATACACCTATAGAACAGATGAGCAGTATAGTGAAAATGTCTATACTAGTAGATGGATTAGAGTGGATGCACTAGGGAATAAGGTTCAAGATATGAATATGAAGCCTAAAATTGGAAACTCAAATTGGTTTGGAAAAATGGGCATGGACAGTGGAAATATTGATAGAAGGGTTAGACTTTATAACTTCTATAGAAGTACAAATAGAATTTATTTGTATTATAGTGGCACCCAAGGAGGAACTAGTTTTCATCAGGTAATAACACCACAAGGTAACCTATTAGAAGCGTATAGGATGTACTTCAGTTTTTATAATACAAATTACACATATTATTACAACATCCTTGGGACGGATAAATGGATAACCCGATATTATGGGAGTAATAATGATTACCTGCTTATACAAGCGATGCTAACAAGCAAACCAATTGGTGCTCATACTAAATTAGCACAATCAGTTGAAAAAACAGATGCTAATACTATGAAAATTCAATATATGTTTGAAATTGACCTTGTTGATTACGGGGAAGATTATTTTTAAAACTAAGACCTAATTTATATTAGAGGTCTTTTTATTTTGCAAAAAAGGAGATGAAAATAATTATGAAAGATGTTTTAAATGTTATTCAAATGATTTTTACAGCCATTGGAGGTTATTTAGGGTGGCTTTTGGGAGGGGTTGATGGATTTTTGTATGCTTTGATAGCCTTTGTAATCATTGATTATATTACTGGCCTTATGGTAGCAGTGCTAGAGAAAAAGTTATCAAGCGAGGTTGGATTTAGGGGAATTTTCAAGAAGGTTTTAATCTTTATATTGGTGGGCATAGCAAATATAGTGGATGTTTATCTCATCAAAAACGGCAGTGCCATTCGTACTGCTGTTATTTTTTTCTACGTTTCCAATGAAGGGATAAGTATTATTGAAAATTCAGCTAAGGTAGGATTACCAATTCCAGAAAAGTTAAAGAATGTTCTGAAACAGCTAAATAAGGAGGATGAGAATAATGGCTAGACTATGTTTTGATTACGGACATGGTGGACAAGACAATGGGGCTTGCTACAAAGGAAGAAAGGAATCAAATGATGTACTTAGCCTTGGTAAAGCAGTAGCAGCAGAAGTTAGAAGGCATGGGGTTACTGTTGATGAAACAAGAACTTCAGATGTTGCAGTAAGCCTTAATAATAGAAGTGCTTTTGAAAATAGAAATACCTATGACTATTTTATATCCTTTCACAGAAATGCCTTTCAGCCAGAAAAAGCTAAGGGATCAGAAACTTTCACCTATCTAAAGGGAGGAACAAAATCCAAAGGATTAGCACAAAGGATACAAACATCTCTTGTAGCCTTGGGTTTTGTGGATAGAGGTGTAAAGGAAGCAAACTTTCATGTATTAAGGGAAACCAAGGCTCCGGCAGTACTTGTTGAGATTGGTTTCATTGATAATACAGGAGATAATAATTTATTTGATGCAAAAAAGAATGAAATAATAAAGGCATTGGCGAGAGCTATTCTAGCACAAGTAGGGATTGATTATGTTGAGCCGTCAGAACCAATACAATCAGCAAATAAACAAACTCTTTATAGAGTTATGGCAGGTTCATACGCAGTAAGAGAAAATGCTGAAAAGCAGGTTCAGAGGTTAAAAACAGCAGGTTTTGATGCTACAATTATGATTTTCAATAAGTAGAGATTTTAGAATAATGAATAGGAAGTTGCCTGTGAGAGTTTGACCGCTCTTGCAGGCTTTTTTTAATTTTTTTGGAAGTTGTCCAATATGTCCTCCTCCCAAGGCTAATAGGTATAGGGTAACAAATAAGACCCTTGGAAAGAGGTGACGGATATGGGACACAACTTGACAATTAGTGTATCCAAAAAGCCAAAGAAGGAAGGTGTTGTCAGTTGCCGCAATGTTACCGTGCGAGAACGCCTCTTGCGTTTTATTCTCGGTGACAAGCACAAACTGACCATCATCGTACCGGGCGACACTGTTTCGGAATTGGCAATTACAGAAATCAAGGAAGGAGGACAAATTCATGAGTAAAATGAGTGAACTTGCAGCAGAACTTGCCGAATTAAAGCATTGTGGAGAAATCCTTATAAGGATTTCCGAAACGCTGACTCAGATGTTTAGTTCTGAAGATTCACAGGACAAGCAGGAGCAAATCAAAGAGATAAAAAATAAGAAGGAAAAAGCACTTACACTTACAGATGTTCGTAAGGTATTGGCGGAAAAATCCCGTAACGGTCATACGGCAAAGGTCAAAGAGCTTCTTATTAAATATGGAGCAGACAAGCTGTCTGAAATTGATCCATCGAAATATTCAGCATTACTTGCTGAAGTGGAGGTGCTTTGATATGGGAAAACACGCACTGCTTTCTGCATCAAGTAGCCACAGATGGCTCTCATGCCCACCATCAGCAAGGTTGTGTGCAGAATATGAAGATAAAGGCAGTGAATATGCCTTACAAGGAACGGATGCACATACGCTTTGTGAGTATAAGCTTAAAAAATTGCTAGGAATGAAATACATGAACCCTACAAAAAACCTTTCCTTCTATGATGAGGAAATGGAAGAATGTGCCGATGGTTACGCAGGTTATGTAGTAGGACAGCTTACCAAAGCAAAAGAAAAATGCACAGACCCTGTCCTGTTAATTGAACAGAAATTGGATTATTCCAAGTATGTAGAGGAAGGCTTTGGTACTGGAGACTGCGTGATTGTTGCTGATGGTACTGTATCGGTAATTGACTATAAGCATGGTCTTGGAGTGCTGGTATCAGCAGAACATAATCCTCAGATGATGTGTTACGCATTAGGAGCACTTGAGTTATTTGACGGCATTTATGATATTGATACTGTGGATATGACTATTTATCAGCCAAGAAGAGAAAACATCAGTACCTACTCTGTTTCCAAGTCAGAACTTATAAAGTGGGCAGAAGAAATCCTAGTTCCTACGGCAAAACTTGCCTTTGCAGGAGAAGGAGATTTCAAAGCTGGAGAGCATTGTCAGTTTTGCAAAGTGAAAGCCAAATGTCGAAAGCGTA
Organism: Lachnospirales bacterium; assembly: GCA_047974375.1. GTDB lineage: Bacteria > Bacillota > Clostridia > Lachnospirales > CAMZNU01 > JBKECF01. Next base: position 166,840 of record JBKECF010000052.1, read on the forward strand.
TGGAATACAATATGGAACTTGCTAAGTACGATTTTGAAATGCCTGCCACATTAAGTGATGAGGAAATTGCAGTCATTCTTCTAAAAGTAGATGAATTATCATCTTGGGCAGAAGATGTGAAGGAGTATGCATTACAGCAGGCATTAAGCGGCACAAAATATAATGGATTTAAGGTTGTTGAAGGTCGCTCTAATCGTAAATACACCAATGAAGATGAGGTTGTAAAAGTAGTGTCCAGTGCAGGCTTTGACCCATATGAAAAGAAGGTAGCAGGAATCACAGCAATGCAGAAGATTCTTGGTAAAAAGAAATTTGAAGAGATACTTGATGGTTTTATCTATAAACCACAGGGCAAACCAACACTTGTGCCAGACAGTGACAAACGTCCGGCAATGAATACAGCAATAGAAGATTTTAGTGAAAATTAAGGAGGAAACTATTATGTCAATTATTAATAATCCAATGAAGGTAATTACAGGTCCAGAAACAAGATGGTCTTATGCAAATGTATGGGAGCCTAAGTCAATCAACGGAGGCGCACCTAAGTATAGTGTTAGCCTTATCATTCCAAAGTCTGATACAAGTACGGTAGAGAAAATTCAGGCTGCAATTCAAGCAGCATACGAGGAAGGGCAAGGTAAACTTAAAGGTAATGGTAAAACAGTTCCTTCACTTTCTGTACTTAAAACACCTCTTCGTGATGGTGATACGGAAAGACCAGATGACTCTGCATATGCAGACAGCTATTTTATCAATGCCAACAGTGCAGCTACACCGGGTATTGTAGATGCAGATCGTCAGACTATTATCGATAGAAGTGAAGTGTATAGTGGTGTTTACGGTCGTGCCAGCATTAGCTTTTATGCTTTCAATTCTAACGGTAACAAGGGCATTGCCTGCGGTCTTAATAATCTTCAGAAGATTAAGGATGGAGAGCCTCTTGGCGGCAAATCTCGTGCAGAGGATGACTTTGCTACAGAGGAAGATGATGGGTTCTTGTCTTAACAATTAGCAAATGAATGTGGCGGCAGAGTTCATCTTTGCCGCCTTTATCATAGTTATGGAGGCGAATTATGAGCAAAATTAAGACAATATCGATTGATATAGAAACATTTTCTGATGTAGATTTGCAAAAAAGTGGGGTTTATAAATATGTGCAATCCCCTGAGTTTGAAATATTACTGTTTGGATATTCTATAAACGGCTCAGATGTTATTATCGTAGATCTGGCACAGGGAGAAACAATCCCGCTAGATATTATCATGGCATTAACAGATGAAACCATCATCAAATGGGCTTTTAATGCTCAGTTTGAAAGAATATGCTTATCGGTGTATTTGAAAAAATACTACCCACAGCACTTTTACAGTTACAGTACTCTAGAAGATGCTGTGGGAGATTATCTTGACCCTAGATCGTGGAGGTGCTCCATGATATGGTCTGCTTATATGGGACTTCCCCTTTCACTTGCAGGTGTCGGTGCAGTGCTTGGACTTGAAGAACAAAAATTAAAAGAAGGTAAAGACCTTATACGATATTTTTGTGTACCGTGTAAGCCTACCAAAACCAACAGTGGAAGGGTGCGAAATCTTCCTCGCCATGATATAGCAAAGTGGCACACCTTTATATCTTATAACAAAAGAGATGTGGAAGTTGAAATGTCTATTCAAGCAAAACTTGAGAAATTCCCCATGCCGAATTTTATATGGGAAGAGTATCATCTAGATCAAGAAATAAATGACAGGGGAATCGGGCTTGATATGGATGTAGTGACAAATGCCATATCAATTGATGAGCGTTCCAAGGATCAGTTGTCACAGGCTATGCAGAAACTAACAAACCTCCAAAACCCAAACTCGGTACAGCAGATGAAACAGTGGTTATCTGATAATGGGTTGGAAACAGATTCACTTGATAAAAAAGTTGTTACAGACCTTTTGAAAACAGCAACTGAACCTCTTTCCTCTGTGCTTATTTTAAGGCAGCAGCTTGCCAAGTCTTCAGTAAAGAAGTATCAAGCAATGGAAAACGCAGTATGTGAAGATGGTCGTGCAAGAGGAATGTTCCAATTTTACGGTGCTAATAGGTCGGGCAGATGGGCAGGCAGATTGATACAGTTACAAAATCTTCCTCAAAATCATATGCCGGATTTGGAGCAGGCACGTTCTCTCATCAAGGCAAATGACTATGATGCCTTGGAACTTTTATATGATGATATCCCAGATACCCTTTCTCAGCTTATTCGTACAGCTTTTGTGCCAAGAAAGGATATGAAATTTGTGGTAGCGGACTTTAGTGCAATTGAAGCAAGGGTGCTTAGTTTTCTTGCAAAAGAAACATGGAGAAATAAGGTTTTCAAGGATAATGGGGATATTTATTGTGCATCAGCCTCTACAATGTTTGGTGTTCCTGTGGAAAAGCACGGTGTAAATAGTCATCTAAGGCAGAAAGGAAAGATTGCGGAACTGGCTCTTGGTTACGGTGGCGGGGTTGGAGCATTAAAATCAATGGGAGCCATGGACATGGGTCTTACTGAAGAAGAACTGCAGCCACTTGTGGATGCGTGGCGTAGTGCCAATCCTATGATTGTCCAGTTTTGGTGGGATGTTGACCGTGCTGTAAAAAGTGCAGTAAAGCAAAAAGTATCTACGGAAACTCATGGCATTCATTTTATTTGCAAAAATGGAATGTTGTTTATAAAACTACCCTCCAGCAGATGCCTTTGCTATGTGAAACCACGCATAGGAGAAAATAAATTTGGAGGAGAGTCTGTTACCTATGAAGGTGTAGGTACTACAAAGAAATGGGAGAGAATCGAAAGCTATGGACCTAAATTTGTGGAAAATATTGTTCAGGCAATCAGCCGTGATATCTTGATGTATGCCATCAGAACCCTTAGGCGCTATTTTATCTGTGGTCATGTTCACGATGAAGTGATTATCGAATGTAGCAAATGTGTATCCGTAGATGCTATATGTGATCAGATGGGTAGAACACCACCTTGGATTCAAGGTTTGTTACTAAGAGCCGATGGATATGAAACCACGTTTTATAAGAAAGATTAAATAAATATAGGAAAATGTCCAATTTTACCTCCCGCCAAGGCTACTAGGCAGGAGGTGTTTTTTTATTATGATAGATGAAAATAGAACGGTAACGAAAATTACGGAACAAACCCAGTTTTCTGTTACATTAAAATATCAAATGACAGAAGAGCAAATGCGTAAGGATTATTACTATTGCCTCGCACAAAAAATTATAAAGACAATGCTTGATAGCGGACTAATTTCTGATGATGAATTTAACAAAATCACCAAAAAAAACAGACAAACATTCTCCCCTTATTTAGCAGAGATAATGCCCTAAATAACTTGATTTTTAAGCGTTTCTACGGGAATATGTTCATACCGAAAGTGAGGTGAGTTGATGAGAAGGATAACAAAAATCGAAGAAAATAAAGCGTTATCAGTCAAGAAAAAAATCCGTGTTGCTGCTTATTGTAGAGTATCTACTGCAAGTGATGAACAACTGATAAGTCTTGATGCACAAAAGGCACATTATGAAAAGTACATCAAAGCCAATGATGAATGGGAGTTTGTGGGTCTTTATTATGATGAAGGTGTCACAGGTACAAAGAAAGAAGTCAGGGATGGATTACTATCACTTATTGCAGACTGTGAAAAAGGTTTGATTGATTTGGTGATTACAAAGTCCATAAGCCGATTTTGCAGGAATACAACAGACTGTTTGGAGTTAGTAAGAAAACTGCTTGATTTAAATGTATACATCAATTTTGAAAAGGAAAATCTCAATACTGGCTCTATGGAAAGTGAATTGATGCTTTCCATTTTAAGCAGTCTTGCAGAAAGTGAATCGGTGTCTATTTCAGAAAATGAAAAATGGAGCATTAAGAAACGTTTTCAAAATGGTACATACATTATTTCTTATCCTCCCTATGGATATGCAAACATAAATGGAGAAATGGTAATTGTACCGGAGCAGGCAGAAGTTGTTAAACAGATATTTGCAGATACCCTTGAAGGAAAGAGTACTCATGCGATTGCAAAAGAATTAAATGAGCGTGGCATTTCAAGTAAAAAAGGTAGTAAATGGACTCCCGGAACTGTCAATGCAATTATTCGCAATGAGAAGTTTACGGGAGATGTTATTTTCCAGAAAACATATACTGATAGCAGTTTTAATCGTCATATCAATTATGGAGAACATGACCAGTATTTATGCGAAAACCACCATGAGCCAATTGTAAGCCATAATATATTTGATAAAGCAAATGAAATCATGAATCAGCGAGGCAAGGAAAAAGGTAACGGCGTAAATACATGGAGATATCAAAACCGTTATGGCTTTTCAGGGAAAATCATATGTGGGGAGTGCGGAGGTACTTTTAAACGAAGAAAACATTATAAACCAAGCGAAGCCTATGTTGCTTGGTGCTGTAACAATCATATCAATGATAAGCATTCCTGTTCCATGAAATATATTACGGATGATGGAATCAAAACAGCATTTCTTACCATGATAAATAAGCTGATTTTTGCACATCAAATTGTATTAAAGCCTTTGTTACGAAACTTACAGGGGTTGGATGATAAAGGCCGATTACTGCAAATTCAAGAGTACGAAACAAAGCTTGAAAAGAATATGGAACAAAGGCAGGTGCTTACAAGTCTGATGGCAAGTGGGCTTTTAGAACCTGCACTATTTAACAGCGAAAACAACATCTTGATTCAGGAAGAAGAAATGTTACAGGCAGAAAAAAATAGGCTGATACATTCTGTAAGCGGTGATAGAACAAGGTTTGATTTTTTGGAAAGGCTAATAAAATTTGTGGCTGGAAGTGAAATGCTGACCGATTATGATGATGATGTACTCCTTGCCCACGTGGATAGCATTATGGTGGTTTCAAGAGAGGAAGTTGTATTCATATTAAAATGTGGATTAGAACTTAAGGAAAGGTTGGTGGGATAATGGCACACACACCTTATGGATACAAAATCATAGATGGAAGAGCAATGGTTGATGAAGAAGAGGCTGAAAATATCAGAGAGTTCTACGAAGGATATATTTCTGGCTTGGCACTTACGGCAGCTGCTGAAAAGATAGGATTAAAGTTATCCCATAGTAGTGCCGGTAGGATGCTTAGAAACAGGCATTACCTTGGAGATGACTTCTATCCTTCCATAATTGATAAAGAAACATTTGATAAAGCCGAAGAAATGAGAGTTGCAAGGGCGGGTTCTCTTGGAAGAATTCGAGAACTTGCAAAGCAGGCAAAGCCGGAGGCAATGGTGCGTTTTGCCATGCCAAAGGTACAGTTAAAATATTCAGATCCATTTGCACAAGTCGAATTTGCATATGGATTGATAGAAGGTGAGGTGACAGAAGATGAATAAAAGTGTAACAGTTATCCCTGCAAGAAGGCGTGTAGGCAATACGGTAACAATGGAAGATAAGCCAAAACTCAAAGTCGCAGCGTACTGCCGTGTAAGTACTGACAGCGATGAGCAAGCTACAAGTTATGAGGCACAGATAGAGCATTACACCAATTTCATACAAAAAAATGAAGAATGGGAGTTTGCCAAGATTTTCGCTGATGACGGTATTTCTGGTACTAATACTAAAAAGCGTGAAGAATTTAATCGTATGATTGAGGAGTGTATGGCTGGTAACATAGATATGATAATTACTAAGTCCATCAGCCGATTTGCTAGGAATACCCTTGACTGCCTAAAATATATTAGACAGCTAAAGGAAAAGAATATTCCTGTATTTTTTGAGAAGGAAAATATCAACACTATGGATTCCAAGGGTGAGGTGCTGCTTACAATTATGGCGAGTCTTGCACAGCAGGAATCGGAATCCTTAAGCAAGAATGTAAAGTTGGGATTGCAGTTCCGTTACCAAAACGGTGAGGTACAGGTGAACCACAATCGTTTTATGGGATATACCAAAGATGATGAAGGTCATCTGATTATTGACTCTACTGAGGCAGAGGTTGTAAAACGTATTTATTTGGAGTATTTGCAAGGAGCAAGCCTGAAACAAATTGGAGAAAGTCTGGAATCTGATAGTATTCTAACTGCAGCAGGTAAAGCAAGATGGAGACCAGAAACTGTAAAGAAAATCCTAAAGAATGAGAAATACATCGGTGACGCCCTTTTGCAGAAGACATACACGGTGGATGTACTTACGAAAAAGCGAGTTAAGAATAACGGCATCGTTCCACAATATTATGTAGAAAACAGCCATGAGCCGATAATTCCCCGTAACCTTTATATGCAGGTGCAGGAAGAAATGCTAAGACGAACGAATCTCCACAGTGGTGCTAATCGAAAGAAAAGAGTTTATAGTAGCAAGTATGCTCTTTCAAGCATTGTCTATTGCCCAAGGTGTGGAGATATTTACCGTAGGATTGCTTGGAACAATAGAGGAAAGCATTCCATTGTGTGGAGATGTGTCAGCAGAGTGGAACATGGTCCATCAAAGTGTGATGCACCGACCATTGAGGAAACTGATTTACAGAACGCTGTGGTAAAAGCTATCAATATGGCACTTGGTGGCAAGGATGATATGTTAGTAGCTTTAGAGCAAAATATTGCATCGGTGCTTGCCTTGGAAGATGAAGGCTCTATGGAAAGCATCAATGCTAAACTGGAAGAATTGCAAAAGCAACTATTGAAACGAGCCAATGCTAAAGAGGATTATAATGATCTTGCTGACGAGATAGACCATCTGCGAGAACTAAAGCAGAATGCTATGGCTGAAAATGCGGAAAGAGAAGGATTGAAACAGCGAATTGCCGAAATGAAGGAGTTCCTTGCAGAGCAGATGGAGCAGATAGATGAATATGATGAATCCCTTGTAAGGCGAATGGTTGAAAAAATAACAGTTTATGAGGAGAAATTCATGGTAGAGTTCAAGTCAGGCACGAGCGTAGATGTGGAAAGATAAAAGAATAGGCAACAGAAGTTAGCACCCTGCAGAAACGCAGGGTGTTTTCTATTGAGGGAATTGTAATTTGCCAAAATTTGTAGTACAATAAGTTATCTGATTTGTGAAATAAGTTGAGAGAAAACAAGCAGAGGTGTAGAACATGATTAAAAACAATATAGAACTAGATGTCAAAGTTAAGTGTATAGAGAATGGAACCACACAGGCAAAAATAGCGGAAGACATCAATACCACTAAATCCTATGTGAATCGTATTATCAAAAAACAAGATGGTGTGGTTAATAAGACATTTATACAGATGATGGAGGCTCTTGGCTATGATATAGTACTGACTTATGTGAAAAGAGAAGGGTAAGGTGGTGGCTTACGGTGGAACTATTATTAAATGATGTATTGAATTTGACAGCGGCAGAAATAGATAATAGCAGAATCGAGTTGAATATGACGGAAGGTTCTGGAGGTATTGCATACATTGATAAGTGGTTATCTTTGGGACAGGATGAAAAGGATAGTGGCATCACTGACTGTTCTTACTGGGGCTGGTATGGAAATAAAAAGAACTTTAATATTGGACAGACAGTATTCAGCTTTATTAAAATGTCTTATGATGAATGGCTCTTTATTTCTGCAGCTGAAATAGTAGATGTCCCTGTTGGTAGCAGAGCGAAAGTGAAAATTATTAAACGACTTGTACCACTGTTTGGACGGCTTGTTATGAAATATAAAAAAGGAAACACTTATGCACGATATGTGTTTCGGATGAAAAATGTCATAGAAAACTGTAGTGTAAAAGAAATACTTCCATGTCAGTATTCTGGTGAACAGTTTGAAGGATATGACCGTGTGCATCTGCCATTTAGAAAATTAGCAAATGTTTTCAATGGAAAAATTATGCCTACCTATTACGAGGCCCTGAAAAAGGTAACTGGGATTTATTGCTTGACTGATACAAAGAACGGAAAACTTTATATTGGGTCAGCAACCGGTGAAGAAGGTGTTGCACAACGCTGGGGAAATTATTTGGATTCCAAGCACGGTGGTAATAAAAAGTTGATTGCTCTTTATAATGAAAAAGGATCTGAATACTTTGAAGAGTACTTCACATACACACTTATAGAGTACTTTGGATTATCTTACGACCCTGAAAAAATACTGGAGAGAGAACAGTACTGGAAGAAGTGTTTTAATACAATTAAGAATGGTTATAACGATAATTGATAATACAGGAAGGTGATAAGAGGTGGGGAAATCATTTAGAAATTCAGCTGGATTTGGGAAGCGAATGGAATATAAACTGATTGGGGATATGTTGATAGAAGGCCTTGATTGCTATGTTCCGTTGGTGGATGACCACGGTGTAGATTGTGTAATTAAGAAAGAAGACGGTACTTTCATTGAAATTCAGATTAAAGCCAGATCCAAAGATGTTACGGATGGCGATGCAGCTTTATTTGCAGCTATTACACATGAACTGACAGATAATTTCTACTTTTTATTCTTTTCTGAGAGACTTGATACTATGTGGATTTTATCATCAAAAGAATTTCTTGATGAATGTGTAACTAATAAGACTGGAAAGAATGCAGGTAAACATAGCATTTGGTTTAATGGAAATCGCAAGGATTCAAATGGGGTAAAGAAGGAATATTGTAAAAAGCAATTCGAAAAATATGTTTGTACAGACTTTTCGAGGTTTTACTAAGAGAAATATAATGGCTAAGGAGGACAGTATAATGAGTAACTTATTATCAGAACAAGAGGTGTTAAAACATTTTGATATTCCTGATTTTAGACATATTACAAAAGATAAGGTTATGACTTTTGCATCTATGTTACAGAATATGGAACCTGAGGTTGCAAAAAAAGCATTAGAGCAATTCCCAGAGTTTGCAAATATGGCATTGGAAGTGTTGAGGGATTATAAAAGTGTTATGGAAAAGACACTTGATGCAAATTTGGAGAGTAGCAAACAATGTTTTGATATTTATAACGAAGTGGTTGCGGCCTTAAAGAATTGTTTAGCGAAAGATGATTTGCCTTTTGAGGAGAAAAAATATTATATAGAGAAAATGGTTGAAATTGCAAAAATGGCCGAGAGTAAGGATACAGAAAACAAAGGATTCAACTGGAAAATGATTTCATTAGGTACATTGGCTGTCTTTACAGTTGTTGGTATAGGGGCAAGTATTCTTGGGGGTAACACTAATATAAAGTTGCCAAAACCAAAGCTATGATTATAGCAGGAGTTAGTTGTATATATAATTTTGACTTGAAAACTTCCGACAGTTCATATGATTTTTTGCTTGTTTATTCTGGCATATACGATTTCAGCTGGTAGGACTTAAGTGAGAGTCGTAAATATTACATTATAGAAATTTTACTAAAGGGGGATGAAATGGAGAATGAAGGACGATTATCCAACTGCAAAGGATTTGCATGATTATGAGTATTACATGAAGAGCAGACCACACGTTGTTCTACTGGGCGCAGGTGCGAGTTGTGCGGCTATCCCAAATGGTGATAAGAATGGTAAGAAAATATCAGCAATGAATGGTTTCATTGAAAAGCTTGGATTGACAGATATACTAGAAAAAATAACGCTACATACATCTTCTGAAAATTTAGAAGATATTTATATGGAACTTGATGAGCGCAGTAAAGCAGAACCCAATTGCATGGAAGCCAAGCAAAAATTAGAGGAAGTTATTCGTGATTATATGTTAGATTTCAAGTTACCTGATAGTCCAACAGTGTATGATTATTTAATTATGGGGCTAACATCAAAAGATTTAATTGCAACTTTTAATTGGGATCCACTATTAGTGCAGGCTTATGCCCGTGCTATGGCTTATACTACCAATTTGCCACAGTTAGCTTTTTTGCATGGAAATGTTGCAGTAGGATATTGCATGGAGGATAATGTCATGGGCAATGTAGGGATGCCGTGTAGATGTGGTGAACCCCTTGCTCCAACAAAACTTTTGTTTCCGATAAAGAATAAAGATTATGCTAGTGATACAGCTATATCAAAGTCATGGAAATCATTGAATAATGCATTAGAGGTGGCATATATGGTTACTATTTTTGGATATAGTGCTCCAAAGAGCGATGTAGAGGCTGTTGAGATGTTGAAAAAAGCATGGGGTGCAGTGAAAGACAGAAATTTTGAAGAAATAGAAATTGTTGATTTGCGTAATGAAGATGAGGTTATTGAATCGTGGGATGATTTTATTCATACGCATCATTATTCATACCATTCTAACTTTTTTACAACAACAATAGGAAGATGCCCTAGGCGAAGTTGTGAAGCAACATTTGACAGATTGATGATGAATCATTGGTTGAAACCAGATAAAGGGTTTAAACCGGATATGAATTTTAGTGACATAGATAAATTAACTTGTGATTTAATAATTGACGAGGAAAATAAAAAAGGAACAAAGAGCCTCCTTTTAGATCCATACGCATAGGAGGATGATTAATAGAATTTTGTTGGAAAGGTGGAACTTTATGATAAGACCAAAACACTCTTTTGGTAAGAAAAATTTTGAAATTCAAGAAGTTTTTATTGATCGTGTAGAGGCAAAAAATCTTTATAAGAGCAAAATGGAATCAAATGAAAAAGAGTACAATATTTTGGTGTTTTATGGAGTAGGTGGTATTGGTAAATCAAAGTTGCGAAAGGAAATTAGCCGTATACATAATGAAGAGTATAATGATTCTATTGTTATGTATCTTGATTTAAATGCAGCAGATGACAGAAATATTGGTTCTGGAATATTGAAACTAGTTGATAGTTGTAGTAAAAAAGTAGATTTTAAATGTTTTGAGTTAGCTTATGCATTGTATTTCAGAAAAAAATACCCAAGTTCATCATATGGACGAGAAAAAGCATACCTCACTGAAAAAACAACAGTCGGAATTGGACTGAATATATTAGGCATTCTTGATAGTGGAATAACAGCAACAGCTACAGAAATTGTTGAAAAGACTATTCGAGCTATTTCAAATCGAACAATAAATAAAGAAGTGAAAGAAGAGTTAAAACGTTTTGACGAATACTCTTTGCCTGAAATGGAGGAAAGACTACCGCTATTTTTTCAGTATGATCTTCTTTCTCATTTAAGTAAAAAGAAGGAATCTAAGATATTAATAATATTTGATACATTTGAAGCTATAAATGAAAATATAATAGAGCAAATACATAAGGCTAAGAACGAAAGATGGGTGCAAGATATTATTTCATACTTTGACTCTGAACAGTTCCCAAATCTGTTATTTATGATTTTTGGAAGAGAACCGATTGAATGGGATACAGAGTGGATGCCTTTGTTAGAGCAGTATCAGATTAAAGAATTTGAGGAAAATTATTCAAGAGAATATTTAACTAGTGTTGGAATTGATAATGAATCAATAATAGAGGCTATTATAACGAGTTGTAAAGGGTATCCTTTTTTACTGTATTTATCGACAGAAACATATGCACAAATAATTAATACAGGCAACAGTCCGCAGGAAAAAGATTTTAAAGGGAATCATCCGGAAATTATAGGGCGATTTATATATAACTTAGATAAAGATACGGTAGAAGTATTAAGAATATTATCTATTCCGAATTTTTATAATACTGATATATTTTCTAATTTGATTTCTGAGTTTAATATTTCATTCCCAATGACGCAATTCGAACAATTTAATAAATATTCTTTTATTTCTTCTGATGAGCGTTCTAAAGACTTGTATATTCATGATTTGATGCGCAAATGTATACTAGAAAAAACATCTGAAGATGTAAAACGCTCTGCACATAATAAATTACAAGAATATTATTTAAAGAAAACACTCGAAGGAAATAATACAAAATCTTTTATTGAATTAATATATCATGTTCGAAATCACTGTGATTATAAAGAATTTAATGAATGGCTTAAATCTGAGTTATCAAGTGATGAAATGACCCCTTTAGATATATTTAAAGGTATGCAGAAAAAAGGCGAACAGAGCATACTTAAGCAGATTATTGATGGAGTTTTATCTACTTACAAATTGAGTGATTTGTTAATAGATTTTGTAAATATATATATAGATGTAGTTCATCTTGGTGGTGAATATGAAACAGCTGTAGATATCTGCAAAAAATATCTACAAAAGTATAATGATGATGAAATATTTAATAATAAACAATTGCTTAAAATGCGAATCAGAAAGATCCATCATAGTATGTTTTTTATGCCAGTAGATGCTTTGATTGAAGAATGTGAAAGAATAATAAATGGAATAGAAAAAAATGAATACCCAGAAGAATATAATGAAATATTATTTTTACTAGGAGGAAATCTTGGTATCCTTTCTGGTAGATTTGACTATTCAAAAAACTGGTTAGAAAAATCTATGAGATATGCAAAAGAATTGAATTTAGATTCGTTTGTATTTAGGACAACGAGAAAATTAGCAGATGTATACTTATATCATGATAATTATCAAAAGGCATTAGAAATAGTATCATCGATAGTTAGTGAGGATAATACTTTAGAAGAAATAGATGATAGATATAAAATATATTTAATGGGTGTACTAGGGGAAATATATAGAAAGATTGGTGATTTAGAAAAGGCTAAAGTATGTTATGAAAAGGTAGAAAAGAAATCTATTGAGAATTATTTACCTGGATGGCAAGCACATTCGTATTTAGCACTGGGATTGGTGGCATATAAAGAAAAAAAATTTACAGACGCACATGATTGGTTTAATAAAGCAAATATGTTATATACAAAAATAAATCAAGCATGGGGTAAAATTAATTTAGCAACAGCAGAATTGTTGTTAAATAAGGCGGAGATAGGTTATCTAGAGATTGAAAAAGCTGTTAATATAAAATTGTATGCGGAAAGGATGAATTATAGATATAATTTTGAGTATCTAAATTCATTAATTAATGACAATGAAGAATATTTTGAATTATTCTTTTTATAATATTGGAGGAATTGTTGATGAGTAAAATTATTGCAATAAAAAGTAAAGATATAGAAGAAGTACTTAAAGGTATAACGAGACAGTATTTAGTGGGCAATCTTAAACGTCCCCAAGAGTTAGAATTTATTAAAGATGAGCATTTAGAAATAGGTATTACTGACTATGATACTTACACTACAGAGGATGTCCATTTTCATACAGACGCATTTGAATACCAGTATATGATTTCAGGATGGACCAAATATATGGATGTTTCAACAGGTGAGGAATTTGAATTTAAAAAAGGTGATTTTTATTGCATTGAAAAAAATGTTATATATGCACAAAAATCTAAAAAAGGAACAAGAATTTTATTTATTAAGGTTCCATCAATAAATGATAAGCAACTTGTTGAAATTAATGATGTTGTCAATGAATGGTATAAGGAAGGGCTAAAAACTATAAGAACAGATTATGCACATGAAGTAGATATGCCTAATGCAAATTCTATGAAACCTGCAGCAGCGGTAGCAATAATTGATGATAATAGAATTCTTATGTTAAGACGTTCGGATAATGGAAAATGGACGCTCCCGGGCGGAACTATGGAATTAAATGAAAGTCTTGTTGATTGTGCAATTCGTGAAGTACAAGAGGAAACAGGTCTAGAAGTTGAGGTGAAAGATATTATTGGAACCTATACAGATCCTAATATAAGAATTGAATATTCGGATGGAGAAGTGAGAAGAGAATTTACTATCGTTTATTTTGGTACATCTAAAAGTAGTGATATTATTATTGATGAGGAGTCTAGTGCATATGCGTGGATACCGATTGTAGATGTTAAAAAATATCCAATGGCTGAATCTCAAAAAAAGCGTATAGATGATGTAATAAACTTTTATAATACTGGAGAAAAGAGAATGGGGTGATTATGTGCAGATGACTAACGATAGGTTAAAACATAGCTTTTCGGTTGCAAAAAAAATGAAAGAAATAGTAGAAGGAAAAACAAAAATATACAGTTTTAATCCAGATGAAGCATTTATATTAGGGATGCTACATGATATTGGTTATGAATTTTGTAAAACACAGGAAGAACATGCTCATAGGGGTGGAGAAGTATTAAAGGAGCAAGGATATAAGTTTTGGAAAGAAATATATTTTCATGGGGTACCTCAAGAAGAATATTCATCAGCAGAACTTTGGTTATTAAATTATGTTGATATGATTACGAGTCCTAATGGTGAATATATTTCTATTCAAGCAAGAATTGAGGATATAGAAACAAGATATGGGAAAGACTCATTACAGGTTGAAGAAGCAAGGAAATTAGCAAAAATGCTTGAACGCATTTAGTGGGTAGAATGTTGATATATTTCCCAACACCGTTAAAAATCAGTGGATATGTTCCCATAAACAAGGGTATGCATTTGACGTACTTGCTATCCTCTCGAGCCATGTCGAGTGTGTGGTGTTGATGTCGAGGGTGGAGAAATAAAGAACGGGAAAGCCTTTGTTTTATGGGTTTAGTAATTTTGCTAAGCAAGTGAAGCTTTGAGAAATTACAGTTCGCTCCAAAATATCTACCCCCAAAATAGCCATAGTTTAGGCTGTGGATTGGATAACGCAAATTTGAGTGTTCGATATGGATGTTTTGGGGGATAGTTGTGACTGTGGATTGGATAACGGGATTTTTGAGTGTGCGGGTTGGATAACAGGACAATTCGCAGAATTTACATAGCCTATAATGGCAACAGTTTTTCGATACAAGATTAATGTTAAGGAGGTGTATCTTATGGATGAATCTATTTATATATTACCAGACGATGTAGAAATCATTGATGCCACTGAGTATAGCGATAACATATTAGAATGTTTCTTAGATGTGCCGACTATAGCACGGCCTCTGGTCAAGTGTGCAAAGGAAGCGTTTGTGAAAATTGAACAGATGCTATATACAACACCATCATTTATCAATTTGGTTAAAGCAAGCGTACCCGAGCAAACCCTACAAGCAATCCTTACCAATGACCAAAAGTCCAAGCTTGCAAGCGGTGCATTGAAACTTATGACAAAAAAAGATGGCTCTTTAATGGCTAATCTTGTCAATCCAGAAACCAATAAAATTGTGTCCACGGTATCTCTTCAAAGTGTAAACTTGTCACCTGCTATATCACAAACTATAACTAGTTATGCTACGCAAATGCAGATGGCTCAGATTGCTGAGCAAATCCAGATAGTTCAGATTGCAATTGAAGAAGTCCGACAAGGGCAGGAATATGATAGACTTGCAACGGCATACAGTTGTCAACAAAAGTTATTACAGGCGATGGAAATTAAAAACTCGGAATTAAAAGCAACGGCATTATTGAGAATTGCTTTAGATGCAGAAGATAGTAGGAATTTGTTAATGCAGAGCCAAAGTGCTAACTTAACGTTTGTTAAAGAGCAACCAGAATCTTTTTTCGGAAAAATAATTTCTGGTGCAACACCTGATAAAATCAATCAAAGAATGATTGAAATCCGCGAAAGTCTTAATGCGGTAAATATGGTATCTTTAACAGAGGCAGTAGCATATCAGGAAATGGGAGAAGAAGCTGCATCAAAGAAAAGTCTGCAATACTATGCTGAATACATTCAGAAAGCTTATTTGGATACATATGGATTGGTAGAACGTCTTGATTTGATTGATTCCTCGCCTGAGAATTACTGGACAAAAACAGTTCCTGATATTGTGAAGAAAATAGAAGACCTTCCTTGTATGGAGAGTTTGGAGATGTTGGAGGAAAAAATCTGATGGAAAATAAGATTTGTATAAGTAAGAAGTGTAAAAAAGTGCTTCCAGAAGGATACACACATCGTTATTGTGAATCGTGCAGAAATCAGCACGTAGAAACAATTAAGAAAACAGGAAAAGGATTGCTTTCAATAGCTGGAGGTGTGGCGAGTATTGCGGTAGTCTTGGTCACTAAAGGAAAGATCAACCCTAAAGATTAGTTTACAAGAGCATAGCTACCGTAGAGGTTGCTAAATGAGTACGCCCTTGTAAACTTTCCCTAAATCTCCATATTTAATCCCGACCTAAACTCAACCGAAAACCTATCCTCAAAAACAGTAATCTTCCCTATCAGCCTCTTCACCAGTTGCTCATCAAACTCGATTATTTCAGTAGGTTGAGAAGCAATAAAATCCTGTAAATCTGTAATGCGGTTTAACTTTTCGTCACGTGTGACAGTATCGGTTTCAGATTGCTTTTTAAGTTCTTTAAGGCGGAATATTTCATCAGCAACGGTGTCATATTCCTCTTTTTTATTCGCTTTTTTAAGTAGTTCATGTTGCAATTCATTGAGTCTTTCATCGATACCATCTGCCGAGGTAGCATCACAGGCTCGTACTGCTTTGGCGATATTTTCTTGCAATGTGTTGATAAAATTTTCTTTGTCGCAGAGGGTCTGATTGATGGCTTTTAGTACAATTTCCTGTAAGAGCAACTCGTTCACAGTGCGAGAGTGGCAGACGTGATCGGTACGCTCCACACGACTAATGCACCGCCAGACTATGGATTTACAACCACGGTTGTTCCAATGGATTC
>JBKECF010000060.1:0-20021 GCA_047974375.1 Lachnospirales bacterium
TAAAGTGGATGGAACGGATTTTGATTTTAGAGAGAAAAAACTAGTGGGAGATATTAAAGAAAAAACACATCCGAATTTATTAACCCATAAGGGTTATGACAGTTGTTTTGTATTTGATAAAAATAAAGAAAATAAATTAATACTAGAGCATAATAAAAGTGGTAGAACTATGGAGATAGAAACTACTTATCCAGCAGTTGTAATTTATTCATTTAATGGAGATTGGGACATTAAATTTGATGAGGGCAGAGGCGTCCAACATGGTGGATTTGCTATAGAGCCCCAATATGTTCCAAATGCAATAAATAGAAAGGATTTTGATCAACCTATAACTGGTCCGAATAAAGATTATTTTGAAAAGATAATATATAGTTTTAATGTTATATAGGTCATTATTTTGTGATAAGAGTTAATCATAAAATCGTGAGGTTTTAAATTTCATTACCCTGACAAAAAAGAAGTCTAATTTGGAAGGGTAGATGATTTTTTGCACCCTTTTACAAAATATTAATAAGTGAGGAGAAAGATATGAAAAAAATTGCAATGATTAGTATTGTGCTAGATGGACCAACTGAAACACAGGAAGAATTTAATAAAATAGTTAGTCAATACAGAAATATAATTAAAGGCAGAATGGGAATTCCTTTTGAAGATGAAGGAATTGCAGTAATAGGGCTTACGGTATTGGGAACAGTAGATGAAATAAATGCATTAACAGGAAAAATAGGAAAAATTGACCATGTAAATGTAAAAACGGCAATAACTAAAAAAGAACTATAATATTAATTAAAGGGGTGTAAAATGAATTATTCAACAGATTTTATAAAGGAAGACTATATTAATGAGTTATTAAACGCAGATGTTTCGGAAGTGAATTTTAATGAAATATTAGAAAAGGCAAATGATTTTAAGGGCTTAAATCATAAAGAGGTGGCTGCTCTTTTAAATTGTGAAGATGAAAGTGTAATTGAAGAGATTTTTAAAATTGCTAAAAAAACCAAAAAGGATATTTATGGTGATAGGATTGTTATGTTTGCACCTATTTATATAAGTGACTATTGTGTTAATACCTGCGATTACTGTGGATTTAAAAGTTGTAATGAAACTAAACGTAGAAAATTAACTGCAGAAGAACTAAAAGATGAAGTTAAAGTTTTAGTAGAAAATGGTCATAAAAGATTAGCTTTGGAAGCTGGTGAAGATCCGGAAAATTGTCCTATAGAGTATGTAATTGAATCTATAAAAACAATTTATTCGATGAAATTTAAAAATGGTAATATTCGTAGATTAAATGTAAATATTGCAGCAACTTCTGTTGAAGAATTTAAAATGCTAAAAGATGCAGAAATAGGTACATATATATTATTTCAAGAAACATACCATAGAGAAAGCTACGATAAATTTCACATAGCAGGACCGAAAAAAAATTATGACTACCATACTACGGCTTTTCATAGAGCTATGGAGGCGGGTATTGATGATGTAGGCGGAGGTGTTCTTTTTGGACTATATGAACCGAATTTCGAGGTTTTAGCTTTAATGCTACATAATGAGGAGTTGGAAAATAAATTTGGAGTTGGTTTTCATACTGTATCAATGCCTAGAATACGCAAGGCGAAGGGTATGGTGGAAAGTAAATACAAATACAGTGTTGAAGATAAGCTGTTTTTAAAATTGGCAGCTATTATACGTGTAGCAATTCCTTATACGGGGATTATTATTTCTACTCGTGAATCTGAAGAAATGCGATTAAAGCTTTTTGAATTGGGAATAACTCAAGTAAGTGGTGGGTCAAAAGTAGGCGTGGGAGCTTATAAAAAAAGTGAAGAAAAAAATAAGCAATTTGAAGTAGCAGATGAAAGAACTCAACTAGAGGTGGCTTATTGGTTGATGGAACAGGGTCTGCTCCCAAGCTTTTGTACAGCTTGCTATAGAAGTGGTAGAACAGGCGATAGATTTATGTCTTTGGCGAAAAGCGGAAATATAAAAAATGTCTGTCTACCTAATGGGATATTAACTTTAATGGAATATACCTTAGATTATGGCGATGAAAAATTTGCTGACCTAGCATATAAATTAATTGATAAAAATATAGAGAACATAGGTAATAACAAAGTTAAAAAGCTGGTTTTAAGTTATATAGAGGAAATGAAGGCTGGTAAAAGAGATTTGTTTGTATAAGGGGATTTTATGGAGAAAACGCCACAAAGTTTGCGAAAACATGTATGTATTTACGGTGAAACTAATGCAGGTAAATCAACTTTATTTAATAAAATTCTTGGAACAGACACATCAATTGTTTCAGAGGTGAAGGGTACAACTACAGACGTTCATAGTAAATCGATGGAATTAATTCCCTATGGACCAATTGTACTAATGGACACTGCTGGCTTAAATGATGGTAGTGTCTTAGGCGAAAAAAGAATGGAAAGAACTATGGCGGCAATAAGTAGAACGGATATTGCTATTTATTGCATTGATTTTAAGAAATATTCTCATAAAGAATATGAGAATATTACAAAAATTTTTAAAGAGCGAAATATTCCTTGTATTACGGTTATAACTAAAGTGGATTTACTAAATGATGATGAAATTCTTAAGGCTAAAAAAATAAAAGCAATTTTAATAAATGGGGATAGTAATTTACTTCAATTAAAAAATGCCATAGGAAAAGAAATGGATAGAGAAGAAAGTGATAATTTTTTACTAAAGGATATAGTTGAGCCTAGGGAAAGTATTATATTAGTAATACCAATAGATAGCGAGTCACCAAAAGGAAGGCTTATAGCTCCTCAAGTAAGGTTAATTAGGGAGTGTTTAGACCGTAATATTGTGTGCATAACTACTACGTTAGAAACTTTAGATAGTACGATAAATAATATAAAGGCTAAAATAATAGTTACAGATTCGCAGGTGTTTAATGAAGTAGATAAAATTGTAAATGGAAGAATGAAAATTACGTCTTTTTCCATATTACTAGCAAAGCAAAATGGTTTTTTAGAAGAAAGTGTACAAGGCACTTATGCCATTAATTTTTTAAAAGATGGAAGCAAAGTTTTAATTTTAGAAAGTTGTACTCATACGAAAAATCATGAAGATATTGGAAGTGTTAAAATACCAAAATTGTTAAAAAAAATAACAGGTCAAGAAATTGAATTTAATTTTTTTAATGGAAGAGATTTCCCTAAAACAATGAATTATGACTTAGTAATTCATTGTGGTGGTTGTATGATGACAACAAGGGAGGTAAAGTCTAGAATAGAAGTATGCAAAAAAAATAATATACCCATTATAAACTACGGTGTATTTTTGGCTTTTGCAAATAATATGCTAGATAGAAGTATAGAAATGATTAGAGGTGAACATGAGTGTGGATTATAAAAACCTGAGTAAAGAGGATATGCTTTACCTAATGAAAATAGAAGATGATGCGGAGCTGTTTAAAGAAGCCTATAAAATAAAGCTTGAGCATGTTGGCCGAGAAGTATATTATAGAGGTCTTATAGAAATATCAAATATATGTGTAAAAGATTGTTTGTATTGTGGAATAAGAAAAAGTAGTAATATTTCACGATATAGTACAAACTTAGAGGAAATATTAGAACGTGCGCAATGGGCTTATAAAAATAATTATGGCTCAATAACATTACAAAGTGGTGAGCGTAGCGACGTTGAATTTGTTGAATTTATTGAAGATGTTTTAATGAAAATAAAGAAAATGAGTAATAATGAGCTAGGTATAACTCTATCATTAGGTGAGCAAACTAAGGAAACTTATAAAAAATGGTTCGATGCTGGGGCTCATAGATATTTATTAAGAATTGAAACTACTAATGAAGAGTTGTACAATAAAATTCATCCCAATGACTTAAATCATAATTTTAAAACTAGGCTAAATGCATTAAAATCTTTAAAAGAAATTGGTTATCAAGTCGGCAGTGGCGTTATGATAGGAATTCCAGAACAAAAAGAAATGGATTTAGTAAATGATATTATTTTCTTTAAAGATATGGACCTAGATATGATAGGAATGGGACCCTATGTTGTAAGTGAAGCCACGCCATTAGGTAAAGAAGTAATAAGGTCTAGTAGAAATACAGCGAAAGATAAAAATAATAGATTAAATAAAAGTTTAAAAATGATAGCTTTAACAAGATTATACTTAAAAGATATTAATATTGCATCAACTACGGCATTGCAAACTTTAGACCCGAAAGGGCGTGAAAAGGGACTTTTGGCAGGTGCAAATATTCTCATGCCAATTATAACAGTAGATAAATTTAAAAAAAATTATCAGCTATATGATGGAAAGCCATGTTTAGAAGACGCCTCTGATGATTGTAAGCAGTGTTTAGCTGGTAGAATAGATGGTATTGGCGAAGAAATTGGGTACAATAAATGGGGAGATTCACCGCATTTTAAAAATAAGAAGAAAATGTTTGACAAACAGTAGGTAAATAGGTATAATTCATATTTGGACAAGGTAGTTTAAAGGAGATGCATTAATAAAATGATAAAAATCAGTGTTGAAAATTTAAAAAATGTTAAAGATAAAAACATATCTTTTTCTGAAAAATTTGATTTACCTGATGGATATGGTTTTTTACAGGAAAGCACTATTGTTGATTTTACTGGAAAAATTGTTCAAAATGGTAAAAATTATAATTTAGTAGGTAATTTTACTTGTGAAGTTCAGTTTGAATGTAACAGTTGTTTGGAAAATGTAAGTTTAACCATAGGAGGTCCTGTCGAAGAATGTTTTTCTAATGATAACCTTGTAAATGATAGCCAATATATTGATGACGCAGAAATAAATTATTTTTCAGGACATGAAATTGACATTTATTCTGTTATTCTTTCAAATATATTATTAAATATACCGCTAAAAGTAGTATGTAAAGATGATTGTAAAGGTCTTTGTGTACAGTGTGGAACAAATCTTAATCTATCGGATTGTGATTGTAAGGCGGATATTGACCCGCGACTAGCTGGGCTAAAAGATCTTTTAAAATAAAGGAGGTGTAAGACATGTCAATTTGTCCAAAAGGTAAAATGTCTAAATCAAAGAGAAATAAAAGACGTGCACAAAGTTGGAAAATTAATATGCCTAACTTAACTAGTTGTCCTAAATGTGGTGAATTTATGCAACCTCATAGAGCTTGCAGATTTTGTGGTTCATACAACAAAAGGGAAGTAGTAAAGGTAGGATAGTAAAATAGGTGTACATTGTTTTTAATTAAATAATGTACACCTTATTTTTACCTATAAAAACCGCGATGAACGGCGGGCAAAGGCGAAGCCATTGGTTTTGTTGAAAGCAAAATTCAGAAAAATAGGTTTGAATGTTTGTGTCGAGGTGTATATGAAAATTATAAATATAGCAGTTGATTGTATGGGTGGAGATAATGCGCCTGTAGATATAGTAAAGGGTGCAATAGATTCTCTAGTTAATAAAGAAATAAAAGTAACATTATTAGGGGACGAAAAAAAAATAACTAGTGAATTAAATAAATACGAATTTAACACGGAGCAAGTAGAAGTTGTGTACACAACAGAAACAATTGAGAATTGTGAATCTCCCACTGCTGCCATAAAGGGGAAGAAAGACTCCTCTATGGTAGTTGGTATGAATTTAGTAAAAGAGGGAAAAGCGGATGCTTTTATTTCAGCAGGTAGTACAGGGGCTTTGCTTGCTGGTGCAACTATGATTGTAGGTAGAATAAAGGGCGTAAAAAGACCAGTCCTTACAACTTTATTGCCGGCAGGAAATAAACATGTGTTATTGTTGGATGCTGGAGCAAATGTAGATTGTAAGGCTGAATATTTAAATCAATTTGGCATTATAGGTTCTTTATATATGGAAAAAGTAGTTGGAGTTAAAAATCCAACAGTTGGTCTTTTAAATGTAGGGACGGAAGAAGAAAAAGGAAATCAACTTACTAAAGAAACATTTCCGTTATTAAGTGGAAGTAATATAAACTTTGTTGGGAATGTTGAAGCTAGAGATTTGCCTTTGGGAGTAGCAGATGTAGTAGTATGCGATGGTTTTGTAGGGAATATTGCTCTAAAGTTATACGAGGGGACAGGAAAATTTATATCAGGGCAAATAAAAAGTGAAATTAGTTCTAGTTTAATTAGTAAAGTTGGGGGACTACTTTCTTTATCCGCATTTAAAAAATTAAAGAAAAAGACAGACTATAGAGAAGTGGGAGGGGCTCCTTTTTTAGGCTTGAATTCTTTAGTAGTTAAGGCTCATGGAAGTTCAGATGCCTTGGCAATAAAAAATGGGATTTTTCAATGTTACAATTTCGCGAAAAGTAATATAGTTGACGAAATTAAAAATAATATTAATGTGTAATATGTCTAGATACATAAGTAAAAATGATATAATACTTGCTGTGTTTTTTATTTTGAGCTCCTTTACATTACTAGGTGTGTTTGCTCTAACTTCTATAAAGGTTGAGGAAACAGTTGTAAATATATATTATGAGAATAATATTTTAAAAAGTTTTAATCTTAGCGACGATGTGGTTTATACTGTGAATGAAGATGGATATTATAATGAAATAAAAGTACTAGATGGAGTGGTAATGGTAGAAGATGCCAATTGTAAAGATGGGCTTTGTGTTAGCCAAGGAAGTATAAGTAAAGTAAATGAAACTATTTTATGTTTGCCAAATAAAGTTTTAATTGAAATAGAAGGTAGTATTGAAAATGAAAGTGAATTAGATGGGGTGGTTAGTTAATGAAAATAAGAAGTTTGACGACAATTGCCATACTAGTATCTCTTTCCTTGTTATTAAGTTATATAGAAAGATTGATACCTCCTATTATTCCATTACCAGGGATAAAAATTGGTCTATCTAACTTGGTTATTATTATTGTATTATATTTATTTAATGTGAAATACTGCTTATATATTTCTTTGGCAAAAGTATTGCTAATTTCAATTTTATTCGGGAACTTTGTTTCTTTATCCCTTAGTTTGGGAGGAAGTATGTTAAGTTTGCTAGTAATGTATGGGTTAAAAAAAATAAATATTTTTACAGAAGTAGGAGTAAGTTGTGCTGGAGGTGTGTTTTTTAATATAGGGCAGATAGTTATAGCTATGATTATTTTTTCAAATATTAACCTTTATTATTATATACCTATACTTATATTATCTGGGACAATAAGTGGAATGGTAATTGGTATAGTGGGGAAAATGGTAGTAGAACGATTAGTTTATGTAAATAAGGTGGTACAATGAAAATAATAATTTCGCCAGCAAAAAAAATGAATACAGACACAGATTTTATAGTGGCGCAAAATACACCTAGTTTAATTAAAAAGACAATAGAGTTATTAAAAGTAATAAAGAATTTAAGTTATCTAGAGATGAAAAAAGTATGGAACTGTAACGAGTCTATTGCAGACTTAAATTACAAAAGGTTTCAAGATATGGAGTTGGATAAAGCTAATACGCCCGCTGTTTTAGCATATGAAGGCTTACAATATCAATATATTTCTCCTTCTGTTTTTGAAAAAGATGAATTTGCTTATATAGAAAAAAATTTAAGGATATTGTCGGGATTTTATGGAGTATTAAAACCAATGGATAGGGTAACACCTTATAGATTAGAAATGCAAAGTAAAATAAAAATAAAGAATTGCAGCAATTTATATAGTTTTTGGGCGAATAGCTTATACAGGAGTATAGTAGATGAGGATAATGTTATTATAAACCTAGCTTCTAAAGAATACTCGAAAACCATAGAAAAGTATTTACAACCTAATGATGTTTTCATTACAATAAATTTTGTGGAAAACGTAAATGATAAATTAGTTACTAAAGGAACATATGCTAAAATGGCACGTGGTGAAATGTTACGATTTTTAGCGGAACATAAAATCGAAGATATTGAAGAAATAAAAAAATTCAATAGGCTAGGTTATTTTTATAGAGATGATTTATCCAATAAAAATATATTTGTTTTTGAAAGAATTGTGTAATACTTGACGAATTTTTAAAGTTTCGAGAAAATATATAGAGAAATCCCAATAATAGGCTTGTATGAGTCTATATTGGGATTTTTTAATTGGACTATTGGTGTTATTCAATGGCACTTATATTTATTTTTTTATGGTTATGGCATAGAGAGTTAATTAAGTCCCAATCAAGTTCAACACCAATTCCAGGTTTATTTGGAACGGTAATTACTCCATTTTTAATAGGCAACATACCTTTCATTGGCAGTTGATAATTTTTTTCAGGTACGAAGTATTCGAAATATTCACAATTTTTAATAGAACAACTTACGTGTAGGTTTACAATGTCCATATAATTCATAGTAGTAGTATGTATCTCACAATTAATGCCAAAGGCATCAGCTAAATGAGCGATTTTCAAAGTACCTGTTATGCCATCTTTCCAACTAACGTCAGCTCTTACAATATCGGCACTTCGGTTGTATATAGCTTGTGCAACTCCCCAGTGAGCTCCCCTAGTTGTTTCCGTTGCTGCTATGGGAATGTCCAGGGTTTTGCATAACTCTGTGTATTTGTATAGTTCGAAATCTCTAAAAGGCTCTTCAAACCATTTGAAGTTTAATGCTTCTAATTGTCTACCGACTTTAACGGCATCGCCCATGGTGTAGTCTGCCACAGGGTCAGTAAGTAATGTGTAGTTTTCTCCAAGGGCTTCGCGCAATGCCTTGTGTACTTCCATGTCGAAGTCAACAGGTCCTGAGGGGTGTGCCTTGTATGCCTTTATGCCTTTACTTTTATATAGCAGTGCTTCTTTAACATAGTCTTCGATTTCAGGATGAAAGTTACCACTTGCATAAACAGGCAGTGATGCTCTATAAGCACCAATGTATTTATATAATGGTAGATTGGCTTCTTTGGCACATATATCCCACAATGCTACATCTATAGGGCCAGGTAAATATACTGGGAAAAATGTTAAATGTCTGTCAACAGTCCAAAGTTCATGCCAAATAGCTTCCCTGTCGTGGGGGTCACGTCCCATAATTACAGGTGCAATATTGTCGTATAAATAATTTTCTGTAACTCCGCCACTTCTGGCTGCAAGGCATGTTGCGTAACCGTCAATGCCAAGATCTGTTCCTATTCTTATAACAATTACATCCCAATTCATTTTTGCGCCACCTTGGCGTTTTTCATCAAAAAGGCACTTATCTCTACTTACCCACCATGATTCAAATTCTATAATTTTCATACTATCTCCTTTGATCTACAAATGTGATTTTATCAGTATTAATATTGTTGCTAATTAGCTGAATTAAGTTTTCTTTTTCATTCTGAGAAAACTCATTTAATGGTGCAATAAAAGCACTGTTTTTATTTATATAAATGTACAGAATATTATTAAAAATATAGATATGAAAAATTTTATTAAGAGGATATTCTGTATTTTCTGTTTTGCTAAAAACTAAAAGATTTTCACCGCAAAATTCTAATGTATAAAAGTATTTAGGAGCACTGGATAAGTTGAATTGTTTGCAAATTCTATTAACACTTATATAAAATCTTAAAAAGCGACTTAGGAGCAAATATATAGCAAGTATTATGAAAATAAATGCTAGTATAGGACTGTTTGTAAAAAGATTAATTAAGGCAAAAATTAAAATAACAAAACTTAAAATAGGGATTAGTAGCCAGTCCTTATTTCTATTGTATACATGGAATTTTATATAAGTTCTGTATATTTTTTCTGTTAGTAAGGTTTCTATAGTAAATGTTTTATTCATATAGTTCCTCCTTTTGGGTTTACTTAATTATAATATGTAAAAAATCTTTGTAAAGTAAAAAAATAAAACGTTTCATAAAATATTGGAATTTGTGTAAAAATATACAAAATAAATGTTGTGAAATTGTATGGTTGTACAAAAATAGGCAGTATAATAGTATTTTAATTGACTAAAAAAATAGGTAGTGTTAATATTTATTTGAAAAGATAGTATAAAAAATAAAACGTTTTAGAAAGGGCGTACCTATGGCTAAAGTAACAATAAAGGATGTTGCCAGAGAGGCAGGTGTTTCTGTCGGTAGTGTTCATTTAGCAATAAACAGCAAATCAGGTATTACTAAAAAAAATAGAGATCATATATTAGAAGTTGCCAATAACTTAGGGTATAAGCCAAATATATTAGCTAGAAATTTAAAAAGAGAAATTAGAAATATTGCTGTGGTTTTACCGAGAAAAGACGACAGATCAATTTATTATTACGACTACATGTGGAGAGCCGTGGAGGATTTTCAATCTATAGCATCAGACTATAATTTAAATATAGTTAAATATGAATATAGCAATTTTTCTAAAACTCTTGGTCTAGTCGATTTAAGTTCCATTAGTGGATTAATTACAGTTGGATATCCGGAAGAACATTATAAAGAGGCTATTTCAAGGGTGTGTCATAAGGGAATACCTGTTATATTAATTGATTGTGACTTTAAAGATTCAAGTAGGATTTGTTGTATTAAGCCTGATAGTAGAATTATAGGACGGTTAACAGGGGAATTGTTAGTTAAGACAATTCATAGAATGGATGGTCAAATTTTAGTTTGTGGTGGAGATAGGAATTATTCTAACCATTATGAAATTGTAAATTCACTTTTAGAGTATTTTAATGAAATGGGGATAGGTAATAGATTAATGGTGGAATATTTTTGGAAGATAGAAGAGGAATCGGAAAAAATAATTACAAGAGCCCTTAAAAATAATAATATAGTTGGGTGTTGTTCTGTTAATTCGCGTTCCACTGTCGCTCTTTCCCAAGGGATAATTAAAAACGGTATGTCCCAAAAAATACCTGTTATAGGTAATGGGATTTTTAGTCATTCAATTAAATTTATGAAAGAGGGAGTAATAACAGCGATTATTGATAAAAGACCTTATGAACAGTGCTATAAAGCCTTAGAAACTATGTCGGATCTGCTTGTTAAAAATAATAGTCCATCGGAAGAAATTGTAGACATAGGTGTAGATGTGATTTTTAAAAGTCTTCTTGAACAATATGAAAAGAAGGCTTTGAAAATATAAAAAATGTAAATTATATTTGGGAGGTTAAAATGAAAAAAATTATTTCTTTATTAATTTCATCAGTGCTAGTAATGGGATTAGTTAGTTGCGGTGGTGCTGGTGATGAAGTGTCAAATAATGAAACGTCAACTCAAGAAGAACAAGCTGATAATGATTCAGAAAGTGTACCAGAATATGTATTTAAATATGCTGAACTAAATAGTGACGATAATATTAACGCTAAAGTGGGGTACAAATTTTCGGAGTATGTAGAAGAAATGTCTAATGGAAGAATTAAGATAGACGTGAATACATCTTCAACTCTAGGAGATGAGGTAACTTGCCTCAATGCATTACAAATGGGCGGTGGAGCTGTAGACTTTTATAGAGGAAATACTAATAGTTTATCTGATTATGGCTATAAAAAACTAAATTTATTTGGATTGCCCTATGTTTTTACAAGCAGAGAGAATATGTGGAAAGTTCTTGAAAATGAGGAAATTGGTCAGAGCTTTTTAACAGAGGGGATAGAAGTTGGTGCAGGTATGGTTGGGATTTCATATACTGATGAAGGTGCGAGAAATATTTTTACATCTAAAGAGATAAAAAGCCTTGCGGATATAAATGGCATGAAAATTCGTGTTCCGGAAACAACTTTGATGATGGATACTATGTCTGCTTTAGGAGCTGAGCCTACTCCTATATCTTATAGTGAGCTTTATAGTTCTTTGCAAACTGGTGTAGTTGACGGTGCAGAAAATGGATATCCAGGCTATTATAGCAATAAATTTTATGAAGTAGCACCTTATTATTTATTAGATGCACATACATATAGCCCAGGGATAATTTTAATGGCGGAAGCAAAATGGAATGAATTAAGTGTCGAAGACCAAGGGATATTAAGGGAAGCTGGCAAAAAGGCATCTGAGTGGAATAAAACTCAAATTGAACAAGAGGAATTAGAATTAAAAAATAAATTAGATGCGGAAAACGTGACAATTATTGAATGCCCAGAGGAAGATAAGGCTAAGGCGCAAGAAGCATGTAAAGATGTATGGGCTAATTACTCAATGGGTATTGAAGATTTGTTGGACAAAATAGTAGCTATTCAACAATAGCAGTTGACAATAGTTTTGTTTTTTTATAAAAGAGATTAAGGAAAAGGAATGGTGAGTGTGAAGAAGTTTTATGACGGAATATATTGGTTATTTATGTCCCTATGTAAGTTGATTTTTGTAGCATCAATAGGTATTACCGCCTATGTTGTTTTTTGCCGATATGTATTATCAAAAACACCTAGGTGGGGCGAACAGTCAATTTTGCTTTGTATGGTTTATATGGCACTTATTAGTGCTAGTTTAGCCATAAGAACAGACAGGCATATAAGAGTTGTCTTAATTCAATATTTATTTCCGATTTCTATAAGAGAAAAAGCTATGTCGGTTCTACATGGATTATCACATATATGTATATTTGCCTTTAGTTTATTTATGATTGTATACGGATATCAGTTTACTATGCTAATGACAAAAAGCAGAATGTCTGGATTGGGAGTTCCAAATAGCGTTTTATATGCGGCTGTTCCTATTGCAGGTCTATGTATGCTACTAATGCAAAGTGAACGTTTTCTTCTCTTAGTTGCAAAATTAGCAGGTAAGAGCATTAAAGGTTACAATGAAAATTCTCTAAAAAATAGGGAGGTGTAGTAATGGATCCTAATATAGCAATAGCAATATTATTAATTTCATTTTTTTTGTTAATAGCTTTAAGCTTTCCTGTAGCCTATGCCATTGGCATTTCATCAGTTCTAGGAATGATATACATGGGTCTTGATTTACGACAAATAATACAATTAATGGTAAAAGGAATATTCAACTTCTCTTTGATGGCAGTTCCTTTTTTTATAATAGCTGGAGAGATAATGGGTAAGGGTGGAATATCGGATAGGTTGATTAAATTATCTAATGCTTTAGTTGGATGGATGTATGGTGGTTTAGCTATGGTTAACATTGTTGCATCTATGTTTTTTGGCGGAATATCAGGTTCATCAGCTGCAGATTGTGCATCTCTAGGAACAATATTAATACCAATGATGGTAGATGAAGGTTATGATGATGATTTTGCTGCCAACGTTACAATGGCATCATCGGTTCAGGGAATATTAATTCCACCTAGCCATAATATGGTTATTTATGCAACTGTAGCAGGAAGTGTTTCCATAGGAAGACCTTTTATAGCTGGTTATGCCCCAGGTATTTTATTAGGAATAGCATTAATGGTTTACAGTTATTATATATCAGTAAAAAAAGACTACCCTCGTGGAGAAGCTTTTAACCTAAGACATTTTTTAAAAACTGCTATTGATGCCATATGGGGGCTTTTTACAGTTGTAATAGTTGTAGTTGGTGTTGTAATAGGTATGTTTACGGCAACAGAGTCGGCTGCCATTGCAGTTGTTTGGGCATTGATTTGTAGTGTTTTTATTTATAAGCAATTTTCTTTGAAAGATTTTTGGGCTACTTTAGAAAATGCTCTAAACACATTAGCGATAGTGTTAATATTAATAGCAACATCGTCAGCGTTTTCTTGGTGCTTAACATATTTAAAAGTACCAACGATTATAGCAACAGCTATTTTAGATTTAACTACAAATAAAATACTAATTTTATTAATGATGAATGTAATAATGCTTATTTTTGGAACAATGATGGATATGAGTTGTAATATATTGCTTCTTACTCCTATACTTTTACCTATTGCTACAGAAATAGGAATTAATCCAGTTCAATTTGGTTGTATTATGATATTAAATTTAGGTATAGGTTTAATAACTCCGCCTGTGGGTTCTACACTTTTTATTGGTTCGGCAATTTCCAAAGTACCTATTGAAAGGTTAGGCAAAAAACTTATCCCCTTTTTTATAGTAATGATTTTAGTTTTATTGGTAGTAACTTTCTGGCCTGCTTTTACAATGACTATGCCAGATATAATAATGCCTGTTGGTGGGGCTAAATAACTTTACAAGGAGAAAAAGATGAATACATGGCAAAATGAAGATGAACTTTTTAAAATAATGAAGGAAAAATTATACACTCCGGTAGTTGGGGATATATTAGATCAGCTGGGTTACTCACATCAGTTTTTACCTGCAGACATATCACCTTTAAAAGATGATATGAAAATTGCTGGTAAAGCATGTACAGTATTGGAATGTGACGTCTTTGAAGTGCAAAAAAAACCATTTGGCCTTTTAACTGAAAGTTTGGATCAGCTAGAAAAAAATGAGGTATTTATTGCTACAGGAGCGAGGAATTCTGCTCTTTGGGGAGAATTATTAACAGCTACTGCCAAAACAAGAGGAGCAGTAGGTGCTGTACTTGACGGATATACAAGGGATACGCCACAAGTATTATCACAAAATTTCCCTGTTTTTGCAAAGGCTAGATGGGCACAGGATTCTTCCATACGAACAAATGTTGTGGACTTTAGGTGCACTATAGAAATAGGAAAAGTAATAATTAAAAATGGGGATATTGTTTTTGGTGATATGGACGGCGTCCTTATTATACCTAAAGAAGTTGCCAATGAATGCATAGAAAAATCTTTGGAAAAAGCACGTGCGGAAAAAGTTGTAAGAAAAGCCATAGAGGGTGGTATGTCAGCCACTGAGGCATTTAAAGTGTTTGGTATATTATGATAAAACAAAGTGCATTTCAAATAAATATTAAAGATAATGTGGCAACAGCACTAACCCAATTGGGTTTGGGCGAAACCAACTTAGTGGGGGATTTTAAAAAAGGAAATATTTATGCAATGGAAAAAATTCCCCATGGTCATAAAATAGCTTTAGAAGACATAAAAAAGGGTGAGTTCATTATAAAATACGGAGTTGTAATTGCAAAAAGTACAACGGATATAAAAAAAGGTAGTTGGGTTCACTTGCATGTCTGCGAAAGTTTGTATGACACAAGGTCGGAACATTTGGATTCTATTACTGGTGCGCCAAAGGATATTAAATATGAATAAGGAGTACTAATGGATTTAGATACTTATACCTGGCTAGGGTACAAAAGAAAAAATGGCAAAAAAGGAATTAGAAATAAAATAATTGTAATAAATACTGTAAAGTGCAGTGAAGTAGTTGCAAGAGATGTTGTAAATAGATTTAATAGCAATAATATAGAACTTATTGGCTTTGATGGTTGTACAGATAATCAATACGCTGTAAATATGTTAATAAGTTTAATTAAACATCCTAATGTTGGTGGCGTTTTGGCTATTGGTTTGGGTTGTGAATATATACAACCGGAGTGGTTATATGAAATCGCTTTAAAGGAAGGTAAAGAAGCAAATTGGCTTTTTATCCAAAATGAAGGTGGAACTAAAAAATCGATTTTACTAGGAGAAAAGTATGTAAATGAAATGTTAATTAAACTGGAAAAAATCCCTAAAATAGAAATGTCAATGAAAGATTTAATTATTGGTGCAGAGTGTGGGGGTAGCGATTTTACAAGTGGATTAGCAGGGAATGTTGTAGTAGGTCATTTATATGATAGACTTGTAGATTTTGGAGGTACAGCTATTTTTGAAGAAATAGTTGAGGCTATAGGCTTAGATAGTTTACTAGTAAGTAGAGGCAGCTCTGAAAAAGTTAAACAAGAATTGCAATATACCTACGATAAAGCATTAGATTATTGCAGAGGGGTAAATCAGTATTCTGTTAGTCCAGGAAATTTTGCTGGAGGACTGTCAACTATTGAGGAAAAAAGTATGGGCGCTCTTATAAAAAGCGGGACAAAAGCAATAGAGGGAGTATTAAAAGTGTCTAGTACACCTACTTCCAATGGGCTGTGGCTTTTGGATAGTACTCCAGACCCATATTTTATGCAATTTGGTATTACAAACCCAAATGATAATGAAGGATTAATGGCATTAATTAGTTGTGGTGCACATATTGTTTTTTTAGTTACTGGTAGAGGTAATGTTGTAGGAAGTGCCATTAGCCCTTGTATAAAAATTACAGGTAATCATAATACTTTTATAAATATGATTGATGATATGGATTTTGATGCAAGTAAGGTTTTAAGTGGCGCATCTTCGCAAAATGAAATGACTGATGAACTTTTAAGTTTAACTTATGAAGTAGCTAGAGGAAACTTAACAAAGGCTGAGGAATTAGGCCACAGGGAATATTTTATTCCATATAAATACCAAGACAAGGAAGTTGACTTAAAAAAAAATTGTACTTAGTCAATATACCTATCCGTCAGTGTGAGCTTGTACCCCCACTGAGCGGCGAATTTGGCCGCATAACCGAGTTGGTTGCATATTTGGTTGCATAGTCGAGCAGAAAGCACAGCTTTCGACCAGACTCGAGCAATAAAGCAAAGCTTTATGACCAGAGCAGTTTACGTAGTAAACGGCCAGATGCCAGCATTGAGGTGGGGTCTAATTCTTACTGATAAAGTGAATAATACTTTTATACATTTTATATGATGCAAATTCGAAATGGAGAAAAAATGTTTAAATTTACAGACAAAGAAACTAAAGAGTTTAATATAAATAAGTTTTATGATTTAACAGGTAAAACAGCTATAGTAACGGGTGGTGCAACTGGTTTGGGACTGGCTATTACAAGGTGTTTAATAAGTTCTGGAGCTAAAGTTATTGTGCTAAGTTATGAAAATGAGGAAACAGGAAAAAAAGCCTTGGAAGAATTTTCTAATAATGCCAAGTACTATCACTTTGACATAACTAAAACAGAAAAAACAGAAGCAATGGTTAAAAAAGTTATAAATGAAAATGGAAATATAAATATACTTATAAATAATGCAGGAAATCATTGTAAAAAATATATTTGGGATATGACTGTGGAGGATTATACCGATGTTTTAGATGTCCATTTAGTCGGTGCTTTTGCTCTAACTAAGGCATTAGTTCCTTATATGAAAGAAGATAAATTCGGTAGAATTATTTTTCAGGCATCTATGACCAGTTATATAGGTCAACCAATGGTAAGTGGGTATGCAACTGCAAAGGCTGGATATCTTGGTTTAATTCATACCCTTACTGCTGAGTTAGCTGAATTTGGAATAACAGTAAATGCCATTGCGCCAGGGTGGATTGATACACCAATGTTTCATAAAGCTACAGATACAGATCCAGTACGGCTAAATAAAATATTAGGTAGAATTCCAGCAAATGAAGTAGGAGATCCAATGGACGTAGGAATGTGTGCGGCTTTTCTATGTAGTAATGCTGCAAGATATATTAGTGGTAGTTGTATTCCTGTTGATGGTGGTGCATTAATTGGATTTTAGGGGGATTTATGAATAAGGGATTTAACGAAGAACTTTTTTTGACAAATAAAACAGGGAGTATGTTATACCACAAATATGCAGAAAAAATGCCCATTATAGATTATCATTGCCACTTGAACCCTAAAGAGATGTATGAAAATGAACAATTTGAAGATTTAGGAGAAATATGGCTAAAAGGTGATCACTATAAATGGAGAGCAATGCGAACTTTCGGAATTAGTGAAAAATATATAACTGGAGATGCCAGCTACTATGCAAAATTTTTAAAATTTGCAGAGATATTGCCATTACTGGTAGGAAACCCATTGTATATATGGTGTGCTATGGAGTTGAAAAGATACTTTGGTATTAATGAACCTCTTTGTGAAAAAAATGCAGAAGAAATTTATATAAAAACTAAGGATATAATTGTTAAAGAAAATATTAATAGACATTGGTGTATTAATAAGTCAAATGTCAAATTAATTTCCACAACGGAAGATCCTATAGATACATTGGAATATCATAAATTGTTGACTAAGGAAAATAAGTTAAAAACTAAAGTAATAAGCGCCTTTAGACCAGATATGGCAATGTTTCTAAAGGAGAATAGTTTTAAAGATTATATGGAGAAACTTTCAAAAAGTGCAGATGTTAAAATTATTTCTTATAAAGATATGTTAAAGGCATTAGATGTTAGGTTGAAATATTTTAAAGACCTAGGGACTTCTGTTTCAGATAATGGAATACCATACTTTAAGTGGGAAGACTATAGGGAAGAAGAAATTGAAACAATATGGGCAAAGGCTTGTAATAATGAAGAAATTTCTCAAATAGAGGAAAATAAATATGTAAGTTCCTTTTTGTTTGATATAGGAAAAATGTACAATAAAAATTCCTTTGTTATGCAATTGCACATAGGCACTTATTTAAATACAAATACAAAGAAGGTAGAGGAGATTGGTAAGTCTACGGGATTTGATTGTGTTGACGATAATTCATCTGTAAAGTGCCTAGGAAGATTATTAAATGAACTTTCAAAGAAAGACCTATTACCAAAAACTATACTCTACCCTTTAGATGGAACAAAGATTGAGGCGTGGTCAATTTTAGCTGCTGCATTTTGTGAAAGTGGAATAAAAGGAAAAGTGCAGCTAGGTGCGTCTTGGTGGTTTAATGATCAGGTTTATGGAATACAAAGACAATTTGAGAGCTGTGGTAACTTGTACCCTGTATCTTTATCAATAGGAATGTTAACAGATAGCAGAAGTTTTATAAGCTACCCAAGGCATGAATTGTATAGAAGGGTATTTTGCGATTATTTAGGTAAATTAGTTGAACGTAATGAGTACTTTAGTGATGAAATGTATTTAAAAAAAATAGTAGAAGATGTTTGTTATAATAATGTAGTTGATTTTTTTGCTTTAAGGTAAAAATATAAAAATTATAATTTTGAAAAAGAGCTATGAAGGGTCGATTACTTTGTAGCTCTTTTATGTTATGCAAAAAGAGTGATGGGTTTTCACTTTTTTTATTAAAGTTTTCCATATTTTACAAAGCACCAAGCTTTTTCTTTTCAAGACAGCCCTTTTTCTGTTTTGTAACATGAATGTCACAAAAGTTATTTATAATGAATAAAAATAATTTTTGCGAAAGGAAAGAAATACATGAAATTTATATTATTTATTTTTAAATCCACTTTATTACTTTTTTTACTATTAGGAATTTGTATGTTTTACGCTTTTAAGATTGAGCTCTACAGTATTAGGTCTAAGGGAATATATTTAAATGAAAAAACAGATGATTATATAAAAGTAGTTCAATTTAGTGACGTTCACATAAAAGAAGATTTTACTTACGAAAACTTTGCTAAAGTTGTAAAGTGTATTAATGAACAGCAACCGGATATAGTTGTGTTTACAGGTGACTTATATGATAATTATGGAAAATATAACGACGATGCAAATATTATTAGAGAGTTGCAAAAAATTAATGTAAAGTATGATAAAATCGCTATATGGGGAAACAGGGACTACGGTGGAGGCGCCGCTAGACACTATAAAAATATTATGGAGCAATCTGGTTTTATAGTATTAAAAAATGAAAATGAGTATGTTACAACGGATAAAAATAAAAAAATATTATTTACAGGGTTAGATGATAGTATGCTGGGCAATGCAAGTATGCCTACTTCTACAAAGATATATGAATCGGATTACAATATTATACTAACTCATGAACCAGATATAGCTGATTTTTTTCAGGAATACAACTATAATTTAGTATTAGGTGGCCATAGTCACGGAGGACAAATAAATATACCTTTTATCCCTGCTATTAATAGAAAGGCTGTGTCATTAACATCGCATGCTACTAAATATACAAGTGGTTTATATGAAATAAATTCAAATACAAAAATATACGTAAATACAGGAATTGGTACAACGCATATTTCCGCAAGATTTGGTGTAATACCGGAAATTTCTGTATTCTATATTTTTTTATAGGTGGAGAATAATATGAAAATTTTAATTGCTGAAGATGATGAAAATATGAGTAAAATATTAAAGTTATATCTTCAAAAAGAAGGTTATTATGTTGATACTACTTTTAATGGTAGAGATACAATATCCTATTTAGAAGAAAATAAAGTAGATTTATTATTATTAGATTGGATGCTACCTTATAAAAGTGGTATA
>JBKECF010000083.1:0-1132 GCA_047974375.1 Lachnospirales bacterium
GACTGTATGGAAGGCTTTAGTGAAGTCAATAAAGATGCTTAGTAATGAATGTTTTTTATCTAAACTATTGCAAATTTCTTCAGAAAAATTTCTCAAGGCATCAAATGTGCTTAGACCGCAACGAAAACCAAACTGACTTGGATTTAGAATGTTTTTTTTTTACTTTCTAGAAAGTTTAAAAGAAATTTTTTCATAAGCTTTTAAAAAATCTTATAAAATATATTTAATAGGGAAATAGGTCTATAATTATTTATTTCATCTTTGGAACCTTTCTTATGAATGGGAACTACCGTTGCGTGTTTGAAGGGTTGAGGAAATTTACCATTATTGATAGAATTGTTAAAGAGTAAAGTAAGGGGAACTGCAAATTGTTTTTTGTTGGCTTCGATTATAGATACAGGAATTTCATGTACGTTTTTTTTTTTTAAGAGAATTTATGACAGTGATTACATCTTGCTGAATGGTTAGAGGAATTGCCATTGAATGTAGATAGTCACCTTGAAGGACGCTGTGAGGATTCGCGGTGGAAGGTGGTAGACTATTATCTAATTTAGGTGCAATGCTAGAGTAAAATTCATTAAAGGCTTGTGCAATTTCTAAGGGGTCAGAGAGTTTTTTCCTGTTATAAGATATATTATTTGTGGTACTCTTATTATGGTTTTGATTGGAAAGTTGGTGGATAGTTTTCCATATTTTACGAGTGTCATTTTTTAAATTACTGAATTGCGCTATATAGTAAGATGTTTTAGCTTGTCTTATGGCGTTATTTAGGATATTACGGTACTGTTTGTAGTGGGCCTCAGTGACTGCACCTATTTTATAATCTTTATATAGATCATTTTTGGTCCTTATAGAGTTAAGTACTGCCTGAGATATCCAAGGATTGTTTAATCTTTTTTCCGTTATTACTTTCGATTTAAGTGGGAAACAATCATCAAAAAAATTTCTATACAGTCAAAATTTCTTTTATAGTTTTCATTGACATCATGTTCATGAAGAAAAGCGTTCCAGTCGATCAAGCAGAATTTTTTTAGTAAATTCCAGTTTATTTGTTTGATTTACTACCCTAAATTCAATTTTGTGGTTTATTTAATTTAGAGGGAATAGTGACATTAAGAAAAATTGGTAGGTG